>CAZOPE010000044.1:0-26715 GCA_964581625.1 uncultured Cellvibrionaceae bacterium
CATTGGCGATGGCCTTTGGTCATGTAATTCTAAAAGAATTTCATATCGATAACCCGAGCAGTTATTTTACGGATTATGTAAAACGGCTTACCGACATGCCGATGCTGGTCATCTTAGAAAAAAATGGTGATCTATTAACTCAAGGTCGTTTTTTGCGTGCTTCTGATTTGGTGGACAATTTAGGGCAAGACAATAATCCTGAATGGAAAACTATTATTTTAGATTCCAATGATAATCAACTCAAAAGTCCATTAGGCTCTATCGGCTATCGTTGGGGGCAAAGTGGAAAATGGAATTTAGAAAATCGTGAAGGTGGATCAGGTGCAGATATTAATTCGCATCTCTCATTAAAAAACAATTGTGATTTAATTGCCGATGTTGCTTTCCCCTACTTTGGTGCACAAGAACACGAATACGATTATTTCAAACACACCGATCATAAAAATATTCAGTTGCGCAAAGTGCCTGCCCGCAAAGTGCAATTAGCTGATGGCAGTGAAGTGCTCGTTGCAACTGTATTTGATTTAACCGTTGCTAATTACGGTGTGGATAACGGTTTAGGCGATGCTAATTGCGCTACCAGTTTTGATGATGACAAGCCTTACACGCCAGCATGGCAAGAAAAAGTGACCGGTGTAAAACGTGCGGATGTTATTCGCGTTGCCCGCGAATTTGCGCGCACAGCGGATAAAACCCACGGACGCTCCATGGTGATTGTAGGTGCTGCACTTAATCACTGGTACAACATGGATATGAATTACCGTGGTCTCATTAATATGTTGATGATGTGCGGTTGCGTAGGTCAGAGCGGTGGCGGTTGGGCACATTATGTTGGGCAGGAAAAATTGCGCCCACAATTAGGTTGGTTGCCGCTTGCGTTTGGTTTGGACTGGCAACGCCCACCACGCCAAATGAACGGCACTTCATTTTTCTACAATCACGCCAACCAATGGCGCTATGAAAAATTGGATATGAGCGAAGTGGTATCGCCGCTCGCCAATAAAGAAAAATGGTCTGGCAGTATTATTGATTTTAACTCACGCGCTGAACGTATGGGCTGGTTGCCATCTGCACCACAGTTGGCCACGAATCCTTTGCGTATTGCAACTGCCGCTGCCGCCGCAGGTAAAGAGCCTAAGCAATACGTTGTGGATGAATTGAAATCTGGCAACTTGCAATTTGCTTGTCAAGATCCCGATTCGCCACAAAACTTCCCGCGCAATATGTTTATTTGGCGCTCAAATTTATTGGGTTCAAGTGGCAAAGGCCATGAATATATGTTGCGCCATTTGTTGGGCACTAAACATGGCTTATTAGGAAAAGATTTAGGCGCTGATGGTAAACACCCACAAGATGTTAAATGGCATGAGAATGCGGTTGAAGGCAAAGTGGATTTATTGGTGACTTTAGATTTCAGAATGTCTACCACTTGTTTGTATTCCGATATTGTTTTGCCTACAGCAACTTTCTATGAAAAAGACGATATGAATACCTCGGATATGCATCCGTTTATTCATCCTCTTAGTAGGGCTATTGATCCTGTATGGGAGTCGCGCAGCGATTGGGATATTTTCAAAGGCATCGCGAAAAAATTCTCTGAGCTTTGTATTAGCCAAACCGGTGTAGTGCATTTAGGTGTTGAGAAAGATGTAGTGACTCAACCTACTATGCATGACACGCCCGAAGAGTTAGGTCAACCCTTTGGTGTTAAAGCGTGGTGGAAAGGTGAGTGCGAGGCTATTCCTGGTGTGACCATGCCAAATATTGCGGTGGTTGAACGTGATTATCCAAACACCTACGCACGTTTTACCTCTGTTGGCCCACTGCTAGAAAAATTGGGTAATGGCGGTAAAGGTATTAAATGGGATACCAAAGAAGAGGTCGAGTTCTTAGGAAAACTCAATCGCATTCATCACGAAGAAGGTGCTAATCAAGGTCGTCCAAAAATTGAAAGTGCCATTGATGCCTGTGAAGTTATTTTATCGCTCGCGCCAGAAACCAATGGCCATGTTGCGGTAAAAGCATGGGAGGCATTAAGTGTTATTACTGGTCGCGAGCATGCGCATTTAGCCTTGCCGAAAGAAGATGAAAAAATTCGCTTTGCAGATATCGTTGCACAACCACGCAAAATTATTTCATCGCCTACGTGGTCTGGCTTGGAAGATGAGCATGTTTCTTACAATGCGGGCTACACCAATGTGCATGAATTAATTCCGTGGCGCACCATCACTGGCCGTCAACAATTTTATCAAGATCATGAGTGGATGCGCGATTTCGGAGAGCAGCAATGTTTGTACAAACCGCCCGTAAATTTAAAAACGATTGATCCGGTAAAAGATAAAACGCCAAACGGCAACAAAGAAATTATTTTGAACTGGATTACGCCGCATCAAAAATGGGGTATTCACAGTACTTACTCCGATAACTTGCTAATGCTCACTTTATCGCGTGGTGGCCCCATTGTGTGGATGAGTGAAGTAGATGCAAAAGAAGCGGGCATTGAAGATAACGATTGGATTGATGTATTCAATGTGAACGGTGCAATTTCGGCTCGTGCTGTGGTGTCGCAACGTGTACCACAAGGTATGAGCATGATGTACCACGCACAGGAGCGCATAATCAATATGCCGGGGTCGTCGCTCACTAAAACGCGCGGTGGTATGCACAATTCAGTGACGCGCGCAATTATGAAGCCCACACATATGATTGGTAGTTATGCACAACAATCTTACGGCTTTAATTATTACGGAACCGTAGGTTGTAACCGCGATGAGTTTGTTGTGGTTAGAAAAATGAAAGAAGTGGATTGGCTAGGTACGCCTTAAATAAATAGGCACGCTTTAACCCCACCCTAACCCTCCCCTTCAAAAGGGGAGGGGATGTAAGCTCCTCCACCTTGTGAAGGGGGAGGCTAGGAGGGGGTTAAAATCTTCTTAACTTCTTAATGATTCGATCTCGATTGGAGAGATAAAAATGAAAGTACGTGCACAAATAGGCATGGTATTAAATTTGGACAAATGCATTGGTTGCCACACCTGCTCAATCACTTGTAAAAATGTGTGGACTTCACGCGAAGGTGTTGAATACGCATGGTTCAATAACGTAGAAACCAAACCTGGTGTTGGTTTTCCTAAAGAGTGGGAAAATCAAGATAAATGGAAGGGCGGCTGGCAGCGCGATAAAAATGGCAAGTTAACGCCAAAAATTGGCGGCAAGTTACGTGTACTCGCCAATATTTTTGCCAACCCAGATTTGCCAGAAATTGACGATTACTACGAACCTTTTGATTTCGATTACGAACATTTACATACAGCCGGAAATGTTCAACATCAACCTACGGCGCGCCCACGCTCACTCATTAGCGGCCAGCGTATGGAGAAAATTAATTGGGGGCCAAACTGGGAAGAAATTCTTGGTACCGAATTTGAAAAACGTAAGAAAGATAAAAACTTTGATAATGTTGTGCAAAAAGACATTTATGGTCAGTTTGAAAAAACCTTCATGATGTATTTGCCGCGTTTGTGTGAACACTGTTTAAACCCTGCGTGTGTCGCATCTTGCCCATCGGGCGCCATTTATAAGCGCGATGAAGACGGCATTGTTCTTATCGATCAAGACAAATGCCGCGGTTGGCGCATGTGTGTATCGGGCTGCCCCTACAAAAAAATCTATTACAACTGGAAGAGCGGAAAATCAGAAAAATGTACTTTCTGCTATCCGCGTATTGAAGCAGGGCAGCCTACGGTTTGCTCAGAAACCTGTGTGGGGCGTATCCGTTATTTGGGTGTGTTGCTTTATGACGCTGACCGAATTGCAGAGGCTGCAAGCGTACCGAATGAGTCTGATTTATACAAAGCGCAATGCAGTATTTTCTTAGATCCTAATGATCCTGCAGTAATTGCCGCTGCACAAGCTGAGGGGATTCCACAGCCTTGGTTGGATGCCGCAAAAGGTTCTCCTGTTTATAAAATGGCAATGGATTGGAAAGTAGCACTGCCGCTGCACCCTGAATATCGCACTCTGCCGATGGTTTGGTATATCCCACCATTGTCACCGATTCAAAGTGCAGTAACGGCTGGGCATGTGGGTAAAAATGGTGAAATTCCAGATTTAAAATCGCTGCGCATTCCTTTGCGCTATTTGGCGAATTTATTAACCGCAGGCGATGAAAAACCGGTTGAACATGCACTGGAAAGAATGATTGCTATGCGTGCTTATATGCGCAGTAAACATGTAGATGGTCAACAAGATCTTGCGGTATTAAAACAAGTTGGTTTAAGTGTTGCGCAAGTTGAAGATATGTATCGCTATATGGCAATTGCAAATTATGAAGATCGTTTTGTGGTGCCTACTAGCCATCGCGCCTATGCAGAAAATGCTTACGATATGAAAAGTGGTTGTGGCTTTAGTTTTGGCAACGGTTGTGGTGATGGCAATAATGATGTGAATTTATTTGGCGCAAAAGCCAAAGGGGTTCGCCAAGTTATCCCCGTGACTTTACAGGAGTAGGGCGATGAAACTATTACAAGTTATTTCACTGCTAATGGATTACCCAACAGAAAGCATTGCAGAGTCGCGCATTGATCTTTTAGCCATTGTTGCGCAATCAACACTCACGGATGAGTTAAAAAAATCACTAGCCGATTTTATTGATGATCGCTGTGCTATGCGCTTACTCGATTGGCAATCTGAATATGATGGATTGTTTGAACGTGGCCGTGCGGTATCGCTGCTATTGTTTGAGCATATTCACGGTGAATCCCGTGATCGTGGTCAGGCGATGGTGAATCTACAACAACAATATCAATCTGCCGGTTTGGATATTGCAGCGTTGGAACTGCCCGATTACATTCCGCTGTATCTGGAATTTCTATCCACGCAAGGTGACACCAATGCACAAATTGGCTTAGAAGAAGTTGCGCATATTTTAGCGGTGCTGGCCTGTCGATTGGATGAGCGCCATAGTAATTACGCAGTGCTCTTTCACAGTCTATTACATCTATCGCAAGTGCAAGTTGACCTCACGGATATTCAGCAACAAATTAAAAGTGAAGAACGCGATGACACGCCTGAAGCCTTAGACAAGGTGTGGGAAGAGGAAGCGGTGAGTTTTACCGCTGAATCCGATACGGATGCCTGCGGTATTAGTATCAAACGCCCCACTGCAGCGCAAAGTAAAGATCATCACGAATTTATTAATGTTGAATCGCTGTTAAATTTCCACGCGGGTACTCGCGTTCAGGAGCCACTATGAATTATCTCAATATGATTGCGTTTGGAATTTTTCCTTACATCGCTGTAATTGTGTGTTTTATTGCAACGTGGGCGCGTTATGACCGTGAGCAATACACATGGAAAGCAAGTTCGAGCCAGTTGCTTGAAAGTAAAATGTTAAAGCGCGGCAGTAAGCCATTTCACATCGGTATTATTTTCGTGTTGATGGGGCATTTTGTCGGTTTATTAACACCGGTTGAAGTGTGGCATTTCTTGGGTGTCCATGCTGAGTTTAAACAACTCATTGCCATGGGTATGGGTGGATTCTTTGGATTGATTTGCCTGTATGGCATGGTGATTTTAATTGTGCGCCGTTTAACCAATCCGCGTGTGCGCGCTTCAAGCAGCGCTATGGATATAGTGGTGTTACTGATGCTGTTTGTGCAGTTGTTGTTGGGCTTGTCTTCCATTTTTGTGTCAGCGAATCATTTAGATGGTGCAGAAATGATGATGTTGATGAGTTGGGCGCAAAATTTTGTAACCTTTGATGCGCTTGCGGCTGCACAAGCCATAGAGCCAGTACATTGGATTTATAAGTTGCACGTATTTTTTGGTATGACCTTGTTCATTGCTTTCCCTTTTAGTCGCTTGGTGCATATTGCCAGCGTGCCGGTAAAATATTTCGGCAGAAACTATCAAGTGGTCAGAAAAAAGGCATGGAAGTAATTGTAGTGAAATCCTTGCAGTAGGAGCCGCTTTAGTCGCAAATATCTAAGTGCTTGTGGCTAAAGCCGTTTCCATAATTGACTATATTTTAAGGTACATCATTATGATTCAAGTAAATCAAGCAGTTATTACTGAGCAAGTTATTCTGTCAGAAATGCAATACCACCCCGCAGATTCGCAACGTGAGGCCATGATTAAAGCGGCAGAATCCTTAATTATTTCTGAGCTGTTGCGCCAACGCGCTAACACATTAGGGTTAGCGGTAGTAGGCAACGATGATAGCGCTTCAGACGATGATTTTTTAGAGGCACTTATTGCCCATGAAGTTGCTATTCCAAATGCAACACTCAAAGAGTGCGAACATTATTTTCAGCAAAATCAAAAGCGCTTTACCAGCTCACCTATTCTTGAAGTGCAGCATATTCTATTAGCTGCAGAACCCAGTGATGATGAAGGGCGTATTCTTGCAAAGTTAGATGCAGAGAAAGCGATTATTGATTTAATGGCAGGCGCTGATTTTGCAGAGCTTGCATTGAAACTCTCTGCTTGCCCTTCAAAAACCGATGCGGGTGACTTGGGGCAAATTAGTCGCGGTCAAACAGTGCCCGAATTTGAGCGGCAATTATTGCTGGGGACGGTGGGTTTAATGGCTAAGCCCATTGAGACGCGTTACGGCTTTCATGTGGCGAAAATTAATCGCATAACACCTGGGAATCAATTAACCTTTGCCGATGTGCAAAACAATATTGCCAGCTACCTCAATGAAAAAGTAAAACGCAAAGCCATTGCACAATATATTCAGAATTTAATTGCAGCTGCAGATATTGAAGGCTATGACTTCAATGTGAGTGACCAGCCGCTGATTCAGTAATTCACGCATCTGTTTTTGCGTTTTGCCATGGATGGCGATGTGCAGCTTATAGAGTTTTCGATCTGATCATAGTTTCAGCGGCATCATAATCGATGGGAGTATTAATATTAAAGAAGGGATCTTGGTAGGTGTTTTCAAATTCTACACAAATATGGCGTTGCGAATTTATCCACGCCTGCATCTTGGGGTCACCAGCATTCAACAAATGCTCCTCTAGTGTGGGGAGTAATGAAATATTCCACAGTGCGAATAGCGGTTGAATCTTATTTTTATGTGTTGCCACGATTACTTCACAGCCATTATCTTCTGCGTGCTCCAATAATCGCGCAACTAAATCTTCTGGGAAAAAGGGCGTGTCTGCAGCAAAACTTGCTAACCATTTTGTGCTAGGGTGATGTTCGGTCATCCAATGTAAACTAGCGTGTATGCCAGCGAGTGGGCCTCGCCACCCCTCAAAAATATCTTTCACTATAGGCAAGCCGATAAAATTGAAGCGTGCTTCCTCGCCATTGCAATTAAGCAGTAATCTATTTATCTGCGCTTGTGCGCGCTCCACGGTGTGCTGAACAATGGTTCTATCACCTAGCTTCAACAGGCACTTATCCCCACCGCCCATTCTGCGCGATTGACCGCCCGCCAAAATAACGCCCATACACAGTGTTTGATTTTGCATAGTAAATTCTCATCTTGCATTTTTGACAGTGTGCATATAATTATCATGAAACTCTCTAACGCTTAGTGGGTATTTGAATGCCTATAAATGACCGCATGGCTATTCCTATTGGCAGCTATTAAGCAATCAAATTTTAGTTATGCTTTTAACGAACGATTGATATGTGCAATAGGCCATAGTGCCTGGAGAGTTGTATGAGTTATCTTGATAAACGTTTAGGTTTTATTGCAAAAACTATCCCTGGAGCTACAGGTGTGTTTCATAAGTATCAACTAGATTTCTGCTGCGGTGGAAACAAAACCTTAGGAGAGGCGAGCGCTAATAGCCGTATTGATCCGCAAGCAATTTGCGACGAGTTGGATGCCCTTTTGATGCTTACTAATGGTCATAGATCTTGGGATGATGTTTCTAATCTGGAATTGATCGATCATATTCTCATGCGTTATCACGATGTGCATCGGCAACAGTTGCCAGAGCTTATTCGCTTAGCAAATCGTGTAGAGACGGTACATTCTGAGCATCCAGAATGTCCGCTGGGATTGGCAAATTATTTGGAGAAAATACAAGGAGAGTTAGAACAGCATATGTGTAAAGAAGAGAATATTCTTTTCCCTATGCTTGCGCAGGGGGCTGGGAGTATGGCTGCAGGGCCGGTATTTATGATGCGCCGCGAGCATGATGATCATGGTGAGCATCTTGCCATGTTGGAGCGTCTAACTTATGGCATACAGCATCCTAAAGGTGCCTGTAATACATGGCGCGCGCTTTATTTAGGCTTGCGAACCTTTAAAGAGGATTTGATGGAGCACATTCATCTTGAAAATAATATTTTATTTGATCGGGTGGATGGTCAGGAGTCAAGAAAGCCAGTGGTAAAAGTTGTTGATCCACAAACTGCAACTCAGGTAGTGAGTAAAGATTGTTGTGGGCATTGTTCATAATTAAATGTTTAAGTTTAGTGGTTAGCGCGCGTGAAAGGGGGAGGTCTAAAGTGGTTCCTTTTTTCATGGGTGGGATTTGAGGTCAATCAATGAACGTCATAAAAAAACGTCACAATTCATATTTCTTTGCTATACCCAATATTTAGGGTTTAGGGTGTGTTGCTATGAACGACACTAATGATCTCGTGTTAATTGTTCGCGTTAATGAAGATATTAAATCTGTCGTGAAATTGGCGCACAGTATTAATTTGCTGGCGCTTAATGCCATATTATTATCCCGTAAAGCGGGTAATGTAGCTTTGGGTTTTGGTGTTATTTCTGATGAATTAAGGATGTTTAGTAAAACACTGACTAAAAATATGGAAGCCTTAATGCAATTATCCTACGCATCCATACAAACAATAAGTTTGCATCGGCGTCACCTTCGTATGAATACGCTAATGGCATCGGCTGCGGAGCAAATAACAGAGCCGGCCTATCGGGATTATCTTCGCTCCAGTACAGAGCAGGCTATGCTATTACGTAATAACACATTGCAGGCTTATGAACACTTACAGATTTTATTGCGTGATGCTGAAGATACGAGTCGTTTTGGCAGTGTAATTTCGCGCTCATTAAAAATTGAAGCTACCTATGGCGGTAGTTTTTCTCATATGCTTGCACAAATTGCGGCAGATTTTGGTTTATTTATAGATGCCATTCCTGACATTATTGATCGACTAAACAATACTATGCGTGGGAAAAAATGAAAAAAGCACAGACAATTTTTCAGCAGGGAAACCATACTTGGCGAATTATAGCGCGCGATCCAGAACGGCCTAATTATTTAATTGATACGAATGAATATTTAATTAGCTTCAACGGAAAATCGATATTAACTGACCCTGGTGGCATGGAAATATTTCCGTCGGTGTTTACCGCAATTTGTGCAGTCTGTAATCCAGAGGATATAGTTGCACTCTTTGCCTCTCATCAAGACCCAGATATTATTTCTTCATTGTCACTTTGGTTAGAGTTTAACGCTGATTTACCTTGCTATATACCTTGGTTATGGACAGGGTTTATTCCGCATTTTGGTGGAAAGAAAGATACTTTTATTCCAATACCAGATTCTGGAATGTCGATTGACTTAAATGGTTTGGAGTTAAAAACAGTGCCTGCGCATTATTTACATTCGTCAGGAAACTCTAATTTATATGACCCAACGGCAAAAATATTGTTTTCAGGTGATATAGGTGCTGCACTTCTACCACCGGAAGAAACCAATATTTTTGTAAATGATTTCGATAAAACTATTAGAGCGGCAGAAGGGTTTCATCGCCGTTGGATGGGGTCTAATAGTGCAAAATTAAGCTGGTGTGAACGAGTCAGTAAACTGGATATAGATATGCTGTGCCCACAACACGGCGCTATTTTTCAAGGTGCCGACGTAGAGCGATTTATTAATTGGTTTGCAGAGCTAGAGGTGGGTGTTTTGCAATCCTAATTTACTGAATGCAATGGATTTTATCTGTGCGGCTTGGTCAATATTGGATAGTAGATAATAGTAAAAAGTCCGAAAGCGATTATCCACGCACCGGTGGTAATAATTAAGCCTAGCTGAAAATCAAACCAGCTTAATGCAACCAACAAACGCATAACCGCTGCTGCGCTAATGGCAACATAAATAAATATACCAAAGCGCGGCAGGCTTAGCGGGCGGCCGGTGTGACCTAGGGATACGCGCGTCATCATGCCAAGAATTAAGCTACTCATGGCGCCAAGCCCCAGCGCATGCTGCCAAACGCTGGGGGCAATCCACAGCGTAAATGCCGCCATACTTTTTAACGCTAGTGCTATCACAATCCATGCATAACCTACATGCAGTATCCACAATAAAGGCTCGTGTTTGGTAGCGAAGCTTGTCCATTGTGCTAACCGCAGCGCGTTCATAACCGCTGCACTTAGAGCGATGGCGCCGATTAACATTGGGTATTGGGTAAAAAAGTTGATTGGGATTAATAGCGCAGTGCTAACAATGGCGAGTGTGCTCAGTACAGAAGAGTTTTTTATTGTTTCAACATTATAACCTTGACCACGCAAACCATTAATCGTGAATAGGGGAATAATTCGCCCTGCAATAATCACCATAATTAATGTGATAAGCCCAAGTGCACTCGTTTCACCGGCCCACAGCCAATAATAATTATTGGTATAAGCGCCTAGGTGCATTGAGAAATTACAAATAGAAAGCAGAGTGAGAATAGCCACTAATATTAAATTTCGTTTATTGCCGTGGCGTAACAAAATATAGCCAACATAGGTAGTGACCACAGGTAGGAAAATAGCATCTACAACTGTAACGAGTTCAAGCGGTAATTTATTGCTTAGCCACATTACCGCTCGTCCAGCTACCCACAAGCTAATTAATCCAAAGAGCGCTATGCCTTTGAGCGGTGCAGCACCAGTCCAGTTACACATGGCTGTTAATAAAAATCCACAAATTGCTGCGGTAACAACCCCAAAGATCATTTCATGGCTGTGCCAATAGAGCGGTGTCCACGCGAGCGGCAGATTGAGCGAGCCGAGTAGAATTGCCAGCCATGCAGCAATAATAAATATCGCATAAATTCCACAGGCTAAAAAGAAAATACGAAACGGATAACTGAGTACGGCCAATGAATTAAATATTTTTAGCATAGAAAATGTCTCTTTAAGCAGCGGTACTCTATGGCTTGTATAAGCGATAGCCTTAACTCATTTCCAATGACAGTAATTCGCCATTGCGATTAAAGGCCAAGTATTGGCTAACCATGCCGTTATTGATAGCGGCAATCATAGAATCCAAGGGTTTATTGGCATCTTCACTGCTGGGCATGGTTCCGTTGCTGCCTGAAAGGCAAGCTGCAAACATAACAGACCAAGATTGTTCCGTTTTGTCAGATTCGGCGACTAAATCTTCAAAATTGGTGAGTTCGTCAATGGGTTTGTCTACACACATGACGGGTTTTAATAACCCACCTATGCCTTTATCAAAAGCATTCTTTTGCACTTCATTCGCATCGTGTTCAATTTCCGTGCGAGTAAAAACAAATAACAATCGTTGCGGATTTTTTTCTGCACGTGCAATTTCAAGTAAGTCTGCATAACTATCAAGAGTGAGGCTCATAGGTAGATTTTCCGAGTGGTGATAAGGCCTTAATAATAAACGCTGGCTTGGTAATAAACACTGAGCCTACCTCCAAGTGGGTATGGTTATACCACTGCTTACTTGGGCACTATGCGCCCTTTTGTATAATGTTTGAATTGTATAATGTTCGAAAGACAAGTTAGTTATTAACGTTTTCGTCTAGGATTAATCAATTAAATAGGTGTGTAGAGTGATAGATTTCATGGTGAAGCTTTGTGCAAAAGCTTTGACATATTTAATGATAAAGCTAAAAGATTTTGGGCCAAAGACGGTTGAGGTTAATAACAAAGAACGGATTAGAGCGGTACTAGGAGCATTACTGGGTATTTTTGTTACGGCTATCCTGTGCTTTTATTTCAACACATCTCAAACAATAATTTTCATCATTGCGCCCATGGGAGCATCTGCAGTTTTGTTGTTTGCGTTGCCGTCTAGCCCTTTGGCACAACCTTGGTCGGTATTAATGGGTAATGTCGTGTCAGCGGCAGTGGGCGTTAGCTGCTTTTTATTGATTGCTGATGTTTCTGTAGCTGCTGCAGTTTCTGTAGCCGCTGCAATTGCGCTGATGTTTGTGACACGATCATTGCATCCGCCTGGCGGTGCTATCGCTTTGTATGCAGTGCTGGGTGGACCAGAGATACATGCATTAGGTTTTAATTATGTACTTGTACCCGTGGCGATTAATTCGGTGGTATTAATTATTACCGCTATGATATTTAATAATCTTACTCGCCATCCTTATCCTCATCGGCAACTTGCCAATCCGCTCAACGTGCATAATACGCATGATGCCGTGCCCACCAATCGCGCTGGTTTTACATCGCAAGATTTAGATGTTGTATTAAAGCAATATAACGAAGTGCTGGATATTAGTCGCGATGATCTTGAATATTTAATGAAGCAGGCCGAAATGGAATCTTATCGGCGCAGGTTCGAGCAAGTGACCTGTGGCGATATTATGTCTACCGATATTATTAGTGTGGAGTTTGGTGTGTCGCTGGAAGAGGCGTGGATGCTTTTGCGAAAACATAAAATTAAAGCTTTACCGGTTTTAAATAAAGCGCGCCGTGTTATTGGTATTATCACGTTGGTTGACTTTATGAAGCATGCGAATTTAGATGTGTATGAAGGTTTTGAAACCAAGTTACGCAATTTTATACGTTTGACTCGTGATGATTATTCCAATAAGCCAGAAGTAGTAGGCCAAATAATGACATCAAATGTGCGCACTGCGCATGTTGATGATCATATAGTCGATCTTGTACCGCTGTTGTCTGATGCTGGGATGCATCATATTCCTATTGTTGATAACGAAGATAGAATTCTGGGTATTGTGACTCAATCAGATCTTGTCGCTGCGTTGTATCGTGTGAAGTTAATCGAAAAATAGCGATCATTGATTTTTGTTTCCCTCCGTTAATGCGCTCATTATTACTTTGCCATCTAATCAGCTTGGGTGAGCGAATACATAAATACTAGGTTTCTTGCGCGAAACTTTTAGTTGTCTGTCAGTGAATATGTGTAAATCTCTAACATGATTCAGCTCTTTACTAACGTTTACTGTAAAAAGCATATCAATTAATCACGGTTGATACTCCTTGAAGGTTATGCATATACCTAAATAAATGTAAGCCAAAAAATCCAAGCGTTATAAAGTTTATGGCGAGTAATATGATGCGGTCTTATGACTACACATCATTAACTATAAACATTCTTGGAGTGAAACATGAACAACAATAAAATTAAAAAAGTAATTATCGCCGGTGGTGGAACTGCAGGATGGATCACAGCAACAGCCTTAGCCAAGAAGTTGGGTGAGTTGTTGGATATTACCTTGATCGAGTCAAGTGCCATAGGAACCATAGGTGTTGGCGAGGCAACTATTCCTACCTCAAAAACATTTCACCGATTAATTGGTATTGATGAGCAAGAATTAATGCGTGCCACCAATGCAACATTTAAGCTTGGCATTCAATTTGAAAACTGGAGTAGGTTAGGTGACAAATATTTCCATTCATTTGGTGCCACAGGTCAAGAAAGCTGGTTGGCTGGGTTCCAGCACTTTTGGTTGTATGGGAATAAAGACAATCTTACTGGAAACTTTGGAGACTACTGCTTAGAGCATCAAGCTGCACAAGCAGGAAAGTTTTCATGTTTGCCGGGAACGGATATTAATTATGCATATCACTTAGATGCGCTTCTGTATGCTAAATTTCTAAAAAAAATTGCTATTAATCATGGTGTTAAAAATATTGAAGGAAGAATTTCTACCGCTACTAAAAATGAACACACCGGTTATATTGAATCCCTTATTCTTGAGTCTGGCGAAATAATAGAAGGCGATCTTTTTATTGATTGTACTGGCTTTGATGCATTTCTTATTGAACAAACACTGCAAACAGGTTTTGAGGATTGGTCGCACCTGTTACCATGCGATGCTGCAGTTGCCGTACAAACCGAGCAAACCAGCTCGGTTATTTCGCCCTTTACTCGCTCTATTGCGCTTGGTGAAGGGTGGCGTTGGTGCATTCCCTTGCAAAATAGAATGGGCAATGGTTATGTATACTCTCGGCGTCACACATCCGATGATGAGGCCATTGCAACCTTGCTCAGAGAAGTTGACGGGCAGCCGCTAAATGAACCTAGGGTTATCAAGCATCGGCCGGGCATTCGTCGCAAAGTGTGGAATAAAAACTGCGTGGCTATAGGTTTGTCGGGGGGCTTTTTGGAGCCGCTTGAATCAACAGGAATTCATTTGTTTATGATGGGTGTGGTGAGGCTTATTCAGCTATTTCCATTTCATGGCATAAATCAATCACTTGAAGATCAATATAACAATCTTACTGTGGGTGAATTAACCAGTATTCGTGATTTTATTATTCTCCATTACCATGCTACACAAAGAACGGATACACAGTTTTGGCGAGATTGTAAAATCAGAAAAATACCTTCAACGCTTGCACACCGTATTGATCTATTCAGTAATAATGCGCAGGCCTATCAGGGGTCTCATGAGTTATTTAGAGTAGATTCGTGGGTGCAAGTAATGCTTGGGCAGGGAATTACACCTAAGCATTATCATGATAGTGTATCAATGATGAGTGAGAACAATTTACATAAATTCTTGAGTTCCATCAAGGCGCCCATTCATGAAAAAATGGAATCTATGCCTAGCCATAAAGATTTCATAAATCAATATTGTAAATCTGAATAAGCATTAATTATCTAAACGAATTGAGGGTAAAAAAATTGGCGATACATATTTGCATAAGGCTTTGGGTGTTATTCATGTGTGTTTTTACATGCATCGGGGTCTTTGCAGATGAACCGCAAAAAGGCAAGGATATCAATGCAATTATTGCGTTGGTGAAAGAGCGTTGTGGTGCATGCCACAATGTTCCTTCACCTGCACTATTGCCAAAAAAAAATTGGCCGAGTGTTGTTAAAATTATGTCGGAAATGGCTACCGAAAAAATGGGGGCTGAATACCTGTCTAAAGATGAATTAAACGATATTACCGCATACTATTATGGCAGTAGTCCCGCTGAATTAATAAAGTTACCCTATAACGATGATAATAATCACGGGTTAAATTTCACTATGGAGGAAGTTGGCGTAAAGTCCAAAATTCCCTTTATCGACAACATAAAACCTATAGGCATCGGAAATAATAAACACTTTGAGTTTCTTGTGAGCGATGCCGAAAAAAAGCAAGTAACTCTTCTTAAAAAATCAGCAAGTGGTTGGAATGAGACAAAATTAGCGGATATTGAAATTCCTATATACACCGATGTTGTTGATTATGATCGCGATGGCGATCAAGATATTGTGGTTACTGATTTGGGTGCGTTTCCTCCCTCTAAAAAAATGGTTGGCCGTGTATTTTTGTTAAGAAAAAATAAATCGGGGAACTATGACAAAGAGCTATTGATTGAAGGAATTCCAAGAGCAACAGAGGCGAGAGCGCTAGATGTGGATGGTGACGGTGATGTGGATTTGGCTGTTGCTGCTTTTGGTGGGAATAACATAGGTGAAATATTTTGGCTAGAGAATCAAGGTAAAAGCGGAAATATTAAACATAGCTTGCTGAATTTGAGTGGTGCTTTGAATATTACTCCTGTTGACATTAATGCTGATGGGCGTATGGATTTTGTTAGTTTAATTTCGCAAGAACATGAAATGATAGTGGCTTTTATTGCTACGGATAATAAGGAATTCAAAACACATGTTATTGCACGCGCACCACACCCTATGTTTGGATCTACTAGCATGCGAATGGTCGATATGGATAAGGATGGCGACCAAGATATTCTATTCAGTAATGGTGATGCGTTTGATACTCAAATGGATCCAAAGCCTTACCATGGTGTTCAGTGGCTAGAAAATAAAGGTGATTTAGCATTTAAGTTTCATGAAGTAGGGCGCTCCTATGGTGTGGCTAGTGCAGCGGCTGCTGATATAGATGGCGATGGCGATATGGATGTTGTAGCAAGTAGTTTTATCAATTACTGGGAAGATAAAAATCGTAAAAGTCTTGTTTGGTTTGAAAACGATGGGCACCAAAATTTCCAACAGCATAATTTCGTTTCGCCTCCACCGGGGATAGTGTCATTTGAAGTGGGAGATTTCACTGGGGATGGTAAATTAGACATACTTGCCGGTGTGTGTCGGTTTGATATCCTAAAAATATTAATGTCAAATGATGATAAAGCCAAACAAGCAGCTCAACAAAATACCGAGCTAGGTGCGCGATTCATTTTTTTAGAAAACAAATCTTTAATTCAAACTACCCATTAATTTCTAATGGGTAGTTTGTGTCTATCACAATTGCTACACAATAATAGTTATTGTTAAACGATTGTTTCGCGGCGCATCATCGAACTGTAACAATTAATCGAGGTGTGAACGTATGAAAAAAGTTGGATTAGGTTTAGCGGTGATGATGGGCTTAGCGGCTAACACAGCTTGTGCAGAGGTAAGCGAACTTAAGCAAGCCATGAATGCCAGTAAAGTTGATGTCAGTTTTCGCTACCGTGTAGAAAATGTAGATCAAGATGGCGTGGCTGATGATGCACTGGCATCCACACTGCGTTCGCGTGTCGGCGTACAAACAGGGTCAGCATTTGGTTTCTCGGGCGTGCTAGAGGTAGATAATGTTGCCGTTATTGGTGGCGAGCTTTACAACAATAGCCTCAACGGGAAAATAAATTATCCTGTCGTAGCTGACCCTAAAGGTACAGATATTAATCAGGCACTTATCCGCTACCAGTCAAAAGATACTAAGGCGCAGGTAGATGTTGGCCGCCAACGCACTAATCTGCTTAATCAACGTTTCTTGGGCGGTGTCGCTTGGCGGCAGAACGAACAAACTTTAGATGGCTATCGCTATCAACAAAAATTACTCAATAATATCTCTCTTGATATTTCGCATTTTTACAATGTGAATCGCGTGTTCGGGCCTGTGGGTGTAAAAGCCGATGAGCATGGGGATTTTAATAATCTACTCGTACACTGGGTGCCCACTAAAACACAGCAGCTTGCACTGTTTCATCACGATCTTAATTTTGAAAATTGGGCGGTGCGTTCTAGTGTTACCAGCGGTGCAGATTATATCGGTTCATTCATCAATACGGCATCGCAAAAACTTCAGTTGCATCTTGCGCTCGCCAAACAAACTGAAGGTGATAATTCCCCTCACAACTTCTCTAATAACTATTCACGCTTAGATGCCAATTGGAAAATGAATGCATTTAATGTGGAGGCCGGTATAGAGGTATTGGGTGGCGATGGAATAACAGCAGTACAAACACCCTTAGCAACCTTGCATGCGTTTAACGGCTTTACCGATATGTTTTTAAATACACCGTTAAACGGTTTGCAGGATAAATGGTTTGGTGCCGGTTACTTGCTGCATGGCCATTGCCAATTTGCTGCGCAATATCATCAGTATGAGAGCGACAAGAGCTCCATTGATTATGGCGATGAAATTAATTTTACAGTTACGCACAATATTAATAAACAATTGCAATTGATGGGAAAAGTTGCGCGTTATTCAGCGGATGGGTTTGCAAAAGATACGGATAAATTGTGGTTGGGTGTGAGTTATACACTCTGATTGAAAACGAAAATATTCTTAACCAAAAAAATGCCGCTGATCTTTAGCGGCATTTTTTTTGAGACGGCTTTTTATTCGTTAGAGGGGGGCCTTACCTCCAAAGGGGTATTTGGCTTAATCAGGCAGTAGGATTTGATCTAGATCAAATCCAATCCCTTCAAAGAGCATAATCTCCAATCCTGTATATAGGTCTTAAAATTTAAAAAGACACAACATATGGTGTTTTATGACCATTTCATTAAGGTTCACAAGCGAGCAGGTAGTCTGGCAAGAAGTGCCGGGTGAGGTGTCTCTGGCATTTACCATAAGCGGCTGCCCGCTGCGTTGTAAGGGTTGCCATAGCAGTGCGGCGCGTAACCCCAGGGCAGGGCAGTTGTTGACGGCAGAGTATTTTTTAGCGCGGTTAAAGCAGTACCAAGGTTTAATTAGTTGCGTTGTGTTTTTAGGCGGCGAATGGCTTCCCGCAGAATTAATCGTGTTGCTGCGTATCGCCTGCGCGCAACAATTGAAAACGTGTCTTTACACCGGCTTCGAAAGTATTGCTCCTAACCTTTTACCCTATCTCACCTATTTAAAAACCGGGCCTTGGGTTGGGGAATTGGGTGGGCTCAATAACCCTACGACGAATCAACGTTTTATAGATGTACGTACACAAGAGAACCTTAATTATAAATTTCTTAAAAACCACCACCACAACAATCCCTAAGGAGTTGCCCATGTTGCGCCTCAGCCCAGAACAACTTGATGAAAAAGTACAGTTTATTCAGGATTATCTTTCAGCAACAAATGCTGCTGACGGTTCAAAAATGGATGCCAATGCCAATGTGACGCAAAAAAATATTGCGACCATGGAATCCGAGATCATGAAAGATTTCTTTGTGCAGGTTAACCGAACCCAAGTCAGTAAAAAAATTACAGAAATATTTGGTGAAGAACTTTCGCAGGAGTATCTTCGCCAAATTGATCAGCATGAAATTTACGTGCACGACGAAACCAGTTTAAAACCTTATTGTGCCTCGCTCACCATGTATCCGTTTTTACTGGATGGTTTAACCAAGTTGGGTGGTGAGTCCAAAGCGCCTAAACACTTGGAATCATTTTGCGGAACCTTTGTAAATTTTGTATTTGCGGTCAGTTCGCAATTTGCGGGGGCAATTGCTACCGTAGAGTTCCTTACCTATTTTGATTATTTTGCCCGCAGGGATTTTGGCGATAACTATTTGGAAACCCATGAGAAGCTTATTGCTAACCACTTGCAGCATGTGGTTTATGCGTTAAATCAACCCGCTGCTGCGCGTGGTTATCAGAGTGTATTTTGGAATATTTCGCTTTACGATAAGCACTACTTTGAGTCTATGTTTGGCGAGTTTGTATTCCCTGATTTCACCAAACCTGATTGGTTATGGGTAGACAGGTTACAACAATTCTTTACCCGTTGGTTTAACCAAGAGCGCACAAAAACCTTACTGACTTTCCCTGTGGTCACAGTCGCCATGCTTACTGACAATGGCAAATGTAAAGATCAAGAATTTGCCGACAAAATGGCGCAGCACTTGGCAGATGGCAGTTCATTTTTTGTGTATTTATCTGATAATGCGGATTCACTCGCTTCCTGCTGCCGTTTGCGTAATGAAATTAGCGATAATACCTTTTCTTATACGCTAGGTGCCGGCGGTGTGGCAACAGGCTCTATTAATGTCATCACCATTAATATGAACCGTTTAGTGCAAGATGGTCGAGATTTGGCTGGTGAGGTGCGAAAAATTCAGCAGTACCAAGTAGCCTATAGAAAGTTAATGGATGACTATTTGGCGGCAGGTATGTTGAACGTATATGACGCAGGGTTTATTAGTTTAGATAAGCAATTCTTAACCATAGGCATTAATGGTATGGTGGAAGCAGCTGAATCGCAAGGGCTGGTAGCAGGCAATAATCCTGCCTATATCGCTTTTGTGCAAGATCACCTGAAAATTATCTATAATGAAAATAAATCAGCCAAAAAAGAATTTGGCTATTTGTTCAATACCGAATTTGTTCCCGCTGAAAACCTCGGCATTAAAAATGCGAAGTGGGATAGGGCAGATGGTTACAAAGTAAACCGCGACTGCTATAACTCTTATTTTTATGTAGTGGAAGATGAGCTAAGTAATCCACTAGATAAATTTATTTTACATGGCCGTGAATTGGTGGATTATTTGGATGGCGGCTCAGCATTGCATTTAAACTTGGATGAGGCTTTATCTAAAGAGGGCTATACCAGCTTATTGAATATTGCGGCTAAAACCGGCTGCAATTATTTTTGTATTAACGTGAAAATCACCATTTGTAACAAATGCCAACATATCGACAAGCGCACCTTACAGGCCTGCTCTGCCTGTGGCTCGCGTGATGTGGATTACGGCACTCGGGTAATCGGTTATTTAAAACGGATTTCTTCGTTCAGTTCTGGGCGCAGAACCGAGCATAGTTTGCGTTATTATTATTTGGATTCCGCAGAGCAAACTACGTTAGAAGTTCAATCCGCGCCAGAACATCAACCACCATTACAAAAAGTGGGCTAATGGTTAGATTTCAGTGAAGATATTGTATATGGAGCTTCTGCCAGCATTTGCTGGCAGTTTTTTAATTCAGCTTAACATTTTTTCTCGTAAACATTATCCGCCAAACGATTTATCCATTTGCTTAATTGTGGCGGAAACTGTTGAGTTAGATCTAGGCTTGCCAATAAATTTTTAATAGATAAGCCTAATTCGGTATCGCCGTGTATCCCCAGTTTGCGTTGAAAGAAAAGCGTATCTGGGTCTATTTTGTTGAGCGCCAATAACAATAAGTAGTCGCTATGAGCAGAAAAAACAAGGTTGGGCTGCTTTGGTTTGAAATCAACCATAAGCTGTGCTTTTTCTCTGTATTTGCCAGTGCTCAAGTCAAAACTAAATTGCATATCTGTAACTAAAATTCTAACCCACTTATTTTTTAAAAAATCCAGATCGCCCTCTTTGATTTGTTGCTTAAAGAGTTGGTTTAACAATGTTTGCAAAATAGGTTTTAGTATTGGCTTGGGTGTGTGTTTGGATAGTTTGTTAAGTGCTAATGGTGTGAACTCTACCACTTTGTGGTTAAGGCTTTGTAGGTATGACATTTTAAAATTTCTCGCTTAAAAATACGTTAGTATAAATGTCGTGTGTGCAAGAAATTATGTTGTCAATTTCATCCTAATTGCAATGACTAATTTCGTCGCCTAAGTATTTACAAGAGATATTGTTATGGAACTCTTATGCCCTGCTGGAAACATTCCATCCTTAAAGGCCGCTGTTGAAAATGGTGCAGATGCGGTTTACGTAGGCTTGAAAAATGAAACCAATGCGCGCCATTTTTCGGGTTTAAATTTAGATTCCATAAAACTTAAAGAAGCGGTTGATTTTGTGCACGGGCAAGGCTGCAAATTACATCTTGCCATTAATACCTTTGCGCACCCAGATACCTGGAGGCATTGGTCTAATGCGGTTGATGAAGCATTACTTGCAGGTGTGGATGCCCTAATTATTTCTGATCTTAGTATTTTAGATTACGCCGCTAAGCGCTATGCCGATGCAGAGTTGCATCTATCGGTACAGGCCTCGGCGACTAATGCAGCCGCTATAGATTTTTATACCCAAGAATTTAATGTGACGCGTGTCGTTTTGCCGCGTGTACTTTCTCTCGCGCAAGTTAAAAATCTTGCGCACACGTGTAAAACGCCTTTAGAAGTTTTTGCCTTTGGCAGCCTTTGCATAATGGCAGAGGGGCGCTGTTATTTAAGTTCTTACTTTACTGGCGAATCACCCAATACGGCGGGTGCGTGTTCACCTGCCGCTTTTGTGCGTTGGGATGAACGCGACGGTGTTTTAGAATCGCGGCTCAACGGCGTGTTAATTGATCGCTTTGAGGCCAATGAAAATGCGGGTTATCCAACTCTCTGTAAGGGTCGCTTCACTGTAGATGATTCGCTCTATCACGTATTAGAAGAACCCACGAGTTTAAATACGCTCGATGTTTTGCCCGAGTTATACGCGCAAGGTATTTGCTCCGTAAAAATTGAAGGTCGCCAACGCAGCCCTGCTTATGTAGCGCAGGTGACCAAAGTGTGGCGAGCGGCTATTGATGCGGTAAAAACATCGCCGCAAGATTTTTTTGTGAAAGAAGATTGGCTTCGCGTATTAGCGGCTTTGTCTGAGGGGCGCCAAACTACCTTGGGCGCCTATGATCGTAAATGGCGCTAGTGACTACACATAGCTATAGCAGTTTGGGATAGGAGAAATCTATGAAATTTTCACTCGGCCCCATTTTATATTTTTGGGAAAAAGCAAAAGTAGAAAAGTTTTACCGCGATGTTGCAGAGTCATCTGTAGATTGTGTTTACCTCGGTGAAACCGTTTGTGCAAAGCGCAGAGAGCTACGCTTAGATGATTACCTCGCTATAGCCCATCAACTGCGCGAGGCCGGTAAAGAAGTGGTGCTCTCTACTATGACCTTGTTGGAGTCGCCCGCTGATTTGCGTGAATTGCGCCGTTATTGCGATAAGGGTGAGTTTTTAATTGAAGCCAATGATATGGGTGCGGTGGGCTTACTGCACGAGCAGGGCATGCCTTTTGTGGCAGGTGGTGCCTTGAATTGCTACAACCAACACAGCTTGCGGCGGTTACTGCAATTAGGTTTACAGCGCTGGGTGTTGCCCAGTGAATTGTCCGCTAATTGGATTCGCACGCTCTTAACCCAACCCGAAATTGTGGATGTACGCGAATGTTTTGAAACGGAACTCTTCGCCTTTGGTCATTTGCCTTTGGCGTGGTCTGCACGCTGCTTTACCGCACGCTCAGAAAATAAAGCAAAAGACGATTGCGGGCTATGTTGCATAAAATACCCTGAGGGTAGAAAAGTAATCAGTCAAGATAATCAACAAGTGTTCGTGCTCAACGGAATTCAAACCCAATCCGGCTATCGCTATAACCTCGTGAATGATCTCGCTGCGCTGCACGATATTGTGGATATTATTCGGTTAAGCCCGCAAACAGAAGGCACCTTTGATTGGTTAGAAAAATTTAAACAAAATCAAATGGGTGCTCATCCTATCGCCTTGACTGCACCGGATTGCAACGGCTATTGGCATGAGTTGGCGGGTAAGGATTTGCTGATAGCATCCAGTCGCTAAACTTAC
The DNA here is from genome assembly GCA_964581625.1 of uncultured Cellvibrionaceae bacterium. Lineage (GTDB taxonomy): Bacteria > Pseudomonadota > Gammaproteobacteria > Pseudomonadales > Cellvibrionaceae > Cellvibrio. Next base: position 22,904 of record CAZOPE010000044.1, read on the forward strand.
GGAGTACCCACTAAGAGTTAGCTATTGGTTTATGCATTCGTTAAAAAATAGAAACACTGCGAATACAGTGGTTTAATCGAATAGTTTTTACCTATTAGTGGGTATTTTTTCAATTCCTCTCCTTAATCCGAATCTAGTTATAAAAATTATTGCCCTTTACACTCAAAGATGAGAACTGAAAATTGAGAAGGCTGATTTTTTGTTTGAATCTGAGTGATATTGGGAGATAAATAATTATGGCTACACAAGCGTACAAAGCCTGGTCTGTTGTTGCGGCGAGCACTATTTCGTTCACCATTTGTTTTATGATTTGGATGATGTTTGCGGTCATCGGCATTCCTATTAAACAATTGTTAGGGTTGAATGAAACGCAATTTGGTTTATTGATTGCGATGCCGGTGTTGACGGGCTCACTGATTCGCCTGCCTATGGGAATATGGACCGATAGATTCGGTGGAAGAATTGTCTTTTTTATTTTAATGCTCTCTACCGTTGTGCCAATTTGGCTAATTTCATATGCCACGCAATATTGGCATTTTTTAGTATTAAGTTTATTTGTGGGTGTTGCAGGTGGCTCATTCACAGTCGGTATTGCTTATTGCGCGCGCTGGTTTCCTAAAAATCGTCAAGGTTTAGCGATGGGGATTTTTGGTGCCGGTAATACAGGTTCAGCCGTTACTAAGTTAGTCGCCCCCTTAATTGTAGTTGCCTATGGTTGGACAGCTGTTCCTCATGTTTATGCGGTACTTATGTTGGTTACTGCAATTCTATTTTGGTTTTTTACGTTCAGCGACAAGAGCCATCAAGCAGCTTCAACAGTTAGTATTAAAGAGCAGTTACAAGTATTAAAAGATCCTAAAGTGTGGCGTTACAGTCAATACTATTCAATTGTATTTGGTGGTTATGTTGCACTTGCATTGTGGATGACAAAATATTACATCGCTGAATATGGTTTTGATTTAAAGTTTGCAGCACTTTTGGCGGCTTGTTTTAGTTTACCCGGTGGTATGTTGCGCGCATTGGGAGGTTATTTTTCTGATAAGTTTGGTGCACACACAGTGACATGGTGGGTGCTTTGGGTGTCCTTAGCGTGCTTGTTCTTTTTGTCCTATCCGCCTACTGATTTAACCATTAATACGATTCGCGGCCCTGCATTATTTCATCTTGGTCTTGGCCCTATTAGTTTCACCATTATCATGTTTACTATGGGGATTGCATTCGCGGTTGGTAAAGCCTCGGTCTTTAAATATATTGCGGATGATTACCCAAAAAATATTGGTGTAATTTCTGGCATTGTTGGTTTGGCGGGCGGCCTTGGTGGCTTTTTAATGCCGATAATGTTTGGCGCTTTGGTTGATTTAACCGGTGTGCGTTCATCGGCGTTTATGCTGATGTTTGGTGTGGTATGGACTTCACTGATGTGGATGTACTTTACCGAGGTACGACCTTTGCACGCAGAGCAGGAAACCAAACGCGTTCGCCTACAGGCCGAATAATTACACCTATTTTTTTTACAGCGCGCCCTTAGTATTTGATGCGAATCAATAGCGAAGATCATTTAATTTCTATACTAGTGATTGATGATCTTCATTCACACTTTCGTATAGGTGGCAGTATGAGCCGTGAAAGAAACAGCTTGCCTTTGGTGTACTCTTGCTCTGGTTGTTCTAATGTGGCGCAATTGGCTAACGATTTAGCGGTTGTGTTAGACCGCGAAGGTTATGCGCAAATGTCGTGTATTGCGGGTGTGGGTGGCGATGTAAAAGGCTTGGTAAAATTGGCGCAATCTGGCCGGCCGATATTGGCTATTGATGGGTGCAAAATTGCGTGTGTTAAAAAAACACTAGCGAAACATAATGTTACGCCGCAATGGCACTTAGAGCTAACAAGCTTTGGGATTAAAAAGAAAGAGGGGGAAGCCTGTCATTTTTCTGATATGAAAAAAGTTATGCTTGCCGCGCATCAGTTAATTGCCACCGATAAAGATGCTAGCCACTCGTAGTACGACACCCTAAAAACATTCGGGTAAACTATTCGTGTAAAAATAGAGGTGGTTTGATGATGAAATTAATCCATATACCGCTTGCCGAACTCATAACGACTTACCCTGATATAGCGGGTGTCTTGCAGGCCCACCACATAGACTTGCGTGAGCATCAGCACACAAACCTAGCGCAGATTTTACATAAAAAAAGTTTATCGCGCACAAATTTTATAACTGAGTTACAAAAAGCGATAATCACGTCTGCTTGTGCGCAATATAAAATAGCCGATGTCAGTGAGCTTACGCAGGCCATTGTAAAACGCTTTCATGAGCCGCACCGAGCGCAAATGTACGGCTTAATAAATGATGCACGCTATATAGAGAAAAGATATCCCGAACACATTAGCTGCCCCTTGGGTTTAAACGTTTTGCTCGTTGAATTATTTGACGACCTAGCAAACCATATGGAGCAAGAGGAATTATTTTTATTTCCCGCCTTGGTAACGGCAGGTAATTTCAATATGTTCTCGCAGCTCGCGGTTGCCCATCACAGTCACGACCGCCATATCAATCTGATGGCCAAGCTAAACACTATCACCAATAATCTTAACCCGCCCAGTGATGCCTGTGTTCGCTGGCAAGAGCTTTATGAAAACCTGCTGGAATTTATCTTGCAGCTGAATATGCATATCGCTATTGAAAATCAACTTTTACTCAATGATTAGTGGCAATTTCATTGCAGGCTACTCCTTTGTGGGTAGCCGCCTTTCCCCTTCATGGCAATAACACTCTTGCCTATTAGCCGTTATGATTAAAACACGCCGAGCTTAAAGGCCTAACCCCAAAAATGTTTTCAATATTTATGGGCACGGATATTAAGCCGTGGCATTCCGCCACTGGGTTTATTTAGAAATGAATAAGCCTCCCCCATATTGGAAAGGTGTTTTATGCAGCTTGATAGCCACGGGCTAATTGTTCGCAGCCGTTTTAATGGTGATGCTCTTCACACAAATCATTTTCAACCGCAATCCACCTTGGTGGATAAATTTGAACGTCGCTTTAGCTACTTACGTTTATCCATAACCGAAAATTGTAATTTTCGCTGTACGTATTGCTTGCCCGACGGGAGCGAATGCCATTCCCATGATGGTGAATTATCGCTCATTGAAATTCAGCGTTTGGTAAATGCTTTTGCTGCTTTGGGCACTAAAAAAATTCGTATCACTGGTGGTGAGCCGAGTTTGCGGCGCGATCTTTGCGATATTATTGCATTGTGTAAATCTATTCCTGGAATTGAAACTGTTGGTTTAACCACTAACGGCTTCCGTTTGGAAAAAGATGTTGTTCAATGGCGTGTAGCAGGTTTGGATGTGCTCAATATCAGTGTGGATAGTTTAAACCCCAGTGCCTTTCAAATGATTACGGGCAGCAAGAAGCTTGCCAGCATTTTGCGTGGGTTAGATGTTGCGCAAACGCTTGGTTTCAAAAGTTTAAAAATAAATACGGTGTTATTACGCGATCAAAATGCGCATGAATTGAATGATTTTTTGCAATTTATAAAAATCCGAAAAATTACCCTGCGTTTTATAGAGCTAATGCGCACGGGTGATAACCAACAGTTTTTTAATCAACACCACGTGAGTGGCGAGAGCATTCAGCAAAGCCTGCTTAACAGTGGATGGGCAGAGCGCTTACGCAGCCAACAAGCTGGCCCCGCCAAAGAATTTATTCATCCAGAATATCAAGGTTCACTTGGGTTAATCATGCCCTATAGCAAACACTTTTGTGATGATTGCAATCGCTTGCGCGTATCCAGCAAGGGGCAATT
>CAZOPE010000045.1:0-26254 GCA_964581625.1 uncultured Cellvibrionaceae bacterium
TGCTTTCAACCAACGGCGATACATTCTTGGGTGGTGAAGACTTCGATATGCGTTTGATCGAATTCCTCGCAGACACTTTCAAGAAAGACACCGGCATTGATTTGCACAACGATCCACTCGCATTGCAACGTTTAAAAGAAGCGGCAGAAAAAGCGAAAATCGAATTGTCATCAAGCCAACAAACCGAAGTGAACTTGCCTTACATCACTGCAGATGCATCTGGCCCAAAACACTTGGTTGTTAAATTGACTCGTGCGAAACTCGAATCCTTGGTTGAAGATTTAGTAACTCGCTCAATGGAGCCCGTAAAACAAGCCATTAAAGATTCAGGCGTTGATATCAAAAAAATCGACGACGTTATTTTGGTAGGCGGTCAAACCCGTATGCCAATGGTGCAAAAAGCGGTAGCCGATTTCTTTGGCAAAGAGCCACGTAAAGATGTAAACCCAGATGAAGCTGTAGCGATTGGCGCTGCAATTCAAGGCTCAGTATTGTCGGGCGAAACCACCAACGTATTGTTGTTGGACGTTACGCCTTTGACGCTCGGTATTGAAACCATGGGCGGCGTTGCCACGCCATTGATCGACAAAAACACCACGATTCCTACCAAGAAATCACAAGTGTTTTCAACGGCCGATGACAACCAATCAGCTGTAACCATTCACGTGGTTCAAGGTGAGCGTAAACAAGCATCACAAAACAAATCACTTGGCCGTTTCGATTTGAGCGACATTCCAGCAGCACCACGCGGCATGCCACAAATTGAAGTAACTTTCGACATCGACGCTAACGGTATTTTGAACGTAAGTGCGAAAGACAAAGCGACTGGCAAAGAACAAAGCATCGTGATTAAAGCATCATCAGGTTTGAGCGATGCTGAAATCGAAAAAATGGTGAAAGATGCTGAAGCCAACGCAGAAGCAGACCGTAAGTTTGCTGAAGTAGTTACTGCACGCAACACCTTGGATGGTTTGATTCACGCAACCGAAAAAACCGTGAAAGAAGCTGGCGACAAAGCAACGGCAGAAGAAAAATCTGCAATTGAAGCAGCATTGACTGAAGCTCGCGATGCGTTGAAAGCAGATGATCTTGCGAAGATCGAAGCAGCAACAACCAAGTTGACGGAAGCTTCTGGCTCACTTGCACAAAAACTTTACGCTGAGCAGCAAGCAGCGGGTGCGCAAGGTGGCCCAGGTGCACAACAAGCCGGCGGCAAACCAGAAGACGACGGCGTAGTAGATGCTGAGTTTGAAGAAGTAAAAGACAAGTAATGCTTACTCCCTCCCTTTGAAAAAGGGAGGGTTGGGGAGGGATTTAAAGCAGTAAGAAAAATCCCCCTAACCCCCTTTTTCAAAGGGGGGAATAAAAAGCAAAAAAACAAATGCGGGCTTGCCCGCATTTGTCATGTAAGAAGCTAAAGAAATTTATTTTCATAGGGAGTCGTCATCCTCGCGTAGCGGGGATCCAGCTCTCGATTTTCATTCCCTAAAAGCTGGATTCCCGCTGCGCGAGAATGACAGCAGAAACCAAATAAATATTGGTGAATTGGTGTAACTCATGGCAAAACGCGATTATTACGAAGTGCTCGGCGTCTCTAAAGAAGCAGACGCAGCCGAACTGAAAAAAGCTTATCGCCGCGAGGCAATGAAACATCACCCGGACAGAAATCCGGATGATCCAAAGGCCGAAGAAAAATTCAAAGAAGCTAATGAAGCCTATGAAGTTTTATCGGACGAACAAAAACGCGCAGCCTACGATCGCTTTGGTCACGCCGGTGTTGAAGGCCAAGCAGGCGGTGGCGGCGGTGCAGGCTACAGTAATTTCAGCGATATTTTTGGCGATGTCTTTGGCGATATTTTTGGTGGCGGCGGTGGCCGTCGCGGCGGCCCAGCGCGCGGGTCAGATTTGCGCTACAACCTTGAATTAAATTTAGAAGAAGCCGTAAAAGGCACCACCACACAGATCAAAGTTCCAACCTTGGTATCGTGCAAAACCTGTAGCGGTTCCGGTGCAAAAGCGGGCAGCAAACCCGTTACCTGTACCACCTGCGGCGGCCACGGCCAAGTGCGCATGCAACAGGGCTTTTTCTCTGTTCAACAAACCTGCCCCAATTGTCGCGGGCGCGGCACCATCATCGCAGACCCGTGCAAAAGCTGTCACGGTCAAGGCCGCATAGAGGAAACCAAAACCCTGCAAGTAAAAGTACCTGCGGGTGTGGATACCGGTGACCGCATTCGTTTAAGCGGAGAAGGCGAAGCCGGTGAGTCCGGTGGCCCCAGCGGAGATTTGTACGTGCAAGTTCACGTGCGCGAACACGCCATCTTCAAACGCGAAGGCGCCGATTTGTATTGCGAAGTCCCCATTGATTTTGTGGATGCAGCACTCGGTGGTGAATTGGAAGTGCCAACGCTTGATGGTCGCGTGAAATTAAAAGTTCCCGCAGAAACGCAAACCGGTAAATTGTTTAAGTTGCGCGGCAAAGGCGTAACGCCTGTACGCGGCGGTGGAGTGGGGGATTTACTCTGTCGCGTGGTGGTGGAAACGCCGGTGAATCTCACTAACAAGCAAAAAGAAATGCTGAGGGATTTCCAAGCGAGTATGAAAGGCGGGAAGTTCTCGCCCAAACAATCGAGTTGGTTGGATGGGGTGAAGAAGTTTTTTAATGACTAAAGAAATAAGGCTGATTCGAGAGGATCAGCCTTTTTAGTAATCGGTGCTACAAATAATGGATATTAAATGATATGAGTGTTTTATATCATTACTGCTCGACAGAGACTTTTTTTGCCATTGTGAGCAGTAAAAAGATTTTGCTGTCATCCATGTCCTTGTCAAATGATTCAATGGAAGGGCGTTTAGTTAGTACTACTTTTAATGATTTTTTAAAAGAATCAAATATTGATGATAAAACGCAAGAAACTGTTAAGGCTGCTCTAAACGTTGCAGAAGGTGCACTTGATGGTCTTGCTTTTTGTTTGTCGAGTAAGCCTGATCTTTTAAGTCAGTGGAGAGGATATGCTGATGACGGGCATGGATTCTCTCTGGGATTTTCAAAAAAATATTTAGAGCTTTTGACGAAAAAAGGAAATGAAAGTGGAGCGATCTTTGGTCTTTATAAAGTTATTTATAATGAAGAAGGTCAACGAAAAATTTTGCGTCCAATTTATGAAGATATAAAAAAGTTAGTTGATACGGGCTGTTTGAACGAAAATAGTTATGTGGTGCTTGGTGGAACCTCTGATGAACTTTTGAATAAGAGAAACGAATATAGTAAAGCGTTAAATAAGTTGTGGGATGTGACGCAGCCTGTTCTTTCTCTAATTTATACGCTTAAAAATAAAGCGTTCAGTGAGGAGGCTGAGTGGAGATTGTTATCAAGTTTTTCACGTTTTTCAGGTAATGCTAAATATCGCACTATGAGAGATCGATTGGTTCCATATAGAGAAGTTAAATTTTTAGATCTTGGGAGAAAAATAGTAACTGATGTTTATCTGGGGCCCAAAAATATTACACCGATACATGTTGTTAAAGCTTTCCTTGATGAGTTTGGCTTTAAGGGAGTGAAGATACACAAGTCTTCAGCAACTTATCGATAATACTTGAGTGTAGATTGTTTAAGTCTGCGCATCCCAACGCATCTGACACGAAATATTATTTGACCTAAATTCAAAGTTTTTTCGCCTCTTGGCGAGTTACTTTTCGTTGCTTGTCCAACGAAAAGTAACCAAAAGAAAAGACACCCATCTCGCCCCCTAGCCGGGCGCCCTTTTCCTCCGCGCTTCAGAAAATCGCTGTCGTTCCGACGCGACATGGATGTCGCGTAGTCACTAAAACAAACTTCCTGTTTGTTTTCCACCGATTTTCCTTCAGTGCTCGGGGCGCTCGCATGTGATGGTGGGGCGAAAAGCAAAAGCTGGATCCCCGCTGCGCGAGGATGACGACTCCCTATTTAGATATAGTGTCTTTGATGACGATATACCTTTTAGATGTGGTCAAATGAGATGACTTAATATTTCTTGTTTGCTCGTATTAAATGGTTTCGGATATATTCTGCATAATGTGTAACACGAAACACGCACGTAACTAATTAAGTAGGGAGTCGTCATCCTCGCGCAGCGGGGATCCAGCTTTTGATTTTGAATAGACGCTCACAGCGGGACTAAGCACGGCGTACTTGAACAACCGTAGGTTGGCCCTAAGAGCGGGCGAAGCGAGTAATCCAGCTTTTGTTTTTAAGTTTTTAAAAGGAATTTTAATGAAACAGCCCGCCGTTTATATCCTCGCAAGTCAAAAGAATGGAACACTTTATATCGGTGTAACAAGTAATTTGGTGCAACGAATCTGGCAGCATAAAAATCACCAAGTAGAAGGTTTTACTAAGAAATACAATGTTTTTACCTTGGTGTATTTCGAACAAGCCGAAACCATGGAATCTGCAATAGCTCGCGAAAAGATACTTAAGAAAATTGGGCGTGAAGAGAAAATCCAATTAATCGAAGCTGGTAATCCTGATTGGCTTGATTTGTATGAATCAATACTTTGATAAAATCAAGAGCTGGATTACCCGCTTCGCTCGCCCTTCGGGCCAACCTACGGTTGTTCAAGCACGTTATGCTTAGTCCCGCTACGCGAGGATGACGACTCCCTACTTAGGTAGATTTTTCTTCATGCTCAAGTTTCAACTCGGGATAAAAAGGTATTCCGCTTTTGCTTTTTACGTTACTCCCCTTATGGCTTCGCCGAGTACTGGAAGAAAAGTGCCGTCAAACAAACACGACGTTTGTTTGAGTGACTACGCGGCATGGATGCCGCGTCGGAACGACGGCGCTTTTCTGAAGCACGGAGGAAACACGACGACGTAGGGTGCACTTTCTTTTGGTTCCTTTTCTTTATGCAAGTAAAGAAAAGGAACTCGCCAGCAGGCGAAACAAAAAGCGACATAAGCATATATAAACAGAAAGCTGGTATGGCGCTTCATGTTGCGTATAAGACTCGAATATGATTACATCCTAACCAATCAATTATTGCCAAAGGAAAGTCGCATGAAATCCTATCTCGAAAAAGTTATTACCGAACTACCAGGTTACCTCAGCCAATTTGTCAGTTGCTTGCTGCGGCCTAAAAAATTCGTAACCGATAAGGTTGCTGTAACGGAAGCATCTGCATCCTTTGAAAAGTCAGTGGCTTTTATTATTACTTCCTTTCTTATCTCGCTATTCCTCGCTTACGCATTGCCTGAAGTCACCAGCCCGTTAAAACTACTGCCCACGAACGAAAACGAATTTATCCGCACGGGTTCCGATGCGCTCTTAATGCTTTTTTATTTGGTGGGTGCCTGCGCAATCGCAATGGGTTTTTTAAAACTGTTTGGTAAAGCAGCCGATCCGCATATTTTCTTCACGCTGGTTTTCTATTTTTGTGGATGCTGTTTAGTGTTGCTGGTCTTTGCCAATGCCCTTAGTAACATCGCCATGGCAGATCCGTTTTTTGCAAAGGCGTGGATTGAATCTGAAAAATTCGCCAAAAATTTTATGCCACAGGTCTACAGCCAATTCTGTGCTATTGATTTGAAAACGGGTAATTTTTCTGCGGTGCAGGAAATTGTTGAAAAGTCGCCGGAGTTTAAAAGCCAGCAGGAGATTTACGTTGCCGCTATGCAACGCACGCTGCCGCGAATCGCATTTGTTATGCAGGCGTTTGTAGCGCTGGTTACTGTTCTCTGGCTGCTTAAAGCGTGGTTCTCCTACACAGCCGCCATTGGTTTAAGCACGGGGAAATCTGTAGCCATTGCTGTGCTTACGGTGGTGGTCGTGTTTGTTCTATCGCTGGTGGTGAGCATGATTAATGCTGGAATTTCAGTGTCCAGCATTATGCGAAATTGTCCGGCTTAGTTTTACGGCTGCTCAAAAATAGCCGCTAAGGTGGCTAAACCTTTTTTCATGTCGGCTGAATTTGCGTGACTAAAGTTCAGCCGCATGGTGCCGAAGGTGGGTTCACTGCTCGCGGGGTAAAAAGCTTCACCCGGCATAAACACCACATTATGTTCCAACGCGGTTTTTAACAGCGGCCGCGTATCTTTTGCATTGCGCAATTTCAACCAAAAAAATAATCCACCCGCTGGTGTTTCCCACTCTGCTAAGTGACCGAAGGTAGTCTTCAGGGCGTCGTTCATGGCATCGCGTTTAGCGCGATAGGTGTTGCGCAAGTGCGCTAAGTCGTCGTGGCGTTCGTCGCAAGCTAACCAATTTGCCACGCGAATTTGCCCAGGGCGGTTGGTGTGTAAATCGCCTGCTTGTTTTAAACGCAACAAATGCGGAAATAAATCGGGCGATGCCGCTAAAAATCCCACACGCCAACCCGGCCACAATGTTTTGGAAAAGCTGCCTAAATAAATCCAAGGCGCGCGTTTAAGCAAGCTACAGATGGGCGTGCGATCTACCTCGTCATACATGAGTTCACGGTAGGGTTCGTCTTCAATTAAAGGCAGTGCGTAATGATCGAGCACTTCTGCAACGGCGCGGCGATTCTCCGCGCTGTAACAATGGCCTGATGGATTTTGAAAAGTTGGAATTAAATAAATCGCATGCGGTTTATGGGTTTCAATCATCTGCGCTAAAAGTGCAGGGTCAATGCCGTCGTCCGTTAACGGTAAACCCAAGCAATTTGCTCCGAACAGTTGAAATGCTTGCAGTGCCGCCAAGTAGGTGGGCGCTTCACACAGCATGGGCGTTCCCGGGTCCACAAAGAGTTTTGCGGCCAAGTCGATACCTTGTTGTGAACCAGATAAAACCAGCGTTTGTTGCGGCGAAACCTGCATGCCGCATTCCGCTAACCAATCTGCCAAGCGCGCCCGTAAAATCGGCTCGCCTTCGCTTTGCCCATATTGTTGGAATACCGGGCTCAACCAATCATGGGAATGGGGCATGTCACGCAAAAGCGGCATGGCTTCCGCACTGGGTAAGCCGCCCGCGAATGAAATCATTCCCGGCGCTTGTGTCGCCGCCAGAATTTCACGTACCAGTGATGAGGTTAGGCGGGTGATGCGTTCTGACAATTGAGGTGAAGGAAGTCGTGAAGAAGCCATGCTGGACTCGTTGTTTGAATAAATTTGGTCATGTATATTGACCTATAATTCGCCTGTTCGAGAGAAAAGTCAATATGGTTGACCAATCAAATATTGTATCCAGCGCCCGTGAAGATGAACTCAATCGCGCCTTGGAGTTGTTTCACTTCGCCTTTCGTGCCTTTACCGCCAAGCCAGATCAGCTATTGGAGGCGCGCGGCCTCCAGCGCGTTCATCACCGCATCCTCTACTTTGTTGGCCGCAACCCGGAGATTCGGGTAAGCGGCTTGCTCGCCATTTTGGGTGTAACCAAGCAAGCGCTGCATGCGCCTTTGCGCCAGCTTATGGCAATGGGTTTGATTCAAGATTCACCTCACGCCAGCGATAAACGCGGCAAATGCCTTGCTCTCACGCCCGAGGGCGAAAAGCTGGAAGCCGCCTTGAGCGGTGCTCAGCGCAAACTCATGCACCAAACCTTTGAGCAAGCGGGTGTTGAAGGTGAGCAAGCTTGGCGAAAAGTCATGGAGCAGCTGAGCGGGCACTTACCCAAATAAGTTAATTCAAGGCTGCTGCTTTAGCGCAGGGCAGCCTCAACCCATTTTCATCCTTAGTTCCCTCGCCCCTCTTAAGGGTCAATAAATGTAAACGGCGGGTAACCGCTATTGACGATCCTTTTCATTTAAAAGAATATGGTTGCGCTACCATATATCTATGCATTCATATTAATTAGCAATAATCCATTATCAGCTTTACTTCTAACCGTAATGGTAGCGCAAACAAATATAAGATATTAAAGCTCCGCTGCATCCAGAGCAGCGTTACGCCAAAAAGAATGAAATCAGCCGGGATTGCAAATCAACCAATTGCTTAGTGCGTTCGTCACCGGCCGATGTCAGACAATAATCGTTAATCAGACAAGGGGTATTCACGTGAATCTTAAGTTAATGACGGCAGCATGGCTGCTGGGCATTTCGTTATCTGCGCAGGCGGCGACGAACTCGGTCTATGAGACTATGCCAACTGATACCAATGCGGTCGTAGTCAAGGCTGTGGGCGATGGCCGCACAGACGACACGGCTGCGATTCAGCGCGCAATTGATGCTGCGGTGGTGGATAAATGGCGCGGCGGCGTTGTGTTTCTGCCCTCGGGCCGCTACCTCATCAGCCGCACAATCATTATGCATCCGGCGGTGCGACTCTTCGGTGTGGGTAAGACTCGCCCGGTCGTAGTGCTGGGTGACAATACCCCCGGTTTTGGCGAAGGCGTGGCGACCATGTTTACCTTTGTCGGCAATGACCAGTACGGCAACAAGCAGCCACCATTCCCGCCAAAAACCGTGGTGCCTTTTAACGATAAGTTGTTTGATGCCAACTCAAGCACCTTCTACTCCGCCATGGCGAATATCGATATTGAAATCGGCCAAGGCAACGCCGGTGCAGTGGCCGCGCGTTTCCACGTAGCGCAACATACGTTCTTGTCGCACATGGATTTCAATCTTGGCTCTGGTTTGGCGGGTGTCTACCTTGCCGGGAATATCATGGAGAATGTTCACTTTCACGGCGGACGCTACGGCATCCTCACCGAAAAAACATCACCCGCATGGCAGTTCACTTTGATTGATAGTTCGTTCGACGGCCAACGCGAAGCTGCAATCCGCGAGCATGAAGTTGATCTCACCCTTGTGAATGTTTCCATCAGCAATGTTCCTGTGGGGATTGATATTGATGAAGGCTACTCAGATTCGCTGTGGGGCAAAGACGTTCGCTTTACCAATGTGTCCAAAGCGGCAGTGGTAATCAGCGCTGAGAATAGTGTTTTCACGCAAATTGGTTTCGAGAATGCGCTTGCGATGAATGTCCCTACGTTTGCACACTTCCGTGACAGCGGTAAAAAGATTGCAGGCGAAGGCAACGGGTACCGCGTTAACGAATTTAATTACGGCCTTACACTGGCCGACCCACGTCAAATGGGGCAGATCAAAACCAATTGGAAAGCGGAAGCGCTTAAATCCATGCCCGCTGCAAAACGTGCTATTCGCCCACTACCTGCAACAACGGCATGGTTTAACGTGCGTGATTTGGGTGCTAAAGGCGACGGTAAAACAGACGATACCGCTGCGATTCAACGCGCTATAGATTCGCACAAAGTTGTCTACTTCCCGCAAGGCAACTACATCGTTAACGATACCCTGAAGTTAAAGAAAGATACGGTGTTGATTGGCTTGCACCCCTCTCAAACCCAACTGGTGATTCCTGAGAATTCGCCAGCATATGCCGGCCTTGGTACACCGAAAGCCTTGGTGGAAAGTGCGAAAGGCGGGAGTGCTATGGTAAGCGGCTTTGGTATATACACCGGCGTTACCAATCCACGCGCGGTAGGTTTGTTGTGGAAGGCGGGCGCAGATTCGCTGGTGGCTGACGTGAAGATTCAAGGTGGTAGCGGCACGCCGCGCGATCAACGCGATCAGCCGGTTAAAGGGCGCGATGACGGGCAGTACCCCAGTATTTGGATTACGGATGGCGGCGGCGGTACCTTTGCCAACATTTGGACTCCGCACGAAGCGACACACGCTGGCTTCTATGTATCTAATACCAAAACGCCCGGCCACGTTTATGAGCTGTCTACCGAACACCATTTCCGTAATGAAATTGTGTTGGATGGCGTTGAGAACTGGGAATTCCTGGCTCCTCAAACCGAAGAAGAAGTGCGTATTAGCTCCGATGCGAACAGTCTCGATGTGCGCAATTCTCGCAACATTCTTTTTGCCAATTACCACGCGTACCGCGTGACCCGCTCGCCTAAGCCAAATGCTTTTGCAGTGCGTCTGCAAAACTCGACCGATATTCGTTTCCGTAACCTGCACTCAAACGCGGAAAGTGGATTTGCGATGTGCGATGAAAACGGCTGTGCCCCTTATTTGCGTGCAAGTAAATTCCCGTTCGAAAACGCCATTCGTAATGTAACTGCGGGTTGGGATATTCGCGAGCGCGAGTTCGCCGTGTTCGACGTGACCGATAATATGCCCACCTCTGAACCGGTTGCGCCGCTCTACACCGCAGCCCCCATTCAGAAAATTGCGGATAGCTTCTATTCCATTTCGGGTGCGGCCGCTGCGCCGGACGGTGCGCTCTATTTTGTTGAGCGTTTCTTCCAACGTATTTATCGCTGGACACAAACCAAAGGCTTGGAAATTGTACGTGACAACACGCTGGACCCCGTCAACCTTGCCATCGACAAATCCGGCAATGTGATGGTTATGTCGCCCCAAGGTTCTGAGATCACCGTGTACGCATTCAAGCCAGATACCCCGTTCGATAAGATCGACATCATCCCGCCAACCGCTGCAGCAGCTCGACCCAATGTGCAGGTTGCATTACCGGGCAATATTTGGAAAAACGACGGCGAGTTCCAAGATCAACTCGATTACGTAACCTACCGTTATTCAACCTTGGCAGAGCAATTCATCAAAGGTATGGGCACGCCCAAAACCCGCGAATATGTGTCGCCAGATGGCAGCCTTGTGTTGCCTGCGTTCCGAACTTTCCGTCAGGGTGATTGGCGCTTCTCCGACACCATGGACACCATGGGTCTTGTGACTGCCAAAGTGGGTGAGCGCGTGTTCCTGAATAATTCATCAGAGAATCGCACTTATCACGGTTTGGTTGGCTCAGGCGGTGTTGTTACTGACCTAAAAATGTTTGCGGAGCGCGGCGGTGAAAGCGTTGCGGTTGGGCAAGATGGAAAAGTCTATGTCGCTAATGGCCAAGTCTTTGTCTATGCGCCAGACGGCAAAATGATTAATCAAATCACCGTGCCTGATCGTCCAATCCAATTAGTGATTGGCGGTAAGGATAAGAAAACACTCTTCATTCTCGCGCATCACGCGCTTTACTCAATCGCTATTTAAATAGCACTGCTCATATGTTGAAGATTGCGGGGCGGCTAAGCGCCGCCTGCAATCTCATCAGCGCAACACAATCGTCTCCCACCTGTTTTTAGTTTCTTGTCATCCAAAACAGAAAAAACATACGCCATTAAGCATTTGCTTTTTTAAAATTTTGAATGCTTTGTGTGTTCAGTTTAAATTCATTCCCGATTGTTAAAGTTCGCTTCAATACATTTTTACTTGAAATGTATTTCGAATTTTCATCTGAAGCAATTATGGAATATTTTATGAAAAAGCAAATTTTATTGGCATGTGTATTGAGCGCATTTACCTTGCCAGCGTTGGCCGACAATTTTTATATATTTGGCGACGTGGGCCAAGGTAAAATGGAAGTTGATGCTTCCAACGATTTTACTTTTAGCAAAACCGATACAACTTTTTCATTAGGTGCGGGATACGATTTCAATAAGTTTGTTGCAGTTGAAGTGGCTTATCGTGACTTGGGTGAAATTAAAGATCGCGGTTTATATTTTGACGGTGTTGATGATTACACCTACACCAGTAAGCTAAGCGCTACCGCTTTGCAAGCCTCAGTTATTGGTAAATTGCCAATTAGTGACGACTTCAATATTTTTGGGCGTGTAGGTATCGCCTCTATAGATGCTGATTACAGAGGAACTGCTTCCTACGCAGACGGCAACAACCCAGATCCAGACACCAGCTCAGAATCAAAAACCAGAGCTTTGATAGGTGTGGGGGCAAGCTACGCTTTGACTCCACAAGTTGCATTGCGTGCTGAATATAACCAATACGCAAAATGGGATGATACCAAGCTGTCTGCGTTGACGGTTGGTGCTGTGTACAATTTCTAATTAGTTAGAATCGTTAAATAAAAAAGCCCTGCTATTCGCTTAGCAGGGCTTTTTTATTGATGATTGATAAGAATGTTTTACCCCAAACAACCAATGCCAGCACTCCGATTAACACCATCATGCCCTGATGAATTAAGCTGGTTACATCGTGAATTGATTTAATTTGTGAGATCGCTAAGACTATAAACGGAATATACAGAGTCAATGTAATGTACTGTATCGTTTTAGAATTCTGTTTAACTTTTTCCCGATTTGCGAGCTCCACAAACACTAACCCGAGTAGTATGCCAATTGCTGCCCCAGCAAAAGTATCTGCGGGCCAATGTGCACCTACCGCTATGCGTGACAATGCGGTTAGCACTGGGTAAATTATCAGCAACAAAAACATCCATCGCTTTAGTTTGTGCGCTTGCAAAATAAACATCATCGCCATAGTTGCGCTAGCGACATGGCCAGATGGCATGGCGTAATTGTCCAGCGCGAGCTTAGGCCCCAGCGTGACAAGTTGATCAAGTGCTGCATGCTCTGGGCGCAATACGGCAAAGGCATTTTTTGCAAACTTTATAGTGTAATGAAGCGCTACTCCGCATAGCATCGCGTAGGTCATTAACTGTTGGTGTTTATGTAAAGCAATGAGCAGCAGGCATCCTACAAAAATGCCGTCTGCGCTGTTGGTGATCGTCATCCAAAGTGCTTTAGAGGGTAAGGCTGTATTAATGGCAGAAAATATCATCACATTTATAGGCGTGGAGATACTTAATAAAAGTGCCAGGCCAATCAGAAGTGTGCTGATTAAGCTAAAGCGTTTTGTTTGAGTACTGATCATTTTTATCCTGCTGAGCGTGCGCCGTTCACAAATACAAACTTTAGGTTTTCTTTGTTCACATAATATTCAGAAAAATTCGCTAAGGTAATTCCTTATTGAGGCCGACATCTTAGCCTTAAAATCCTTGGTATATTAAAAAACAAATTAAGGGGGAGATATATGGTACGTAAAATAATCATAGCGCTGGGCGTAGTTTCAGCGGGCTTTTCAACATGTAGTTTTGCTGGCTCCGAGCGTGAAGATCATCCGCTGCTGGCGGGTTACCCCGATGCGGAGATTCGCAAGACGATTGTACAAGCGTACGAACCCTTTCAAATTCCCACCTCTATCGTCAACACAAGCTCAAAGCCCTACAAATACACCACGCTTGATGTAAAAGGCGATTTGGCTCGGCACTTTTACACCATGAAAGATGTTTCCAGTTTGAAGGTTTACGAGAATTACGTAGCAGCGATAAAAAAACTCGGCTTCACTATTACCTTCTCCTGCCAATTAGATGCCTGTGGAACTGAAACTCAAGCCGCTGAGCTGGGCGAAATTTTGTCGGTAGAAAGCAGTGTTTATAACTATTACCGCAAACCTTACTACATGGTTGCAGAAAAGCAGGGTGCAAACGGTGTAAAAATTTACGGCGCCTGGTTTGTGGGAGCCTATGAAAATGAAGTGGCTGTGCAGCAAGTTATTTTGGAGACAAAGCCCTTAGAAAATAATTTGATTAAGGTTGACGCAACTTATCTCAGCAAAGCTCCTGCACCTGAAGCAAAGGAAAAGGCCGATGCCGATGAGCTCGCTAAAGACCATAAGTTGTTTGCGCGTTACCCCAATGCGGATCTGCGTAAATCGCGTCACGTTGATACTGAAACCTTCGTCATTCCACAAGCGCCTAACGCCACTGACAAAACACCGCTAAATTTAACCGGTGATTTGTCTCGCCATAGCTATACGATTAAAGATGTATCTACCCTTAAAGTCTTTGAAAACTATAAGCAGGCGTTAAGTAAAGCCGGGTTTAGTATTTTATCTAAATGTGAATTGGCTGAGTGCGGCAATGAAAATGCTGCTTCTAATGTGGGCGGGAAAATTTCAATCGATAACAACGTCTACAACTGGTACCGCAAACCCTATTATGTGGTTGCTAAAAAAGCGTCCGAGACGGGTGATATTTACGTAGCACTTTTTATTGGCGCTTACGAAAGTGAAGCGGGTGTACAGCAAGTTATTTTGCAACAAAAAGGGGTAGTGACCGGTTTAATTAAAGTGGACGCCGATGGCTTAAAACAACAAATTGATGCCGATGGTAAAGCCCTTATCTACGGCATTTATTTTGATACTGGGAAATCGGCGGTGAAACCAGAATCAAAACCAACGCTAGATGCAATCGCCCAATTGCTCACTAAAAATAAAGAGCTATTGCTCTATGTTGTCGGCCACACCGATGACACTGGCGCGGGAGCGGCCAATGTTGAATTGTCGCGTCAACGCGCCGCTGCTGTAGTTAATGAATTGGTAACTACCTATAAGATTCCTGCTGCTCGCTTACAAGCCCAAGGCGTTGGCCCTTACGCTCCCACTGGTAATAACACGAGCGATGCAGGTAAACAAAAAAATCGCCGTGTTGAGTTGGTTAAGCGGCTTCAGTAAGTCGTCTCTTATTTCATCCTCTAGGCCTCAAGCAAGAGGCCTTTTTTATGCGCGCTC
The DNA here is from genome assembly GCA_964581625.1 of uncultured Cellvibrionaceae bacterium. Classification (GTDB taxonomy): domain Bacteria; phylum Pseudomonadota; class Gammaproteobacteria; order Pseudomonadales; family Cellvibrionaceae; genus Cellvibrio. The sequence continues at coordinate 14,344 of CAZOPE010000045.1, forward strand.
ATAAGCCAATTCAGCGTAAAACTTGCCCAAGTTTCTCAAGATTTGCAAAGTTCACCGGAATCCACCAAGACCTTATTTGCCTGACTCCGCCTGCGTGATATAACACGCACCCACAGGCTTGGGCGCACCTTCTCCAGCAACTATTTTCGCGTACTCAGGTCTACCGTCTCACGTGTCACAACCACGGCAAAGCGCGTGTTGTAAGCCGTGGTGCTAATGGTCATAATGACGATTCATATTTATAAGATAAAAGGGTGAAAACCATGAAAACTCTTAAGGGTCCAGCCATTTTCTTGGCGCAATTTTTAAGCGACAAAGCTCCATTCAACAGTCTTGATAGTATTGCGGGTTGGGTTGCCAGCCTAGGTTTTAAAGGCGTGCAGATTCCTACGTGGGACAAGCGCGTTTTCGACCTCGAACAAGCAGCCAACAGCACAGAATACTGCCAGCAATTTCTGGCAACTTTGGCCAAGCACGGCTTGGTGCCCACTGAGCTATCAACCCATTTGCAAGGCCAATTAGTCGCGGTTCATCCCGCTTACGATGAAATGTTTGACGGCTTTGCCCCCGAATCTGTGCGCGGCAACCCAACCGCTCGCCAAGCCTGGGCAGTTGAGCAAATGATGCTGGCCGCCAAGGCGAGCAAAAATTTAGGATTAAAAGCGCACGCGACTTTCTCTGGCGCTTTGTTGTGGCCCTACTTGTACCCTTGGCCCCAACGTCCAGCCGGTTTGGTTGATGCAGGTTTTGCAGAATTGGCAAAACGTTGGAAACCAATCTTGGACGCGTTTGATGCGGTAGGCGTTGATGTCTGTTACGAAATTCACCCCGGCGAAGATTTGCATGACGGTGCAACTTTCGAACGTTTCTTGAAAGCAGTAGACAATCACCCACGCTGTAATATTTTGTTCGATCCATCGCACTTTGTTTTGCAGCAACTGGATTACTTGGCGTTTATCGATCGCTATCACGACCGCATCAAAATGTTCCATGTGAAAGACGCTGAATTCAATCCAACCGCTCAACAAGGCGTGTACGGCGGGTACGAATCTTGGGTTGACCGCGCTGGCCGCTTCCGTTCACTCGGTGATGGCCAAGTGGATTTCAAACAAATTTTCTCAAAATTCGCTGCGTACAATTACGAAGGTTGGGCAGTGTTGGAGTGGGAATGCTGCTTGAAGCATCCAGAAGTCGGCGCTGCAGAAGGTGCACCGTTTATTGCGCAACACATTATTAAAGTGACTGAACGCGCGTTTGATGATTTTGCGAGTGGCGGCACTGACCACGCAGCGAATCGTCGTATTTTGGGTTTGAAATAGTTTTTGCTTTTGCTTTTGACGTTCACTCCCTTTTGGCTTTGCCGAGCACTGGAAGAAAATTGCCGGCAAACGCACAGGAAGTGCGTTTGAGTGACTATGCGACATGGATGTCGCACCGGAGCGACGGCAAATTTCTGAAGCGCGCAGGAAACACAAAGCCATGGGTCGCCTTTCTTTTGACTCCTTTTCTTTGGCGAAGCAAAGAAAAGGAGTTCGCCAAGAGGCGAAAGCAAAGCAAAAAATTTAAAACTTAACATGAATATTTGTAGCGTTTTTCTTGCGTAGAAAATCCGGTTTTCCTTATAAATATGAAAAAGCTGGATCCCCGCTACGCGAGGATGACGACTCCTGTTAAATAGAATTAAAAAGAGTTTAATTATGACTACTCCAAGAATTCGTTATGCAATGGTTGGTGGTGGACGCGGTGCATTTATCGGTGCTGTGCATCGCATTGCTGCGCGTATGGATGACCGCTATGAATTGGTTGCTGGTGCACTTTCATCTAACCCAGAAAACGCAAAAGCGTCTGCCGCTGATTTACATATCGCAGCTGATCGCGCTTACACCTCTTTCGAAGAAATGTTGCGTGTAGAAAAAACGCGCGCCGATGGTATTCAGGCCGTTGTAATCGTTACTCCAAATCACATGCATTTCCCCGTTGCCAAAGCAGCACTGGAAGCGGGCATCAACGTGATTTGTGATAAGCCTGTAACGCGCACGCTTGAAGAAGCGCTTGAGTTGCAACAAGTTGCTGCAAAAAGCAGTGCTTATTTTGCATTGACTCACAATTACAGCGCTTATCCGCTCGTGCGTTACGCGCGCGAATTGGTTGGCAAGGGTGCGCTTGGAAAAATTCGTGTGGTGCAAGTGGAGTATCCACAAGAGTGGCTCACAGTTGCTGCAGATGCAGATAACAAACAAGCATCATGGCGTACAGATCCCGCTCGCTCAGGCGCAGGTGGATGTCTTGGTGATATTGGTACCCACGCGTTTCAACTTGCGCGCTTTATTAGTCAACAAAAAGTGACTTCTGTTAGTGCAGATTTAGCCAGCTTTGTTGATGGCCGTTTGGTTGATGACAATGTGCATGCGCTGTTGCGGTTTGAAAACGGTGCTAAAGGCATGTTATGGAGTAGCCAAGTTGCACCCGGTTGTGAAAATGGTTTGCGCATTCGTGTATACGGTGACAAAGCGAGCATTGAATGGGCGCAAGAAACACCAAATGAATTATGGTTTGCAGAGTTAAACAAACCGCGTCAACGTGTGACTCGTCGTGGTGATATCGGCAGTGATATTGCGGCGCGCGGTATGCGCACTCCCGGAGGTCATCCAGAAGGTTATTTGGAAGCATTCGCCAACTTGTACAACGACATCGCCGATATTTTAATTGCGCATCAAGCGGGCGAACGTCATTATCTGCAAGACTGGGTGCCCAGTATTGAAACGGGTGTTGAAGGGATGAAGTTTATTCAGGCTGTGATTGATTCATCACGGGCTGATGGAAGTTGGAAATCACTGTAAAAATTTGAAGTTAACGACTGTCGAAGTTTAGTTTGGAAGGGAGTCGTCATCCCCGCAGGGGATCCAGCGTCATTCATATTTTAAAGTCACTGGATCCCCTGCGGGGATGACGATTACCTTTTAAATAAAATCACAATAATTCTATCAACAATAAAAAGGGTACAACTATGTCTAATACGATTAACCCAAATCGCTTATTTACGGCGTGTTGCGTGGCTTTGATCGTCACTGCAATGACCTTTGCTATTCGCGCAGGTATTCTGACTCAACTCAGCACAACCTTTAATTTTACTGATGCTCAATTAGGCTGGATCAACAGCATGGCATTCTTTGGTTTTCCGGTTGCTATGATGGTGGGCGGCTTGCTGTATAACGCTCTGGGCGCGCGTGCGCTTTTATATCTCGCGTTTGTGTGCCACTTGTTAGGTTTGATTCTCACGATTACAGCTGGCGGTTTCTGGGGCTTGCTGATCTCTTCATTCTGTATCGGTTTTGCCAACGGTTCAGTTGAAGCGGCCTGTAATCCATTGATTGTGGATATTTACCACACCAACAAAACCACCAAGCTGAATAAATTTCACATGTGGTTCCCAGGCGGCATTGTAATTGGTTCATTGATCTCTGCATTGATGACTAAATTGAACATAGGCTGGCAAGCACAAATCGCTGTCATGTTGGTTCCTACTGCCATTTACGGTTTTATGATTTTCGGCCAAACCTTCCCTGTGCCGGTTAACACCGAAACCTCAACCAAAAATAATATTCGCGCGCTCTTCTCGCCATTATTTATTTTCATGTTGCTTGTAATGACAGTAACTGCTGCTTCCGAATTCGGTACGCAACAATGGGTTGATCGTATTTTCGGTGCGTCGGGTGCACACCCAATGTTGGTGTTGGCTTTGGTGACTGGCTTGATGGCATTGGGCCGTTACTTCGCAGGCCCAATTGTTGAAGCATTGAATCCTGTTGGCGTGTTGTTGATGTCGGCCATTGTTACCACCATTGGTATTTATTTGCTGAGCATGGCGTCTGGCGCTTTGATTTATGTTTCAGCCATGGTGTTTGCATTGGGCGTAACTTATTTCTGGCCAACCATGATTGGCTTTATCAGCGAATACCAACCAAAAACCGGCGCGCTGGGTATGTCGTTAATGGGCGGTGCAGGTATGTTTTCGCTAAGTATTTGGAACCCTGTGATTGGCGGTTGGTTGGATAGCGCCAAAGCGGAAGCTGCTGCAAAAGGTGTTGCACCAGAGGCGGTTGAGCTGGCAGCAGGCCAAGCAACTTTGCAAAACCTCGCGCTCTTTCCAGCGGTGTTGATTGTGGTATTTACTGGCTTGTATATTTTCCGCAAAAAATTTGCGAACAAATAAATCGAGCTAAAAACAAAAAGCCCCGGTAGAGAAATCTGCCGGAGCTTTTTTATGTGGAGATAATTTACGACAAATGCTGCGCGTGGTAGCGCAAGTGGTCATCAATAAAAGTCGCTACAAAAAAATAACTGTGGTCGTAACCTTCTTGATGACGAAGTACTAAAGGATGCTGGCGCTGGCGGCAAACCTGCTCCAACAATTCAGGCCGTAATTGCTCGGTGAGAAAATTATCTGCCGTGCCTTGATCGATAAATAAAGGTTGTTTGGACAGTCCCTTCTTAACCAACGCGCAAGCATCATATTCAGCCCATGCATTTTGGTCGTCACCCAAATAGCCTTTAAACGCTTTTTCTCCCCAAGGGCATGTACTTGGGTTTACGATGGGTGCAAACGCAGAGACAGATGCAAAACGGCCAGGCTGGCGCAATGCATGTACAAGCGCGCCGTGGCCGCCCATGGAATGGCCACTAATACTTTCTTTACCATTTAACGGAAAATTTGCTTGCACCAAGTCAGGTAATTCATCCGCAATATAATCGTACATGCGGTAATGTTTTGCCCAAGGTTCTTGTGTAGCATTCACATAAAAACCCGCGCCGGAACCAAAATCGTAACTGTCATCTTCACCGGGAAGATTTACACCGCGTGGACTTGTGTCGGGGCAAATAATCGCAATACCTAATTTTGCCGCCACTTGTTGCGCGCCAGATTTCTGCATGAAATTTTCATCAGTACAGGTTAGGCCAGATAACCACCACAGCAAAGGCACCGATGTGGTTTCTGCTTGCGGCGGTAAATAGATTGCAAACACCATATCGCAATTCAGTGTGCTTGAGCGGTGTTTGTAACGTTTGATCCAACCACCAAAACTTTTGGTGGCGGAGAGTAGGCTTAAGCTTGATTCAGCATCAGACATAAAGAGTCTCAAAATTAGCGCATTTAAAAAAGAGTAAGTGCATTTAAAAATGCAAAACCGTACGAATACTTTTGCCTTCATGGAGTAAATCGAAAGCGTCATTGATTTTCTCGAAAGGCATCTCGTGAGTAATAAACTCGTCGATTTTGATTTCGCCTTTCATATAACGTTCAACATAATTTGGGAGTTGTGTGCGGCCCTTAACACCACCGAACGCCGAACCCTTCCAAACACGGCCCGTCACCAGTTGAAATGGGCGAGTAGAAATTTCTTGGCCCGCACCTGCTACACCAATAATGATCGATTCCCCCCAGCCTTTATGGCAGGCTTCCAGCGCAGAGCGCATTACATTAACGTTGCCGATGCATTCGAATGAGTAGTCAACACCGCCGTCGGTCATATTCACAATGACCTGCTGAATTGGGTCTGAATAGTCCTTGGGGTTCACGAAATCTGTGGCGCCAAATTGACGAGCCAGCTCAAATTTATCGGCGTTGATATCAATTGCAATAATGCGGCCGGCTTTCGCCATCTGCGCACCTTGAATCACAGCCAAACCGATTGCGCCCAAACCAAAGACGGCAACTGTCGAGCCGGGCGTGACTTTGGCGGTGTTGAACACGGCGCCTATACCTGTGGTTACGCCGCAACCGAGTAGGCAGATCTTATCGAGCGGTGCTTCTTTGGAGACTTTGGCGAGAGATACTTCCGGCAACACAGTGTATTCGGAAAAGGTCGAGGTTCCCATGTAATGGAACAAGGGTTTGCCATCCAACGAAAAGCGTGAGGTTCCATCGGGCATAACACCCTTACCTTGGGTCGCACGAACAGAACCACACAAGTTGGTTTTGCCGGATAGACAGAACTTACATTGGCGGCACTCGGCGGTGTAGAGCGGAATCACGTGGTCGCCCACTTGTAAGCTGGTAACACCTTCTCCAACTGCCTCTACGATTCCAGCACCTTCATGGCCGAGTACAGCGGGAAACAAGCCTTCCGGGTCGGCGCCGGACAAGGTGTAGGCATCTGTATGGCAAACGCTGGTCGCCACTATGCGAACCAAGACTTCACCGGCCTTAGGGCCTTGCACATCAATTTCGACCAATTCCAAAGGTTTACCAGCAGCAAAGGCAACGGCGGCGCGTGATTTCATAATGGCTTCTCTACTTTTGTTAGGGAGACAGCGCGCAAAGCGGGCTGCAGATGAGGCCGAGGAGTGTAGACTAGTGTCTGCCAAGCAGTAACCACCCTAAAAATCACTTGATTGTTGCTAAGGAGCAATAATGCAGCATTGGGATCGCGTTGAAGCCTTTGTAGAAGTTATACGCGGTGGCAGTTTTGCCGCCGCCGCCCGCCAATTGCAGGTATCCAATTCCCATATCAGTCGTTTGGTCAGCCAGCTTGAGCAACAGCTGGGTACCCAATTGCTGTATCGAACCACCCGCCAAATTCGGCTAACCGATACAGGCGCACTTTATTACGACAGTTGCAGGCAGCTGTTCGATGGCTTTAAAGAAGCCGAGTTGCAGCTCAGCCATCATCAAGGTCAACCGTCTGGCCTGTTGAAAATTACCGCCGCGACGACTTTTGGGGACCGCTACATAGCCCCGCTGGTAAACGATTTCGCGCTCATGTACCCACAGATCAAAGTCAGCATGCACTTTAGCAATCGGCAAGTAGATTTAATTGATGAAGGCTTCGATGTCGGTATTCGCATGGGCGTGCTCAAGGAATCCACACTGATCGCTCGGCGCTTATGTGACCGCAAAGAGTACCTTGTAGGTTCGCCCGATTATTTTTCCAGTCGCCCCAAACCCGAAAAGCTTGACGATCTCGAACAACACAACTGTTTGATAGGTTCGCGCGGAACATGGCTGCTCTCGCAAAATGGAGCGAGAAAGGATTTAGTCGTACGCGGAAACTGGCAGGCCAACTCAGGCCCCGGACTGCTCGATGCCGCTTTAAAAGGTATGGGTATTGCTCAGTTGCCGGATTACTACGTAGACGAACATCTCGCATCTGGTCGCTTGCAATCCGTACTCGACAGCTACCGCTACACTGACACCGGCGCATGGGTTGTCTACCCGCAACAGAGATACCTCGCTCCCAAGGTGAGATTTTTTATTGATTTTTTGGTGGAGCGGTTTGCGAGAGGTGTTGCGGGGCTTTTGTAAAAAGCCCCGAATTGCATATTGAACTTTTAAAGTGCCTCTCTCCATGCTTTGTTGTTTTTATAGCTAGCGAGTTGTTGTTCAAATTGTTCGAAGGGTAATTTAAGCGCTTTTGCATCTTCTAGCGCTTCTTTTTGCCACTTAATGGCATCGGTAAATTTATTGGTTTCAGCGGCTACTGCAGCTCGCGCTTGGTAGAGACTCAATTTATCTGAATGACTGTCCTCAACAGCATTTAACAATTCTTCCGCAAGCTTTCCGTTGCGGTATTTTGCGTCTGGATGTGTGGCTAATATCCACGCATATTTAACTTTTGCGAATTTGTTAACGCTCGCTGCTTTGTTGAGCCAGTAGAATCCTTTTTCATCGTTTTTCTCGAAACGTGCTCCGCTGAAACTTTCTATGGCAAGTAAATATTGCGCTTCGCTGATTCCTCCTCTTGCCGCTTTCAGTAGCCAGCCCATGCTTTGAGCGGAATCTGCAGTGCACATATTTCCGTAGAGAATATTCCGACCCAGGAAATAGCTGGCGGTAAAGCTTCCTTGATTTGCAGCGTTCACGTACCAGTCGTTGGGGTTGTCTACTAATTTATAGTCTCGCGCGAAAGTGGGAATGGTTTCAATCAAATAAGCGAAGGTTAATTTATCTTTGCTCGTACCAATGGTCGCCTTTTCACGCTCTTTATCGATGTATTCTTTTATTTTATCGTCGAGGAAAACGGTGCCGTCTATTCTGAACATAAATCTAACTTTCTCACCATTCATATCAACGGGTTTTCCGTTAACCAATAATGGCTCGAACTGAAATTTTCTTAGAGCGCTTAGCGCAGCTTTTCCAAATTGGCTTTCGCTCGCATAAAAAACCACTTGATCCCTGGTCATTCCGTATTTATCTACGCTAAACGTTATATCTACTACACCTGACTTTCCTATTCGTACCAAGTCTTCAGGGTAACTTGGTGTAACTGATTTAATAATTCGCTGGCGTCTAGTGTTAGACAACTGCCCTGCTAAGCTAGGGGTTAGTTTTTCTTGAATTGCTTGATCGCTAAATTTTGCATAGAGAGATTGGTATTCTTCTGTGGCAACTTTTTTCTCATCGTCGCTTAATTTGCTAAAAATTTTAAGGTTTAATCCTTTCTCTTTATAGGCGGTGTTTTGTGTGGCGAGTGTCATCCACGCGTAAGCCAATATTTTATTCTGCGGAACAAATTCACCACGGTAATGCATAACACCAATGCTTTGTTGAGCATCTGTGTCCCCGTATTGGGCTGATTCTAAAAATTCGTTATAGGCTTTTTCAAAATTTCCAGATGAATAGTATGTATTCGCCAAGTCGAAATCCGCATAGGCTATGCACGATATTCCAGACAGCAAAACAGAAAAAATCAATTTTTTCATATAAGTCCCCTCTATTTATTTTGATGATCAGTATTAACCAGAGTTATGCCATCCGGCGTTGGTTCAATCTGCATAAATATGGCATGCTTGGTTGGTACAATACTGATACTTTGGTCGTTGATGACTGCAGTTACTTCTTTGGTTTCACTATTGCGAATAAAGCTGAGCTTATAGGTTGCTCCCCAGGGAATTTCTTTTGGGAAGTAGGCAGTCATAAAATCTGTTTTGTTTTTTTTATAAATAATCGAAGCCTGATGACCTGTATCGCAACCCTGATCTGAAATCCTAATGCGCGCTACTATGCTTGAGTCGGATTTTGCATTTTTGTTGGTTCGCAACGTTATTTGAACGCTTGATTTTATGGGTATGGTGAAAGCGACTTGCGGTGAATCAGACACACGAAAAAATATCGATTCGGCTTTTGGATTAATAGAGGGGTTTCCATATGCCTGATTGGTTGCGCCGACAAACGAAAACGCCAGGGTCACCACTAGTGCGCGGATATAAATCAACATAAAACTTCCTTTTGCTTTATTGTTTTCAGTTTCGAATCATAGCAGGTGATGAAATTGTAGGGGCTGGCTGATCCTAGATCCAAATGTACAGATGTTCTATTGGTGTGGACTATTTCACATTATTGGAGTATGTCCTTTATTGTGCTCGCACTGACTGGAACCGAGTCATCCAACGGAGTAGGGCTGATATAGGATTTTTCTTGCAGCAGACGAATGCTCAAGGTTTTTGACGTAAATGATGGTTAATCTGGCCAATAGTGTCGATAAATTTTACATACCTGTGTTGTCAAAAATGTATCGGAGTCATAATTCATTGATAAATAAAGGCTTTAATTTATGGCGCGAAAAGTGCCTTAGATGCCGTTCTATCAACATCTCAAAGGATAAAGGATGAAAGTTTTACGTTCTTGTTTTTTCGCTGGTTTAATGACTGTAGGTGCTTTGAGTGCGCAGGCTGCTGTAATACCACTTTCTAGTTTTGATGGTTCAGAAACCGTTATCGATTTTAACGGAGCCACTATAGGTACGTTCAGCGGAGATTTCGTGACCCCTGATGTCACCATTCAGCCTGGCGCTGGGTCATATATGTTCCAGTCGGGTGGTGGAGGGCTTTTAGGAACAACCGGAGCCGCGTTTAACACACACAATGTTTTGTCCAATCAAAATCATGACATTACTTTGTTTTTCGGTAACGCGATTAGCCGATTTGGTATGAACTTTGGCACTGGCAACGGAGTTGCGACCTTGTCCGCCGTTGTTAATGCATATGACAGTAATGGTGGATTGGTTGAGTCACTTACGTTTCCAAGCTTTGCAAATGCCTTCGTGGGTTTTGATTTTTCAACGTCTGTAAGTAAAATCGTTATTGATCGTACTGACGAAAACGGCCCTAATGCTGGTTATTTTACGTTTCTTGATGATGTTCGTTTTGTGAAAGCTTCATCTGTTCCAGAATCCTCCAGTTTTATGTTGTTGATGTTAGGTTTAATGGGTGTTGGTGTTGCGCGCCGCCGCAAAACTGCTTAAACACATTAGGCCTCTTCTGAAGAGGCCTTTTATTTCAAGTAAATCCCTCAAATCCCGCTTTTTTCTTGACATCCCCGCCTTACCTGCGAAAATTGCTGCTTCCTCCAGATGGTTGCAAGATGACCGATAAGCTCGGAATCTCATCTGCGCCCAGCCAAGTCACCCTCTTGGCGACCCATCTGCGGCCTGCGTCCAAAAACCTTGAGCGCTGCCAAGAAAGCCGCTGTTTACCTGCACGGTTTTCGCTGGTCCGATCCTGACCTTGCCGGGTTTTGATCGTGGATCATTCATATTGCGTTGGTAGACTTGAGTCTCAGCGTATTTTTTTAGTGCTTCTATACGCCTTACAACTTGCAAACTTTTGCTGCTTCGCGTGTAGCGGTGCGTTTTATTGACATTCTAAAAGGGGAATGACTGTGGAAATGCTATCCGGTGGAGATATGCTCATCCGCGCCCTGAAAGACGAAGGTGTTGAACACATTTTCGGCTATCCAGGCGGCGCTGCACTGCATATTTACGATGCCATCTTTCGTCAAAAAGACGTAAAACACATTCTCGTTCGTCACGAACAAGCCGCTACTCATGCTGCCGATGGTTACTCTCGCGCAACCGGTAAAGTCGGTACTGTACTCGTGACCTCCGGCCCAGGTGCGACCAATGCCATTACGGGTATTGCGACGGCCTATATGGATTCCATCCCGATGGTGGTAATTTCTGGCCAAGTCCAGAGCCATTTGATCGGTGAAGATGCGTTTCAGGAAACCGACATGGTCGGTATTTCGCGCCCAGTCGTGAAACACAGTTTCATGATTAAACACCAAAGCGAAATCGCTGAAACCGTTAAAAAGGCTTACTACATCGCCTCTACTGGCCGCCCAGGCCCAGTGGTTATCGATGTGCCTAAAGATTTAACGCACCCAGCGTTTACTTTCCCCTATGAATATCCCGATAAGGTGAAGCTGCGTTCTTACACACCTGCAACACGCGGTCACGCCGGCCAAATCAAGAAAGCCGTACAGCTATTGTTGGGCGCAAAACGCCCGATGATTTATACCGGTGGCGGCGTGGTACAAGGCAATGCATCTGAATTGTTGGTGCAGTTGGTTGATATGCTGGATTACCCAGTAACCAATACATTGATGGGCTTAGGCGCTTACCCAGGCACGGGCAAACGCTTCCTCGGTATGCTCGGTATGCACGGTACGTTTGAAGCCAACACGGCTATGCACCACAGCGATGTAATTCTCGCCGTAGGCGCGCGCTTTGATGACCGTGTTACCAACACCGTGAGCAAATTCTGCCCTAATGCAAAAATTATCCACATCGATATAGACCCAGCGTCTATTTCTAAAACCGTGGTTGCAGATGTGCCTATAGTGGGTTCGGTTGATAGTGTCTTAACCGACATGATCGCGCTTATTAAAGAATCTAGCGAAAAGCCGGATGCTGAAGCGATTGCTGCATGGTGGAAACAAATCAACGAATGGCGCGAGCGTCACGGCATGTACACCAAGCCGCGTTACGACACCACTAGCGATAAGATCAAGCCACAAGACGTGATCAAAGCAATTTGGGAAGTAACTAAAGGCGATGCTTATGTAACGTCTGACGTTGGCCAGCACCAAATGTTTGCCGCGCAATATTATCAATTTGATAAACCGCGCCGCTGG
>CAZOPE010000046.1:0-26196 GCA_964581625.1 uncultured Cellvibrionaceae bacterium
ACACTGCCCTTTCACGGCGGTAACAGGGGTTCGAACCCCCTAGGGGACGCCATTTTTAAGCGGGAATAGCTCAGTTGGTAGAGCATAACCTTGCCAAGGTTAGGGTCGCGAGTTCGAGTCTCGTTTCCCGCTCCAATCTCTCTCCTTGTTAGTCTTCTTTAAACTCCTCCTCAATGTAAACCCATTGATTTTAAGCGTGCTGTTTCGTATGAAAACGGTTCACCTGAATCTGTGGCGTGTTGGCGAAGTTCATCCAACTGTTGGAAAACACGAATTTCTTCGTCTGGCATGTAATGCAAACAGTCGCCACCAAAAAACCACAATAAATCTCTTGGCACTAGTGGCATTAGATGTGGGTAGGCGGCCACAATCCTGCAAAAGATCTGTTGCCCTTGTATTAAAAGATCTGAGCCCCCACTATGGGGAAGTTCGCTAAGCTCTAGAAAAAATTCCTTGTCCTCTTGCGTGCAATCTTCCAAGTAGAAGGGCGGCTGTTCTTTCGCTTGCGCTATGAACGCCTGTAGTAGGCGCAAGTGAAACTCGTAATATGCCTTGTCGTAATCGTTTATGGTCATGGCTACTAAACTCGTGTTACTCAATTATTGAAAAAGAGGCGCTATGTCTGCTGCACTTTCAATTCGAAATCTTACTAAGACCTACAACGATAACTTTGAAGCCTTAAAAGGCATATCTTTGGATGTAATGCCTGGAGATTTCTTTGCTGTATTAGGGCCTAACGGAGCAGGCAAGTCTACCACAATCGGAATAATCAGTTCGTTAGTGCGCAAAACATCGGGTGATGTAGAAATATTCGGTGTGAATATAGATACCAATTTTTCCCAAGCGAAAAAATTTTTAGGCGTTGTTCCACAAGAATTTAATTTCAGCATGTTCGAAAAAGTTGAAGATATTGTTTTGCAGCAAGCGGGCTACTACGGTTTACCACGAGATTACGCAAAAAGCCAAACAGAAAAATACCTCAAAAAACTTAATTTGTGGGATAAACGCAATACTCCTGCACGCATGTTGTCAGGCGGTATGAAGCGCCGACTAATGATTGCGCGCGCTTTAGTGCATGAGCCAAAATTGTTAATCCTTGATGAGCCTACTGCCGGCGTTGATATTGAATTGCGCCGATCAATGTGGGATTTTTTGCGCGAAATTAATGAAGCTGGTACAACTATTATCTTAACCACCCATTATTTGGAAGAAGCTGAAAGTCTCTGTCGCAATGTTGCTATTATTGATAAGGGTTTATTAGTAAAAAATACTAGCGTTAAAAATCTGCTACAGGGATTGAATAAAGAGGTGTTTATTTTCGATACAAACACTGATTTGCCAGATCAGTTTTTAATTAATGGTTTCGCGGTTGAAAAAATTGATGATCACTCATTTGAGGTGGAAGTCGAAAAAGGACAATCTTTAAATCAAGTGTTTGCTGCGCTAAACGAGCAACATGTTTCAATTGTAAGCATGCGGAATAAAGCAAATCGTCTTGAAGAAATGTTTGTATCCATGATTGCTCAATCGGCTGCAAACATCCAATCAAGTAAGAGTGAGGCGAAATAAAATGGAAGCAAGAGAACAGTGGATTGCCTTCACCACCATTTTGCGCAAAGAAATAAAGCGATTTACTCGTATTTGGGTACAAACTTTGTTGCCGCCAGTCATCACTATGGCATTGTACTTTGTTATTTTCGGAAAGCTGATCGGTAGCCGAATCGGTGATATGGGAGGATTTAGTTATATTCAATTCGTTGCGCCTGGTCTGATTATGATGGCAGTGCTTACGAACGCTTATTCGAATGTTGTATCTTCTTTTTTTAGTGCGAAATTTCAGCGCAGTGTGGAAGAAGTGTTGGTGTCACCAACGCCCAATTATATAATTCTTTTAGGTTATACCATGGGGGGCGTTGCTCGTGGTCTATGTGTTGGATTGTTAGTTACAGTTATGTCGTTGATATTCACCGACCTGCATATTCACAGTTGGGTTATCACGTTCGCGATTGTGCTTCTTACCTCTATGTTGTTTTCCTTAGCCGGATTTATTAACGCCGTTTACGCGAATACCTTTGATGATGTTTCGATAGTGCCAACCTTTATTCTAACGCCATTAACTTACTTGGGCGGTGTTTTTTATTCGATTAGTTTGCTTCCTGAAATTTGGCAGACGGTTTCGCGCCTAAATCCTATATTGCATATGGTGAACGCCTTCCGCTACGGAATTCTTGGTATTAGTGACGTTAATATCATGAACGCCATGCTTGGTTTGGTTGCCGGCGTTATTGTATTGTTCGCTGTGAGCTTGCATCTTTTGAGAACAGGAAAGCGTTTGCGCGCTTGATGAGCTAATAATGAAACCATCTATTGATAATAGTCCCTTGGGGCAACAAACCGCGTACTCTTCGTATTACGACGCGAGTCTATTGTTTCCAATTCCGCGTTCAGAATCGCGTAAGCTTCTCAATATTGAAAGTCATATTCCATTTTATGGATATGATGTTTGGACAGGCTACGAATTATCTTGGCTGAATCTCAAGGGAAAGCCAGAAGTCGCCGTTGCTGAATTTTTAATTCCCGCAAATAGTGCCAACATCATAGAATCTAAATCTTTCAAGTTGTACTTGAATTCCATAAACCAAACTAAGTTTTCCTCCTTTGAAGAAGTGAAAAATGTTTTGGCCGAAGATTTGTCCGAAGCGGCAAAAGCTGACGTGACGATAAATATGCATAATTTACGGGAGTCAAGTTTGCTGGTTGATTGCACTTATGGTTCAACCTGTATTGATGATCTGGATATCGAAGTAGATACCTATCATCCAAATGCCGAATACTTAATTGCAGATGATGCAATCGTGGTTAACGAGAGTTTGTGCAGCCATTTGTTGAAAAGTAATTGCCCGGTAACTGGTCAGCCGGATTGGGCAAGTGTGTTTATTGACTATTCGGGTGCGAAAATTAATCGCGAAAATTTGTTACGCTATGTGATTTCTTTTCGTGAGCATCAAGACTTTCACGAGCACTGTGTCGAACGGATATATAGCGATATTTTGCGGCAATGTAAGCCTCACTCGCTGAGTGTTTATGCGCGCTATACACGTCGAGGTGGGTTAGATATAAATCCGTTTAGATCAACGGAAAACAATGCGGTGCCGTCAGTTGGCAGATTGCTTAGACAATAACTTTGTCGCGCAATCGGCTGGCGGCCTTCTCTAAAGACTCAATGACTTTTTCTTTGTCATAGTTACGAATTTTCTCCATGTCTAAGTACATGGAGAAACCTTCCGCGCGATCTTCGAAATAACTTTGGTTTTTCCCTAGGTCCTTACGCAAATCCGCCACCTGATAAACTTTTATAGGTTGCGCAAATCCTTTCACTTGAATTTCGCCTTTGTCGCGGCACATGATGGTGTCTTTACACAGTGACCATGTTTCGTGAGAGATTAAGATTTCATCGGGTTCAGCAGCTGACTCTAAGCGACTTGCTAAATTTACCTGAGTGCCAAGCACTGTGTAATCCAGGTGGCTTGATGTACCGAAGGTGCCAACAGTGCAATAACCTGTGTTAATCCCCATGCGTATCTGCAAGGGTTTTTTGATACCTTGGTTGAACCATTCTAGCTGCAAAGAACGCATTTTCTTTTTCATGGCGACTGCCATAGACACACAGCGCACACAATCCGCTTTCACACCTTGACTGTTGCTATCACCAAAGAGAACCATGATGGCATCGCCCATAAACTTATCGATAGTCCCACCATATTGCGTCACTATCTTTGACATTTCAGTGAGGTAGTGATTAAGCAGTTCATTCAATGCTTCAGCTTCTATTTCCTCGGCAAGTTCGCTAAAGTCTTTGATATCTGAAAAGAAAATGCTGATCTTTTTTCGTTCGGCTTGTAAGGTTTCGTCTTTTCCTTGGTTAATCGCCTTCCAGACGGTGGGAGGAAGATAACGAGATAATTTATAAGCGCGAATTTTGTGCCATTTCTGTTCGTTCTCAAGTTGTTTTTGCGATATAGAAAGCTTATGAAAACGGTTATGCATATAAACGGCGTATACAAGAAAATAGGCTGCAATACCAATCAAGCTCGAGAGGCTGATTTCGATGCTTGTCGATAAAACAAAGCTGGGCGCATGAAAAACGAAGCTCACCAATACGCCTATTGCGAAGGCGGTGTTGTCTTCCATCAGTTTTCGAAGGCCGCCACTGATTAACGCATTGAATTGAATCATGGTTAAAAACAGCACGCAGGGTAAAACACTGAAATTTGTAAAGCCAAGCACAAGACCAATAAGCCCTGCATCAACATAGGATAACCAGCGAACACTTTTTGCGAGTGACTCCGGGTCCTGCTTATGAGTAAAGTGAAAAGTGCCGTAGGCGTAGATCATTAAAATAACGATCGTGGCACTGTAGAGTAGACTGATATTTGACCAATTAATGTAGGAGGCAAGTGTTCCGGCTGCAGCAAAGCAGATTAGCGTACGAAAATAGTACTGCTGCTGGGGTAGTTCTACCTGAGTAGGGGCAGTTTCTTGCTTGCTGGTCATTTCCAAGGCCTGATAAGACGAAGACGCGTATTTATTTTCACGATGTATCTATAACGCAGTATTTCTGTGGCGTATTAAACGTTCTTTAGTACTAAATGTCCATTGGCTGATCAAGTCCCAATTGGTTTACTAATTCCAAAACGGTGATATCAAAATTATCAGGGTTTTAACGAGATTAGCGATTTAAGTCTAGCTACCTAATTTCAATTCAAGATATTTTTCTTCGAGCTCTGCATATTGCTTTTTAAGATCATTCAACTCTGTCTGTATTAACGTAGTATCTGCTTGTACCGCACCGCCAGAGGTCTTGGTTGGGGAGGGTGCAGCGGATGGATTCAATTGCTTTAGCGAAACATTCTCAAGTTCTAGATCATTTATACTGCTAAGGAGATCTTTACTTTCCAGCGTGAAGCTATGAAGCGCTTCTTTGATCTGTCTGTTTTCTTCACTTAGTGCGCTAGTTTCATCTAGCGTTTTTTCCTGTAACGAAATCTCTTCATGAGCTTTGGCCAGCTCATCTTCCAACAATTGAATGCAAGCTTCTGATTCCTGCACAAACCTGATTTGGCGTTGAAGCTGCTGTTGAAGTTCTTGAATGATGAGCTCCTTTTCCTCACTTGTGCTTGCGTCAATAAGTTTGCGCTGTAAGTTGTTGATAATTCGATGTTGATCCGCAGCGACATTGCGTAACTTGATAATTTCTTCAGCCGCGCGAGGGTCTTGGCGTGTGATATTGATCGTCTTATGGTTTACGGCGTCGGGATTTTCAATAATTTGCGTGAAATTATTATGAATGCCGTCATATACCCCGTGATAATTTTCTAAGACATTATTGAAGGCTGCCCGATCGTGAACACCCTCAGAGAGCGCAAGCAGCTGCGCATAGTAGTCTTGGGCGTTGGCTTGGGCTGTCGCCCATTGCTTTTCCATATCGAAAAATAGACGTTTGAATTTTTCGAGGTTTTCAATCCTCTTTTTAGCGGTTTCCAATTCTTCATTTGAATCGCTGCTCGTTTGATTAGCGATTTGATTGGCAAGCAGAGGCTCAAGGGCCTGTAAGAAAATGCTCCAGTATTCGGGTGTTCCCTTCTGTTCGGTAGTGCCTAACTCTTCAGATCGTAAAAACGCGTATCTCAAAGCCAAAATGCGCTGAATCAATGAACTGTCTGGCGGAAGCTCCAAGGCAATATCGCCATCCGGTGAGTGCACGGCAAACTCGGCGGCGGTCGCATCCAGTTCTTCATTTAGGTAGGATTTGTAATTCTTCGGAGGCACAACCGGTGCAGCAGGCGGCTTTACAGGCTCTGCAGTGACTTGGCGTTGGCTTTTAAGAAGCTCTATAAGCTTTTCCTGTTGGCGACGCACCAGTGATTTCAATTTACGGGCGTGCAGAAAGAAAAACAGAATGCCTATTAAAAGCACCAGTATGATTTCTGCCGCGACCATAATTACAGCGTTGGGTACCTGCATGTCATTGACTCATTATTGGGTTGCGCTTTATTGAGCGTCTATTCAGCATTCCATATTATGGTACAGAGTTTGCGGATATACTAATTTCCACATTTATTAAATCTGGCGATAAGGTTAGAGAGGTGATATTGAACGCATTAGAGGTTTTGCAAAACAGGGTATCAATAACCAAACTGACTGCTCCGGCCCCAGATGAGCGCCAGCTGATAGAGATATTCAAAGCCGCTAACCGCGCGCCTGATCATGGCAAGTTGCAGCCATGGCGCTTTTTGGTGGTGGAAGGGGAAGGGCTCAACCGTTTGAGTTCGGTCTTTGTTGACAGTGTAACCTCAACGGGTGCAGCCATATCTGCTTCTGTATTAGAAAAAACTAAGAATATGCCTTTCCGGGCGCCTATGATTCTAGTGGCTATCGCAAAGTGCCAGAATCATCCCAAGGTGCCTAAGCAAGAGCAATTATTAGCCTGTGCCTGTGCTACCCAGAATATTTTAAACGCATGCTTCGCTCTCAATTTCGGTGCCGTATGGCGGACGGGTGAGTTGGCTTATGTCCAAGATGTTAAACAGGCACTCGGTTTGGAAGACTTGGAAGAAGTCATTGGCTTTATCTATGTAGGAACTCCAAGTGGTGATGTTCCTGCGGTGCCCGACGCGAATGCTGAAGCTATTTTTGCTACTTGGCCGTCCAATTAATATTGCCTTTTAGCGCATCCTTGTGTACATTTGCGCCCCCTTAGACAGGGGCCGGAGCAAAGAGTACGGGCTCCGTTTAGTTTAAAAAGTTTTATTGGTGAGGTGTCCGAGCGGCCGAGTCGGAGTTTCACGGAGACAACAGCCGAAGGCTGATAACGAGCACCCAGGTGTGCAGTTAAGAACGCGGATTTTGAGTTTAGTTAAAGTTTTATTGGTGAGGTGTCCGAGTGGCCGAAGGAGCACGCCTGGAAAGTGTGTATATCGCAAGGTATCGAGGGTTCGACTCCCTCTCTCACCGCCATCTAAATAAACCCCGGAGTGTTTAGCGCGCCCGGGGTTTTTTGTTTTTCGTGTGCCCTAATTGTATTATTTGTTTTGACGTTTTAAATGAGAAATATATTCATAAAACCAATTTTTTCAGGGAGGGAGATGGATTGTGGTGCTGTTGCTGACAATATATTTTGCGAACTGCAGATCTATAAATGTAGGTGGCAAGAACATTCGATCCTTTTAGTTCGGCTGCAAATGGAGCCGTTGTGAATTCAAAATAGCGCACTGCTTCCGCTCGACATATCTTAGTTGAGAATCCAAGTGATGCGGAGAAAATAAAGCAACTTATCGCAAGTTTCGTAGGCGCAGCCCAAGCGGTAGGGTCAATTTACTACAACACTTTCAGACGTTGCCAGCCCTTTAGGTAACCATGAAAGTTGCTCATCCGATAAAGTCAAAATAGCATAACCGGAGCTGGGCGATTTGAATTTATCTTTCTCTGCCTATTATACCAACGACAACCCCTCGTCTTATCCCGATAAAGAGTTTTGATTTTATCGCGCACTGCCGAACACAAACAGCGATTCAGAAAAGAGCAACGACGCCATGCGGTTTTCACAATCGTCAAGAGCGCATTGGGAATTTACGAAAATCCACCGGTGTGCGATGCATATAGTAGGTACTTCACATCACATGATCATGTTATCTAACTAGCTGCTTCAACCGCGTTGAATCTGATATCGCACTCAACGTGCAAGCGTCATCCGCCGTGACTCAAGATTAACGAGGTGGATTTTAATATTGGGAAATAGTGAAGGGGGCGTTTACGCTGTAAAACAGGTGCAAAAACTGACTGACGTATGCCTTTTTTTTGCGGGTACTAAAATATTTAAGACGCAGATTACCGTCATGACAAAATGGTTATGCTGACTGGCCACTTTCGGCTTGGTAAAAAATCAATTCGTGCCATTGTTCTTTGCCATGTCGTGCTTTCATGATGCCCTCTTTCAGTTGGAGGCATTAGATTAGAATTGAGTTGAGGTAGGGGGGAGTTGGTGCCGCGTTTATGAAATCTCCTATGTAGGTTAGTGTCCCTGCGTCACTTACTTTAAAGATCCGGTTAGTAAATAATAGTCGGCAAAGTCGTAATGTAGGGAATTGACTATTCTGATGGTTTCAATGCTGTGGTTCGGGCCGCGCTTACACCTGTTTTTGCTGTGCAGGGTAAAAAGGCATGAACGCCTCGCAAGGCTTTTTTCACTAAAGGCGCTTTGATCGGATCAGGCATCCCCAATCAATATGCCACTGACTAAGTGCTACAAGCCCCTAGCGTAAAGTATTAACGTAAAGGTCGATGCGTTATCGGAAATGTGGTGCGCAACGTGATTCGAGGTGGTAGGTAAAATCCACCCCGAGACACTTAAATGCTTGATGGCAGACCCATAACTACATCTAGTATTGTCGCGAGTGGATTCTCTATTGCTTCACTTTGCAATTAATCACTCAATATAAGTATTGTTTGATTATTTCATTGACAATTTTTAATGTGTCAGATTGGTTTTTTTCAACAAAGAAATGATCTCCATCGATCCAGTTTATTCCAGTATTCGATTCAAATAATTTGAGCCATCCTTCAATGCCTTCTCGATCAACATCTTCTTCTTTATCTCCCGCTAGTACAGTAATTTTCGTTGGGATAATCAGTCGGCTCTTATTGCAGTAAGTTTCTATAATTTTAAAGTCCGCCCGCAAGGCGGGAAGCATCAATTTCATTATTTCAGCATTTTCTAATACTTCTTTAGGTGTACCATTTAGTGTGCTGACCTCCTGAATGAATAGATCATCAGGCAGATGGTAAGTTTGATCTTTTTTCCTAAGTGTAAATGGAGCTACGCTTCCCGAAGCGAAAAAATGGACGGGTAGGCGATAGTGAAACCGGTATAGCATTAATATTAATTCATATGCAACGCGAGCTCCCATGCTATGGCCATAAAAGATAAATGGCTTCTGGCTAAGCGTTTGAAGGGCTGCGAATATGTTCTTCACAAGCACATCCATGGTTTGATAAGGAGGCTCAATCAATCGAGCTCCTCTGCCGGGCAATTGAATGACTGCCAGCTCTACATTTGGTGGTAATAGATTGCTCCAAGGAATATATGTTGCTGAGCTTCCTCCCGCATAAGAAAAACATATGAGCCGTAAAGATGCATTTGTGTTTGCTTTAGGAATGTAAATCAGAGATGTTGAGCGCATATAGCATAGCTACCTTTCCGTGAAGTTTTGCGTGTATTGAATTATTTATATTGCCTATTGTTGTTTGCCAAGACAGAAAAATTGGTTTTCAAAGTCGCATCAAGCTTAGAGCTAAAAATATAAAATAGCTTCTGGTTCGTAGGTGAAATTAACTTGAGCATAGAGATTTGACTATTGGGAGTTCCTAGCATGAGGATGGATTGAAAATTTAGTTCATTGAGAGGGGTTCTTATTGTACATAATATTATTTTTTAGTTTTGTAACTTTCTCTAATCTGCGTTTGAGTATGGGTATTGTAAAAGGCATGGTGTTATTATGTAAACATAATGTCTCTGCGTCATGCTTGAATTCTACGACCTATTGGATTGTTCATTGAAATTAAAAAAAATGCTTATCTGCAATGTGCGGTACAATATATTAGCACTCCGTCCATTCAATAGCCTTAAGGATGAAATATCTCAGTCCACTTCATTTTGAGTTGAAGTTTGATAGGGATTAGAATTTTTAAATTTCGGATGCGCGCCGAAGTTAGGTCTACTTGGGGTTAATAGAGGGTTATCTCGTTTTGTATTACTTAGATACGTGTCCCTTTGGATCGCTATTGTTGAGTGCATGGTTGCGCTATCATTTTCTGGCTATAGTCTCAACCACCAATATTGGGTTGTGCTTCTAGATTTCATCGCCTTCAGAGCAATCGTCGCTTCCAAAGGGCTCAGAGCATTCGAACAAAAGAATGGAATTTGTTCTCTGTCTGTAAATTTAACTAAAGAAAAGTTTGCGATTAAAGAAATATCTCTACAACAATTAGCGAATAAATTAAGTCGTTGAAGAGATTTCAAGCGGAGGCGTCAGTATTAATGGTTAGAGTTTTCGGTTTTGCTCGAGTTGAGCGACGAGATATTTAGAACGGCTTTCACCGGAAAGGGAGCCGAATCGCTATTTGGTGGTTAAGATTCTCTGATCAAGATATATTAAAGGTATGAGAGAGTATTGATGAGCTTATCTAAAACCATCTTTGAGTTATCAGAATTGGCGGCCCCACTTTCGTTGTTTGTAGGGAAGCCGGTATTTGTTGCAGCAGGAAGTTTTTGTATTGAGCCATCACCCTATGTGCAGGAGCGCGAAATTGTGCAAAAGGCTGTGGACTCACGTCAAGTTGAGTTTTATTCAGGTCGATACTACGCCCGAAAGGCGTTATGCAAAGCTGGCGGTTCACCGGTAAAGATTTTGCGCGCCGAAAAAGGTAACCCTATTTGGCCTAAAGGTTTTTCTGGCTCAATTAGTCATGATCAACAACTAGTAATCGCTGTCGTTGTGCATGAAAGGGGGGTAAAAGGAATTGGTGTTGATTTGATTCTCGATGTTGAGAGTGTCGAGCCGCACTTGCAATCTCTCATAGCTTGCGAAGCGGAGCTGCAATGTCTGGCTCAGGCTTTTCCGCGCTTACCACCCTTGGCATTGGCTTTTGGTATTAAGGAATCCGCTGTCAAAGCTGTATCGCCATACATCGATCATTATTTGGATTTGTTAGACATTTATCTAGAGTTGGATGGGGGCGATGTTCGAGCCAGCTTACCTCAGCTTGGGCTTACATTAAAGAGTAGGGTTTTTCATCTGGATCGTGGCTTTGTTGCGGTCTCAGTATCGAGCTGCGACGACTGAATTTGGGTGGCTCTT
Organism: uncultured Cellvibrionaceae bacterium; assembly: GCA_964581625.1. Taxonomy (GTDB): domain Bacteria; phylum Pseudomonadota; class Gammaproteobacteria; order Pseudomonadales; family Cellvibrionaceae; genus Cellvibrio. Next base: position 10,917 of record CAZOPE010000046.1, read on the forward strand.
TAAAGGGGGCTAAAGATGGAAAGGTCGGTTACTTGTATTACTTGTGGCTTATACAGCTTTTTTTAATCCTTAGGGGCGCGAATAGGGCTCAATGTTTACTGCTGTGTCCCCTAATGTTTCACTGTAAGTTTTTATGAAATCGATTTCATCATGCTTTCTGTGTTTGGTGCATGCGTTAGTTGAGTCTAAGAATTGACTCCGCTCGTTAGTATTGAGACTTAGGTATTATTATTTTGGTCTCGTGCTGGTATCATACATGCGTTTTAAATTGTCATCTTATATAAGAATGTAATGCGCGCATTAAAAAGTATAAATAATACTATTAGTTGGCGGTTACGTGCTTTATTTACCAATAATGGTTTTAAACGATTAATCTAACGAAATTTGGGATAAAGGACATAAAAAAATTTCCCGTAAAAAATAAATTAATTGGCAGCGTATCATTGCTATTGTCGTTGTTTTGAATAATTTGCCTATTAGAAGTAATCTCGCTGTTTTTTTAAGCTTTTTCAGGTCATTATTTCTTAGAAAATTATCTGACTCAAAGAATTAAATTCTTTTGATCTCATATCAGTCCTTTCTTGTTAATTGTGTTTTTAGTTTAATGAGTCAGCTCGACTGGTGTCGAATTGTTCGCGTGCTCATAATGTTATGCTATCTCGAGCAACTATATGTTAGGTTTATATTAACATACTAGAAAAATTCGAATTGTTTATAAATGCTGAGATTAAATCTTGCTAGTGATAGTTCAGAAATCAGGGTGCCGAGCGAATTTAATTTAACAATATCAAATTCAATCTAAAGCAAATAAAAAATGCCATTGAAAATTTATCTACCGTGATAAATGTACTGGTAATGTAAGGACAGGTTTCCAAGGTGTTAAAAAAATATCCGTTAATGTTTCGATTTTTAATTGTAGTCGTTATTCCTGTGTGCGTAGGGATTTTATTTTTATATTTGCATTTTCAGTCAAGTCTTACTCCAACAAAAGGAAATTTGTCCGCGCCTGGATTGATTCAGCCGGTGGAAATAATACACGACAGCTACGGAGCTCCGAGTATTATCGCGAAAACGGATCATGATGCTTACTTTGCTCTTGGTTTTAAGCATGCGAGCGATCGTATGTGGCAGCTTGAGATTCAGCGAAGATTGTCACAAGGACGGCTCAGTGAGTTATTTGGTGTTGAAACGCTAGCTCAAGATATTACGATGCGTAATATCGGTCTGTATGATGCAGCTAAACAATCCTTACCGTATCTAAAAAAAGATACCATAGATGCATTGGCTGCGTATGCTGAGGGAATCAATGCATGGATTGCGCAATCAAACAATTTACCAATAGAGTTTCAATTGTTTGATGTTCATCCGGAGCCATGGACTGTTGTTGATTCGCTGGGCTGGCAAAAAGTTTTTTCGATGATGCTAAGCGGTAATATGACTGATGAGTTGCTTAGGAATCGCTTACAAAGTCGTTTCAACCCACAACAAATGCAATATTTTTATCCCTACGACCCTATTGCATCACTTGCAACGACCCACGCAGTTACAAATGAATTATCGCCATATAATCTGGTATTCGCCAAAAGTAATAGTTTACTTAATTTCGGCATTGGTCATTTATTCGCAGGCAGTAACGCTTGGGTGGTCTCAGGTAAATATACTCAGTCGGGCAGCCCAATTATCGCTAATGATCCACATCTTGGTCTTCAAATTCCGTCTCTTTGGTATGCGGCTTCGTTAAGGGGTGAGAAATTGAATGTTGCTGGCATGACCTTGGTGGGCTTGCCGGTAGTGATTTACGGTAAAAATTCCGATATTGCTTGGGTTGGTACTAGCTTAATGAGTGATCAACAAGATTTATATGTTGAAACTATATCGCCTCAAAAACCTAATCAATACCTTTACGGCGATGAATGGAAGAGTTTTGATGTGCATAAAGAGCAGATTGTTGTTAGTGCTGCTTTCCCAGCTTTTTTGCGTGAAAAGCTAAATCCTGTTGAAATTGTCGTACGCAAAACTGAGCGAGGTCCAGTTATCAGTGACGTACATGATGAAAATGATGCTGTTATTAGTTTGCGATGGTCAGCACTGGATGCGGAGGACCTAACGATGGATGCTTTTGTAGGGGTCCAGTATGCAAAAAATTGGATCGAATTCCGTCAAGCTTTATCCAAGCTGAAGTCTCCCGGGTTAAATTATTTGTATGCAGATGTTCAAGGAAATATTGGCTTTCAAGCTGCGGGGATGATGCCTGTGCGTGCAGAAGGGGGAGGCGTAATACCGCTTGTGTCTAAAAGAAAAAATGATTGGCAGGGATACCATGAATTTGATTCTTTACCATCAGTTTATAATCCAGAGAAAGGTTTCATTGTTAGTGCTAATGAACAGGTTGTTCATTCTCCCGATCTTGTAATTTCTCATGAATGGGCTATGTCAGCTCGGCATGACAGAATTACTGATCTATTGCAGCAATCTATCCATGCAAAAAAATTAGTTACTGTGTCTGACATGGAGGTAATTCAGGTTGATAGAAAAGATTTATCCGCGTTGGAATTATTACCTTTTTTGCTGCAGGTTGTTGCTGAGACGCAGCAAGAAAAGCAGGCGCTAGAAATCTTAAAAGAATGGAATGGAGAATTTCAATCGGGTTCGGTTGGTGCGACATTATTTGCGGTTTGGAGTCACTATTTAATACATGAAATTTTCGATCCTGCTTTGCGCCCCAGTTGGCAGCGTCCGGTTGAGGCAAATCAGTTGTCATCCTCTTTGGATAGGTTAAGTTGGGCGCAATTGGCTAAGGTTGTATCTGCAAGTGAGCACGGTTGGTGTAAATCAAATCAATCTCCAGTTTGCTCTCAAGAAATGAAGAACAGCTTTAAAAGCGCGCTGAAGCAACTGAATAAAATGAGTGGAACGGAAGTGGTTTCCAAATGGAAGTGGAGTGAATTTGGCAGCACAGAATTTCTTTCCCCGGGAAATGGAGTTGAGTGGTTGTCCAAAAAAATTAAACTCTCATTAACGTCACCAAATAGCGTTAACGCGGGAAATGTTATATTTGATGAAACTAAAGGTTTTATTCAAACTTTTGGATCGAGCTTTCGACAGGTAATTGAGTTGAATAGTGATAAGGATCACTGGTATATGAATAGTACTGGTCAATCAGGGAATATTGTAAGCCCGCATTATGATGACATGATTATCCCGTTCTCAGGAGGTCAGTTAGTCCCCATCGCTGCTAATAAGCGATCAGAAGAAATTCTTAATCTAACTCCTGTAGTTGAGAAGAAATAAATATGAAACTGCTTGATTTGTTTTCGTCTTACGCGCCGAATAAGATTTTTATTGCAATATTTTTGGGGGCCATATCTGGTGTTGCATCAGCGCTATTCATTCCTGTTGTTATGACCGCCTTAGCCTCCGTTTCGAATGGGTTGTCTGTTGCTGGTGGGCAAGAATATCAGATTTTTGGTGTTGATATCGCACATCCAAAATTTGCTGGCTTATATTTAGGGATTATTTTTTTTATTCTTTTAACTAGAACGATTTCCCATGTTTTACTTACAGCAATTTCTTTTGATGCAACAACAAAGTTGCGGCGCGATTTATATAAGCGGATTGCGAATACCAGTATTTCTTCACTTGAGCGTTGTAGCAATGGTAGATTGATTCAATGTATGACGTCTGATGTGAATGAGATTGTGCGCGGTGCAGGGCTAATTCCTGATTTGCTTATTCAAGGGGCGACACTTATAGGATTGCTTGCTTATCTTTACTTTTTAAGTGACAGTGTATTTGTATTTGCGTTGTGCATAATTTTTTTTGGTGCAATTACATATCAGTTTCCGGTATTAATCGGCGCAGAATATTTTAAGCGTTCCCGCAAACACATGGATCTTCTTCAAGAAGGCTTCAAAGGTTTGGCTGAGGGGGCCAAGGAATTAAAAGTCAATAAAACTAAATACGAACATTTTATGGATAACCAGCTTTTATTGCAGGAGCGCCATGTGCTGAATCTGTGTAAAACAGGTTCTTACATTATCCTGGCAGCACGAAATTACGGTGATCTTCTTAATTTTTTCTCCATGGGTCTGATTGGATTTGTTTATATTAATTATCATCCAATGTCCACTATAGAGCTTACTGGTGTATTGATGGTATGTCTTTACATTGGCGGTCCGGCTGCAGCCATACTAAATATTTGGCCAGAGCTAGCGAGATCGCGAGTGGCTTTGAATAGAGTTCAATCTTTATTTGAAGACTTACCCTCCGAAAATGCTGCCAGCGAATTGCAACCCATACCCGATTGGAAAACAATCCGATTAAATTCGGTTTTTTATAAACATATCAGTGATGATAGTAATGCTCCCGTTTTTAGCGTAGGTCCTATAGATGCTCAGATAAAACAAGGTGAGATTACTTTCATTGTAGGTGGTAATGGAAGTGGTAAGTCCACGCTTGCCAAGATGATAAGCCTTCATTACTTTGTGACAGGTGGTGAAATTGCATTTGATGATGTGCCTATAACAACAGAAAATATAAATAGCTACCGACAACAGGTGGCCTGTATATATTCGGATTATTATCTATTTAAACAATTGCATAGCGATGTATCAGTTAATATATCCAGCCCAGAATTATTAGCACAAGTTGACTTTTATCTTGAAGTACTAGAGCTGAAAGGCAAGGTTGAGTTGTCTAATGGTCATTTTACTACTTTACATTTATCTGATGGCCAACGCCGTCGCCTCGCCTTGCTAGTAGCGTTTCTTGATAATAAGGCTTTGTATGTTTTTGATGAATGGGCAGCAGATCAAGATCCTGAATTCAAAAAAATCTTTTATTACGATATTTTGCCGAATTTAAAAGCTCAAGGAAAATCCGTAATTGTTATATCTCATGATGATAGATATTTTGATGTTGCCGACAAAATACTAGTTATGGAAAACGGCAAGCTTGTGAATGGCTATGGAGTTTTTCAAAAAGCTCCATCATTGGCTGAGATTCTGTAGCTGTAGCGAAATTTTTATTTTTCAAAATCGTATTTGTAGAAAGCTTAATATAAATTTAGAGTCATAAATATTTATGATCTCTCGAATCTCAAGGTGAGACGTTAGAGATGCACTCGATAGTCGATTTCCTTAAATTTCGTTCGCAAATTAAACCGAATGGCATTGCTTTTACCTTTATCGAAGATGATGGTAGAAAACATCAACTGTTTTTTCATGAATTGCACCAATCCGCTTTGGCTGTGGGCAGTTGCTTAGCTGCTAAGGTTGAACCTGGCGAAGCAGTTGTTTTGTTGTTACCGCAAGGTTTGGAATATATTAAAGTGTTTCTGGGCTGTTTATATGCGGGAGTTGTGGCAGTACCATTATATCCACCTCAAAGTACAAACCATTCTGAGCGTGTTTTATCCGTCATTAAAGATTGCGATGCTAAATTTGCTCTCACAAGCGATAAGTTGAAACCCGTTTTGATGGAGCGATTAAGTCCATTATTAGTGCTTGGTTTTACCGAATTATCCGCCATGCACGATAATTCTTTTCAGCCTGCGGTAACGGCGGAACAATTAGCTTTTTTACAATATACTTCTGGCTCCACAGGAACTCCTAAGGGTGTGATGGTGTCGCATGGTAATGTGATTGCAAATTTAAAATCTCTGCAGGAAGCTTCGCAATGTACAACAAAAGACGTGTATTGCAATTGGTTACCACTGTTCCACGATTTTGGTTTGGTTAATACACTGCTGTTACCTATTTACTTAGGTTGTCACTCGGTTCTGATGTCTCCCTCTCGATTTATCAAGCGTCCCTCAGTATGGTTTGAGGCAATTACTGAATACAAAGGGACTATTTGTGGAGCGCCAAATTTTGCGTATGATTATTGCGTCAGTCGAATTACAAACGATCAACTAAAAGCTATCGATCTTTCTTCATGGCGTGGAGCAGTTAATTCTGCTGAACCTGTTGATGCTAACACGATCAAAAAGTTTGTTGAGTGTTTTTCGTCTGTTGGCTTTAAAGCGACTGCTTTTTATCCGTGCTACGGCATGGCGGAAGCGACTCTTTTTATCGCTGGAGGGGAACATTTGTCTGCCCCCATTACTCAATCATTTAAAAACAAAAGCCTACAATTGGGCATAGTTGAAGTTGGATCTGTCACAAGTGGAAATAAAATACTTGTTTCCAGTGGTAAGGCACTATCAAATCATACTATTAAAATAGTCGATCCCGAATTAAATATAGAATTATCTGATGACAGAGTTGGCGAGATTTGGTTCGCAGGGCCAAGTGTTGCGCAAGGTTATTGGAATGATGTAGAAAAAACTAATGCCAGTTTTGGTGCGCGTTTACTAAATGACAATAGGAAATATTTGCGCACTGGTGATCTTGGGTTTATATATCAGGGAGAGTTATATATTTCTGGCCGTCTGAAAGATGTTTTAATTATTAAAGGTAGAAATTATTACCCACAAGATTTAGAAAAGGTGGCCTACGGATCTTGTGATGGCTTGAGTCAAGGCGGCGCGGCTGCTTTTGAAGTAGAAGGTAGGGCAATTCTTATACAAGAGATTGAAGTTCGTGCGCAGAAGCAGTTTAATTATTCGTTGGCTTGTAAGAATATTCAGTCTGCCATTTTTGAGCAATTTGAAATTCTTCTTGATGATATTGTTTTTGTTAGTGCTAGAAAAATCAGTAAAACATCTAGTGGAAAAATTCAACGCTCTCTTGCTAAAAAGCAATATTTAGCAAATGCTGTCGTAGCATTGTACAGCTTAAAAGAAAATGTGATTCAATCTTCTCCTAACGAAAATTCATCAATATCAGTTCTGGAGCAACAACTTTATTTTATTTGGCAAGAAACATTGGGAATTGAAAAGATTGGTGTCGATGAGAACTTTTTTATGGTCGGCGGGCAGTCTTTACTTGCCACTCGTTTGATTGCAAAAATTGGCGAAGAGTTTGATTGCCAGCTTTCAATTAAAGATTTATTTAATAATCCAAGTATTCGTGAGTTAGCTAATTTAATTTCAACCGTTAAACTTAGCGGCGCTCAATCAATTCTTAAAGTGCTTAACAATCAACCAAAGAAGTTGTCTTTCGCTCAACAACGTCTCTGGTTATTAGAACACATCAGTGATGGTAAGCTTGCGCACTACAATTTACCATTTTTTTTAAAATTAAGCGGCTTATTAAATGCGCAAGCTTTAACTTCTGCCTTCAGCAGCATAGTTTCGCGCCACGAAAGTCTGCGCACCTGTTTTGCGATAGATGACGATGGTCAGCCGATTCAAGTGATTCAAGAAGCGCGTCCATTTCAGTTTCAAATAACAGATTTATCTGCTTTGGAAGAGGGGGATTGCCAATTACAGCTGGCTGGGCTTATCGGTGAGGAATCTCGTCGTGCATTTGATTTAAGTCGTGATTTGATGCTGCGTGGACAGTTAGTCAAAATTGCTAACGATGAACATATTGTGTTAGTGACTATGCATCACATTGCCTCGGACGGCTGGTCCATGAGTATTCTGATCAATGAGTTTAGTGCTTTGTACAGTGCGTACGTTCAAGGCAAAGAAGATCCATTAATACCCTTGCCAATTCAATATGCAGATTATGCTCATTGGCAGCGCAACTGGTTACAAGATAATGTGTTGGATCAACAGTTGGAGTATTGGACAAGGCAACTTGCGGGCTTGCCGGTAGTTCATAGCTTGCCGCTAGACCATGTGCGCCCACAGATACAAACATTTTCTGGCAATACAATAAGTTCGCATATTGATGCACAGACGAATAAAACCTTAAACGTACTTTGTCATGCACACGGTGCAACCTTATTTATGGGCTTGCACGCTGCTTTCTCTGTGTTGCTATCACGTTACAGCAATGAAACCGATATTGTAATAGGCAGCTTTATTGCTAATAGAGAACAAAAGGAAGTTGTCGGTTTAATTGGCTTCTTCATTAATTCATTGGTGTTACGTAGCGATTTGTCGGGGAATCCGAGTTTCAATGATTTAATAAAGCAAAGTAAAGTGATGCTATTGGAGGCTTATGCGCATCAACAAGTTCCTTTTGAACAAATCGTGGAGCGTTTGCATCCTGAGCGCAGTTTAAGTCACAGCGCTTTATTTCAAATCATGTTGATTCTGCAAAACAACGAACAGGGTGCATTAGAACTGCCGGAGTTAACCCTAGATTCTGCGACCCTCATCAGTACAGGTATTTCTGAGTTCGATCTTACCCTGGAGGTCAGTGAGAATGATCAGGGATTGACGTTGGATTGGAAATACAATACGGATTTATTTGAGCAAGAAACCATTGTGCGCATGGCCACGCACTTTGCGTTATTACTGAAAGCATTGGTCATCCAGCCGGATGAAAATGTGTTTGGCATCGATATGTTGACCGCAGAAGAGCGTCAGCAATTGTTGGTGGATTGGAACAACACACAAAGCGATTACCCAAAAGAAAAGTGTATCCACGAATTGTTTGAAGAGCAGGTTAAAAGTAATCCAAATGCGATTGCAGTTGTCTTCGAAAATCAACAGATCAGCTATAACGAACTGAATCAAAAAGCGAATCAACTTGCCCATTATTTGATTAATGAAAAGCAGGTCAAACCCGATACTTTTGTGGGTATTTGTGTAGAGCGTTCGTTAGGCATGATGGTGGGAATACTCGCGATATTGAAAGCAGGTGGTGCTTATGTCCCGCTGGATCCAACGTATCCAGAAGCACGTTTAAAATATATGCTGGACGATGCAAATCTTACAACGGTTCTCACACAACGTCACTTGCGTGAAACAACGCCAGTCACAGATGAGCAAGCGGTGTGTCTTGATGCAGAAGATATTCAACAACAATTACAGACACTATCGACACAAAATCCAAACTTGCAACAATTGGGTTTACATTCAAGTCATTTGGCCTATGTGATTTACACCTCTGGTTCTACCGGAAATCCAAAAGGTGTCATGATCGTTCACGAAGGTCTTGTCAATCTTGTTGGCGCATTGCGGGATGCTTATAAACTGACATCAGCGGATTCGATATTACAGTTTGCCCCGATTAGTTTCGACATGTCCGTAGAAGAAATGTTTGGTGCTCTATGCAATGGTTGTACATTGGTATTGAGAACAGAATCTTGGCTTGAATCGGTCAATCAATTTTGGCGGCACTGTAGTGTTGCCAAGATTACAGTTTTGAATTTGCCCACAGCGTTCTGGCATGAATTGGCGAGGGATAAGCGAGCAGTACAAGCGTCATCAGTTCGTCATATTAGTATCGGCGGAGAAAAGATCAATGAGTTGGCGGTAAGGGACTGGTTTGAGAAGAATACATCTTTATCGGTTTTATTAAATGCCTATGGGCCAACGGAATATACAGTCAATGCCAGCTTTGCTGAAGTCAATGCGGGATACGGAAATAGCATTGGGAAGGCGTTACATAACACACAGTTATTGGTGATGAATGCATCGGGTGTTTTGTCGCCAGTGGGAGTATGTGGCGAGCTTTATCTGGGTGGTGTGGGTCTTGCCCGAGGATATTTAAACCGCTCGGATTTAACGGCAGAAAAATTTGTTGCCAATCCGTTTTACGATAAAAACGATCGATCGAGTAGCGAACGTTTGTATAAAACGGGGGATTTGGTGCGTTGGTTGCCGGATGGCCAATTGGAATTCATGGGTCGCATTGACCATCAGGTAAAAATTCGCGGATTCCGCATTGAGCTGGGAGAGATTGAAAAAGCACTCAGTGCTTATTTTTCGGTCAAAGATGCGATTGTAATCGCGAAAGAGACATCCTCAGGCGATAAGCGTCTGGTGGCTTATGTCGCGGTTGATGAAATTACGGATAATGGTTCTTTGGGCAATGACAGCGCTATCAATATGGATTTGATTGAGTCATTGCGGCACCACCTGAACCAAAGTTTGCCAAATTACATGCTTCCTTCAGCGTTTGTATTGTTGCGTGAATTTCCGCTCACGCCGAACGGTAAAGTGGATAGAAAAGCTTTACCTGAGTCAGATATATCGGTGCAGCAAAGCACCTACATTGAGCCGCGCACAAAAACTGAAAAAGTATTGTGCGAGATCTGGCAAGAAGTTTTAGGTGTTGAGCGTGTTGGTATCACTGATAACTTTTTTCAGTTGGGGGGACATTCGTTGTTATTGGTGAAATTAATTAGAGTACTGGAGTCTAGATTCAATATTGAAGGTCTGGAGGCAAGTGTCATTTTTCAAACTCCTACAGTAAAAGCACTTGCCACTTATTTGTCAGTATTGTGCCCAGTTAAGTCTAATGAGCAAGAAGAACTAGATGGTCAAGAAATGGAGTTTTTTCAATTATGAGTTTGTATTCGGTTCTTGAAATACTTGCTGATGCCAAAATTCAATTAGCATTAATAGATGGTTCAATTTCTGTAAGTGCACCTAGGGGCGCAGTTACTCCAGCAATTATGGCTTTATTGCAAGAGCATAAATCAGTATTGATAATGCATTTGCAACACTTCGAAAAAGTAAGAGTTAAAATTACTCCTATAGATAGAAATCAAAAGTTGTATTTATCTTTCGCGCAACTACGTCTATGGCTACTAGAACAAATTGATAGCGGCAGCGTTCATCAAAATATGCCAAATACGTTTAAGTTGACAGGTGCTTTGAATCTTGGCGCTTTCGAACAAGCCTTCAGCAGCATAGTTTCGCGCCACGAAAGTCTGCGCACCTGTTTTGCGATAGATGACGATGGTCAGCCGATTCAAGTGATTCAAGAAGCGCGTCCATTTCAGTTTCAAATAACAGATTTATCTGCTTTGGAAGAGGGGGATTGCCAATTACAGCTGGCTGGGCTTATCGGTGAGGAATCTCGTCGTGCATTTGATTTAAGTCGTGATTTGATGCTGCGTGGACAGTTAGTCAAAATTGCTAACGATGAACATATTGTGTTAGTGACTATGCATCACATTGCCTCGGACGGCTGGTCCATGAGTATTCTGATCAATGAGTTTAGTGCTTTGTACAGTGCGTACGTTCAAGGCAAAGAAGATCCATTAATACCCTTGCCAATTCAATATGCAGATTATGCTCATTGGCAGCGCAACTGGTTACAAGATAATGTGTTGGATCAACAGTTGGAGTATTGGACAAGGCAACTTGCGGGCTTGCCGGTAGTTCATAGCTTGCCGCTAGACCATGTGCGCCCACAGATACAAACATTTTCTGGCAATACAATAAGTTCGCATATTGATGCACAGACGAATAAAACCTTAAACGTACTTTGTCATGCACACGGTGCAACCTTATTTATGGGCTTGCACGCTGCTTTCTCTGTGTTGCTATCACGTTACAGCAATGAAACCGATATTGTAATAGGCAGCTTTATTGCTAATAGAGAACAAAAGGAAGTTGTCGGTTTAATTGGCTTCTTCATTAATTCATTGGTGTTACGTAGCGATTTGTCGGGGAATCCGAGTTTCAATGATTTAATAAAGCAAAGTAAAGTGATGCTATTGGAGGCTTATGCGCATCAACAAGTTCCTTTTGAACAAATCGTGGAGCGTTTGCATCCTGAGCGCAGTTTAAGTCACAGCGCTTTATTTCAAATCATGTTGATTCTGCAAAACAACGAACAGGGTGCATTAGAACTGCCGGAGTTAACCCTAGATTCTGCGACCCTCATCAGTACAGGTATTTCTGAGTTCGATCTTACCCTGGAGGTCAGTGAGAATGATCAGGGATTGACGTTGGATTGGAAATACAATACGGATTTATTTGAGCAAGAAACCATTGTGCGCATGGCCACGCACTTTGCGTTATTACTGAAAGCATTGGTCATCCAGCCGGATGAAAATGTGTTTGGCATCGATATGTTGACCGCAGAAGAGCGTCAGCAATTGTTGGTGGATTGGAACAACACACAAAGCGATTACCCAAAAGAAAAGTGTATCCACGAATTGTTTGAAGAGCAGGTTAAAAGTAATCCAAATGCGATTGCAGTTGTCTTCGAAAATCAACAGATCAGCTATAACGAACTGAATCAAAAAGCGAATCAACTTGCCCATTATTTGATTAATGAAAAGCAGGTCAAACCCGATACTTTTGTGGGTATTTGTGTAGAGCGTTCGTTAGGCATGATGGTGGGAATACTCGCGATATTGAAAGCAGGTGGTGCTTATGTCCCGCTGGATCCAACGTATCCAGAAGCACGTTTAAAATATATGCTGGACGATGCAAATCTTACAACGGTTCTCACACAACGTCACTTGCGTGAAACAACGCCAGTCACAGATGAGCAAGCGGTGTGTCTTGATGCAGAAGATATTCAACAACAATTACAGACACTATCGACACAAAATCCAAACTTGCAACAATTGGGTTTACATTCAAGTCATTTGGCCTATGTGATTTACACCTCTGGTTCTACCGGAAATCCAAAAGGTGTCATGATCGTTCACGAAGGTCTTGTCAATCTTGTTGGCGCATTGCGGGATGCTTATAAACTGACATCAGCGGATTCGATATTACAGTTTGCCCCGATTAGTTTCGACATGTCCGTAGAAGAAATGTTTGGTGCTCTATGCAATGGTTGTACATTGGTATTGAGAACAGAATCTTGGCTTGAATCGGTCAATCAATTTTGGCGGCACTGTAGTGTTGCCAAGATTACAGTTTTGAATTTGCCCACAGCGTTCTGGCATGAATTGGCGAGGGATAAGCGAGCAGTACAAGCGTCATCAGTTCGTCATATTAGTATCGGCGGAGAAAAGATCAATGAGTTGGCGGTAAGGGACTGGTTTGAGAAGAATACATCTTTATCGGTTTTATTAAATGCCTATGGGCCAACGGAATATACAGTCAATGCCAGCTTTGCTGAAGTCAATGCGGGATACGGAAATAGCATTGGGAAGGCGTTACATAACACACAGTTATTGGTGATGAATGCATCGGGTGTTTTGTCGCCAGTGGGAGTATGTGGCGAGCTTTATCTGGGTGGTGTGGGTCTTGCCCGAGGATATTTAAACCGCTCGGATTTAACGGCAGAAAAATTTGTTGCCAATCCGTTTTACGATAAAAACGATCGATCGAGTAGCGAACGTTTGTATAAAACGGGGGATTTGGTGCGTTGGTTGCCGGATGGCCAATTGGAATTCATGGGTCGCATTGACCATCAGGTAAAAATTCGCGGATTCCGCATTGAGCTGGGAGAGATTGAAAAAGCACTCAGTGCTTATTTTTCGGTCAAAGATGCGATTGTAATCGCGAAAGAGACATCCTCAGGCGATAAGCGTCTGGTGGCTTATGTCGCGGTTGATGAAATTACGGATAATGGTTCTTTGGGCAATGACAGCGCTATCAATATGGATTTGATTGAGTCATTGCGGCACCACCTGAACCAAAGTTTGCCAAATTACATGCTTCCTTCAGCGTTTGTATTGTTGCGTGAATTTCCGCTCACGCCGAACGGTAAAGTGGATAGAAAAGCTTTACCTGAGTCAGATATATCGGTGCAGCAAAGCACCTACATTGAGCCGCGCACAAAAACTGAAAAAGTATTGTGCGAGATCTGGCAAGAAGTTTTAGGTGTTGAGCGTGTTGGTATCACTGATAACTTTTTTCAGTTGGGGGGACATTCGTTGCTTATCATGCAAGTAATCTCACGCTTGCAACAGCGCGGTCTCTCGATGACTGCACGACAATTGTTTGTAACTCCTACCTTGGTGGATTTGGCTAATGCACTTGATGAAGGTCGTCGCGATAAATCCTATGAGTTTAAAGCTCCTGCCAATTTAATTTTAGAAGGCTGCGAATTTATCACTCCTGGTATGTTGCCTCTCGTCGCTCTTAGTGAAAAAGAAATTGCGTATATCGTGGGTAAAATTCCTGGTGGCGCTGCCAATGTGAAGGATATTTACCCTCTAGGTCCTTTGCAGGAGGGGATTTTGTATCACCACATAATGAGTGTGGAGAGTGATACGTATGCGATGCCTACACTCTATAAAATTAATGGGCGTGAAGCGGTTCTAAAATTTATAGAAGGTCTGCAATTTATAATTGATCGTCATGATGTTATGCGAACAGCGGTCTTCTGGCAGGAACTTTCCGTGCCAGTGCAAGTAGTCTGTCGTCATGCCACCGTGCCGGTTACGTGGTTAGAGGTAAGCTCTTCAGATTCTGTAGAAACGCAAATGCGTGAACGTTGCGCACCTGAAAAGCAATGGATTGATTTGGGGAAGGCGCCATTATTGCGACTTCAAATCGCTGCTGATCCAAAATCTGAACAACATTTCGTATTGTTGCAGAACCACCACATTATTTCTGACCACGTTGGTCTGGAGGTTATTCAGGAAGAGTTAACACTTTTTCAAGCCGGTCTGGGTTCCAGTCTGCCAGTGCCAATACCTTACCGTGAATTTGTTGCTCATGCACAGAATCAAGTTTTAAATAATAATCCAAGAGAATTTTTCACTGAACTGCTCGGCGATGTTGTAGAGCCGACGGCTCCCTTTAATTTACAAGATGTTAATGGTGACGGCACTCGAATTATTGAAGTGAAGTCACTCCTTCCTGCATCCGTTTCTGCACAGGTACGTCGTATTGCCAAAGATTTGATGATTGGTCCGGCTGCTTTATTTCATACAGCCTGGGGTATGGTTGTTGGTGTGTGTAGTGGTCGTAGTGATATTGTGTTCGGTACTGTTATGTCCGGCCGCTTGCAGGGTACGCTAGGTGCGGAACATATGTTGGGTGTTTTTATTAATACCTTGCCGGTGCGCATTAAATTTCATGGATTTAGTGTACTTGATACTGTGCATCAAGTACAAAATGCCTTGCTGAATCTTTTGCCTTACGAACAGGCTCCGTTGGCTCTTGCCCAGCGTTGTAGCGGGCTGCCTGCAGAATCACCACTCTTTACGGCGATATTGAATTATCGTCATTCGGTGATCGACGAAACTAAGATTTCAAACCAATCTACTCAAAAAAACGATTTAGGCTTCGAAATTTTAATAGAGCAGGAACGTACTAATTATCCATTTAATATCGCAGTTGACGATTTCGGTCATGGCTTTGGATTAGAAGTACAAGTAGACCAATCAATTAGGGCTGAACGTATTGTAGATTACATGCAACTTGCAGTTGCAGAATTAGTAAAGGCCCTCACGTCTACTCCACATGTAGCAATAAATAAATTATCAATTTTATCGGATATAGAGCGCACGCAATTATTGATTGACTGGAACGATACTCAAACCGATTATCCGAACGATAAATGCATACATGAAT
>CAZOPE010000047.1:0-26150 GCA_964581625.1 uncultured Cellvibrionaceae bacterium
TTTTTTGCAGGTGAAATTCAGAAGGTGGCAGCTAAGTTATGTCATATCACGCCAAAAAGAGCGCAGGACAACGTACTACAGGTATCATTATTGTAGTGGTGTTCCATGTGCTTCTAATCTACGGTCTGGCTGCAGGTCTTGACCGCGAAGCAGTTAAAAATGTTATTGAAATTCTTAAGGCAGATGTAAAAGAGGAAGAAATCGTGAAAGAGGAGCTTCCACCTCCACCTCCGCCGGATGTAAAACCACCACCACCAGATTTTGTTCCACCACCGTCGCTAGACTTTGTTCCTGATGCGCCTGCTCCGGCAGCTATTCAGAATGTTCAAAAAACAGAGAAGAAGGTTGAAGCTCCTGTAAACCAAACCAAGGCGAAACCAGCTGGTAAGGGCCTAAGCCGCCCAGAGTACCCTGCTGCTTCTATTCGTTTGGGTGAAGCAGGTACTACGGGTTTGAACCTCTATATTGGCGAAGACGGCAGAGTATCTGATGCTCAAATTTCTTCTTCAAGTGGCTCAGCTCGCTTGGATGAGGCAGCTCAAAAACATGCAATCCGCTCATGGAAATTCATTCCTTGTATGGTTGGCGACAAGCCAGTCGCATGTTGGCTTCCAATTAAATTTACATGGAAGATTGAGGATGCCAAGAACTAAGTTGCTCGCTTAGCTCTTTAACGTCATTCAATCACAAAAAATTAGATCTTTAAATTTACGTTAACTGCAGGGTTTGAAAAATGTTAAAAAAACTTTCATCTGTTTTAATTTTAGCGTTGGCTTTAGGTGGCCAGCATTTCGTAGTTAGTTCGGCTTTCGCTCAAGACACTGCTGCGCCAGCTGCAGATGCATCAGCGCCAGCTGCAGAAGCTGCGCCAGCTCCGGAAGCAGCAGCGCCAGCTGCAGAAGCAACTTCTTCTGAAGGTGCTGCCAGTGCAATTGATGCTGCCAACGAAGATACCGCTAAGTCTGAAGAATACGGTATGGGTAAATTGTGGAACGAGGGTGATGCGGTAACTAAAACCGTATTAATTCTTTTGATTATTATGTCTGCAGCTACTTGGTACATTGCAGCAATCAAATTGATGGTTCAATCCAAACTGTTTAGCCAAGCGACTGATGCCCGCAAAGTATGGGACGCAAAAAGTTTGCAAGAGGGCGTCAACAACCTAAAAGCAGACAGCGCATTCCGCTCTGTTGCTGAAGATGGTCTGAAAGCGGTTAAACAACACGATGCTAGCAAAATTGATTTGGAATCTTGGGTAAGCATGTCAGTTAATCGTTCAGTGGCAAATATCACTAACGATTTGCAAACGGGTATGGCGGTTCTGGCTACAGTAGCATCTTCATCTCCATTCGTAGGTTTGTTCGGTACCGTATGGGGTATTTACCATGCGTTGATCGTAATTGCGCAAACCGGCCAGCCTTCAATTGATAAGGTTGCGGGCCCAGTGGGTGAAGCGTTGATTATGACTGCAATCGGTTTGGGTGTAGCGGTGCCTGCTGTATTCCTCTATAACTGGTTGGTTCGTCGCAATAAAGTGGCCAGCGAATCTTTGAATGCCTTTGCTTCTGACGTTCATGCATACCTCGTTGTGGGTGTACATGGCGGCGACAAGTAATTTTACATTAACGGTTTAATACCTGATGTTTGTGCGAACAGGAACAATTTGGTTCCTGTTCGACGGACATAAGTAAAAACTTGTAACGCGAGGTATCAAAAAATGGGCATGAATATATCCGAAGGCGGCGATAATACAGAACTGAACTCCACAATTAACACAACTCCATTAGTTGACGTTATGCTGGTGCTTTTGATTGTATTTTTGATCGCAGTACCGGTAGTTTTAAAGACTGTACCGGTTCAACTTCCAAATGTTTCGAATATTCCAACACAGTCAAAGCCTGAAAATATAGTAATTGCGGTAGATGCAACTGGTGAAACCTATTGGAATAATACTCCTGTTACTAAGGAAGAATTGTTAGCTAATTTGCGGGCAAAAGCTCCAATTAAGCCTCAGCCAGAAGTACATATCCGCGGCGACTTGAATGCCCGCTACGAGCCAGTAGGCCGCGTGGTGGCCTATTGTCAAAAAGCAGGTATTGTCCGTGTGGGCTTCATCACTTCACCCGAACATCATTAAGTTGATGGTTTCACATTAAAGGTAATTCATCATGGGTATGAATGTTGGGAGTGGAAGCGCAGAACCCGAAGTAATGGTAGAGTTGAATACCACGCCATTAATCGATTTGATGCTTGTACTCATCGTAATGTTAATTATGTCTCTCCCTCCGCAAACTCACGCGGTTAAGTTAGATATGCCGGTGACCAATAACCCACCGCCAGATGTACCACCGCCAGTAATTGATATCGTTGTTGACTTCGATGGTTCAATTTATTGGAACTCAGAAGTTGTTTCTAGTGGTGATCAGTTGAAAAGCTATTTACTTCAAGCAGCAAAAGCTGAACCTCGGCCAGAGATTCACTTAAAGCCAAACAAATTAGCAAAGTATGATGCCGTTGCTAAGGTGTTAGCTACCGCACAGCGCTTGGGTGTAAAAAATATTGGTATATTGGGTAACGAAGCGCTGGAGTAATCTCCAGCGTTTTTTCGCATTAGTGCTTAACCTTGCTGCAAGCAGTAACCTTATTGGTAAATATAGTTATGTGTGTTAAAAAGAATTTCTTTGGAATAGCAAAATCAGTTTCATTTGTAGTGGCTTTATCAACCGGTATAACGACTGTTTCAGCAGTGTTTGCACCCGCTGTTATGGCAGCTGAAAAAGCGCAACAACTAAGTTCAAAGATGAAACCACTTGGCGAAGCTCAAAAATTGATGGGCGAAAAAAAGTGGAAAGAGGCTTTGGCTGTTATTAACGAAAAAGTAGTCCCCATCTCAGGCAAAAGTGCCTATGAAGAACAAGTTACAAACGAATTTAAAGCCGCTTGCTTAGTGCAAATGAAAGACTACGCTGGTGTGGCAAAAGTATACGAAGCAATGTTGGCTGCAAACCAAGTTCCTGCTGATCAAGTAGGGCAGCGTTTGAATACCCTTGCAGAGCTTTATTTGTCTTTAGGCGATTACTCGAAAGGTATTGAAGCCTACGAAAGATATTTGAAAAACAATCCAGCTACTACAGAGGTTAACACTGGATTGATGCAGGCGTACTTCAAAAAAGGCGATTACAAAAACGCTGCTGAATTTGCTCAAAAGCTAATTAAACAAGCAGAAGCTGCCAAAAAGCCTGCAGACAAAAACTGGTTACAAATTTTGGGTTACAGCTACTCAAAATTGGGTAACAACTCGGCTTACGCTGACGTATTGGCAAAACTGCTTGAGCTTTACCCATCTCCAGAATACTGGAATGACATGCTGAAAATCGCTCGCAATGAAGTGACCTACTCAGACAGAGAAAAAATTGAATACTATCGTCTGAAAAAAGCAGTTGGTGCTATGACTGCTGAAGACTACAACGACATGGCCGAATTGTCTTTGTCTATGTTGGATTCAGGTGACGCTAAAGCTGCAATCGAAGCTGGCTTGGCTGCTGGTGTAGTTCCTAACTCAGAGCGTACGACCAAGTTGTTGAACCGCGCTAAAGCAGATGCGGTTGCTGACCTTGCTACTCTAGATGCAACTGCGAAAGAAGCTGCTGGTAAACCAAATGGCGAACCTTTGGCGAAAATTGGCGCTGCATATTTAGGCCACGGTTTGAACGACAAAGCAATTTCTACTATCCAAAGTGCAATTGCTAAAGGTGGTTTGAAAGCAATTGATGAGTCCTATGTTCGTTTAGGTGTTGCTTACTTGAACTCTGGTAAGAAAGCCGAAGCAATTAAAGCGTTCCAGTCAGTTTCAGATAAATCTAACTTGGCTCGCGTTGCTCAACTTTGGGTAATGTACGCTAAGAAGTAATTAACCTAGGTTCTCAAAAATGCCCGCTCAAAGCGGGCATTTTTTTTGCCAGCGAATTGGTCAGGTGTAATAGGCCAGAGGTGCCCAGCCTGTGTATAATGAGCACCCATTTTAGCTCCGCTAGAGAGCTAGCGCATAAACATCAATGTAGGTAAAGCGTGTGAACTTTTTTCAGTTTTTAGTGCAAGAATGGATGTTAACCAGCCTGTTAGCAGTATTGGTCATTGCTTATACCCTGCGCGAGCGCGTAAAGAGCGGTGTACCTATTACTAATAATCAATTGACTACTTTGGTCAACAGCGACACCGCTGTGATATTGGATATTCGCCCTAGCGCAGAATTCAAGGCAGGCCACTTGGTAGACGCAATTAACATTCCTTACGAACGAATCAATAGCGATTTAGCGACGCTTGAAAAATACAAAAGCAAGACCATTATTATCGTAGACAAAATGGGGCAATACGCAGGTACTGCGGGCCGCCAATTGGCAAAAGAAGGTTTTGAGGTGCGCCGGCTCTCTGGTGGTATCAGTGAGTGGCAAAATCAGAACTTGCCGCTGGTAAAAGGCAAGTAACTAACGAGCAGAGAAGATCATGGCGCGAGTTTTAATGTACACCACGGCGATTTGCCCTTATTGCGTTAATGCAAAAAAATTGCTGGCTCAAAAAGGTGTGGATGTGGAAGAAATTCGTGTCGATCAAAATCCCGAGCTTCGTGTAGAAATGATGCAGAAAAGTGGGCAGCGTACTGTGCCGCAAATCTGGATTGGCGATCTCCATGTTGGTGGGTTCACCGACCTTTGGGCGCTGGACAAACAGGGAAAGCTCGATGGGCTTTTGCAAAATAACTAATGTGTAATAAAGAGAATTATTATGAGTGACGAAAATAACCAGGCCGCTGAAAGCCAAGAACAGCAAATACCGCAAGCAGGCTTTGCTATTCAAAAAATTTATTTGAAAGATATTTCGTTTGAAACACCGAGTGGCCTCGATGCTTTTACTCAAGCTTGGAAACCAAACGTACAACAAGATTTAAATATTCAAGTAACTCCACTTGAAGGTGGTTTATTTGAAGTTCTGTTGTTATTGACCATCACCGCACGCATCGACAACAAAGTTGTTTTCCTTGTTGAAGTTAAGCAAGGTGGTTTGTTCGTGATTAATGGTTTAGATGGAATTCAACTGAGCCACGCTATTAACACTCTGTGTCCACAAATTCTTTTCCCATATGCTCGCGAAACTATCGACAGCATTTTAACGCGCGGTGGGTTCCCTCCACTAATGTTGGCACCAATCAATTTTGATGCTGTATTTGCTCAAGCGGTTGCGCAAGCTCAACAGCAAGCAGAAGCAGCCGGCGCTACCAATACTGCAGAAGCTACATTGAATTAATCGCTCCAATTTGCCCGACATTTGTCGGGCAAATTTTTTATCAGGTGTAAAAGTCGATGTTCAACCTTTCTCGCCTCGATCGTTCAAACGCCAGTCACATAGCTGCAATCGATTTAGGCTCCAACAGCTTTCACATGATTATTGCCAAATGGGATAACGACCAATTGGTGGTGTTAGATCGCCTGCGCGATCCGGTTCGTATGGGCTGGGGGTTGGGTAGTGACGGTTCGCTCAGTGAAGAAGCTCGTATTCGCGCACTAAATTGTTTGGAAAAGTTTGGCGAACGTTTACGTGAATATCCGTCGCGCAGTGTGCGTATTGTCGGTACTAAAACCCTTCGCAGTATTAACGATTCCAGCCAATTTCTTGCAGATGCTCAACAGCGACTTGGTCATCCGGTCGAGATTATCTCGGGTGACGAAGAGGCGCGTTTAATTTATTTGGGCGTTGCGCATTGTATAGCGCCTAAAGATGGCAAACGTTTGGTGATGGATATCGGTGGCGGCAGTACGGAAATTATTGTCGGCGAAGACATGTCTCCGCTCATCAAAGAAAGCTTGAATATGGGTTGCGTTGCCATTACCAAAAAATTCTTTTTGGATGGCAAAGTCAATGACAAAAATGCCAACAAAGCTTTTATCGCCTGCATGCAAGAGGTCGCACCTGTAGCGGATGAATTTATTCAGCACGGTTGGAATCAAGTGCTCGGTGCATCGGGCACAATTAAAGCGGTGTCAAAAGTGTGTGCAGCGGCGGGTTGGAGCAATGGCACCATTCGCTTGATGGATTTAGAAAAAATTATTCAGCTTTACTGTCAACACGGCAGTACTGATTTGAAAATTTCTGGTTTATCTGACGATCGCCAACCTGTTTTTTTGGGTGGTGTGATTGTTTTAAAAGCGTTGTTTGAAAGTTTGCAAATAGCGGAAATGATGGCCGCTGATTGGGCCCTGCGCGAAGGTTTGTTATTCGATTTAAAAGGTCGTTTAGAAAATCATGATATACGCCAAGGGAGTGTCGATGCTTTAGCATCACGATTTCACGTCAATATGGAAAAATCTTTGGCGGTAGCCTCAACCGCTTTGAATTTTCTCTCGCAAGTGGCGGACGACTGGGATTTAAATCACAGCGAAGCTAGCAAGATGTTGAATTGGGCTGCGCGTTTATATTCCGTTGGTTTGGATATAGCCCATAACGATTACCATAAGCACGGCGCTTACATTGTGCAAAACGTGGATTTGGCGGGATGCTCACGAGTGGAGCAAGGCCATCTCTCCGTGCTTGTATTGGCCCATCGTAAACGCTTCCCCATTAAACATTTCCCCGCAGGCAACGAAGACTTGATTCATCTTGCGATTCTGTTGCGATTGGCTGTTATTTTTCATCGTGGTAAAAAAGCGGATGGCTTACCGCTTATGACGCTATCCGTTAATAAGAAAAAAATTAAATTAAAAATTCCGTTGCAATGGTTAGAAGAACATCCACTCACATTTGCAGATCTTGAAACAGAAACGCGACACCTGAACGACATAGGTTATAGTTTAGATATAGTGTAAAAAGTAAAAAGGCCGATCACTGATCGGCCTTTTTACTTATCGCTTCATCATTAATGCCGCGATGTCCATCGGTCGAGCAAAATACCTTGGGCATCTATTTCCATTTCGTCGCCTTGCGGGACAAGCAATTGGTAATTTCCTTTTGCATCCAATATCCACGCGTGGGTGTTGTCTGATAGATAGAGATTTAAATCTTCGATTAAGCGGTCACGAATTTTCTTATGCTTAATGGGGAAGCAGGTTTCAACACGGTGAAACATGTTGCGCGTCATCCAATCTGCACTTGAGCAGTATAATTCGGGATTACCGTTGTTCTCAAAATAAAATACGCGGTGATGCTCCAGAAAACGGCCGATAATTGAACGCACACGAATATTTTCGGATAAGCCCGCTACGCCAGGACGAAGTTGACAAACACCACGTACAATCAAATCAATTTGAACACCCGCTTTTGAGGCAGCGTAAAGTTCATTCACCAATTCTTCATCGTAGAGTGCATTCATCTTCGCAATAATGCGCGCGGGCTTTCCATGTTCGGCATTTTCCTTTTCGGTACGAATGCGGCGAACCATGCCTCTGTGTAAGGTAAAAGGCGCGTACAAAAGCGCTTCCATTTTGGATGCTTTTCCCATACTGCTTAATTGTAAAAATATGCGATAAACATCATCGCCAATATCTTTGTCCGATGTCATTAAGCCGTAATCGGTGTAGAACTTACTGGTTCTCGGGTGATAATTGCCCGTGCCCATATGTACGTAGTAACGCAGCTTGCCTTCTTCGCGGCGCGCAATTAACAACATTTTGGCATGCGTTTTAAAACCCACAACGCCGTAAATCACGTGAATACCAAAACGCTGCAGGCGTTCAGCGAGCGCTACGTTTTGTTCTTCGTCAAAACGCGCGCGCAATTCCACAATAGCGGTAACTTCTTTGCCAGCTTTTGCAGCGGCAACGAGAGCATCAACAATGGGTGAGTTGGAGCCGGTGCGGTAAAGGGTTTGTTTAATCGCAAGCACGTGCGGGTCTGCAGCGGCTTCGCGTAAGAAATCCACCACGCCTTGAAAGGAATCAAAAGGGTGATGCAACAAAATATCCTGCTTTTGCAAGACTTCAAAATAGCTGTTGGCGCGTCTCGACAGCTTCGGCATGGCTTGTACGAAGGGCTGAAAAAATAACTCTTTATTTTTTATCAGTTCGAATAAATCGCTGTAGCGGTTTAAATTCACCGGGCCATTAATTTTGTAGAGATCACGCTCTTTAATTTCGCAGCGTTGCAGTAAAAAATCCACGAGCTCCGCAGGGCAGGTGTCTGCTATTTCTAAACGAACTTCGTCGCCGTATTGACGGTAAGCCAGCTCACCTTGCACCGCACGTAGCAAGTCCTCGGTTTCTTCTTCGTCCAAAAAAATATCAGAGTTGCGTGTGAGGCGAAATTGAAAGCTATCAATTACCGTCATGCCCACAAAAATTTCCGCCATAAAAAAATGAATAATCGACGAAATGAAAACAAATTCGCGGCATTGGGTGGTCAGCTCAATGGGCAACTCAATGATGTGTGAAAGCGAGCGGGGCACTTGCACAATTGCACGGCCTGAATTGCGACCAAAGGCGTCTTTGCCATCCAACTTAACAATAAAATTCAAACTTTTATTTAGAATGCGCGGGAAGGGGTGCGCAGGGTCAAGCCCAATGGGGCTAAGCACGGGTAAAACATCTGATATGAAATAGTTTTTGAGGTATTCAATTTGCTCCGGTGTCCATTCGCTGCGGCGCAAAATGCGAATACCGGCTTCACGCAGATTAGGGACAATTTCGCTATTTAGGATCTTGTATTGCTCTTCCACGAGCAAATGGGCGCGCTCGGAGATTTGTTCCAGCGTTTGTATTTCGGTTAAGCCATCGGGGCCGAGTGGGGATTTTGTGGGAAGCTCCAAGCGTTCGACCAACCCGCCAACGCGAACTTCAAAAAATTCATCAAGATTGGTGGAGAAAATGCACAGGAAACGCAGGCGCTCTAACAGCGGCAACGACTTGTTATTAGCTTGATAAAGAACGCGTTTGTTGAATTCAAGCAAGCTGAGCTCGCGGTTGAAGTAGGCGCTGGACACATAAACCTCGGTGATTAAAGCAAATCAACAGCAGAATATGACACGTCAATATGACGGGAAAAAGACGAGTAACTTAACCTTAGCAAATAATCGGGTGGCTGCCATTTCTGACCTGTTGAATTAAATGCCAGCGACGCGAATCGCTGGCAGCGCAATTATTTTTTGCATCTGTAAACGTTAAAACTTTGCTTGCCGTTTTCAATACCGGTACTGGGCACAATGGTGTCACCGCCCAAACCTGCAGCTTCGTTGCGCGCAAGGTTTGCCAATTCGGTAGCCACTTTATCCGCATTGCGTTGATAGAAACCTACCTTGCTGGTAACGCTTACGCTAACTTCGCTCAGGTTTTTGCAACCGCGAACGTTCGCAGTGTTTGCAACAGCAACGGTGCTACCGGTTTCGCTCACTTTAACCCACGTACAACTGCTGGTGATGGCGGCCAAAGCGATTATGGCGAGTGGTAATTTTTTCAAGATGTTGTCCTCATGGTGTAGTTGTAGGTTGATAGCGCGGCGGGTGCTCACTAGGAACCTCACGCCGCAGTCAAAAATAGTCAGCAGCTACACTAATCGTATGAATCCGCAGATGCAACCAATGCTGCCGTTTTAAAGGGGCCACTTGGCAAGAACACTAAGAAAGAACCTTAAAACACATGCAAGCTCTGGTTTGAAAAGGTTGAGGTGGTTATGATGCCAGTGAAACCACTCGGTTTATTTTGAGGCCATCCTTGGCCTACAAGGAAGTAACGACCTGCCAACTATTTTGATAAGAAATTGTGCAATTCACACACGTGTCATCTGTAAACGGGAATTTCTCAGGAGTCCAACATGTTTATCATTTCAGCGATTAGCGGTCTATTTCATTGGATTCGCCGTCACTTTCGCACCCTATTAAAATTCAAAATTCTGTTCATCATTATTCTCGTTCTGATTCTAGCCGCAGGCAAAACCTACCAGCGGTGGGATGATGACCCAGATCGCGGCGCGGTTGCGATTAGCAATGGTGCACATGGCGAAAACTATTCAACGCCGGTTTATCTCAAACAGGGTTGGAGCGAGTCCGATAGCCTTTGGTTTTACAACACCACACAAGGTTCGGGTTTGGTGCCTTATGATTTCTATCTCTCCTTAGAGCAAGCAGATTCAACCGAGTTGCTACGCGCTAATAACAATATCGATAAATTCCGTTATCTCCCGCAAAAGCCAACCTTCTTCAACCCCGATGGCTTGGCAGTTGGTTTTGTGAAAGAAACCTATCAAGGCCACGACTACATGGGCTACACCTGTGCTGCGTGTCACACCGGTCAGGTTAATTTTAAAGGTAAAGCCATCCGCATTGACGGTGGCCCTTCTATGGCCGATATGGTGGGCTTCCTGACAGCCATGGAAAAGAGCTTGGAGCAAACCCAAACCGATGCGCAAAAGCGTGAACGATTTGTAAAAGCGGTGCTAGCGCTTAACAATGATTACTCCAATGAAGAACACGTATTAAAAGACCTCAAGAAATGGGGCAACACTATTAAGCTCTACAACACTATCAACCACAGCCATATCGATTACGGTTACGCGCGGCTTGATGCTTTTGGTCGTATTTACAACCGTGTACTTGAGCACGTCATTAACAAAGCCCAACTCAAGCTGGCGCTTATGCAAATTACTAACGCGGAAGACAAGCGCGTGCTAAACGAAGAGCAAGTTGATGCGGTGTTGGAAGGCATTAACGAAACCATTATTGGCGATGTGCAGTTCGCAGTAATCATGGAGCGCTTGGGTTCTACCGCTGGCAAGTTACCGGGTCTTAACCAGCGCGACCAATTGCGTGTGCGCGAAGCCATTTTCAATGAGCCAGATGCACCCGTCAGCTATCCGTTCTTGTGGGACATCACCCATTCCGATTACGTGCAATGGAATGGCTTGGCGGCTAACGCTGGGGTTGGTCCTCTTGGCCGCAACACCGGTGAAGTGATTGGCGTGTTCGGCATTCTGGATTGGAAGGCGCAGGAAAAAGGCTTTAGTCTTTCAGCCTGGATCACGGGTGAGAAAAGTAAAAAGCACACAATTGATTTTAAATCGTCCATCGATCTAACCAACCTTGGCCGTATCGAATCCCACTTAAACAGTTTGCAATCACCCGTGTGGTCAGAAGAGATTCTGGGCAATATTAACCGCGATACGGCAAAACGCGGCGAGTTGGTCTACAACGAATACTGTGCGTCATGCCATCAAGTGGTTGAGCGCGACAACTGGGATCGTTTAGTTGTCGCCAATATGTCTAGCATTGATGTGGTTGGCACTGACCCCACCATGGCGACCAACAGTGTTGCTTATACGGGTTATGCGGGTAATTTTGAATCCATTTACCAAGATACGGATGTAGGTTCAGTCGTTGTACAAAAACGTGCTCCGGTTGTACAAGTCTTAACCGCTGCAACCAAAGGCGCGGTAGCAACGCCAGATGCCGATAAATACGCGGTTCGCCGTGTGGCTGACTGGGCTTACATGTTGGGTAAATCCTTCTTTGATAATGAGATAAAACCCAGTGTAAAATCCGGTAACTATAAACCCGATACCACAGCGAACCCTTATCAATCACTCTTGTCATACAAAGCACGCTCCTTGAACGGCATTTGGGCGACGGCACCTTTCTTACACAATGGCTCGGTCCCCAACCTGTGGGATTTGTTGTTGCCAACGGAAGAGCGCCCAACCGAATTTTGTGTGGGCAACCGTGAGTTTGATCCGGTGAATGTTGGTTTTGTTAAAACGGGTTGCGATATTACTGATCCTAAAGATAAACGGCGCTTCATTGTTGAACCGCTCGGCAATCACAATACCGGCCACGAATATGGCACAGGTAAAGATGGCAAGGAAAAATTAACAGAGCAGGAGCGTTGGGATTTAATTGAATATATTAAAACGCTGTAAGCTTTAAAAATATTCAGGTAGTTTTCAAGCAAGAAACCTTTGAACGATTCTGGCGCTTTGCGGCATCGTACAAAGGTTTCTTTATTTAAAGCCTCACGGGCTACCTGAATTTTTGCGAATTTTATTCAGCGTTCTTTGCCGATGGTTGTGCATAAGACGTTATGAAAATATTGAAAGACATTGCTCCACCTAAAAAGGCAACCCCCTTGGTGCATGGCTGGATCAAGTCAGCCCTGCTATGCCTATTCATGTTGGCGAATGTGGTAATTGCACAAACCGATAAAAAAATTTCTTATCCAGTTCCCATTCAAGCAGAACGCGCGTCGAGCAGCAGTGCAGCGGCGGCACCCGTGTACAAGGCGCCACAGCCTGTTATTCGCCCCATTGAAGATGCGTCTGCTACGCCACCCGCGACACCCAAAAAATCGGTAGCCAAAACAACAGTATCATCCACAGCTAAAAAGACTAAAGCTGAAGCAACGACTAAAACAGTTTCTAAGAAAACAGAAAAGACGGCTAAAACAAATAAAAAAGTTGTTGAGAAAAAAGCCACAACAACCAAAACGACTTCAACTAAAGCCACCGTAAAAAGCACCCCGCCTGCCAAAGCGACTACAACCACGGCGAGCGTAAAAAAAAACACCACGCCAGACACAAAACCCGAGCTTGAAAAAGCGGCACCTCCCCTCTTAGCACCCGCAAAACTTGTTGAAAGCACACCCAAGGTTTCTAACGCTACCAAAATGGCTATTGCGCCAGTGGCTGCCGCGAGCCTTGCCGCTGCGGATTTGCCGGAAGCGAGTGAATTAACAGAAGGTACACTGGATGATGAGGAAGATTATTCAACCGGCGGCGAATTAACCAATGAAGTAGTACCTCTCGCAAACGCAACTTCATCTGCGCCCGCTGTAAAAAGCACCGCGCTAGCTGTGGGTGGCCCACGCGAAAAGTTTGTTCAGGAATTTAAAGAATACGTTGAAACTAAATTGGTTCCGCGCGTACCGGGCCTTGCGTTTGCCGTTATTGCCGACGGCAAAGTGAGGGTCATGCAAGCTTACGGCGTTAAAAAAGTGGGAACCAAAGACCCTATTGATACTGACACTACGTTTCGTTTGGCTTCTGTTTCAAAATCCATTGCAGGTACCACCGCAGGCGTTATGGTGAGTGATGGTCTTATCACTTGGGATACGCCCATTACATCGGTGTTGCCGAATGTAGAATTCAGTAATCCGCGTTATGGCGATCAATTAACCTTGCGAAATATCATGTCGCAATCCACTGGCCTGCCAACGCATGCTGGCGATAATTATATTGAAGAGGGTTTGCCCTTTGATGCTGTGTTAGAAAAATTCAAAGCGGTTAATTTTGTGTGTCCGCCCGGCAAATGTTACAGCTACCAAAACGTAACCATGAGTTTGTTGGCCAGCATAGTTCAGAAAAAAACCGGCAAGCCCTATGAGCAATATGTAAAAGAAAAATTGTTTACGCCCTTGGGGATGCGCTCTGCATCTATAGGTCTGGAAGGTTTGCTGGCTACAAAAAATTACGCAATGCCGCATGAAATTGCACGTGGTAAATGGTACACCAAAGAAATCACGCAAAATTATTACCGTTTAAATCCGGCTGCGGGCGGTAATGCAAGTGTGAATGATATGGCGCGCTGGATGTTGGCGCACATGGGACACAATCCAGAAGTGTTATCCCCGGCCACATTGCAGGCTGTACACGCTAAGACGACAAAAAATACACCGGCGCAATCGCACTACGGTGCACGTGAAGGTGTAACAGACACGCATTATGCAATGGGTTTTAGAACCTTCGATTATCGCGGCGACAAAAACTTTTTGCACCACGGTGGCTATGTTTTTGGTTCACGTTCAGAAATGGTGTTTAACCAAGAGTTGCAAATAGGTATGGTGATTTTAAGTAACTGCAACCGTTTGCCCGGCTCGGTTGTTTTTGAATTCCTGGATGCTTATGAAGATGAAAAGCGAGGTGAAAAGCGACGTTCTTTAGTTCAGGCGGTAAAATCCAAAGTCCAGCCCAAACCAAAACCCAAACAAAAAAGCCCGTCCAAGTGACGGGCTTTTTTGTTACAGCTTGCGAACAAATTAAAAAATGTCGTGGTCACTGTGGCCAGGTTTTTTTTGCACCCAAACTTGCAGAATGCGGCGACCTTCCATTTGTTTAATTTCAAAATTGAAACCGGAAATGCTAAGGGTCTCGCCAATCACAGGAATATGCTGGAGTTGCTCCAGCAGTAAACCGGCGAGCGTAAAGTAATCGCCTTCTTCACGCTCAAGTTTGGTATCCAAGACTTCTTCCAGTTGCTCAAGTGACAGGCTTGCATCTAGCATCCAACCATCATCTTCTTCAACAACTAAAGGTGCTTCATTGTTATCAGCCAATTCACCGGCGATGGCGGCGAGCAAATCGCTGGTGGTTACAACCCCTTTAATACTGCCGTATTCGTCAATCACAATTGCCAAGGGCACAGCTTGCTGACGCAACATTTCCAACACATTTAACGCGCTGGTACCTTCGGGCACCGCGAGGGGTTCTACCGCCAAGGCCGCGAGATCCAGTGGCTGATTGCTGAGCGCAGCGGCGAGCAAATCGCGGCTCTGTACAACGCCGTGCAAATTATCCAATTCATCACGTGCCACCAACAAGCGGGTTTGCGGTGTGGTTTTCAACACGTTGAGCAACTCTTCTGGCGTAGCGTTTACATCCACCCAAATAATGTCGGGGCGCGGTGTCATCAACGACTGAACGGGGCGGTCGGTGAGTTGCAATACAGAGCGAATCATTTGGCGTTCGCTGTTCTCGAAGACCAACTCTTCCCCCTGTGGATGCGCCATTGCAACTATGTCGTCGCCTACTTCGTCGGCATCGCTGCGGCCACCCAATAATTTCAGCACGGCTTCAGCAGTGCGGTCGCGCAAAGGGCGCTCGCCAATAATGTGGCGGGTGCGGTTTGAACGCGCCAATTGGTTGAAGAACTCAATCAGTACCGAGAAGGCAATAGCGCCGTAGAGATAGCCTTTAGGAATGTGAATGCCTGCGCCCTCGGCCACCAAACTAAAGCCAATCATGAGCAAGAAGCCCAAGCACAGCATCACCACCGTGGGGTGCTTGTTGACGAAGTCGGTCAAGGCTTTGCTGGCGATAATCATCATCCCCATAGCAAAAATGACCGCGATCATCATGACGGGCAAATGGCTAGTGATACCAATGGCGGTAATCACGGCGTCGAGCGAAAAGACCGCATCTAGCACAACGATTTGGGCAATCACTGCCCAGAAGGCCGCATGCACACGCGGGCCGCGCTGGGTGTTGACCTTGCCTTCCACGCGTTCATGCAATTCGATGGTGGCTTTAAAGAGAAGGAAGAGTCCACCAAAAATTAAAATAAGGTCGCGCCCCGAGAGATCCTGCCCGAACACCGTAAACAAGGTAGTGGTGAGGCCCGCCATCCAGGAGATACCGGCGAGCAGACCGAGGCGAAGTACAAGCGCTAAGCTCAAACCAATCATCCGCGCGCGGTCGCGCTGGTGTTTAGGGAGCTTGTTAGCCAATACGGCAACGAAAATAAGGTTATCTATGCCGAGAACAATCTCGAGCACGATAAGAGTGAGTAAGCCTAACCAGGCTGTGGGGTCAAAAATCCATTCCACCGCTAGCACCTCACCAAAACATTGAGGCATGAAGGCTGGGCATAGCGTAAATTAAAGCGGTTTTTTCGATGACTCTGACATTCAGGGTCGGGTTCTGCGCTTGGCATTGAAAATCCAGGGTAACCAAAGGAAGCACGATTCTACTGTAAGCTTGCCAGCAATGACCAGCCTTGTGGCCCGAGTGTCGCTGCGGTTTGCTCCGCTGGGTGCGCTTGACCTGGTTTCACCTTAGAATCCAGCTATGCAAATAACCTTTATTACCGATATAGCCCAAGTAGGTGCCGCTCCCTGGAATTCGCTATGTGGGGCAGACTACCCCTTTGTACGCCACGAATTCCTAAACGCTCTAGAAGCTAGCCGCAGTATCGGCAAAGGAACGGGCTGGCAGGCACAGCACTTGGTTGTCTATGAAAATGATGCCTTGATTGCGGCCATGCCGCTTTATATAAAAGCACATTCTTACGGGGAGTACGTTTTTGATTGGAGCTGGGCAGATGCCTACCAGCGTTATGGTCTGCAGTATTACCCAAAGCTTGTCAGTGCAATTCCATTTACACCTTGCCCAGGTGCACGGTTATTGTTGAGCCCCGGCGCGAGCCAAGCGCAACTGCTGCCGCGGATTGTTGAAGAAATTAAGCAACAGCTTAGTAAACTGG
The DNA here is from genome assembly GCA_964581625.1 of uncultured Cellvibrionaceae bacterium. Lineage (GTDB taxonomy): Bacteria > Pseudomonadota > Gammaproteobacteria > Pseudomonadales > Cellvibrionaceae > Cellvibrio. The sequence goes on from CAZOPE010000047.1 coordinate 16,223, forward strand.
GCGCGTCAAGTTGGCATTGCTTGTTTCCGCTGGCTGACTTTTCGGATCAGCTTATCGCGCTGCAAATCCCCCAGCGTTTGGGTACACAATTTCACTGGTTTAACCGCGGCTATAAAACGTGGGACGATTTTGTCGCAGCCATGAATTCGCGCAAACGTAAAAGCATCAACAAAGAGCGGCGAACGGTGACAGAACAAGGCATTCGCTTTTCAGCGTTGCGGGCACACGAGATTCGTGCAGAAGATTGGCAATTGTTCTATCAGTTTTATTGCAACACCTATTTAAAACGTAGCGGCCACCCAGGTTATTTAACGCAAGAATTTTTTAACTTACTCCGTCAATCCTTCTCGCAATACTGTTTGATGATGGTGGCGCACAAAGACGATCAACCCATCGCTGCTGCCTTATTTTTTATTGACAGTAAAACGATTTATGGGCGCTATTGGGGGTGTTTGGCAGAGTATGATTTTTTGCACTTTGAAACCTGCTATTACCAAGGTATTGAATACGCAATAAAACATGGATTAGAACGGTTTGATGGAGGCGCCCAAGGCGAACATAAAATTCAGCGGGGCTTTGAACCCATCGCAACTTATTCAAACCACTTTTTAGTTCAACCTGATTTTCACAACGCAATAGAAAAATTTCTACAATCCGAAAAGCCATCCGTTGAACTTTACATGCAAGATGCGAAAACCTATCTGCCTTTTAAATGAAAAACAGCAAAGTAGACAATAGTAATAAATTAATTGGAAATAGGCAGTCGTCATCCACGCTACACGAGGATGACGACTGCCAGTTGAACGAATAAGAATATTAAAGAGAAATTAATGCTCGCAAAAATTCACCCTAAAAATATACTCACTGCGCTCGATGACATTGATGCGGAGTCACCCTCGTATTCAATGAACCGCCCACAAGCCTTACGTCGTGTTTTTGCAGTACTCGCGTGTGTATCCGTATGCTTATTGCTAATGCATTACGGAAAATTTTCCGACAACTTGCGTTATTTATTACAATTCATCGCCACCGCAAAAGACCTGCCTGCAAATTATTATGTTGAACAGCTGGCAATGGCAGGAATGTTGGAGCTATGCGGTTACCTGTGGTGGACTAGCATTTTAGCCATTGGCTACGTACTTATCCCAGCGCTACTCATTCGTCTTAGCTTTAAAGAACGCATCCGCGATTTTGGTTGGCAATTGAATAATACACCACAGCACTGGCGCGGCTATTTATTGTTACTTAGCCCAATTTTAGTGTTTATTTATTGTGTAAGCTTGGGAAAAGATTTTGTAAACCATTACCCTTTTTACTCACAAGCCAGTAGAAGTTGGGCAGACTTTTTAGCGTGGGAATTTTTGTACCTTACACAATTTGTGTGTTTGGAATTCTTTTTTCGCGGCTTCATGCTAAACGCATTGCGCCCCGCACTAGGCGCGAATGCAATTTGGGTTATGTGCGTTCCTTACTTAATGATTCACTTTCCAAAACTGTGGTTAGAAGCCACAGGCGCAATACTTTTTGGATTGTTTCTAGGCATACTCGCACTGCGCTCGCGCTCCATTTGGGGTGGTGTATTGGTGCACGCGGGCGTTGCACTTACGATGGATATTACGGCAATTTTGCGTAAGGGTAATTTGCCGGTACAGTTTTGGCCGTTCTAATCACGTTTTTAATCTCATCGTTAATGATGGCTAGCTTATGATGCTCACTCGTTCCGAGTTACACGAAATTGCAGATCAATTACCTCCCTTGATTTTTAGTGCACAGGGAGGTAACGATTGGTTGCAATCAACGCTAGTGCAAACCTACGTCAGTGACTACGGCATTAATTTCACTGAAGAATTTCCACAACTTACTCACAACTTTGGTTGCATCAACGCAGCTGGGTTTAAAATTGCTGCGCATTATTGGTTGCCGCAAAACGTTCAAGGAACTTTAGTGCTTGTGCACGGCTACTACGATCACGTTGGCGTGTTTGGTAACCCAATTCGCTTTGCGCTTCAACATAATTTTGCGGTAATTGCGTTTGATTTACCCGGCCATGGATTAAGCAGTGGTGAGCCTGCGGCTATTCAATCTTTTGATCAGTATGGAGATGTGCTGGCCGAGGTATTACAGCAAAGTAGCGCAATCTTGCAGCAACCGGTTTATGCCTTAGGGCAAAGTACTGGCTGCGCAGTTCTCATGAATTACTTGTGGCGTTATGCAACAAATCGAGATGCGTTGAAACAATTTGCGAAAATCGCATTTTGCAGCCCCTTGGTTTTACCCCGGGGATGGCGTGGCTTGCAATTGGGCAGTAGTGTGTATGCCGTTTTACGGCATTTTGTTCGGCAAATTCCTCGCACGTTTAGCCAAAGCTCGCACGATCAGGAATTTAATCGCTTTTTGAAGGAACAAGATCCATTGCAGACGCGCACTCTGCCGTTAAGTTGGGTGGGTGCTATGAAAGCGTGGCACCAAACACTGCTTCAACTTTCGCCACTGCAAAATGATTGTTTGATTGTACAAGGTACTGCTGATATGACGGTAGAATGGCAATACAATCTGCCGTTGCTGCAGCACAAATTACCCCGCGCGAAGATTGCATACGTTAAAGACGCCGGCCACCAACTTGTTAATGAAAGCCCGGAATATCGCGATCAGGTTTTTGCTGTCATCGAAAACTATTTTTTAACTCTTAGCCATTAAGGATTTTCTGTGGAATTTATTCATTTAATTATCGATTTTATTTTGCATATAGACGTGCATCTCTCTGAGCTCTTTGCGCAATATGGTTTATGGATATACGGCATTTTGTTTCTGATTATTTTCTGTGAGACGGGCTTGGTGGTAACGCCATTCTTACCCGGTGATTCATTATTGTTTGCAACCGGTGCGCTGGTTGCTATAAGCGCGAACAGCGGTCTTGATATCAACATCATGGCCGGCATAGTGATAGCCGCCGCTGTGCTTGGCAATATTGTTAACTACACTATTGGGCGATTTTTTGGCGAGCGATTATTTCGCAACCCGAATTCAAAAATATTCCGCCAGGATTATTTAAATAGAGCACGGAGTTTCTACGATAAACACGGCGGTGTTGCAATTATTATGACGCGCTTCGTTCCTATTATTCGTACCTTTGCACCCTTTGTAGCCGGTATGAGCGGCATGAAGTATCCCAAATTTATTGCCTACAATATTGTGGGTGCGCTTTTATGGGTTGGCATCTTTTTATACCTTGGCTATTTCTTTGGCAATCAGCCCGTGGTTAAAAAGAATTTCACTTTGTTAATTTTTGGCATTTTAATCGTGTCGGTTCTGCCAATATTCTACGAAGCGTGGAAAGCTCACAAGGAAAGCAAAGCCTTATCTAATAAATAAGAATTGAAAAATTGGGGTGAGTGTGTAGTGCGGGTTAGTGGCGTAGCCGCGTAACCCGCATTGTAGAATAAAACAATTTTTCGTCTAGAAATAATTGGCTGCAGAGTAAAAATAAAGATAAAAAATTATTCAGGTTAGAGAAGCTCTTAATGTAATTCTACTGACCCCAATTCACCAAAAAGGAGTCAATCACGTGCATCATTCATTTCCTCGTTTAAAACATCTAACTCGGCGCAAAGCAATTTTCGCTGGAGTCCTACTCGCATTTTCCTATTCGCAAGCCAGTGCGGTTGCGAATAGTGCTTGCGCAGATTTATTACAGCATAAATTTCCTGCAGCAATGAAACTCGAACTTCAAACTGCCAAACTCAATGAAGGCGAAGCCTTTTGTCAAATCAATGGCGCCGTTAATTCGCGCACAGGTAGTGATGGAAAACATTACGCCATTGGATTTGAAATGCGTTTGCCGTTGAACTGGAACGGGCGTTTTGTTTACCAAATGAATGGTGGCAATGATGGTGCCGTGGTTCCCGCCGAAGGTGATATTTACGAAGGTCGTTCTGCTCGAGCCCGCGGCTTTGCAGTCCTGAGCACAAACGCGGGCCACGATGGCAGCGCTGCAGAGAACCAACAATATGGTTTAGCGGCAGGAAATCGTTTTGGTTTAGATCCACAAGCGCGTGAAGATTACGGTTACCAAACAACGTCAACCATGACACCCATAGCGCACGATATTATCAAAACCTTTTACACCAAAGCAGCAGACTTTTCTTATGTGTCTGGCTGTTCTAACGGTGGCCGCCACGGCATGGTTGCGGCGAGCCGTTATGGCGATATGTTTGATGGCATTTTAGTGGGTGCTCCCGGGTTTAATTTGCCCAAAGCGGCAGTGCAGCATGCGTGGGATGTACAAAGTACGCAACAAGTTGACCCAAAGCTACACAACGCATTTAGCCGTGCAGACATGAAGCTAATGGCCGATAAAATCACAGAGGCATGCGATGGACTTGATGGCGCTAAAGATGGTTTGGTGAACAATATTCGCCACTGCCAAAGCGTGTTTGATATAAATAGCCTGCGTTGCACCGGTGAAAAAAATGCGAGTTGCTTGAGCGAATTACAAACCAAATCGTTCGCGCGCTTGATGAGTGGCCCCCACAACAGCAAAGGTAAGCAACTCTACAATCCTTGGTGGTACGACACCGGTATTGCAGATGAAGGTTGGCGCTTCTGGAAATTTGAAAGCCCGATCCCGCCGTGGAATAACAATCCGCTCATTGCCACCATGGGCGCGGGTTCGCTGGCTTATGTGTTTACAACCCCCGCAACAGAAGTGGAAGGCACCCCCGATAAGTTGTTGCAGTTTTTAAGTGCATTTGATTTTGATCGCGATGCACCCAAAATTTTCGCAACACAAAGTGGTTTTAAAAAATCTGCGATGGAAGTTATGACTCCACCGGATGTAGATAATCCCTACCTTAAAACTTTCTACAAACATAAAGGCAAAATGATTATTTACCAAGGCCAAAGCGACCCAGTATTTTCTACGGTGGACATTGTCGATTGGTACGAGAGATTAAATAAAAATTATGCAGGCAAAGCACAAGATTTCACACGCTTGTTTGTGGTGCCGGGAATGAATCACTGTAATGGTGGCCCAGCGACTGATCAATTCGACGGGCTTGGTGCCTTGGTGAATTGGGTTGAAAAAGGGCAGGCGCCGAACACTATGTTGGCGAAAGTAAACCCTGAGAATAAATCACTTCCCGCTAGTTGGAGTAAAGCCCGATCAAGACCTTTATGCCCTTGGCCGAGCGTGGCAACTTATAAATCTGGCGATATTGAATCTGCAGCAAGTTTTGCATGCGTAACTGAGTAATTCCGAATGAAGAAAATAATTCTATGTTTGATGATTGCCGCTGCTGCTAACTGTGCGTTGGCAGCTAATGCCAAATCGGTGGATACGAAAAATGCTGGGTCTACTACCGAGCAAATTTTTAAGACCAAACATATTTGGGATGCCAAGATATTGATTGCTGAAGGCGTTGAATTAGGCAAAACAAAATACGGTACGCGTAGAATGATCCCCATCACCGGCGGTACCTTCAAAGGTGCTGATATTGAGGGAAGTGTTTTGCAAGGTGGGGCAGATTTTCAGGTGACGCGTGCAGATGGCGATACGGAGTTTACCGCGCGTTATATGGTGAAAACCAATGACGGTGTTTTAATTCAAGTTATCAACCGTGCGCTTTATTCACCACCTGCCGATAAGAAAACTTCGCCCTATATGCGATCTGTTTTGGAAATTGAAGCGCCAAGCGACAGCCGCTATGCTTATCTTAATCACGCCATTTTTTTAGGAACGCTTGAAGTTCCCCAGCTAAAAGAAGGGGAGAACCCTTATGTGATTATTGGTGTGCATCAGTTGTTGTAATTTGCTTGTTTCACTAAGAATTTTTCGTGAGGGAAAACTCTTCAGCAAGCTCAGCGTGAAGAGGTATTGGAAAAAAGTACATGCATAAATAGGGAGTCGTAATCCTCGCGCAGCGGGGATTACGACTCCCACTTAACTTAGTACCTCATGTGATTTGCTATTAAATTTCTACATCATGAAGCCCAAATTTTTCAAGCTATAGTTTGAAATGTTTGGCAGAACAGTCGTTAATTCTGAATTGCTTACACCAAACCAAGTAGCAAGTGTTGCTCCGAGTTGATCAACAGAAATTCCCGGTAACAATCTTCCTTGTCCTACATCGTCTGGGCCATTGTTGGCGATTTCTGGCGGCTTTCCGTAATAATTCTTTCCATTCACGGCGCCACCTAACACAAAATGCATACTGCCCCAGCCATGGTCGGAGCCATCGCCGTCGGTTGTCAGTGTGCGGCCAAAATCGGATGCGGTGAACGCTGTCACTTTATCGGAAATACCAAGCTCAACCATCGTTGAATGAAAGGCATTTAATGCGGTTCCAACTTTTGTGAGTAGTGCAGGGTGATCCGTAAGAATATTATCGTGTGTATCAAAACCGCCAAGAGACACAAAAAATACCTGGCGCTTCGCACCTAGCGTGTTTCTCCCCGCAATCATTTTTGCCACCATTTTTAATTGTGATGCCAAGCTATTATTAGCAGGATAAACCGTTGTGAATTCGCTTACACCAGCAAGCGCTGCTTTTAGCTGAACGTCAGCATCAATGGAGCGTTTAATAATGGTGGTAAGTTCTGCTTCATAAATATGGTTGCTAGTAGCGGTGATAGATGCACGCAAGGCATTTGCACAAGCGGTTGAACCAAACAATGTCGACTTAATTCCATTGATTGCAATAGAGCCGCTGCTGGAAACTTGATATGGAATTGCAGTATTGCCCGAAAGATAGACTGCGCTACCAGCGGCACTTACACAAGTAAATGTAGCGTTACCATTTCCAGCCGCAAATAGATCACCCATTCGGCCACCCCAGCCTTTAGTTGAACCTTCGGGTGACGATGATTGCCACACAGATTGTTGATCGTTATGTGAAAATAATTTTGGCGGAAGGGGAACACTCTTCGCTGTGTATTCTGTTTTGCTAGTGGGTTGTACAAGTGTTCCAATATTTAATAAAACACCCATTTGCCCCGCATTAAAAATTGGCACCAAATCTTTTAATTCCGGCGCGAGCGCATATTGTCGTGAATTCGCTAAAGACAATGCGGGGGTTAACGCAGTCGCGGTGAGGCTGTCGCGCGCGGTTGCAATCGCAGGGCGTAAACCGTTGTAAAGGTTATAGCTTGCAGTGTCGTAAGGCACCAATGTATTGGCATAATCATTACCGCCGTATAAAAACACGCAGACGATGGCTTTATAATCCGTAGCGGTTGCAGCAGCAGCTTCACCAATGGCCGCGAGATTTAATGCAAAGGGTGCAGCAATTCCCGTCATAGAGAGCGCACTGGCACGCTTCAAAAATTCGCGGCGCGATAATTCTGAACTCATGATGGGCTCCTATTTTTGGGTAAGGTATTCGGGGCAGGACATGACCAGCAAAATAGCTGCGTAAATCCGATTGTTCTGCCCTGTAGTGGTGGTTGCCGCTATGGTATCGAGCGCGGTTTTAAAGTTGCTGATGGTGGTTGCTGAAAGCTGGCCTGCTGCTAGTGATGTATTCAGTTCAGTTAAAAGTTTACTTGAATCAGTGGCGAGCGGAACCAGCTTGCTGTAATCGGCTTTAATTCCCGCAATACCGTTGCTAATAGCGCTTTGCATAAAATTAATGTAACCCGCCACCGAGGTTTCCGTTGTAATTTGAAATTCAGGCGCGGTTCGTTGGCCAATAAAAGCGCTGGGTGGAACGTATCCAGGGCGGAAAAAATTAAAGACGGAAGATGATCGCAAGGGACTTTGCCCAAGGCGAGATGCTGGGTCAGAAGTATCGCCAATATTCCAATTGTCAGCAGGATCTGTGTAGCCAAAATTGCGCGCCCAATGAATGAAGCGAAGAATAGGTTCGCGCAGTTTTCCGAAAGTGATATTGGTTAACCGGCTCGCCGAGCGAGCCTCTGCGTCCAACAACACCGCTTTGATCACGGCTGCTAAATCGCCTTTCACTCCTTTACCATTATTATTGAAAACGCCCGCAACCCGTGCAACGTAACTTATGCTTGGATTGCTCGTGACTAAACGTTGAATTAATTGGCGGCTGATGAAAGGCGCAATATTGGAATGGGTCATCAAGGTATTTAATGCAATTTGCAAACTGGCTTCGCCGGTTGTGTTAGCTGGAATTGTAACGCCTAAAAATATTTTGGTTCCGGTTTCGTGATACTTCGCCGTTTGTACCATGGGGCGATAGACTGCATCGGGAGTATCGCCCGTACCGACACTGTTATCCAAATCCCAGCCGGTAAATACGCGTGCAAGTTGGCTCACGTCATCCTGCGTGTAAGTTTCTTTTGGTTTTCCGCCGTTTAACTTGAGTGTGCCGTCAATATTTAAATCGTAAACGCCAATGCTAAACAGTTGCATAATTTCGCGCGCGTAGTTTTCATCGGGCAAACTATTGCCAGAGGCTTTGCGGTTTCCTTTAAAGGTAAGCCAGGTTCCCATCGCGGGCGATTTAGAAATTTGTTCTAATAAATCACGATAATTTCCAAACGCGTTCGCCTCCAAAATATCCCAATAATAAGCCATTGCGAATTGCCGGAAGCGTATGCCTTCAATTCCCAAGCCAATCACAATTATTTCTGACAACGCCAAGGCTACGCGTTGACGTAAAACATCTGCGCCGCCAATCAAACGCCGCCACATCATGTTGTCGGCGCCGGTCAGATTGTTTTTGTTGGCAACATCCGCCAAGCCTTTTGAAAGTAAAATGGAAACATTTTTTGTTCCCAATGGTTTTTTCATTTCCTCGTCGATCCAGCCTTCGTAACCCAAGGACTTTACTCGTGCGACTTCCGCATCAGTACTTGCGAGACTGGCTTGCGCCAAAAAACTTACCGCTTGTGCATTGGCAATGGCGGCAGCGGAAGAACTTGATGAAGATGATGAGCTCTGATTCGACGAGCTTGATGATGACGAACGGGAGGATGACGACGATGACGACCTGGAGGATGACGAAGACGAACTTGAAGGTACTCCAGTGGAAGAAGAGCTAGAGGAGCTGCTCGATGACGGTACTGAGGACGTAGAACTTGCAGACGAAGGCGTCGATGATGTGCTACTGGACAGCGAACTGGACGATGATGAAACTGAGGAAGAGGTCGTTGATGAGGATACTTTACTCGAGCTCAGTGAAGATGACTTTGAAGAAGCAACCGAGCTGGAGACGCTGCTTGAACTAATCGCAGACGACAGGGTAAAACCTCCGCCACCTGCTCCCCCTGCCGCGCCGCCGCCGCAAGCCGTTAGGGCTACTGAAGCCAAAGCACCGCCGATGAGCGTTTTGGCTTGAGCACCATCTTCTTGCGGTTCGCTTTCAAGAACATCAAGATCGTCAACCTTGTTGGTTTGCATAACCCTTACCTTTGCGGAATTATTTTTTACAAGTCTAAAAGAAAAACGCGTTTCTTCATGTGAATAAATGCCGAATTTAGCGTCATTCTGGCTGCTATTTGTGCGGCCTGTGAACTGTGTTGGGTTGAGCCTTAAATTGATATAACGCAGAAAGCAAAAAACCGCTGACAAGGCAGCGGTTTTTATTTTTAATGAATCTACGAGAGGATTAGAAAAGAACGCGGCAACGAATCGTCCCTTCAATATTTTTCAATTGTTCCAACGCAACTTCATCGTATGGTGAGTTGATATCCACGACTACGTAACCCACTTTGTCATTGGTTTGCAGGTATTGCGACGCAATATTGATGTGGCGGTCTGAAAAGATGTTGTTGATCTTCGACAAAATGCCGGGAACGTTAGCGTGCACGTGCAATAAACGGTGTGCGTCTGGGTGGCCGGGCAAAGCAACTTCAGGGAAGTTTACTGAGCTAATGGTGGTGCCGTTATCGGAATACTTAATCAGTTTTTCTGCTACTTCAATACCAATGTTGGCTTGGGCTTCCATGGTTGAACCGCCAA
>CAZOPE010000048.1:0-25893 GCA_964581625.1 uncultured Cellvibrionaceae bacterium
CACGACATTGCAAACCATTGAAGCCTTAAGCCACCGGCTTTCGTCTTATCTGGAAGCGCCCCAAATTAACTTGGTGAAGCGTGCCTATTACTATGCCGAACAAGCCCACGACGGCCAAAAACGCCGCAGCGGCGAAGCCTACATAACCCATCCTCTCGCCGTTGCCGACATCCTAGCCACCATGCACATGGATCACCAAAGCCTTATGGCCGCCATGCTGCACGATGTAATTGAAGACACGGGGATCAGCAAAAAAGCTATCGCTACCCAGTTTGGCGATTCCGTGGCAGATTTGGTGGATGGCGTGAGTAAACTCACTCAAATTGAATTTGAATCTCACGCGGAGAAGCAGGCAGAGAACTTCCAAAAAATGGCCTTAGCCATGGCGAATGATCTGCGCGTGATTTTGGTAAAGCTCGCCGACCGTTTGCACAACATGCGCACCTTGGGCGCCATGCCTCCGGAGAAAAAGCGTCGCATCGCCAAAGAGACCTTAGAAATATACGCGCCCATTGCCCACCGTTTAGGCATGAATGATTTGCGCTTGGAGTTAGAAGATCGCGGCTTTTACACCATGCATCCCTTGCGCGCCACGCGCTTGCAGGCTGCGCTTAAAAGTGCGCGCGGTAATCGCAAAGAATTGGTTGAGCAGATTCAAACCGCTTTAGAGAAACGTTTAGCGAGCGAAAACTTAACCGCGTTGGTGATTGGCCGCGAAAAGCATTTGTTCAGCATCTACGAAAAGATGCGCACCAAGAAAAAATTCTTCAAAGAAATTATGGACGTCTACGCCTTCCGCATCATTGTGGATAGTGTGGACACTTGCTATCGCGCACTCGGCGTGGTCCACAATTTGTATAAACCTGTTGCAGGCGAATTTAAAGATTACATCGCCATTCCCAAAGCCAACGGCTATCAATCGCTGCACACGGTGTTGGTGGGTATGCACGGTGTACCTATTGAAGTACAAATTCGCACCAAAGAAATGGACGAAATGGCAAACAGCGGTATTGCTGCGCATTTCCTTTATAAATCCAACAGCAGCGATACCGTAAACATAAGCCACAATCGCGCGCGCCAATGGGTGCAAGGCTTGTTGGAGATGCAACAACGCGCTGGCGATTCGCTCGAATTTATTGAAAACGTAAAAATTGATTTGTTTCCAGACGAAGTTTACGTGTTCACCCCCAAAGGAAAAATTGTTGAGTTACCAACAGGCGCAACTGCCGTAGATTTTGCTTACGCCGTGCATACCGATGTAGGCAATGCGTGCGTTGCTTGCCGTATTAATGGCCGCCTCGCGCCTTTATCGCAACCTTTATTAAGCGGCCAAAAAGTAACGATCATGACCGCGCAAGGTGCGCAACCAAACCCAAATTGGTTGAACTTTGCAGTTTCAGGAAAAGCGCGCAGTGCAATTCGCCACTTTTTGAAAAACCAACGCCATCATCAATCCATTGCTTTAGGTCGTCGTTTGTTAAGCAAAGCCTTTAGCGATTTGCAAATGAATTTTGAACAGCTCACCGAAGAGCAACAACAAAAATTGTTGCTCGACACCAAAATGGATTCGCTGGATTCATTGCTTGAAGAAATTGGTTTGGGCAATCGTATTGCTATGTCGGTGGCAAAATTGCTCAAGCCTGATAGTGATGTAAAAGTTCGCAGCGTCAACGCGCCCATTACCATTGATTCTGCAGATGGCTTGATGATCAGTTTTGCGCGTTGTTGTCGCCCAATTCCAGGCGACCCGATTGTGGGGCACATCAGTTCTGGTAAAGGTTTGGTTATTCACCAAGATACGTGCAAAAACATTGCAGAATTACGCAACACGCCCGATAAGATCAGCCAAGTTAACTGGGCTGCGAATGTCAGCGGTGAATTTTTGGTGGATGTGCGTGTAGAAGTAAAAAGTGAGCGCGGTATTATTGCCACCATCGCCAACCGCATTAACGAAGAAGCAGGCAGCATTGAGCACATCAATGTGCAAGAGCGCGATGCTCATAACAGCGTGATTAATCTTTGTATTGGTGTACAAAACCGCGTTCACCTTGCCAATATTTTACGCCGCATTCGCTTGATGAGTTTTGTGATCAGAATTCATCGCAGCAAAAATTAATAAAAGCCACTGTATCTATTGCACCAATCACGAAAAGGATAAGAGAGGGAATCGTCATCCCCGCAGGGGATCCAGTGACCCAATACATGGAGTAGTATGAAATCACCTGCAATTTACATAATGGCAAATCAAAGAAACGGCACGCTTTACATTGGCGTTACGGGTAATTTAATCCAGCGCGTGTGGCAACATAAAAATCATCTTGTAGATGGATTCACTAAAAAATATAAAGTAATAAACCTAGTTTATTTTGAGCAGATGTTAACTATGGATTCTGCAATAAATCGTGAAAAAGAATTGAAGGGATTTTCGAGGGAAAAGAAAATTTTTCTTATCGAAGAGAAAAATCCTTATTGGATTGATTTGTATTCTTCACTTCTTTAGTGTCACTGGATCCCCTGCGGGGATGACGACTCCCTGTATGGTGAGCAAATCCTGATCTGTAGGTGGATGATTTTCTCTCGGCAATTAAAAAAGGCCTGCATCTCTGCAGGCCTTTTTGTTTTCGAATCACTAATTACAAATAAGCTTTCTTAAAGGCTTCTTTCGATTGCTGAATGTAATTACGTGTTTTGGTGGCATGCATTTCCCAGGCTTTGCGATCATCTGCATTGCTGAAAGGGTTCTGGTCAGGCGCAATAGATTTATCAAATTTATCATAGAAGGTGATCATCGCTGATGTAATTTGATTAAAGCGTTCTTTGTATTCTTGCAGCTCGTCAATGTTGTTATTGGCGCGCAACATAAATTGCACGAGTTGTGCGTTTGAGGTCGAACGTGTTTGTACGGCCTCCGCTTGTTTTGCAAAACCTTCGTTAATTGCTTTCAATGCAGTGGCGCGTACTTGGTCATCCTTGCTCATTACCTTGTTAAAGTTTTCAGATTGTTTGTCTTGACCGCCGTATACCAAATAATCTTTCAAGTGTTTGCTCAAATCTTTACGGAATCTGTCTACATCGGTTTGAATATCCGCAAGGTCTTTATCCAAGCCGTTAGCTTTGGCTAATTCCTTTTCAATTTCGCCCAAGAATTTTTCGGCGGTTTGATAGGTATTTAAACCGTTTTTCTCCGCAAACTTTTGCGCTTCTTTGCTTACGCCGGCGTTTTCGTACGAAGATTTTTCAAACGTAGTTGCTACGATGGATTTGAAGGGTTCCGCAAACGCGTTAAACGCACCGGCAGTGACAATGTTCAACGAGGCCGTTGCAATATCACCGAAGGGGCGAATCAGAGAATCCAAACGCGTTTTTTGAATAGGTGATGACACTTTTTTCACGTCATCAATCACATGTTTAAAGGTGGCGTAGCCTAAGGGGTTAGCCATTTTGCTGCGCTCGGATGTTGCGAGCACTAACGAAATGGTCGAGTAAATTCCGTTGGAGTACTCAATGTACTGGCGTTGAATTTCAATCTGAGAGGTGTAATTGTCCCCCAGTTTTTTCAACGCTTCGGTTTGAATTTGGTAGCTCTGGTCGTCGCGCAATTTGCCCATGACTTCATCAAATACTTGCTGCTGATTTTTTTGCAGTGCTGTGCTTAACAGAATGCGATCGACAGAAATATCATCAATGTTAGTTGTGCCGCCCACGGATTCGATATCCAGGCGAACGTATTTTTTGCCCGGGTCATCTACCGATACACGTTTAGCGTGGTATTCAGTATCGTTGTTACTGCCTTCCAAAGTGCCTACTTGCACCCAGCCAGCGTCATTGCTAAGCGATGTGCTCACAAACACTTTTATTTTGTAATTGGTCACAGGTGCAGAAGTACGCAACCAAACTTCCATAGTGCCTGCTTCCGCGATCATGGATTTAGTGCGGATCGAGGCTTCGTTCTCCACTTTGAGGGATTTATCACCTGAATGAGCTTGCGCGCTTTCCAATTCGGCGCCGTAGACCAAGGCCCACTTTGAATCGCCATCAAAATCGCTGGAAAAAACGGATGATTTGTCATCTGCAAAGGCAGATGCGCAAAGGGTGAAGAACAACGGGATTGCTAGTGCTTTAGCGTAAGTCATGATGATCCTGCAGTAATCAAAAACACACAGTAAAAAGAAGTGACGGCCTGACTATAGAAAGGTTTCAATGAACCCAATCTGAACCACACGGAGGCCGCCATCATAGCCGTATTAGGCATCCATTTCAGCGTTTTAAGGCTGCAGGGCCATAATTCAAGCCCGCAAGCGGTCGGCTGGTCTTAAGCGCAGTGCTTCTTTATACTCGGCAGCTTTTGCGCACAGAGATCCAAGGATTCAACATGACCAATAAAGCCATTATTCATAGCGACAACGCACCCGCCGCCATAGGCACTTACTCACAGGCGGTCAAGGTGAATAACACCGTGTACTTGTCTGGCCAAATTCCCCTGGACCCGCTCACCATGCAATTGGTGGAAGGTGATTTTGCCGTGCAGGCGCATCAAGTATTTAAAAACCTGCGTGCTGTATGTGAAGCGGCGGGCGGCGGCTTGAAGGATATTGTTAAGCTCAATATCTACCTCACCGATCTTGCCAATTTTCCGGTGGTGAATGAGGTGATGGGCCAATACTTCAGCGCTCCCTTTCCTGCCCGCGCCGCCATCGGCATTAATCAGTTGCCACGTGCATCTTTGATTGAAGCTGATGGGATTATGGTTATTTAACATCCGGCAAATCAAAGACCAGATGAAGAAAAAGGCCAGACGTAAAAAAGCCCGGCACACCAAAGTCTGCCGGGCTTTTTATTGATTGCGATTTGGTGCTGGGATCAGCGCTTTACCGCCGCCGGGTTCGGCAAATCAGTAATCGTGCCTCCTGCCAACTCAGCTGCAAGCCCAACGCTTTCGTGCAAGGTTGGATGCGCATGAATAGTCAGGGCTATATCTTCCACGCTCGCGTTAAATTCCAGTGCAAGCGTCAACTCACCCAGCAATTCACCCGCGTGAATACCGACAATGCCGGCGCCCAGCAAGCGGTCTGTTGCTGGGTCATAAATCAATTTGGTTTTTCCTTCGCTGCGGTCGGAAGCAAGCGCGCGGCCACTGGCGCTCCAAGGGTAAACGGCGGTTTTGTAGGTGATGCCTTTTTGCTTGGCTTCTTTTTCGGTCAAACCCACCCAAGCAATTTCGGGGTTGGTGTAGGCAATGGATGGAATCGCCAGCGGCGCAAATTCATGCTTATGCCCGGCAATCACTTCGGCAGCGGCGTGGCCTTCATGGCTGGCTTTATGGGCGAGCATGGGTTGGCCGACAATATCGCCAATCGCCAGAATATGCGGCACATTGGTTTGCAGGAATTTGTTGACGGCGATGAAGCCGCGTTCGTCCACATTCACTCCCGCTTTTTCGGCAGCGATTTTTTTACCGTTGGGAGTGCGGCCCACGGCGACGAGTATGGCGTCAAAGCTTCGCTCCGCATCGGCGGTATTGAATTTCACGTAGAGCGCATCGGGCTTGGCGGTTACGGCTTCTACTTTGGTGGACAGCAGCAACTCAAATTTATCTTTGTTGTAGCGCGTGAAGACGGTCATTAAGTCTTTATCGGCAGCCGGAATCAGTTGATCCGCAAACTCCACCACCGTAACTTTGCTGCCCAAGGCTTCATACACGGTTGCCATTTCCAGACCAATAATACCGCCGCCAATCACGAGCAAACGCGCAGGGACGGATTTCAATTCCAGTGCACCGGTTGAATCGAAAATACGTGGGTCTTCGGGAATAAACGGCAGCTTCACGCTGGCAGAACCGGCGGCAATAATCGCGTGCTCAAATTGGATAAGGGTTGTTGAATCGCCCTTAACGACTTGTAATTGATGGTCATCCACAAAGCTGCCGTAGCCGTGAACGATTTGCACATTGCGGCCTTTCGCCATACCCGATACGCCGCCCACCAACTTGCCAACCACGGACTCTTTGTAGGCACGCACCTTATCTAACTCGTAAGTCGCTGCGCCTAAATTTACGCCCAAGTGGTTTGCGTGTTTGGATTCGTTGATGACTTCCGCCACGTGCAGCAGCGCTTTTGAGGGGATACAACCGACATTCAAACAAACTCCGCCCAGCGTCTCGTATTGCTCGACCATGATGACATTCAAGCCTAAATCCGCCGCGCGAAACGCAGCGGAGTAGCCGCCGGGGCCGCTGCCTAAAACAACAACTTGGGTTGTTAAGATCTCGCTCATGATCTGCTCCTAAAAGTGCGTGGGGGTGAAAGCTTATTTGTGGGTTAAGACGGCGTAATAAAAGCCATCGTTTCCGGTTGTTGAAGGTAAGAGTTGTCGGCCAAATGGCTGAGCAATACCCCAGTCAACCTCTAGAGGCGCGCACTGTGCTTGAGGTTGCCGCTTGAGAAAATGTTCAATCACGTGGGTATTTTCCTTCGGCATAATCGAACAGGTAGCGTACACCAGAATGCCGCCGGGTTTGAGCATGGGCCAGAGATTATCCAGCAATTGGCCTTGGAGTTCGGCGAGCTTGGTGAGTTCCTCGGGCGTGCGCAGGACTTTGATGTCGGGATGACGGCGGATAATACCCGTGGCGGAACAGGGCGCGTCGAGCAGGATTCGGTCAAATAAGTCGCCATCCCACCAGTTCGATTGAGTTCCATCGCCGCAAATAACCTTGGCGTCTACCTTCAAGCGGGCAAGGTTTTCGCGAACGCGGCCTAAACGTCGTTCTTCGGCATCCAACGCGGTCACGAGTAAACTGGGTTCGACTTCTAGCATGTGTCCAGTCTTGCCGCCGGGAGCGCAGCAGGCATCCAAAACCCGCAAGTTGGGCGACAATTGCAGCAAATCGGCGCTCAATTGTGCCGCTTCATCTTGTACGCTGGCCCATCCTTCATTAAAAAATGGCAGTTTGCGCGGATCGCAGGCGTGCTCCAGCGTGATTCCATAGGGGCTAAAAGGTGTTTCGCTTGCGTTTATATCCTGTTCTTTCAAGCGGCTTAAATAGTCTGACCGGCTGATTTTTTTCGTATTCAGGCGCAATGTGAAAGGTGGATGATTGTTGTTGGCGGCGAAGATTTGCTCGACCTGTTCTGGCCAGATTTTACGTAACATTCCGTCTAGCCAGGCGGGATGATTGCTTTGAAAAGCGCGGTTTTGCGCCAAAAGATCATCTAATTTGCTGCGATCACGCTGGAAGTTGCGCAAAACTCCATTAACCAGATTGGTCGCCCAAGGCTTTTTCAGAAACCGAGTCACTTCAACGGTTTCGCCCAAAGCAGCATGGTCAGGGATCCGCGTATGAAGTAACTGGTAAAGGCCGAGCAGAAGCAGCGCCTGAATATCGCTATCTTTGGCGCGCAGCGGTTTATCCACCAAACACTCCACGTATGCATTCAGCTGTGGGTAAAAACGGCAGGTGCCAAAGCAGAGTTCTTGCAAAAGTGGGCGATCTTGCTCGGCAACTTGCGATTGAATGGCGGGTAGTAGGCTGGAAAGCGAGCCCTGACTCTGAAGGATTTTAGCTAATACCTGCGCAGCGGCGGCGCGTACGCTTATCACGCGATTTGCTCCTGAGTTGGCATCTCAAAGCGATCGCCCAACTTGAATAAATCAGGGTTCCCTCGCAGTATTTCGGCGACGTTCATGGCTTTTTTGCCGGGTAATTGCACATTTTTGAGGATGAGTTGGCCTTCTTTGCATGCAACCCAAACGCCTTCTGGATCAATTTGGGTGATGCTGCCTAGCGGTGCGGCACCGGTTTTATCCACGGCTTTCGCCATCCAAATGCGAATACGCTCGTCATCACCTGCGTCAGCCGGTTTGGTATGGGCAACGGGGAAGGGGTTGAATGCGCGAACTTTTCGCTCCAGTTCGATAGCGGACAGCTGCCAATTTAATGCGGCTTCTTCCTTATTCAGTTTGGGGGCGTAATTGCTCAGTGCGTCGTCCTGCTTGATGGGATTTGTCGTGCCTGCTTGGATTTGATCCAGAGCGTCGATTAACGCCGGTGTCCCAATCGTTAAAAGCCTATCGTGCAAAATACCACCGGTATCTGTCGCTAAAATCGGGCAAAATGCTTTGATAAGCATGTCGCCGGTATCCAAGCCGACATCCATTTGCATGATGGTAACTCCCGTTTCCGTATCGCCAGCTTCTATGGCCCGCTGGATTGGCGCCGCGCCGCGCCAGCGCGGAAGGATTGATGCATGGACATTAATGCAGCCGAGGCGCGGAGTATCCAAAACGGCTTTTGGGAGGATCAACCCGTAGGCAACCACAACCATCAAATCTGCATTGAGCGTCGCTAGCTCAGCTTTGGCTTCCTCACTTTTAAAGTTCAGCGGTTGGTAAACCGGAATATTGTGCTCAAGCGCCACTTCCTTCACAGGGCTAGCGGTGAGCTTTTTGCCGCGCCCGGCAGGGCGATCTGGCTGGGAATACACGGCAATCACCTTATGGCGACTGCCCAGTAAGGCTTTAAGGTGTTCGGCGGCAAATTCGGGGGTGCCGGCGAAGATAATGTTTAGTGGGGTGTTGGGCATGAGTTTAGGATATCGATAAATAAGAGAGTTTTTTAATAGGGAGTCGTCATCCTCGCATAGCGGAGGTCCAGCAATTGACGTTGGTTTTGAAAAGCTGGATCCCCGCTACGCGAGGATGACAATTCCCCTTTTAAGCGGGTGTAACGCGCACCTAATTTGTTTGTTGCTACGAATCTAAAACAAAAAGGCGCTTAGCGCGCCTCTTCTTTGTGCTTCTTCTCAAGCTTTTTCTTGATACGCCCGCGTTTGAATGCAGAGATGTAGTCCACAAAAAGCTTGCCGTTCAAGTGATCCAGTTCATGTTGAATACAAACAGCCAGCAAACCATCGGGTTTGATCGTAAACTCTCTACCATTGCGGTCGAGCGCGGTGACGCTGATGTGCTCGGGGCGTTCAACGGTTTCGTAAAAACCGGGAACCGAGAGGCAGCCTTCGTCGTATTCGTGCATATCGCTGTCCAACACGGTAACTTCCGGGTTGATGAAGACCATGGGCTGGGATTTATCTTCGCTAACGTCTATAACAACTATGCGCTCATGCACATTGATTTGCGATGCGGCCAAGCCAACGCCGGGTGCGTCATACATGGTTTCAAACATGTCATCGATCAGAACACGGACGCGGTCATCGACCACAGAAACGGGTTCGGCAATGGTGCGTAAGCGGGGATCGGGGAATTCGAGTATTTCTAATATCGCCATAGTCTTGTGACAAACTTCTAGTAAAAAGATAATAAGCGCTGCTAACATGATGATCGTACAGGAAATACTCTGTAATCTGGAAGCAGCGTGGTGGATTAATAAGCTATTATAACGTCTATCTGTCCCATGACCGAATAAAACAGGATCGGTTTCTATGAAAAAAATATTTATCGGCGTTATAGCCGCTGCCCTTTTAAGCCTAAATGTATGGGCGCAAGACGCGCTGCTCAGAGACGGCCACCCGGACGAATACACGGTTAAAAAAGGCGATACCCTTTGGGATATTTCCAGTACCTTCCTAAAATCCCCTTGGAAATGGCCAGAGATTTGGCATGCCAACCCCCAAATTGAAAACCCTCATTTGATTTACCCCGGCGATTTAATCAAGTTGATTTATATCGATGGTGAAGCGCGCTTGACGTCTGAGCGTACCCTGAAGCTGATTCCCGGCGCAGGCGGTGCCATTAACGGTACAGAAAAGCTATCACCTCAAATTCGTGTTGTGCAAAACGAAGCCGCGATTACTGCAATTCCGTTGGATAAGATCGATAGCTTTTTGTCTCGCAGCCGCATCATTGAAAGTGAAAAGATGATTGATAAAGCGCCTTACATTTTGGCTGGCCCGCAAAAACGCATCGTGGCTGGCGCGGGTGATGAGGCTTATGCGCGCGGTGATTTTAAGGATTTGACTAACTTTGGCGTATTCCGCAAAGGCGAGTTCTTTTATGACCCAAAAACTCGTGAAGTGCTTGGTCTACATGCTTTAGGTGTGGGCGCCGTTAGCATCAAATCCCAGCAAGGCGATATTGCAACCGTTAATGTTGTGCGTGCGAACGAAGAAATCCGTGTTGGCGACAAATTGTTGCCAAGCGAAGATCGTTCTACGGCCTCTACCTTCTTCCCAAGTGGCCCAGAAACTGAGATCAAAGGTTCGATCATTGGCGTCGAAGGTGGTGTTCAGCAGGTTGGTAAATACAATGTGGTGATGATCAACCGTGGCGATCGTGAAGGTTTAAAAGCAGGCAACGTACTCGCCATCTACAAAAAAGGCGAAGTGGTGGTTGACCGTGTAACCGGCGGTAAGGTTTCTTTGCCTGACGAGCGCGCGGGTTTGTTGATGGTGTTCCGTACTTTCAGAAAAATGAGCTTCGGTTTGGTATTGGAGGCTGATCGTCCCTTGACGGTTGGCGACTCCCTGCAAAACCCCTAAGATAATGTGACTGGCGGCGCATGGAGCGCCGCCTCTTCTGTTCAAGGAGGATTCATGCAAGACCCTCGTTTTTATTCCCTCGTTCTACACCGCTTACCCCACGTTGGCGCAGCGACTTATCAGCGCTTGATTCAGCATTTTGGCACTCCTGAAAAGGTTCTCGCTTCCCCTATCAGCCGTTTGGAATCCTTGCTGGATCATGAAACTTTGCTAGCCCTGCAAGAGTTTCAGGAGCGGGCGGAAAACTCTGCTATCGGCCAAAAAGCGCTGCTGGATTTGGAATGGCTGGCACTTCAAAGCGATGTGCACTTGGTGTCCATAGATGATGCTACCTATCCTGAACTTTTGCGCCAAATCCCCAAGCTGCCGCCGTTGCTGTTTGTGCGGGGCGATGTGCATCTTCTTAATCTTCCGCAAATCGCTATCGTGGGCAGCCGTAACCCTACGGCGGGCGGCCATGAAAATGCCCAGCGATTTGCTGAGTTTTTGGCGGCTAACGGTTTTGCGATCACAAGCGGTTTAGCGCTGGGGGTTGATGCAAGCGCACACCAAGGTGCCTTGGCTAGCAAAGGCAAGACGATTGCCGTTATGGGCACGGGTTTGGATTTGATTTATCCCTCACGCCACCGGCGCTTAGCTCAAGAGATTGTGGAGGCAGGTGGTGCTTTGGTGAGTGAACTGCCTTTGGGGAGCAGCTCCAAAGCGGCGAACTTTCCACAGCGAAACCGAATTATCAGCGGCTTAAGTTGTGGGGTTTTGGTTGTGGAAGCGGCAATCCAAAGTGGATCACTGATTACAGCGCACACCGCCGTGCAACAAAACCGTGAAGTCTTTGCCATTCCCGGCTCTATCCATAATCCGTTGGCGCGAGGGTGTCATCAGTTGATTCGTCAAGGAGCGACCTTGGTAGAAACTGCGCAAGATATCGTTGATCAGCTCCAAGGCATTTTAGGTTATCAACGCGAAACTTTAGACAAATTGCAGGAAAAAGCTGCGAAAAAATCCGAAATTGATGAAAAGTCGCTCGAATCTCTTTCGCCCAGTGAGCAACAAGTCTTGTTGGCTATGGGTTATGACCCGGTCACGGTGGATGATTTGATTGACCGCACCGGCAATCTCGCCGGTTTGGTTGCGGCACAGTTAATCGGTTTGGAAATTAAGGGATTTGTACAGCAAGTGGGCGTGGGCTATCAGCGCATCTAACTGGCGGTTGCGATTAAAGGTTTCCTCACTCGCCTAATTTGGGTAAATTGCAGCAATATTTTTTGCAAGGTGCTCTTATGAACAATTGGGCGATTAATCCCCGCATTCAATTTGCCGCCAAACAAATGTGGTATGGCGGTGTAATCGCCTATCCTACCGAGGCTGTGTGGGGTTTGGGATGCAACCCTTTCAATGAAGATGCCGTGATGGCGTTGCTGGATATGAAACAGCGACCTGTCAATAAAGGTTTGATTCTATTAGCGGCAGATATCAGCCAGTTCGAACCTTTTATCTACCATTTGAACGACATTCAACGTCAACGTATTAAAAATACTTGGCCTGGCCCCGTGACTTGGCTCGTGCCAAACAACGGTACAGCACCCAAGTGGATAACCGGCGACTACACCGGCGTTGCCCTGCGTGTGACTGATCACCCGGTTGCGGCCGGTTTAAGCCGTGCCTTTGGTGCGCCTATTGTATCCACATCGTGTAATACCCAAGGTCGACCTCCTGCCCGCAATGCGTTTGATGTGCACCGTTACTTTGGGGATGAGCTGGACGCCATTACCTCCGGTGCAGTTGGAAAACGCACAAACCCCTCGGAAATCCGCGACTTAATGACAGGCGAAGTTGTTCGCGCTGGGTAACTCCTCTTTACACCTTTTAACTCCAGCTCCGGTTAAGGAATTTTATGAGTAACGCACCTGACAAAGCGGCTGTGAAAGCCTATTTATTGGACCTCCAAGATCGCATTTGCAAGGCTCTAGCAGCGGAAGATGGCGGTGAGGGTTTTGTAGAAGATTCTTGGGAGCGTGCAGAAGGTGGGGGTGGGCGTACGCGTGTATTGGTCAATGGCCCAGTCATCGAAAAAGGCGGCGTTAATTTTTCACATGTTCACGGCACGCAAATGCCTGCGTCGGCAACGGCTCATCGCCCCGAGTTGGCTGGCCGCGCCTTTGAGGCCATGGGTGTGTCTTTGGTTATCCACCCCAATAACCCTTACGTTCCCACCAGCCACGCGAATGTTCGCTTCTTTATCGCCGAAAAAGAAGGCGCTGAGCCCGTGTGGTGGTTTGGTGGCGGCTATGATTTGACACCCTACTACGGAAATGAGGCTGATGTCATTCATTGGCATCAAACCGCAAAGAACGCCTGTGCGCCGTTTGGGGATGAGGTCTATCCACGCTACAAAAAGTGGTGTGATGAGTATTTTTATCTCAATCATCGAAAAGAAGCGCGCGGTGTCGGCGGCCTGTTTTTCGATGATTTGAATGAGTGGGGCTTCAACAAAAGTTTTGAATTTCTGCGCGCCGTAGGTGACAGCTATGTGCCGGCCTACCAACCGATTCTGGCCGCCCGTAAAACCGCTGCTTATGGGGAGCGCGAGCGGCAGTTCCAGCTTTACCGTCGCGGTCGTTACGTGGAATTTAACCTGGTGTTTGATCGCGGTACACTTTTTGGCTTGCAGACTGGGGGGCGCACCGAGTCGATTCTTATGTCCCTGCCCCCTTTAGTGCGATGGGAATACGACTATAATCCTGCTCCCGGTAGCGCTGAAGCTGAGCTGACTGAAAAATTTTTACCCGAGCGCGACTGGCTGAAATAAATATCCTATAAAAAAGCGCCTCTTATTTTTTGCGAAAGGCCGCAGCCGCACTGCCGCGACCTATTGCTTTGGAATCTATTCGAATGACTGATCAATACGCCGTATTCGGCAACCCTATCAATCACAGTAAATCACCTGCCATTCACAAACAGTTTGCCGAGCAAACCGGGCAGGATTTGCATTACGCCAAGCAACTGGTCGCTGAGAATGGCTTTGTAAGTGCTGCGCAAACTTTTTTTGCCAAGGGCGGAAAAGGGCTCAACATTACGGTTCCCTTCAAGGTAGAGGCTTATCAGTTTGCGCAAGAGTTAACGCCACGTGCACGCAGAGCGGGAGCGGTCAATACCTTGGCGGTACAATCTGGCGGCAAGATTTTGGGTGACAACACCGATGGTATTGGCATGGTTCACGACATGCACAACCTAGGCTGGGACATTCAAGGCAAGCGTGTATTGATTTTGGGTGCTGGCGGTGCGGTGCGTGGCATCTTGCAGCCGTTGTTGGAAGAGCGCCCCGAGCAGGTGGTGATCGCGAACCGAACTTTATCCAAAGCCCAAGAGCTGGTTACCGAATTTCACGATTTGGCAGACATTAAAGCTTGCGAGTTTTCCCATGTGGCGGGCGAGCAGTTCGATTTGATTATCAATGGAACTTCGGCGAGTTTAAGTGGTGATTTACCGCCCTTGCCAGAGCACCTTTTAAAACCCGGCGCCTGCTGCTACGACATGATGTACGGTGCGGAACCGACGGTATTTATAAAGTGGGCAATGGAAAACGGCGCTGCCAAAGCCGCTGATGGATTGGGTATGTTGGTTGGCCAAGCGGCTGAAGCTTTTTACCTGTGGCGTCATATCCGCCCGGAAGTTATACCTGTGATTACTAGCCTTCGCAGGCAATTGAACGAGAAAAAGCAGGCATAAAAAAAGGCGCTTTACAGCGCCTCTTTCATTTCTCATTTAAGCATTAAGCCTTGCGACGACGCACAGCTACCAAGCTCAACAAGCCAAGACCTAAGAGAACTAGAGCGCTTGGCTCAGGCACTTTTACGTATTTGCTTACTTTTACACTTTGTAATTTAAAGTAGTCAGCATTGGTGTCTTTAAGAATTGAATCCAGCAATGGGTTGTAAGCGCCAATCAACCAATATTGAGATGCGATATTCGTTGGATTAACCGCTTTAGGGCTGTTGCCTACGTTGTAGTAGTTGCCTGCAGATACCCAACCATTGCCCAACAAACTTTCCCAGCTCTTACCTGCAAAGGGAAGTTGGCTTGGCGTGCCATTAAACGCCATGATTGATACATCGCTATCGTTTGAGATCCAGCCGAGATCGATAGTATTTAAGGTTACCAAGCTGCTGAAAGAGAGCAGCATCATGTCGTAATAACCAGCTTCGTTGTCCATTGCGTGGTTCGGTGTGCCGGTCTTTTCAACGCCTAAACCGTTGCTTGAACCGAAGTTGCCCACCAAGCTTTGAGTGGCTTTATTGTCTGGGCTGGTGGTGGTTTGAGTATTCCAAGCAATGCATGTCTTTGGGGTTGTTTTTGTTTTTGGCTGCCACGTTTTGCAGGTGGTGTTTACCGTGGTTTGCTTTTGGCCATAAGTCCAGCCAGTCAGGGTCATATTCAGGCCGCCGGCAGTGTAGTTATAGCCAGATGCATAAGTTGAATCGCTAATACCGGATCTAGAGGTTGGGCTGGTAAGAGAGATATTAATCGGTGCAGCTATTGCGCTAGCGGCAAAGCTTAGGCTTGCGATTACTGCTAAGGTAAATTGTTTAATAGGTGACATGACATTTTTCCGAATTTGAAGTTTTTGGCGTCTAATACAGCTTTCTGATGGAAAGCACACTTTGTGCCATGGCGCTAAAACCCTTGATTTTAGTGTGATGAGCATCACATAAATGACCTTTGCTTTTTGAAAGTGTAAAAATTTCCGACGATTTTGTCGACATTTTAGCCACTTCGCGCTGATGTTTTTTCTGTTGTCACCGGCGAAGTTGCTTGCGAAGACTCATGAATGTCGTCGCCCAGCGCACCCAATTCTCCGCTCGCTCGGGCATGTTTCCCATAGGCCCATTCGAAGACAGGTGTCGCCATGAGCGTGGTAACTATGGTCATGAGCACGAGCATTGAAAACAGGCCTGGGCCAATAATGCCGCGTTGTAAGCCGATGTTGATGATGATTAATTCCATCAGGCCACGCGCGTTCATGAGGGCGCCAATTCCCATGGCGGTGCGGTTATCTTGGCCGCACAAACGCGCCGCCGCCCAGCAAGCGCCGCCTTTGGCGAGGATAGAGCCGGTCAGAATCACCAAGGCTATTACCAGTAGTTCTGCATTGTTGATCATCGTCATATGTGTGTTAAGGCCTGAAAACGTAAAAAACATGGGGATGAGCAGGGCTACGGCCACAGCTTCAAGTTGCTTTTTAAGTTCTTCAACAAATTTGCCTCGTGGAATGACCGTGCCCAGTATGAACCCGCCGAACACAGCATGCAGGCCAATGGCATCGGCAACAAAAGCACACAGCATGAGGGTTATAAGAGTGATCGACAGTACAGGCGGTGTGAGCTTCCCTTCGCGCTCTACACTTCTGGCAAGTGGAGCAAGAAGGCGGGGCCCCAAAAACAATACCACCGCGGCAAATACCAGCCCGCCGCCAATGGTGGTGACGGCCAACATGGGGCCTGCGCCCAAGCTTGCTAGAACAATCGCCAATACACACCAAGCGCCTGCGTCGTCTACCGCGCCAGCGGAGAGTGTTAATGCGCCAAGACGAGAATTGCTTAGGCCACGTTCGTGAATAATGCGCGCTAACACTGGAAAAGCCGTAATGGCAATAGCCGCGCCCATAAACAAAGTTGCGTTAAAACTGTTGGTTTGTTCTGTAAAAAGGCCAGGTACAGACATCAGCCAAGGCGTAATCAGAATAGCCACAATAAAGGGCGCAACCATTCCAGAGATAGACACAGCGGCTGCCGTGCCGGCATTATTTTTGAAATGATCGACACGAAAACCCATTCCCACTAGAAACATAAACAAGCCGATCCCCAGTTGGGCGATGACATAGAGCACGCTAATGGATTCTTTGGGGAAAAGCGCCTGCTGCCATTCCGGGGCGATCAACCCGAAGAATGTGGGGCCGAGTAAAACGCCAGCAATCATCTCGCCCACAACCAAAGGTTGATTAAAGAATTTTTTGCCGACCCAGCCAAATGCGAAACACGCCGAAAGAATTATTCCCATCTGGACGAAAAATAGGACTGAAAGTTGAGCATTTGTCATGGTGCTACCATCTGCTAAGAGGTTTTCATGGTTATTGTTGGTCGGCTCTTCATGGTTAAAAAGTTCCCAAAGAAACCTTGCCTGCTGAACCGGCTGCAATTTGTGCCGGATTGTACGGAGGCTACCCAATTCGCGTCCCATCAGTTTTACCTATGGGTATTTCGGGAGTAGACTTGGCGCGCTCCCTATTTATCCTTATCTCAATGAAGCCGCTATGACTCTTGTTGAACTTCGCTATTTGGTCACTCTCGCCCAAACACAGCATTTTGGCCGTGCTGCGGAGTTGTGTAATGTCAGCCAGTCGGCGCTGAGTATGGCCATGCGCAAATTTGAGGAGGAGCTGGGTGTTTTGCTGTTCGAGCGGAGTAAATCTGGCATTCGCGCAACCCAAATGGGAGAACAGATTATCGCGCAGGCGCGGCGCGTTATGGCGCAAGTCGATTCCATTAAAGCGCTTGCGGACGCAGACAAAGATGAGCTGGGTGGCGAATTACGGGTGGGCGCCATTTTTACGTTGGGCCCCTATTTGTTGCCACAACTTATTCCTTCGCTGAAATTAATTGCCAGTCAACTCACCCTAAGCTGCTACGAAGGATACAACAGTGATTTGCGCGGTAAGCTGCGCACGGGTGAACTGGATGCGATCCTTATTTCGCAGCCTTTTGTGGAAGCCGATGTGGTGAGCCAGGAAATTTTCAGCGAGCCACTGCAACTGGCCATGCCACCCAATCATCCACTGGCCGCAAAAAAAATTATCTCGTTGGATGATTTGCGTGATCAAACTTTTTTACTGCTCAGCGAAAAACAATGTCTTCGCCAGCAAATGTTGGCGGTCTATGAACCTTTGCGTGAAAACACAATCGAGTGCAGTAGTTTGGATACTTTACGCCACATGATCGCTATAGGGTTGGGGATTAGTATTCTGCCGTCATCGGCCACTAGCTCGGCGATTTTTTCGTCGCAGATGTTAGCGGTACGCCCGCTACAAACGAACCCGGTGCGCAAAATTTCGCTGGTGTGGCGAGCGAGTTTTCCGCGGCACAAAGCTATAGATGCTGTGCGCCGTGCCATACAAGTCAACAACTGGCACTTTACCACCGCGCATGACAGCAGCGGTTCGGGTTTGCTGGTGGAAAATCAAAATTGGTAAACGCAAACCGACACAACAGCACAGGCTTTTTGGTAAAAATTTATGACGTCTATTAGCCCCATCAAAAAAATTGTCATTGTCGGTGGTGGTAGCTCTGGCTGGATTGCGGCGTCCATGCTGTCGTATCACCTCAAATCAGAATTGTGCGAAATTGAATTGGTAGAGTCGGAAGATCTCGGCACTATTGGCATTGGTGAATCAACTATTCCGCCGGTTGTGCGGTTGATTCAAAACCTTGGCATTAACGAGCAACAATTTATCCAACACACGCAAGCCTGCTTTAAGCTCGGCATTAAATTTGTGGATTGGCGACAAAAAAACGAATCCTATTTTCATCCCTTTGGTGTGATTGGTAAACGTATAGGCTCGCACGATTTTTACCAATGTTGGTTAAAGGCCGCCATGCAGGGCGATGCATCACCTCTGCAGGATTTTTCACCCTGCTCTGTTATGGCCGAACAAGAACGCTTTTTTTGGCCAACACAAAACACACCCATTGGTGGAGCAAGTTACGCGGTTCATTTGGATGCGAAACTGGTGGTGGAATATTTGCGCACCTACGCCCATGAGCGTGGCGTAAAACACACAGAGGGTGTTGTTGAAAAAGTTACCCAAACGGACTGCGGTAATATTGAAAAGTTGATATTGAAAGACGGCAGAGAAGTGCAGGGCGATTTTTTTATTGATTGCACTGGTTTTAAAGCACTCTTAATTGAAAAAGCACTGGGCGTTGGTTTTGAAGACTGGTCTAAATATTTGCCGTGCGATCGCGCCGTTGTGGTAAAAACACAGGCGCAAGAAAAACGTTTGCCCTACACAACAGCTACGGCACGCAAAGCAGGTTGGAGCTGGAAAATCCCACTGCGCAATAGCACTGGCCACGGTTATGTTTACTCCAGCAAATTTTGCAGCGACGGCGACGCAAAGTCTACGCTACTCAAAAATCTCGACGCCCCGCGTATTAACGATCCACGCATCATTCCTTTCGCCACAGGTCATCGTAAAAAAATGTGGGAAAAAAATTGCCTGTCGTTAGGTTTAGCGTCGGGCTTTGTGGAACCGCTGGAATCAACCTCAATTCATTTAATTGCGCGCGGTATGGATTTCTTCTTGCGCTTTTTTCCCGACCGCGATTGCGACCCCAGTTTAATTAAAGAATACAACCGCCGCATGGCAGCCGATTTTGAAGAAGTGCGTGATTTTATTGTGTTGCACTATTGTACCACCCAACGTGAAGACACAGATTTTTGGCGTTTTTGCAAAACCATGGAATTGCCAGAATCCCTACAGGAGCGCATCGCTCTATTCAAAGGCCATGGCCTTGTTCGGGAAGGAACCGATGAATTATTCCGCGCGAGTAGTTGGCAATCTATTTTCGAAGGTATGGGCATACGCCCCAATAAATATTGCCCCCGTGTGGATAATATGGATTACCAAGAAATTAGCGATACCTTAAAAGTGGCACGGCAGGCAATTCAGTCTATGGTTAAAAACTTACCCACGCATGATGATTTTTTGCGTAAGAATTGTGTGGATGAATAAACATCTACACACAACCTTTTATCGTTAAAAAATGAGCTCGCCATAGGGGCTAAGCCACAAGGAGTTTGAATGTCACATTTCGTATTAATAACATTCGCGTGTATTTTTATAGCCTTTTCTGTCTTCGTATTAAAAGAAACAGGTTATTTGAAAGTTTTTCTTAAGGTGGGCTTAATCTGCTTTTTGTGTTTACTGGTTGCATCTTTCATATATGGTTTGCTCAATAGATTTTCATTTATACATGGTTCCTCCCCGGCTGGATTGGACTCAGCGTTCGCTTATGCGTTTTTGGTTGGGGCATTCTTCGGGCCAATTGTATTTACGGTTGGCGGCTTCTGTGGTGTGCTCTTTAGTTATTTTAAAAAAAGAAAAAAGCGACCATCTTCTGGGAGTATGTAGTTTGGGCTAAGTTTGTGAAGCCATAAGAAATTTGTAGGGTCATGTTGGGCTTTATACTTCAGCCCAACCTACGAATGAAAATCTATTCGATTAAAGCTTCCAGCTCCGCAATGTGAATATCTTTTAGCTTTACATAATTCCCCGCAGAATATTTAAAAAACGCGCGTTCGCTGTCTTTCAATGGTCGGGCTTGTTTGCAGGGCGAGCCCACGTATAAAAATCCGCTTTCCAAACGTTTACCCGGTGGCACTAATGTGCCTGCGCCTATAACAACGTCGTCTTCCACAATTGCGCCATCCAACACTGTTGACCCAATTCCAACTAATACGCGATTGCCAATAGTACAGCCGTGCAAGTTCACCGAGTGGCCGACCGTAACGTCGTCGCCAATGATTAAGGGATGACCCGCTGGATTAAAATCGCTGGCGTGAGTGATATGAAGTACAGAGCCATCTTGAATACTGGTGCGAGCGCCCACACGTATGCGATGCATATCACCGCGAATGATCGCGTAGGGCCATACCGAAGAATCCTCGCCAATGTGCACGTCACCAATCACTATGGCGGCGGGGTCTACATAAACCTTTTCACCAAATTGGGGCGTGTGTCCCTGATAGCTTCGAATGCTGAGTGGGTTTTGATTATGCTTCATAGATTGATCTCTTTATTTTCTGGCTGCGGCCATTTCCCAAATTTTACGTTGTATCATACGCGAAAATATTTTTGCTATCTCGTCTGGAGTTGTTCATGACTAATCCCTTGCTTGAATCCCATGTGCTGCCACCCTTTTCTGCCATTGAAGCCGCTCAGGTTGAACCCGCTATCAGTCAAATTATTAATGAGAGCCGCGCATTTCTCCAAAATCTCCTAAAGAATTTATCGCAGCCAACCTGGGAGACCTTGGTCGCGCCATTGGAAGAACAAAGCGATAAATTGGATCAAGCTTGGTCACCCGTTAGTCACTTAAACGCCGTACGTAATAACGATGAATTGCGCAACGCTTACAACGCGAGTATTGCTTTGCTAACGGAATACGGAACCGAGTTAAGCCAGAACGAAGACTTGTACAAAGCCTACCAGCAATTAGCAGATAGCTCTGAATATAACAATTTGTCGCAATCACAAAAGCAGGCAGTCGATAACGCCTTGCGCGATTTCCGTTTGGGTGGTGTTGGGCTGAGCGATGAGCATAAAAAACGCTATGCAGAAATTCAGCAGCGTCTATCTGAATTATCCACGCAATTTTCCAACCATGTTTTAGATTCAACCCAAGCGTGGTTTAAACATTTTGACAGTGCTGATGCACTCGCAGGTTTGCCTGAATCCGCGTTGGCGCAAGCGGCACAAGCTGCGCAAAAAAAATCCTTGGGTGGTTATGTCATCACCTTGGATTTTCCATCCTACTTCGCCGTCATTATGTATGCAGATGACCGCACGTTGCGCGAAGAGATTTACACCGCTTATGTTACGCGTGCATCAGCAGAATCTAAAAAGACCAATGCTGAACACAACATTGAAATTACCACTGAGTTTGATAACACAGCGTTAATTGCTGAAACACTTTCGCTGCGTCATGAGTTGGCGCAACTGTTAGGTTTTAGCAATTACGCTGAGCGTTCACTCGCCACCAAAATGGCGCAAAGCCCGCAGCAAGTCTTGGATTTTTTACAAGCGCTTGCGCAAAAATCCAAACCCTATGCTGCACAAGATTACAAAGAGTTATCGGAGTTTGCGGCGGGCCTTGGCTGTGCAGATTTGCAATCGTGGGACACCACTTACTACAGCGAAAAATTGCGCGTAGAAAAGTATTCTATTTCGCAAGAAGAATTGCGCCCTTATTTTCCTGCTGAAAAAGTTATCGGCGGAATGTTTGAAGTCGTCAAGCGGTTATTTGGTATTGATGTAAAGCAAGTTGCTGAGTTTGATACTTATCACCCCGATGTACGTTTTTATCACATCTCAAAAGCGGGCGAGCATATCGCCAGTTTCTATTTGGATTTATTTGCGCGCGAAGGTAAGCGCGGTGGCGCATGGATGGCAGATGCACGCGTGCGTCGTAAAACGGCAGCCGGTGTGCAATTGCCCGTGGCATTTTTAACCTGCAATTTTACACCGCCAGTGGGCGAGACTCCCTCGCTGTTAACGCACGATGAAGTGACCACATTGTTCCACGAATTCGGCCACGGTATTCACCATATGCTCACCCAAATTGATGTGGCGGCGGTGAGCGGCATTAATGGCGTAGCATGGGATGCAGTTGAATTGCCCAGCCAATTTATGGAGAACTGGTGCTGGGAGCCAGATGCTATTCCATTAATTTCCGGCCATTATCAAACAAGCGAATCTCTGCCGCAAAGTTTGCTGGATAAAATGCTTGCTGCAAAAAATTTCCAATCCGGTTTGCAAATGTTGCGTCAAATTGAATTTTCGCTGTTTGATTTTCGTCTGCATGCGGAATACGACCCCAACAATCCGCGCACGGCGCAAGACGTGTTGCAACAAGTGCGCAGTCAAGTCGCCGTTGTTTTCCCGCCTGCGTTTAATCGTTTTGAAAATAGTTTCACCCATATTTTTGCGGGCGGTTACGCCGCTGGCTATTACAGTTACAAATGGGCCGAAGTTTTATCGGCAGATGCGTTTTCGCGCTTTGAGGAAGAAGGGATTTTTAATACTGATACGGGCGAGAGCTTCTTGCGTGAAATTCTTCAGCAAGGCGGTAGCAAAACGCCCATGGAGTTATTCACCAACTTTCGTGGCCGTGAACCGAATATTGATGCACTTTTGCGCCATTCGGGGATAGAAATACATTCCGAATTTATTGCGGAGGACGCCGTCTAATGGCTTACTCCACCAAGCGACGTTTTATGGCGGGCGCAGTATGCCCGCGCTGTTCCAAGATGGATACCATTGTTGTTTATAATCTGGATGGCAAAGATTTTCGTGAGTGTGTTGAGTGCGGGTTCAGCGAAGAAATGCGTATTAACGTCGCCACCGGTGAATTAGAAACTCGCGTTAACCAAGTGCAGGATGCAGAAGAAGTTCAGGTTATTAATATTGTAATGCCCGATAGCAAGGATTGATTTCTATCAGGCGTGAAGAGATTTATATATTAGTGGCGAAGCGCGTCTTTGGGTTGATTGCTAAAATCCAGCACTATCGCCAAGTCTTCTGTTAAGCAGGGCCAGCGTTTTAATTCTTGCGACCATCCGCGGGATTTGTGCAGCGCGATGTAATGTTTAAAACTTTCACCCGCAAAGCTGTACTGGTTCAACAATAATTCTGCCGAAAATAACACAGCTTGATCCAGCTCATTCGCAAAGGGTTCGCCAATTAATTCATGGGCTATTACGTTCGCGCGAGTCATATCCATGGGCGCAAGCGGAATGCCGCAGTAGCCAATAAATCTGTCGTTCACTTCTTCGAGTAAACGGTGGGCGAGATAGGCTTCGTACAACATGGATTCTAATTGCGCGTGCTCGCCAACAATCTCCGGCGGCGACAAAAAGTAATCGCTGGCAATATTCAGTAGCGGCAATATGCCGTCAAAAATGCCCGCTTCTTTAGTAATCTCGCTAATCGCTTCAATAAATTCAGGCACCTGCCCAATGTAGCGCACCGCAAAATCCGCCAGCAATTGCTCCGCCTCTTGGGTGGGTAGCTTGATAGCATCGTGGAGTTGATTCGCGCGAAGACTCAGTGCCCGGCTCAGATGCGCCGAGGCACCGTCTCTCCGTTTGGCTGAATCTATCAAGTGGCGGATCTGGATGAGCTTTTCGTTCATTGCTATCAATATCGTTATAGTGCATGAGCCAGAGGCGACTTTTGGAAAGTCATTTAGTTATTAGGCGATGGCTTAACGATAAACCATGACAGCGCAATCGCAAGTGAGTATTAATACCGAGTTTTTATATAAAATCCGGAAAATGACTATTTGGACGAAGTGCGGTTTTGCGGGCAAGGCACGCTTGCAAGGGATAATCCCAAACACGCACGCGTCCATAAAAGTTGGTGCTGAGCGCGAGTTTGCTGGGCATTGGGGGCATCAAACCTATATAATTCGCGCTTTCCTATTCATTCGTGTTTTTTAAGCGTGTCGCCGGAGATCATCCGGTTTGCTGGAGTCCTGCATGTCAGATCGCATTGCGCAAGTCACTCGGAACACCCTCGAAACCAAAATCAGCGTAAGCCTCAATTTGGATGGCGCTGGTAAAGGCGTGTTCAATACAGGTGTGCCTTTTTTAGAGCACATGATGGATCAAATCGCCCGCCACGGCATGATTGATCTGGATGTAACCTGCGATGGCGACACCCACATTGATGACCACCACTCGGTGGAAGACATCGGCATCACCATCGGCCAAGCCATTGCCAAGGCGGTGGGCGATAAGAAAGGCATTCGTCGCTATGGCCACGCCTACGTTCCGCTGGATGAAGCCTTGTCCCGCGTGGTGATTGATTTCTCCGGTCGCCCCGGTTTGATTATGCAGATTCCATTCACTCAGAAGCGCGTTGGTCAGTTTGATACCGAGCTATTTTGGGAGTTCTTCCAAGGCTTTGTAAACCACGCGGGCGTAACCCTGCACATCGACAACCTGCGCGGCCACAACGCCCACCACCAGATTGAAACTGTGTTCAAAGCCTTCGGTCGCGCCCTGCGTATGGCGCTGGAGTTAGACCCGCGTATGGAAGGCATAATGCCTTCAACCAAGGGAAGTCTATAAGCAATGACCCAACAAACTGTTGCCGTGATTGACTACGGCATGGGCAATCTTCACTCGGTGAAGAGCGCCCTTGAGCATGTTGCCCCTGAACAAAAAGTGGTAGTGACCTCTGACCCGGCCGTTGTCGCAGCGGCTGATCGTGTCATCTTTCCCGGTGTAGGTGCTATTCGCGATTGCATGGCAGAGATTAATCGCCTTGGCTTCGATAAATTGCTGAGCGAACAAGTTGCAACCGGTAAGCCTGTGCTCGCCATTTGCGTGGGCTTGCAAGCCCTGATGGATCACAGTGAAGAAAACGGCGGTGTAGATTGCATCGGCATTTTTCCTGGCCAAGTGAAATTCTTCGGCACAGATCACAAAGATGCGGCGGGCTGCCCCTTAAAAGTCCCACACATGGGCTGGAATCAGGTTAACCACAACAACCACCCTCTTTGGGCAGATATTCCCCAAGATGCGCGTTTTTACTTCGTGCACAGCTTCTATGTTCAAGCCGCTGATGAAAGGCTGGTATCTGCAACTTGCGAATACGGCGTGAAATTCCATACGGCTCTCACGCGTGGGAATTTGTTCGCGGTGCAGTTCCACCCGGAAAAGAGCCATACGGCTGGGCTGCAGTTGCTGAAGAATTTTTTGAGTTGGGATGGTAAGGCGTAAGGCTCTAGTTTTCTAATTGAGTATTTTTTTCGCCTGCTGGCGAGTCACTTTTCGTTGCTTGCCCAACGAAAAGTAACCAAAAGTAAGGGCACCCAGTTCGTCGCTGTTTCCTGCGCGTTTCAAAAAATTGCTGTCGTTCCGACGCGACATCCTTGTCGCGGCGTCACTAAAACAAACTTCCTGTTTGTTTTACACCAATTTTTCTCCAATGCTCGGGCGACTCGCATGGGACTAGTCGGTGCCACAATGAATTTTGTTTTTATCGAGAATTTTGAATGCTAATTATCCCCGCAATTGATTTAAAAGATGGCCAATGCGTGCGTCTACGCCAAGGTTTGATGGACGATTCCACCGTATTTTCCGACGATCCTGTCGCTATGGCGAAACAATGGGTTGATCAAGGTTGCCGTCGTTTGCACCTTGTGGACTTGAACGGCGCGTTTGAAGGCAAGCCCATGAACGGCGGAGTGGTTACCGCTATCGCTAAGGCCTATCCGAACCTTCCCATCCAAATCGGCGGCGGTATTCGCAGCGCAGAAACTATTGAGTACTACCTAAATGCGGGTGTGCAGTATTTGATTATCGGTACGAAAGCCGTCAAAGAGCCGCAGTTTGTGACCGACATGTGCAAGCAATTCCCCGGTCATATCATTGTTGGATTGGACGCAAAAGATGGCTGGGTAGCGACTGACGGTTGGGCAGAGGTTTCTAATATCCAAGCATCAGAATTGGCCAAACGCTTTGAGCAAGACGGCGTAAGCAGCATCGTCTACACCGACATCGCCCGCGACGGCATGATGCAAGGTGTGAATGTGCAAGCCACTGTGGCTATGGCGCA
>CAZOPE010000049.1:0-24542 GCA_964581625.1 uncultured Cellvibrionaceae bacterium
TGAATACCTGTTTGCCCAGGTATGGGCTTCACCTTATCGCGTTATGAATTGAATGAAAATGTGGAAATTCAATCATACAAGGAGTTCCAGCACCACTACGGCACTTCGTGCCTCCGTTGGACAGTTTTTAAGCCGCGGTTTTATGGTTTTGCTGCGCAAAAGGTTTCCATAAAACCACAACTTAAAAACTGCCGCTGAACTCGGCGTTAAATTACTCGAGATACTAAATGAAAAATTCTTCTAGTGGCTTCAATATAGGACCTTTTTCGATTGCCTTTTCGGATATTTATCAGCTTTTTAAAATAATTTCAAAAGCAATGAATAAGGATGTTGATATCGATGATCTTTATAGCCAGACTGAAATTGTAATTCACAATAAGTTCAATTTAAGTGGAGTTTATTCTAGTGCTTCGACAATAAAGGCGGCGGTAATAAGCACAAATGATGTGGAGGTTCTTTATCACTATAATAGTGAACCATCCGCATCTAAAAATATATTTTATGATTATAAAATAAATGTTGGATTTGATAGTCTCCCTAAAGGGAAAGATGCTGAAATACATTTCATTTCCCGTAGTGCCATACACAATCGTTGTGATAGCTCAGATTCAAATAAAAATGCGAATGGTTTTTTTGCTGTTTTTAGTACTCCATTAACAAAAGGTGAAACATTTTCATATAACTACGAGCAAGAATACTACATAGGAGATGTTGCTTGGGCTAAGGGCGGTTATCCTGTAGGGCAAAAAGATTATCGGTTTTTAAGAGAAACCATAAACTATAAACGCATACTAGAATTTCCATATGAGTTATATTGTGATGTTGAACCGGAAACTTTCCTTTTGGATTCTGAAAAGAAAAAGTCTATTAATCATCCAATTTCCCTAACAAAAAACATTGCTAATGACATGATTCAATGGGTCATAACAATAAACAACCCTCCTGTTGGTGCGGTGCATCGTATAAAGTGGGTAAAACCAAAAATTTAACAAGTCGCTCAAGCACCACTTCGCGTGCTGGACAGTTTTTAAGTCGCGGCTTTATGATTTTGCTGCGCAAAAGTATTCCATAAAACCACAACTTAAAAACTGCCGCTGAACTCGGCGTTAGCGTTATTAAATCGAGAAATATTGAGTTGAAAAATATGAACAGGAAACCAATAATCTTAATGCCGGGAGAAGGACGATCATATTCAATGGGTTCTATCTCTGCCCTGTTTAAAGCTGACGGAAGCGAATCGGCGGGAAATTATTCCATATCGGAATGGTGGCTGGAGCCTTTATCAAAAGGTCCGGGAGCACACAGTCACAACGAAGATGACATCTTCTTTGTACTAGAGGGAACAATGAGTTTTCTAATTGGTAAAGAATGGAAAGAAGCCCCCAAAGGTTCATTTATTTTGGCGCCTAGTGGCGTAACCCACGATTTCGAAAATCGAAGCAATGCTCGTGCAGGAGTGTTAAATATTTCAGCCCCCGGTAACTTTGAACAACATATGCCTAATATTGTTTCATGGTTTAAGGAAAACCCACCGGGTAAAGTAGGCAGATAACAAATCGCTTAAGCGCCGCACACTTCGTGTGCTGGACAGTTTTTAAGTCGCGCTTTTGTGGTTTTGCTACGCAAAAGTATTCCACAAAACCACAACTTAAAAACTGCCGCTTAGCTCGGCGTTAGGCAATAAAACTATGTCAACATTTTCAGATTCTAAGGCAATTAGCGGCTACGCAGAAAACGCTATTCGGCGTGTGCCTGGCTTGAAGGATATACACCGTATGTCGGCTTTACTAATGGCTGAACGTACACCGCCCAGTGGGCGTGTTTTGATTGTGGGCGCTGGCGGCGGTATGGAACTCAGTTACTTCGCTCAAACATTTCCAGATTGGAAATTTGATGGTGTTGACCCTTCTAAAGAAATGTTAGATCTGGCAAAAACTAATCTAGGTTCGCTGGCTTCACGGGTGCAACTACATTGCGGTTATATTGAATCAGCACCCAAAGAATTATTCGATGCAGCAACATGTCTATTGACCTTGCACTTCACTAACGAGGCTGAACGCTTTAGAACTTTGTGTGAAATTCATGCGCGATTGAAGCCTGGTGGGGTTCTCGTTACTGCACACTACAGCATTCCTAAAAACCCTACTGAGCGCGAGCTTTGGCTATCCAGATGCGCTGAGTTTGCGATCCTGTCTGGAATTGATGCTGAGCAAGCAAAAGCTTCGCTGGTAGCAATTGGAAAGCAGCTGCCTATTCTTGCTCCAGAGCAGGATCAAGAACTCATGCAAAAGGCTGGCTTCTCTGACATCAACACATTTTATATAGGGCTTGGGTTTCGTGGATGGGTGGCCTATGCCTAACAAGATCAAGCACTAGTTGCTTTGCTCTTAAGCAGGTTGTAGGTTGCAGTTTTAGCTAGGTGCTCTATGGGTTTGCTGCGCAAAAATATTCCACTAGGCTACAACTGAAAAATTGCCGCTTAGGTAGGCTGAATATTTCAAAATGTAATTCGTTAACCACGGAGAAAAGTGAAAT
The DNA here is from genome assembly GCA_964581625.1 of uncultured Cellvibrionaceae bacterium. Classification (GTDB taxonomy): domain Bacteria; phylum Pseudomonadota; class Gammaproteobacteria; order Pseudomonadales; family Cellvibrionaceae; genus Cellvibrio. Next base: position 2,536 of record CAZOPE010000049.1, read on the forward strand.
GGGCATGACAATCTGGATTCACACGCTGGAAGGAAAAAACTATTCAAAAGACAGTGACGATCATTCACAGATGTGTCGTCATCTTGAAGCAATAGATGACGTTTGCCAAAAAAGCGGCGTTAAAGCGCTTGGCGAATTTGTGGACTACACAGAGCAAGAATATGAGTTCAATGAGTTTGAGGATGACGATGAAGACGAAGAGCTAGACTCAGAAACAGGTCTCGCCTATGGAATTGACGACATGACGTGGTTTAAGGCGGAAGAGGGCCTGCCGAGCTTTAAAGCTTTACGGGCAGCTGTTTCTTCGTCAGGCATATCGGGTCTCTCGCAAACTGAAGTAGAGGAATTAATCGAAGAATTAGATAATTGCATATCTATTTTGGAAAAATCTGCGGCACAAAAAGGGTTGTTCCATTTAACCTTGGTTGAATGAAGATCAGCCCTAACGCATTACTGAAGCTCTGCTTTCTGTATGCTGGGCTTGCCAGTTTAGTTATTTTCTATGGCAATACTTGATGTAGGCTTTATGAGTAGGATGTTGAAAATGAATAACTCAATGAGCAAATTACTCTTCTTATTTATTGCCACAACAATGTTTGCAGGTTTCGCTCATGCATCCGGGTTGGGGTGGGGGGCGCAGTCTTTGGACTGGGCGAAATATGAGGCAGATAAAAACCAAATAGATGCATCTGTAAAAAAGTGCATTACGGCTGATGGTGAAGAACCGCGATGGTGTGGTGAACGAGAAATAGTGGCGCGATTCATTGGCGTGCGCGGTCAAAAAGCGACTTCTATTGCACAGTATGATGTTAAAGATGTAGTGCTCCCATTAAATTTTGAATATTTTAGTGTGCCGCTTTTTAGCGAGGCTTACGAATTACAATCAACTAAAAATTCTGCAACGCTATTTGGGCTTTTTAAAAATGGCCGCAGCGAATGGAAAAACCAATGGACAGGATGCGCAGCCTATACTGATAGATCCTGGGATTGCACTAACGCTTATGTGGTAATGCGGCCGCACGAAGTACAGGCTTTTAAGAAAGAAGTTGATAGCTTAATCGGCAAAAAGCTCTCTGTTAACTATGAATATTTTCAGCAAGATTTAGGTGTGTTGAAAACCGTTGTGGATGCTGCTGCCAAAGACCACAGAGCGCTTCTTTTTTATGCTCAAGATTAAGCAAAACTAATCGACCGTAAAATTTGCCTTGGCGAAAACTAGTTCACGTTGATTCATGTTTTTTGCGCAACTCTATTTCAAAAACCACAAATCTAACATCAACACGCGTTTAGCCGTTTTATTTAGCTGGCGATATCAAGGAGAACTTTATGGGTTACGATTTGCATATTACGCGCAAAGAGTGTTGGGCGGATGAGGAAAAAGAAGGATCTATCTCCATAGCTGAATGGAAAGCTTATGTAGAAACCGATTCTGAAATAATGCCAGACCCAGAGAACCCAGATGAAGATAATTATTTATACATTCGGGATGCTGAAAATTGGCCGCTATGGTTTAACCCACGTTTAGGAAATATATATACAAAGAACCCACCCGAAGATGTGACAAAGAAAATTGTACAGATTGCTGCGGCTCTTAAGGCCAGAGTTCAAGGAGATGATCAGGAGTTCTACGATGCGGATGGCAATATGATTAGGCCACAGGCGCAACCCTCATCCGTAAGTGAGAGCGAACATAGTGGATCTTATGACCGCTATATTTGGTACTTTTGTGCAATTGTCTTCGTTATTTCCATTGTTTGGCATATATTTTTTCCATAAAAAATCCCTTTCAAAAATGATGTCGGCTTTTAGTCGATCACCAGCATTACCGCTAAACCGCGGCGTCGCCCACACTTAGCGCCTCGCGCAATAAAAAAGGTTCGACGCATCAGATATTGATCGAACCGACCTAGGGTCATTTGAGCGTATACCTCGATTTTCATTCAATTCAATGTGCGGCATGTGTAGTGTCACCCCAGAATATTTTCCAAGTTATCAAGTTAATTGGTTAGCGGTGCAGTAATTTTAAGAAAAAAATGATCCTTATGTTCGCTACCGAACAGTAAATTTAAGTGACGCGGTCTGTGATTAATTCTCATTTGGTAAACAATAAAAGTAATGCTAAAGTCCCAGCTTCTTTAATTGAATAGTGAAATACCATTAATAAACGAGGATGTTATGAGTACATCAAAACTAGCTAATATTATTGCTGCAAATGAGACGAACCTTCTCGATGGATGGATGAACGGATTGTTGTCTAAAATTCGAAAGGACAAAGCGCTTGAGGGAGAGCTTCGTCAACAGGCTGCTCAATTTCTTCCGCTTTTATCTGCAACATTAATTAAAGGTGGCGATAGCAATATTCAAGACCCTAAGTGGGCCGACATAAGACAACTTCTGAGTGAAATTTCTCAACTTCGTGCACGCCAAGGTTTTTCGCCAATAGAAACTGCGAATTTCATATTCTCGTTAAAAGATCCCTTGTTTAAATTGATTCATGCTGATTTAAAAGATTCGCCGCAAGCGATTGCAGATGAGACAGCGTTAACCAGTATTCTCTTCGACAACCTGGGGTTGTTCACCATTGAGGTTTACCAAAAAGCGCGTGAGCTCGTTATTCAGCGCCAGCAACAAGAACTTCTTGAGTTATCGACCCCTGTTGTTCAGTTATGGAAGAACGTGCTGGCATTGCCGTTGATCGGCACACTCGATAGCGCCAGAACTCAAATTGTGATGGAAAATCTTTTACAGAAAATTGTGGAAACCGGCGCACTAGTCGCAATCATAGACATTACAGGCGTACCCACTGTAGATACTTTAGTCGCTCAACATTTATTAAAAACGATCGCTGCCGCTCGCTTGATGGGCGCTGATTGCGTGATCAGTGGTATTCGTCCCCAGATCGCACAAACGATTGTCCATCTCGGTGTTAACCTTGAAGATGTGGTTACCAAAGCAACCTTGGCAGATGCCTTCATAGTGGCGCTACGCAAAACAGGGTCTTCAATCAACATCCAAAACGACGAGCGTTGATTTTATGGAACGTATTCCTATTTTACGAATGGGGAGACTTTTACTGGTTACCATTCAAGTCGATATGCACGATAGGTTGGCAATGACGCTGCAAGATGATTTGACCGAACGTATCGTTGCTGATCGTGCAACCGGTGTCCTCATTGATATTTCGGCGCTTGATATTGTGGATTCATTTATTGGCCGCATGATTAGCAACACCGCAGCTATGGCAAAAATCCTTGACGCGAAAACAGTGTTGGTGGGTATGCAGCCTGCTGTTGCTATCACACTTGTTGAACTTGGATTGACGCTAGAAGGTGTGAGCACAGCACTAAATGTAGAACGAGGAATTAAACTCCTAGAAAGGGATTTAGTATGAAACTTCCCAGCGGATCAAATGTTATCCCGGATTCAATGCAATGAATTCGCAAGGAAATGAATCCCTGCTGCCTCTCAAAACGGATGAAGACGTCGTTCGTCTGCGAAAATCAGTAAGAGACAATCTTGTTGCTCTCGGCTTTAGCCTAATCGAACAAACAAAAATGGTAACCGCTGCTAGTGAATTGGCGAGAAATACCCTGAAATATGGCGGCGGCGGCGAAGCGCTGCTGACGCAATTATTCGACTTTGATCGCAAGGGATTGAAGCTCTCTTTTATTGATAAGGGGCCGGGGATTCTCGATATCGATTTAGCTTTGACGGATGGTTACACCAGCGGTGGTGGTTTAGGTTTAGGGTTGAGCGGTGCTAAAAAACTAGCGGACGAATTCGAATTGAAAAGTATTCCGAGTGAGGGCACAACAGTTACGATCACTAAATGGAGATTGTCTTGACCAGGTTTGGCTTGCAACGTCGTTATCCAATTACAGACCCTAGTGAAATAGCCGCCGTTAGACGTTCCGCATGTTCTCTTGCAAACGCATGCAGCTTCAGTGAAGTTCGCACGGGTGAGTTAGCGTTAGTTATTACTGAAGCCGCAACAAATATTCTCAAGTTTGCAGTCAGCGGGGAGATTTTAATTCGCTCAGTTGAACGAAATGAAGTATGCGGCATTGAAATTTTGGTGATTGATTCCGGGCCCGGTATGACCGACATTTCCCACAACATGAGCGACGGCAATTCCACAGCGGGAACATACGGCGTTGGTTTAGGGACGATTGAGCGCTTATCCGATGAATTCGACATATTTTCCGGCGAAAAAAATGGTGTTGTGCTGTTCAGTATGTTGTGGAAGGATCGATCCATTCCAGATGATATGGGATGGGAAGTTGGCGGAATATGTTTGCCCATAGCCACGGAAGAAATCAGTGGTGATGCATTCGAGTTACGGGTAACAGAGAGTAATTGTACGGTTCTAATGTCCGATGGTTTGGGGCACGGCGCCGCCGCAGCGGACGCATCCAGAGCTGCCCAAGATGTTGTATCAAGTAGTACGGAAGCGTCTCCAACTTTGCTGTTAAAACAATGTCATCACGCGCTTAAGGGTACCCGGGGAGCTGCGATTGCAATTAGCTGCATAGACCGAAATCAATCTGAACTACGGTTTGCGGGAGTGGGAAATATTTCGGTTTGTTTATTCGAAGATCAGGCGAGACGACATCTGGTTTCGCACAATGGTATTGTGGGAAGTAATCTTCTTAAAATCCAAGAGTTCACGCAGCCCTGGCGCGCTAACAATATTTTAATCAGTCATTCGGATGGTATTAATACGCGCTGGGATCTCAAACAATACACTGGATTATCAGGTGCGCATCCAAATTTAATTGCAGCAGTTCTCTATCGGGATTTTTCTCGTGGGCGAGACGATGTTTCTGTCGTCGTACTGCGCGACAAAGGAACTCTGTTGTGACAATTTGCGTTCTCAATATAAAAATTAAAACAGAATTTGACGTGGTGGCTGCTCGGCAGCGCGCACGACAAATTGCGGGAATTTGTGGCTTTGCTAATCAGGATCAAGTTCGCGTTGCTACGTCAGTGTCTGAGCTGGCACGTAATATATTTCGCTACGTTGGCGAGGGAAAGGTGAGCTTCACTATCGAGGGCGAAACGGCGCCGCAGGTTTTAAAGGTTGTTGTCTCAGATCAAGGTGCGGGAATAAAACACATAGATTCCATACTGGCTGGTGAATATGTTTCTTCTACAGGAATGGGAAAGGGAATTATCGGCTGCCAAGAGCTGATGGACAAGTTTGATATCGAGACCGGCCCATCTGGCACGGAGGTGACTCTACAAAAAATTCTGCCTATTCAGGCTCCACTGCTAACTACCTCCAACAGTTCTTCCTTTTTTTCGCAACTCAATGTATCCCAACCTGATACCGCGATTTCTGAAATAGCTCAGCAAAACCACGAACTAATGGATGCTTTGGGGGAACTTAAGGCACGCCAAAATGACTTAATTCAGCTTACGCATGAGCTTGAGGACACTAATCGTGGTGTTGTAGCGCTATATGCGGAGCTAGACGAAAAAGCGAACCACTTGCAACGTGCTGACGAGATGAAATCACGATTTCTCTCAAACATGAGTCATGAATTCCGAACGCCATTAAGTTCTATTAGGGCTCTGACTAAATTACTTCTGAGTCGTTCTGACGGTCCTTTGAGCGAAGAGCAAGAAAAGCAACTGACGCTTATTATGAAAGGTGCACTTTCACTTTCAGAGTTGGTGGACGATCTCCTCGATATTGCAAAAATCGAAGCGGGAAAGACTGAAGTTCATCCGCGAGAATTTAATGTTGCTGAACTTTTCAGCGCACTTCGTGGAATGTTAAGACCTCTGTTGGTATCGGATTCCTTGGCTCTAAACTTTTTTGACCCCGAAGACGATTTAGTCTTATACACTGACGAAGCAAAGCTATCACAAATTTTGCGAAATTTTATTTCGAACGCGCTGAAATTTACTGAGCAAGGTTATATCAATGTCATCGCTACAAAAATTGATGTTGATCTCATAAAATTCGATGTTGTGGATACTGGTATAGGTATTGATCCAAAAGATGTACATTTGATTTTTGAGGAGTTCGGACAAATTGAAAGTAAACTTCAACGCAAAGTTAAAGGCACCGGACTTGGGTTACCGCTATGCAGTAAGCTCGCGAACTTAATGGGGGGAAGTGTGTCGGTTGTGAGTACGCCGGGGAAGGGTTCTACCTTTTCAGTTACTCTTCCGATTAAATTAAAGGTTGAACATGAGCCTTATTTACGGGACCGACAGCTCACGGGCGAAAAATCTGACGAGAGACCTCCCATTTTAATCGTTGAAGATAATACAACCGTACAGCTCGTCTATAAAAAAATTTTCGAGGATTCCGAATATCGAATCGTTATCGCCGATTCGGTCCGCGAAGCCAATGAGTTGTGGCCGCTCATTCATCCTAGTGCGGTTTTACTGGATGTTATGCTCTACGGTGAAACGACGTGGTCTTGGCTTGCAGAAATCAAGAGTGACGCGTCACGTAAACACATTCCGGTCATCGTAATCAGCGATGTAGAGGATAAGCGAAAAGGGCTATTGCTGGGTGCCGATGCCTATTACGTTAAGCCGATATTTAAATATGAATTGCTCAGCGTTATAGAAACTTTGGTTAAAGTTCACGATAACGCTGAACGACCTCATTAAGGGTGATGTACATGCGGACAAATCAAAACACCGTAATCATGAACGTTGATGACAACGATGGCGCCCGCTATGTAAAAACTCGCATTTTGAATCGTGCAGGCTTCACCGTCATTGAATGTGAAAATGGTGAAGACACTTTGCGTCTTGCACGCGAAAAACATCCTTCGCTGATTTTGCTCGACGTTAAGCTCCCTGACATCAACGGTATGGAAGTCTGCCGAATATTAAAATCTGATCCGGCGACACAAAATATTTTGATCTTACAAACTTCTGCTTCTTTCTTAGGAACTGCCGATAAAATTCGTGCTCTTGAAGACGGGGCAGACAATTATTTGATGGAGCCAATCGATCAGGACGAGCTCTTGGCAAACGTCAATGCATTGCTTCGCTTAGGCGATGTTGAGCGAAAGTTACGGGATGTTGATCGTCGTAAAGATACTTTTATTGCAACTCTCGCGCATGAATTGCGGAACCCCATAGGCCCGATTAGAAACGCCGTAGAGATCTGGACGAGACTTGAGCCTTCACCGTCTTCTGATCTCGTAAAAGTTAGGGAAATTGTCCGGCGCCAAGCTAATCATTTGGCTCAACTTGTGGATGATCTTCTGGACGTATCGCGGGTTTCCAGCGGTAAGGTTAATTTACGTGTTGAGGCTATTTCGTTACGTTCCATCATTGAGAGCGCCGCAGAAATCGCATTGCCTATGATTGAAAACCGTCAGCATGCCTTAACGGTAAATTTTCCAACCTCCGAGGTATTTGTTTTAGGAGATGAGCTTAGGTTAGCGCAAATTATTTCTAATTTGCTTTTGAATGCAGCCAAATTTACCCCAACTGGAGGTCTCGTCCAGATAGATTGCGAAGTGAAAGAAAATGATATTTGCATCAAGGTTTCTGATAATGGCATTGGTGTTTCACCAAATGATATAACTGAAATATTTGAATTGTTTGCTCAAGGCAACAAAGTCAGGGACCAAGCTGTTGAGGGTTTGGGCATTGGGCTGGCGTTAGTCAAAGAACTCGTTTCGCTTCATGGCGGAAAAGTGGAAGTAGAAAGTGAAGGTCTTAATTGTGGGAGTGTGTTTAAGGTGACTTTACCGCGCGCCACTGTTAATGATTTTAATTCACCGGACGACACTGAAAACTCCAGTGAGTTTGCCGCGTTTAGAATTTTGGTTGTGGACGATAACCAAGATGCGGCATCTACGCTTGCTAAACTATTTGAGTTAAGCGGTCATCAGGTAGAGACAGCACACTCAGGTCACAAAGCATTGGAAGTGGCAGAAATTTTTGATCCGCATTATATTTTCCTCGACATAGGTTTGCCGGACATGACGGGCTATGATGTGGCGAAAGCGTTAAAGTCTAGGGAAAAAAATAAGGAAGCCATATTGATCGCCTTGACCGGCTTTGGCCAAGCACGAGATAAGCAGGCCGCTTCAGATGCTGGGTTCGATCACCATTTTGTTAAACCAATGAGTCTTGATCAAGCAAGAGCCCTGGGCTTGTTAAACATATGAAGTTTCGGAGTTGATTGTAAGGGCCGGGGAGTAGGTGAGAGAAGCGAGCATTGACTTGCCTTGATTATTGATTCACCGTCTTCGCGAATATCTAAACTATCTGCCCAGCAAAATAGTAAATACCGCATTGCTCATATACAGGAGCATTCGTTTGGTGGTTGCGCATAAAAATTTTATGCACCCTTTCGCTCAGCGTCCTGCTGCAAAATATTTCTTCGTCTCGAGGATTCCGCAATGACGAAAGACTGGATTCCAAACCGACTAAAAAGCCGTCCTTAATCACTTGCGTCGTGCTCCGACTCACGCGGTGCTTGTGAATCAAAATATGGGATAAAACCCTTGTCCGAGTGGGTCGGAATGTTGCTCAACTAAATTATTTGTCTGACGACGCGATGCGTTTAATAAATAGCGATAATTGGGCAGGGTAAAACTAAATGTCTATGTTGTGCGTATATATCGGGGTAATTCTTCCAATGGGATTCCATCGCCGATCGAAACGCATGTCGAATATTCATTTTGTTCCAGAGCCCTCCGTATGATTAGCTTACAAAACTCTGTTGTTAAAGATCGCGCACTTGCAGCGTTAAAACTGACTTACGTTGCCGATGCTTTATCTATGCCTGTGCATTGGTATTACAACTCACTGGATATTATTAAGGCCTTCCCCGGTGGCATTCAGAAGTTTGAGGCTGCACCTGCGCTTCACCCCACATCAATTATGAATTTACATTCAACCAGTGCTGGCGGGCGAGGCTCACAAAAAGCGGCGGCAGCAAAAGAAATCGTCGGCGATGTTATTTTGAAAGGTAAGCGACAATATTGGGGTATAGCGAACCAACATTATCATCGTGGTTTATTGGCTGGCGAAAACACACTTAATGCACATTGCGCTCGTCTTGTGACCCGTGCTCTTAACCAAAATGAGGGGCGTTACAATGCCGATATCTTTTTAGAAAACTACATTGCATTTATGACATCAGAGACTCCGCAGCACCCGGATACTTACGCGGAATCTTATCACCGTGGTTTCTTCGCAAACCTGACCAAAGGCTTGTCTCCGCATAAATGTGGGTCGGTAACTCACGATACGGCGTCTGTGGGGGGGTTGGTCACAATTGCGCCAATTGCGATTGCCGAGCTGTTAATTGACCGCTCCTTACCCAGAGTGCAAGCACGTTGCCGTGAGCATTTATACCTCACTCATCCGGATAAAAAACTCGGGGAAATTTGCAATGCTTATGTTGATTTAATCGATTCACTTTTATTTCGCAACCCAGAAGAAAACGCAAAAAGCTATATCGCACAAATTGCCAAAAAATCGGTTGGCTTGGATTTGGAAAAGTTGGTTCAGAAAAATCTCAGCGATAGCGAAGTGGTGGGTGGGGTTTTCTCTAAAGCGTGTTACATAGACGACTCCTGGCCGAGCCTTTTATATTTGGCGTATAAATATTGCGAAACGCCAAAGCATGCACTGTTAACCAACACCAACCTTGGCGGTGAAAACTGCCATCGCGGATCAGTTTTGGGCGTTATTGTAGGCTTGGCGAGTGCAGATGGTTTGGATGAATTTTTCTCGCAACTTACTAATGAGCCAGAAATCCACAATGAACTGAATAGGCTAATGGTAGGAGCATCTCGTTACCAAGGATAACGCACGCTATTTACGCACAACCTACAAAGTGGAGAACGCAGGTGCTCACACGCTTAAAATCGCCATGGTTGACCCTGCGATAGTTGTGCAAAAAATCATTATCAGCGATAAGCCTGTTCCGAAAAGTTATTTTGGCCCTGAGCCGCGAAAGCTTTTGGGTAGCAAATAAATCTTAACTAATCTGATGTAACCCGAACGCACTGTATTTGTATAAAATGCAGTGCGTTTTTTATTGTAGACCGGCTGTAACTCAAAGTCGGCCCTGTACCTGTAGCTCTCCACCATAATTCCAACAATGTTAATCCTCACCCAACGCAGGTCTTCTCTATGAATAAGCTAACTATCAAGATCAGCTATTTGCTGCTCATACTCAGCCTAAGCTTTTGCCAGTTGGTTAAAGCTGAGCACGCTCTCATCGAGCATAAAGATATCCCATGGGCGGAAGCCAAAGGCTTTACGTTAACAGCAGATATTTATACGCCGGACATCAAGAAAAAGAACCTGCCCGTGTTGGTTGTTTACCACGGCGGTGGTTGGTTGCTCAATTCAAAATCCATCATGACGGATATGTCCAAATACATGGCGACCAATGCCAATTTGGTGGTGGTCAATGTGAATTACCGTTTGTTAGGTGACAACAACAATACAACGACACTCAATGAAATGGTTGAAGACGCGCTCGGCGCGGTACTTTGGGTGAAAGACAACATCAAGCAATATGGCGGTAACCCAAACAAAATTGCAGTAACAGGTGATAGTGCGGGTGGTCAATTAGCGGCCATGGTTGTATTGGCGGGTCATAAACTCGAATCAGATGGTTTTGCGGGCACCACGCTCGGCTTCAAGCCAAGTTATCTCCCCAAAAATAAAACCGCTGAACAGGTCGCTAAAAAAGACGGCGCACGTGTGCAAGCGGCTGTGCTGAGTTATGCAGCTTATGATTTGTTGTCTGCTGGCAAGGGTGGTTTTGAGGCACCGAACAACAAATTCTGGGAATGGGCAAAAGCCAAGCCACGCGGAATCTTTGGCGTGGATGTTAATGCCGATAATCACCCTGAATTCTACAAAACGGTGTCGCCCATTTATTCCGTACCTACCCGCAAAGAGCGCAAGCTTCCACCACAATTTATCTACGTGGGTAGTAAAGATGGTTTAACGCCACCTGATGTAGCAACCCGTTTTGTGGATATGTTGAAACAAGCTGACCAGCCGGTGGAATTTAAAATCTATGAAGGTAAGGGCCACGGCTTTCTGGATAGCGGCTGCAACGAATACAACCACGGCTGTTTCAAAGAGTTGGCAACGCCTGTGTTAGATGATGCGATAGTGTTTTTGAACAAAACGTTTAAATAATAAACACATTTCTTCCAGCCTAAAAAAAGCCGCTTCTTGAGAGCGGCTTTTTTTATTTGTCATTCTTGGCTGGAAATTAATATCCCCAAAATAAAAAACCCCTGCAAAGCAGGGGTGAGAACTCCCGCAAGCGGGAGATAATGCTACCCCTGAAATCAGGGGGGAGTTAGCAAATCGATGGATAGAAGATATAGAAATAAAAAGGTTCAACTTTTAACTTTTCAATGTGTTTTATTGAACATTAAGAAAGTTAAACAATTCTTGCGATTTTTTTGATGGCAAATGTCATTGCTTTTTTAAAGGATTAAAAAAATCTTATTGATGATGAGGTTTTGCGGTGGCTGTGAGAATGGAGGGGATAATCTTGTGTACAGGAAACGTCGACATAGCCTAGTCAACCTAAAAAAAATCCCCCTGTGGTGGCAGGGGGATTTAAGGTTAACGCTTACTATGAATGATCTGCTTAGAAAGAAGCGTTCACACCCAATGTTGCAATGTAACCGGTTTTAAAGGAGCTGTAAGTTGCATTGTCATAGGCGAAGGTCATTCTCAGTGGTTCGTCAGTGAGATTCGATACACTGAAGCTCACTTTTGGTTTACCCATTACATCAGCAAACTCGTAGCTGGTAGAAAGATCCAGCTGTCCACGAGCATCGGTCATGAGTTCAGTACTAAGAACACCGTTTTGATTTGGCCCAGAAGAAGTTTGTTTGTCATTCCATACATAGGTCAAACGAACGGATGCACCAAAATCTTCCCAGTAAGCGGTAAAGTTATAAGTTTCAGGCGATATACCAATTGCTTTCGCTGGAGCGCCTGCGCCTTCACCACGTTGGTACATGTGGGTGTAGTTAGCGTTAAATCCAAAGCCTTTGAAGACAAAGTCCAATGGTTGTACCCACGTAAATTCCGCACCTTCCATTTCTAGGTTACCGGGAGCGTTTACCTGTTGGCTAACAAGAATTGGCGCAAGGTCTGGGCCTCCACGAGCATTAATTGCAGCCTGGCGGCTTTCACCGATACTGTTGAAGGGGATAGTTTGGTCGCTTCCGATACCTACTACTAACTTACTGAAGGGAATGTTGAAGGTATTGGCAACCGTGAAACCAGTCATTTGTTTACCGAAGAAGGTTGCACCTACATAACCTTCGTCACCGGTATACCATTCACCACCGAAATCGATGTTAGTAGAGAGGTATGGAGACAGCTCTGGATTACCGTAGCTTGCGTTTTGTGCAGATGGATCGCTGAAGTTAGTGCCAGGAAGCATGGCGCTTGGGTTCGGACGAGTCATGGTGCGAGATGCAGCAAAGCGTAAAACGATGTCATCCGTTGCTTGGAAGGTGGCGTTGAATGATGGCAACAAGTAGTTGTAATTCACGGGTTTTGACACATAGAAACGTTGTTCAGCAACCGCTGGGGTGGTCGCCGTTGCGGGTTGCGCTGCAATGGTTACTGGGCCAGAGATGGTTTGATCGGTATTTATGTAACGCCCCCCTAGGTTGAAGCGCATTTCATGACCAACCACTTCAGCGGTGGTGTTGAATTCCAAATAAGCACCTTGAGTTTTTTCTTCCATCAGCGCGGTTGATGCACCTGTTGATGAACCGCCACCCTCTGGAGCCGAATCTCTTAAGGCGTAATAACCGGTATCTGCTTTGAATTTATCGAAGTTTACCGTGATAAATCCTGGGCCTTTAGTTAGGTAAGAGCTTAATTGGCTGAGCGGCACGCGTGAGTTGGGGTTCAAACCGTTACAGCCTTTGCGGCCTGATGTTGGCGTGTTGCCGCTTGCATCCAAACCATCGCGGCAGACTACGTCTTCCCAGCGACCGCTGTTGTCGAAACCGGCGATTTTGCGAGACGCTTTGTCGTAGGCCAAACCAAATTTGATGTTGTTGTCATCATCACCAAAACGGTAATCGACATGCGCGCCATCGGTCTCGGTGTGGCGTTTTTCGTTAGAAATGTTCAAACGACCACCGTTCCAGCCCCAACCTAACTCCGGGTTGTTGAAATCAACTTTGCCGTTAGCGTCCATCACGTCAAACGTGGGCACTTCGCCGTTGGTGTAATTAACGTAAATCCCCTTATTCAATTGAGTTGCAACCATCACGGTTGGCGCCTCACGGAACCAATCACTACGGCTGCTGTTTGCCTGAATGTCTAAAGTGTGAGCATCGCCAAACTCAAAATGGGCGCCGGGGTTAATGTTGTAGAACTGGGCGCTTTCTTTGTAAGGTCTTGCCTCTTGGAAGAATTGAACATTCGCAAAAGTACCGGATTCAACCACGTTGTTGTCATCCACTTTCATGTTGAGCGGGATCATGGAGCCGTTACGGCCCACCATGGTCATCGCCAAGCGATCCACATCTTTTTTGATGTTGGTGGACATTACATCCAAATAGAATTTCATTTGATCGTTCGGACGGTATTCAAACGAAGCCAAACCAGTGGTACGTCCATCGGTGCCGCTCATATAGGCTTGGCGGCCCAAGCGAGGCATAAGTGCTTCAGAGATTTGGGTAATGTTCAAACCTGGGTTTTTGGCCAATAAAAAAGCTTGGTCAATGATCGCACCATCAACCAAGCCAGCACCTGCATTAACGGGAACTTTACCATTACCAAAATTTTGGCTGGTTGCGGTTTGATCGAGGCCGGCCAATAACCAGTTGTTACTGCCTGACGGGTTACAACCACCGGTAGTTGCTAGTGTTTGGCCAGCGCCTGGTGTGGTACCGCAGATTTTGTGCGATGTATTGAGGTTGCTGTAGCCGATGGTTTCATAACCGTTGGCGGCCAGTTTTTTATCCACGTGAGATACACCTAGAAGCACACCAAACTCATCATTGCGCCAGCTGCTGCTCGCAGAAATTTTTGGGCTGTTGGTAGATTGCAACTCTGTGTAAACATCTTGAACGCTAACATTGGTGCGGAAGCCGTCTTCTTTGTAGTCGAATGGACGCGCTGCGCGAATGTTAACAATCCCCGAAATACCGCCTTCTAGCATGCTTGCGGTAGGGGTTTTCTGAATATCAAAGCGAGTAAACAACTCCGTTGGAAAGAGGTTTAAATCCACTTCGCGGTTTTGGTTTTGGGTATCAATAGTCCCTGATGTGGCCACCGCAATTTGCGAGCCGTTCAGGAGTACTTTGGTAAAACTTGTGGGGAGGCCACGAACAGAAACGTTAACGCCTTCGCCGAAGGGGTCGCGGTTGATTTGTACACCTGGCATACGGTTGATGGCTTCAGCAATGTTTGAATCAGCAAACTTACCAATATCTTCCGCAAATACAGACTCTACCAAAGCGGTAGATTGGCGTTTTGCGTTAGTGGCGCTTTGTAGGCTGCCTTTATAACCCGTTACAACGATTTCTTCAGCTTCTGCTGGGGTAGATTCCGCGGCTTGAGTCATTGCCGCAATAACGCTCAAGCTCAGTATGCTTAAGTGAAATATGGGCTTGTGCACTTTGCTTTTCATATGAAACTCCAATTTATTATTTGTTATCTATGGCTAGAACAACCTCTGTCCAATCGATTGGCGCAAGAGGTTGGATTTGCTGCTTGCATGAACGACCACTGGTTTTACCTGCACCAGATTCAATGAAGTGAATCTCCACGGTATTGATGCCCAGCCAGCGGTATTATAGTAATGATTACTAGAGGACTTGTATACTAGTCCTCAATGCTAAAATATAGAAGAAGGCGGGGAGCCGTTTCAAATTTTTTTCGGTTTTATTGGAATTTTTAAAAGTTAAAGGAATTTTGCGTTTTTTTTGCTGGTGAAAACAGATTAATAAGTGAGCGGGCTGAGTGCGAGGAATTGAATAATCGGAACCAAGCAGCTTGCAATACAAGCTGCTTTCGAAGTGAAGGTGAAGTATTAACCGTTGAGCTAGGTGTCTGACTGTTCGGAAAGGCTGAAATCTTTAAATGTTTTGGGGGCGCAGTTGTAGGTGGCTTTGAACAGCTTGTTAAAGTAGCTCACATTGTTGTAACCCACGGCATAAGCAATTTCTGAGACGTTTGCGTCTTTGCTTTCCGATAGTAAGCGAGCCGCTTCTGTGAGCCTTAACTTGTTGAGATAACTGCTAAAGGTTAATCCAAGCTCTTCTTTCAAAATGTCGTTAATCTTGGCTCGGTTAATTCCCAAGCTAGTGGTTAATGTTTCAATACTGAGTTCAGGGTTAACGTATTCGGTAGCAATAAAATTCAAAACAGCAATTTTTTCTTTGTCTTTCTGCGGCTCGATCGAGAGTTTTTTATAAGCAATAAGTGGCTGATCTTGCTTTAGTTTTTCTTTTAAATCTTCTATTAGAACAGCGGTGTAACGGCGGAACAGCCATACAAAACTCAACACCCAGATAATCCCAATCAGCGCACCTGTTGCGTAAATGTGCCCGTAGTCGCGCCCTTGTATTTTTACATCTGCGATCTTCACATGGATTTTGGTATTAGATGGGGTGTAAAGCGAGTTATGCCAAGCAAAGCCCATGACTTTATCTTGATGGTAGCCCGTATCCCCTAGCTCATAATGATTCCTACCCAGCCACCAGTCGGGGGTGAATATTTCATCAAATGGGATGTTCACCGTTGTCCAGTCGCTACTACACACAAAGGCTTTTGAAGATACGCGACGAGTAACCGGATTGTTCAAATCGGTTACCTTGTCGTCAAAGCTAAATAAAGTGAAAACCAGTACGTTGCGTGGATCGCACATAATTTTGAACGAAATGTTGCGGTACTTGGAAAGGTCAACCAGCTTGTAGGGTTGAACCGCATCTGTAAACGCCATGGAATAGTGGATGTAAGGGAAAGACTGCTGGGGGTCTAAAATGAAGTCGAACTCCACAGTCCCAAGTTCTTCTTTCAAGCTGAGACTTGTCTGGCCATTAGGTGCTTGCGGCTCGGTTGATGGCCGCCACATGAAGTCTTTATCTCTGGCGGGGAACAGAGAGGTATCCAACCGCGATTTAATGATGCCGGCATAGATTAGCCCCCCTGTGATAAGGAGCAGCGCTAAGAATAAAATGGATGCATTGCGGTAAAACTTAAGCATCAATCGGGAAACCTTAGAACGGATAATTATTGTTGGCTGTGGGCGGCATTTGGCCGGATGATTTAGGCCTTCCCTCATCCGGCATGTATACAAGATGAACGCAATATATTACGTGATTATCGCACGCAATCCAACGATGGGCTTTGGCTCAATACTGTTCCCGGCAATAACGACCAAAAAGGTGAACCAAATGATAGGCTCACCCATGCAGTGAATGTTTACCGATCTAGTTTGAAATCACGAATTTAGAGTACCAGCTTGCTGCCCGCGTAAAACATCATCATTGCCAGCGCAGGGCGCAGATACTTTTCTGCTGCACGGTGCGCGAGGTGGCTGCCCAAGTAGATACCTGGCAAAGAGCCGATCAATAGGTTCACCAACAATCCCCAATCTACATTGCCGAAACTAGCATGGCCAATACCTGCAACTAGGGTGAGCGGAACTGCATGGGCGATTTCTGTTCCCACGAGGCGCACTACAGGAAGCAGAGGGTAAAGCAAAAACAAGGCAACTGTACCTAAGGCGCCCGCGCCGATGGACGTGAGAGTCACTATAACGCCCATAATTAAACCCACAATTACTGTCGCAATATCCTGTTGTTTGCGATTCATGCGGGTAATCCACATATTATTGTTGTGGCTGAAATCCATGATTTTTTGCTTAAACAGAATAGCCAAAGCCGTCAGCAGCATCGCCCAACCTAAGGACTTTTTAATCACTTTATTAATAGTTGCTGTATCCAAGCCACTGGCATGGAGCGCCCACAGTGTAAGTAGGGCGGCTGGAACGCTCCCCAAGGCCAACATAAGCGTGATGTGCCAATCAATATTGCGCTTCTTATTATGCACGTGGACGCCGCCAGACTTAGTAATGGCGGCGTAGAGCAAATCAGTCCCTACCGCGCTGGCTGGGCTAACACCAAAATACAGCAAAATGGGGGTCATCAAAGAGCCGCCGCCTACGCCCGTCAAGCCAACTACAAATCCAACAAATAATCCTGCGAGCGCGTAGGGATACTGAAAATCCATAAAATATGAAGCCTTAGTGTTTGTTTTTGGTCATTTTTTGTTGAATTATCAACAGGGCGCGCAGAGTAACAGCAAGACTTTAACTTTTAAAAGTCCAAAAAGTTTGGAGGTTATGCCTTTGGAGAATATGCAGGCTCATTTATTATGCAATGCTTTGTTGAGCGGGATTGATGGTGCCCCATGAGTAAATTCACTGAATTTGATTTCAATCCAGTACTGATGGGCTCGTCTATTTATTTGCGCCCCTTAGTTGCAGATGATTTTGAGGCACTTTATGCGGCGGCCTCGGATCCTAAGATTTGGGCGCAGCACCCGGAGCCCACGCGTTATCAGCGAGATGTATTTGAACAACGCTTCTTCAAGGGGGCCTTAGTATCAGGCAGCGCTTTTGTAGTTGTGGATAATACAAATGAGCGCATTATAGGATCGTCGCGCTTTTACGAGTGGGATAAGGATAAAGCCGAAGTCGCCATAGGTTTTACATTTTTGGCGTGTGATTATTGGGGCGGAGCGACTAACGCCGAAATGAAACAGCTCATGTTGCAGCACGCTTTTAAGTGGGCGAGCTTAGTGTGGTTGCATATCGGTGTCGATAACTGGCGTTCACGCAAAGCGGCGGAAAAAATCGGCGCACAGTTTTCGCATGAAGAGCGAAAAGAAATTAACAGTCGTGTCCGCGAAACAGCCTTTTATAGAATACTCCCACCATCAAATTCATAAAAACGAATATCAGTATAGAAAACTAACAAGGGTTATCGAATGAAAAAAACGATGTTGTGGTTGATGAGCAGCTTATTTTTAATAGCGCCGCTGAGCTACGCCGATAGCCAATTCAAATTGCTCGTGCTTGCGGTTCCCAATAAATATCACTACGAATATATTCCCGTTGCGCGTGAGAGTTTAGAAAAGCTTTCTAAGTTGCACTCGTTTGAGTTCACTTGGACAAACAAGCCCGACGTTTTTGAAGGCGACTTAACTCAATACGCAGCGGTAGTTTTTTTAAATACGCCGGGTGAAGAGCTTAACGAAACGCAGCGCAAAAAATTTGAAGACTATATGCGTGCAGGCGGAAATGTAGTGGTCGTGCACCGAGCTGTGATTACCGCCCCCGGCGTGTGGCCATGGTATGAACAGCTTGTGGGCCGTACGTTTAAGATCCACCCTATTTTGCAAACGGCAGTGGTCAATACGGTTGATAAAAAGTTCCCCGCCACCTTTGGGTTACCGGAGCGTTGGATTTGGAGCGATGAGTGGTACGAATTCACTAACCCTTACAACGTAAAAATAAATCCTATCTTAAATGTGGATGAAAATTCTTATGACCCCACCAAAATTTGGCCCGGTCAGGTTGCGACCGGAATGGGGAAAAATCACCCAGTAAGTTGGTATCACCAATATGAGAAAGGGCGCGTGTTTGTATCGGCGCTCGGCCACAATGTAGAGATGTACAAAGATCCACAATATTTGAATCATTTGCTTGGCGGTATTTACTGGTCCGCAACAGGAAAAGGTATACAGCAATAGCAGTTGTGGAAAATAAGACACACGCACCTGAGCAGGCTACACTAAGGCTATCTTAATAAAGGTAGCTTTTTTATGTTTGATCTCGCTCAGGTTCCACAAGCTCTGCATGTCTCTGCCGCCCGTTTTTGGGCGCAATTCGAAGAAAACCGTATTAAGCAAAATCTGCCCGAGCTATTCAGTGTGTTGGCAGATAAAATGGATGCTTATACATTTGGTCACCAGCTAACCCGTGCCTTCGCCGCCAGCGAGTTTATTGCAAAAACCTGCGCGATTAATCCGTCTTTTCTAATCGAGTTAGTGCAAAGTGGCGCGCTCTTTGAGCCAATGGGCGAAGATGCGTTAGTTCCTTTCGGGTTGGCGATTAATGCATGCAATACCGATGTAGAGTTAGATAAAACCCTGCGCCAATTCCGCAACAAAGCCATGATTAGAATTATTTGGCGGGATCTTAACCGCTGTGCTCCCATGCGAGATATTACGGCGGAATTGTCACGCTTTGCCGATGCTGCAATTCAATTCACCGCCAACTACCATTATCGCCAACTTGAAAAAATGTACGGCGCGCCCATTGGCCGCGAATCTGGCCAGCCGCAACCGCTGCTGGTATTAGGAATGGGAAAGTTGGGAGCGCGCGAATTAAATGTTTCTTCTGATATCGATTTAATTTTTACCTTCCCAGAATCTGGCAACACCAATCACGAATCGCGTGTATTAAGCAATCAGGAATTTTTTACCAAGCTTGGTCAAAAATTAATTAATAGCTTGGACAAAGTCACCGCCGATGGTTTTGTTTTTCGCGTGGATATGCGCTTGCGTCCGCACGGGCAAAGCGGCGCTTTGGTGCTCAATTTTGCGGGCATGGAAGACTACTACCAAACCCAAGGGCGCGATTGGGAACGCTACGCGATGATTAAAGCGCGCACGGTTGCTGCGGCAGTAGGAACTTGTTTTAGTGAAGACTATATAAAAGCTGAGAAAAAATACCTGCGCACTATGCTGCGTCCATTTACCTATCGCCAATACATTGATTTCAGTGCAATTGAATCTTTGCGAGAAATGAAAGCGTTAATCGCTCGCCAAGTTCAGCGCAAGGGAATGAATTTGGATGTAAAGCTCGGCGAAGGCGGCATTCGTGAAGTGGAATTTGTGGTGCAAGTTTTCCAATTAATTCGCGGTGGGCGCGATGCGCGTTTGCGTAAGCGTCAAGTCATGGTGTTGTTGCCCATTTTGGAGCAAGAACATTATTTACCGGCAGGCGCAGGTGCAGCCCTGAGTGAAGCCTATGAGTTTTTGCGCAACACGGAACACGCCATTCAAGGCTATCAGGATCGTCAAACCCAAGCATTACCCACGGATGAAATAGGCCAATTGCGGTTAGCTTGGGCCATGGGTTTTGAGAGCTGGGATGTTTTTTTTGCAGCGCTCAATAACTACCGTAACCGCGTGAATCAAGAATTTAAAGCTGTAATTGCCGACCCGGAAAATCGTGAAACGGTGAACATCACGGCGTTGGATATTTGGCGTGGCATGTGGGATGCGAGTGTGCAGTCTGGAACTATGAGCGCCGAGGATGCAAAAGCACTTTTGCAAGGTGAGCAATTAGAGAATCCCGAAGAGCTGTTAAAACTGTTGCATGACCTGCGTGAGAATCGTTCAGTTGTAAACATGCAGGCGAGCAGCCGCAGCCGCTTGGACGATTTTGTGCCGCGCTTACTATTAATGCTCAGTGAGCACGCCGAGCGCGGCGAATTGATGATTTCATTCACTGATACGCTGAAACGAATTTTACCGCTGGTTGAATCTGTTGTGCGTCGCAGCGCCTACCTCGTGTTGCTGATTGAAAATCCCATCGCCTTGCATCAATTGGTAAAACTCTGTGCGGCGAGCACCATGATTGCAGAGCAGGTTGCGAAATATCCCGCGCTGCTGGATGAACTGCTAACGCCGGTGAATCTCTATTTCACGGCTGATGACGATCACCAAAAAATCAAAGCTAATTTGCAAGATGAATTGCGTCGCGAAGTATTGCGCCTTGAGTGGGATGACCTCGAAGGTCATATGGAAGTCTTGCGTTACTTTCGCTCCGCTCACGCCTTGCGTGTGGCCGCAGGTGAGGTGAGTGAAACCTTACCGCTCATGAAAGTGAGTGATTACCTCACTTTTATTGCAGAGGTTATTTTAGAGCACGTTTTGCGCCTATCGTGGGAGCACATGATTGCCAAGCACGGCCGCCCACTGCGTGAGGACGGAACGGTTGAGCTAGAACCCAATTTCGTGATCGTTGGCTATGGAAAACTCGGTGGTATCGAACTTGGCCACGGTTCAGATTTGGATTTAGTCTTTATCCATAATGCTGATACTGCACTTTCAACTGAGGGTTTGGCGGATGGAAAAGGATCTATCGACAACCTGACTTTTTACGCTCGCCTAGGTCAGCGCATTATCTTCATCCTCAATACCCAAACTACGTCCGGTAAGCTTTACGAGGTGGATATGCGCCTGCGGCCATCGGGCAACTCCGGCATGCTGGTTTCCACCCTATCGGCGTTTGAGCGCTATCAAATGAAGGAGGCCTGGACTTGGGAGCATCAGGCGTTGGTGCGTGCGCGTGTGGTCGCCGGTTCGCCGGAATTGGCTGTTCGTTTTGATGAAGTGCGTTTGGCAGTTTTGCACCAAGAGAGGGATTTGCCCATGTTGCGGCAGGAAGTACGAGACATGCGCCTGAAAATGCGCGATCAACTGGGTAGCGAAGCTAAATCCAAGCGTGAAAACACACCATTATTTAATTTGAAACAGGATGCCGGTGGTATCGTGGATATTGAATTTATGGTTCAATACGCGGCTTTGGCTTGGGCCCATCAAGCGCCCAAGATTGTCCAATACACGGATAACATTCGCATACTTGGATCTTTGGAAGAGGCCGGCTTACTCGATGCCACTTCCGTCGCCCAACTGATCGCCGCTTACAAAGCCTACCGATCCATCGGGCACCGCCTTGCGCTGCAGCAACAAGAAGCGGTTTTGGCTGGTGAACATCTCTTTGACGTTGAACGCGAGCAGGTTAGCCACATCTGGCGCCAGCTAATTAATGTCGATTCGGACTCACAGCAGTAGCAGCAAAAAATTTTCGAACTGTGGCATATAAATGCGGCAGTCTAATCGACAACAGTATTTGATTTAGGAGTTGGCTATGTCTTTTGCCGATCGTGATGGCGTAATTTGGTTAGATGGTGAGTTGATTC
>CAZOPE010000050.1:0-22992 GCA_964581625.1 uncultured Cellvibrionaceae bacterium
CAAAATACCTTTAGCGCGGGCTTTATCCATTAGCTCGGCTGCCGGTGCGTTAAGTTCAATGCCAATCATTAAACCTTTGCCACGGATATCAACCACTTTTGGGTTGCCCGCGAGCTTGGTTTTAAAGGCGGCCAATATTTTATCGCCCAAGACTTTGGCTTTTTCGATTAAACCTTCGGCCAAAAGCGCTTCTATCACGGCAACGCCTGCTCTGGTTGCTAAGGGGTTGCCGCCAAAAGTGGTGCCGTGGTTGCCGGGTTGGAGTACATCCGCCGCTTTGCCCCGGGCGATGCAGGCACCTATAGGTACGCCGTTGCCCAAGCCTTTGGCGGTGGTAACCACATCCGGCAGAATTCCGTTGTGTTGATAGGCAAAGAAGGTTCCGGTCCGGCCATTGCCAGTCTGGATTTCATCCAACATCAACAACCAGCCATTAGCATCTGCCAAGGCGCGCAGTTTGTTCAAATAGTCTGGCGCTGGCACGCGTATGCCGCCTTCACCTTGTACGGGCTCAACCAAAATCGCGACTATATTGCTGTGCTCGGCGGCGGCCGCTTCTATCGCGGGAACGTCGTTGTAGGGCACGCGGATAAAGCCTTGAACCAAGGGTTCAAAGCCAATTTGTACTTTCGGGTTGCCCGTTGCGCTTAAGGTGGCGAGGGTTCTGCCGTGGAAGCTGTTGCTCGCCACTATGATTGCTGGGTTCTTTACGCCGCTGTCATTGCCGAACTTACGCGCAATTTTGATGGCGGCTTCGTTCGCTTCAGCGCCGGAGTTGGAGAAAAAGACTTTATCCATGCCCGATTGCTGAATCAGCAAATCTGCCAGCTTTTGCTGGGTAGGAATGTTGTAGTAGTTGGAGCAATGGATGAGGGTGCCAACTTGCTCGGTCAGCGCTTTGGTGAGCGTAGGATGTGAGTAGCCCAGGCCGCATACAGCAATACCGCTGATAGCATCCAGATAGGAGTTGCCCTTGTCATCCCACACTCGGCTGCCTTCGCCCTTGGTCAGGGTGAGGGTTCTTGCGCCGTAGGTGTTCATCAAGGTAGTCATTTTGCTCTCCGATAAAAGCTGGATATAAATGTAGAACGAAAAAAGTAAAAAAATACATCGCCAAAGCCAGCAGTAAATGGCTTGGTGATTTATATGCAGGGAATTAATACAGCGCTGATTGGGTGGCGCTTATCCAGAATAAATTGCGTTGCCTGCGAGATTTGCGCGTCTTGCTTCATCTATTAGCAAAACCCACAAAAGAGCCGCAATAGTATAAGTAAACGGCATTAATGGCAAATTTGGGCTTGAAAATAGGCTTTTGGTGAGAATTTGGTACAGGTAATTTTCGACCGGTAAGCGTAAAAAGCGTACGCGAATAATATTATGTTTTTGTTAAGCCTTGCCCGCAGCTAGGAGTGATTCTGATAGCATCGCCTGCATCATTTAACGGTGGCGGTTTTCATGTCAAAGCTTGTGAATAAATTGGCTTTTTGTGGCTGTGTGGTGTGTTTGTCGGTGCAGGCCAAGGCGCAGAGCGGAATTGAAACTCTGGTAATTACAGGCGAGCGAACTGGTGCTTCCATTACTGGCTCGCAGGTGTTGGATGCTGACCAGCTGCAACCCGGTAGCCGTGCCGATGCGGCGGAGCTTCTGCAAGGCATAAACGGTATACAGGCGGACAGCCGATCAAATTACGCTCAAGACACGCGCATTACCCTACGGGGCTTTGGCGCGCGCGCGGCCTTTGGTGTACGTGGGTTAAAGCTGCAGGTAGACGGGATTCCGCTCAGCATGCCTGACGGCCAAGGCCAGTTTTCCGGCGCGGTGTTGGATGGTGTTGATCAAATCAGCGTACTGACCGGCCCCGTGGCAAGCCTTTACGGAAACAGCGCGGGCGGAGTGATTAACCTGAAAACCTCCTCGCCCCAACGCAACCTAATTTCTCTGGATACCACTGCAGATGAAGAAGGCTTGGCTCGCCACCATATTCTGGGCGAATTTCGCAATGGCGAATTGGGTGCTCGCATTCAGGCCAGCAAGATGGATGCAGACGGTAACCGCCCGCACGCCAGTGCTGAGCGCGAGCAGCTGGGCGCGCAAGTTTATTATCAATTTGAAAATGGCGTGCAAGCCCAATGGCGGTTTGATAAAGAGCACGCGCCCTTGCTGGAAGATCCCCTTGGCCTTAGCGAAGCACAATGGTTGGCCGATCCTTATCAGCTAAATTCCAGTTCCGATTTTTTTAATACGCGCAAATCCATCGATCATTTGCAAAACGCCGTGAGCTTGCGGCAAGAGCAGGGTGACCAACGCTGGCAAGTTGCGCTTTGGCGCGGCGACCGTCACATTCAGCAATACCTTGCACAACGCGGCGACGCACTTTCTAACTCCGGTGGCGTGGTTGATTTAGAACGCAGCTTTAACGGCGGCAACGGGAATTACACGTGGGACTTTAAACTCGCGAATCTACCGGCGAGTTTTACGGTTGGCGGCGAGTGGTCGTCTATGGATGACACGCGCAAAGGTTACGTTAACAACGCAGGCATTGCGGGCGATTTGCGCCGCGACGAACTTGACCAAGCGGATAACCGCGATGCTTACGCACTCTTGCAGCTGCAGGTGACGGATAAGTGGGAGTGGTTAATAGGCGCGCGTCAGTCCCATGTGCAATTATCGGTTGCGGATTATTTTGTGATTCCTGCGAAAAATGCAGATGACAGTGGCGAGAAAAAATTTAATCGCCAATCTGAAAGCGTGGCAACACGCTATCAATTGAACGAACATCTTTCCGTGCGCGCGGCGCTGGGTAATGGCTTTGAAACGCCCACGCTGACTGAAATGGCATACACCAACGGTGACAAAGGTTTTAATAACACCTTGGATGCCGCCAGTAATCGCCAGCAAGAACTAGGTGTGGATTATCAATTACAAAAACTCGCTGTGGGTGCAACGGCTTTTTCGATCAAGACTCGCGATGAGCTTGTGGTAGATCAATCCAATAATGGCCGTACAACTTACATCAACGCAACGGCGACTGAGCGCAAAGGTGTGGAATTGAATAGCCGCTACCAAATCAATTCGCAATGGGATTTCCGCGTTGCCTTTAATTATTTGGATGCAACCTACACCGCAGGTCAGTTTAATGGTTTGCAGTTGCCGGGCGTTGCCAAACAAAATCACTACGCGCAAATTAATTGGTCGGCCTTGCCAAACGGTTTACTTAAATTGGGTTTGAGTGCTGCGCACCGCAGCCAAGTTGCAACGAATGACAATAACCAAATAAAAGCACCAGCCTATACGACTGTTGATTTATCGGCCTCAGGTAAGTTTGATTTACCGGTTCAATTGGATTGGTGGATAAAGCTGGTAAACCTTACGGATAAAAATTACGTAGGTTCGGTGATAGTTAATCAAACTAATGGCCGAGCATTTGAATCCGCGAGTGGACGATATGCAGCAGCGGGCGTGAAGTTTAGCTATGACCTTTAATACATACGCCTTTTTAGAAAGACTTCCACAATATCCATTAACGGCATTGCGCGATGATTTTTTCAGCGCGCTTGGCCAAGAAACGCTTTTGCTGGAAGCCGAACCGGGCGCTGGCAAATCTACGCTTGCGCCCTTGTGGATGCTGCATAAAATTGCAACTAACCAAAAAATTATTTTAGTGCAGCCGCGCGTGTTGGCTGTGCAATCCCTCGCGCAACGCTTGGCCGATTTGGTGGGGGATGAGCTGGGGAAAACTGTTGGCTACCAAAGTCCTTACGATAGCTGCGTCAGCAATGAAACACGTCTGCTGTTAATGACGCCCGGCATTTTGCTGCAGCATCTGTTGCAAGATCCTACCTTGGAAAATATCGCGTGCGTCATGCTCGATGAAATTCACGAGCGCTCTGTAAACCAAGACACTGCGTGGGCATGGCTGCAAGAAGTGCAAATTCTGCGCGATGACTTGCAGCTTATTTTAATGAGCGCCACACCAGACCCACAATTGCAGCAAAAAATTACTCAACGCTTATTCGCACCGGGGCAATGCTTTCCCGTAACAACGCACTATTTACCTGCCGCAAAAAGCAACAACTCTTACCCAGAGCGAATTGAAGATCATGTGCTACGTGCGTTGGTGTCCTACACGGAATGGCAAACTGCAACCACGCTAATATTTTTGGCAGGTTGGAGCGAAATTGAAAAATGTGCGCAAGCCATTCAGGCGCGTTATCCGCAGCAACAAATTTTCCGCTTACACAGCCGTGTACCCGCAGCGGAACAAAAACGCGCGTTAAATCCGGCATCTGGCTCACGCGTTATTTTATCCACCAATATTGCGGAAACGTCGTTAACCATTGCGGATGTCAATCTCGTTATAGATTCCGGTCAGGTACGCCGCCCTGATTACGAGCAGCGCACAGGGTTAACGCGCTTGCGGCTCGCGCGCATTAGTCAGGCAAGTGCAGATCAACGTCGTGGGCGTGCGGGGCGTGTGCAAGCAGGGCACTGCATTCGGTTGTGGTCTCAAGATCAACCGCTCGCGGCGGCAGATTTACCGGAAATTCGCGCAACGGATTTTTTACCACTTGCGCTACGCCTTGCGCATTGGGGAAGCCCTGCGTCTTCGCTACCGTGGTTAGAATCGCCCAATAAGCTCGCGTTAGATTTTGCGCAACAGCAATTACGGCAAATGAATTTGCTGGATGCCGACAACAAAATTACCAAAGCGGGCGAGCAGGTGAGTGCGCTAGGTACCCATCCGCGTGTGGCAGCATTTTTGTTGGCGCATGAAAAAGTAATCGCCGAGCCTGACTTGCTCTTGGCCTTGGCTCTGCATTTTGATTTGACCTGCGAAACTGATTTGGATGATTTGCTGCAGGCGGCTGCACAAGAATTAAAACGCAATCGCCAATGGCAACAGCAGCAAAAGCGCTGGACACAAAAATTACAACTTCGAATTGACGCTGTTGCTCATCCACACGTTGAAAAGCTGGCGCGTGCGTTTAGTGATCGCATTGGTTATCAACAGGATTCGGGGCGTTTTAGATTGAACTCCGGTATTAGTGTAGAGAGCCAATCCAAGCTTGAATCGCAATGGGCGCTTTTTCCTATCATTAACCCCAAGCCGAAAGGTCATGCGGGTATTGGAATCGCCTTGCAATTGTCTTCCGCAGAACAGCGCACATTAAGCCAACAGCAAAGCCAATTGGTTTTAAAAGGCAGTGGCTGGCAAATGCATCACCAGTGGCGCATGGGTGGCGTTGTTGTTGCGGAGGAATTTAGTGCGATTGACGCTAATAAATTACCTGAGCTGTTGTTAGATTTTATTCGCGACAACATTGCCGAAAAAGGATTGATGCAGTTGCAGTGGAGCGCTGCTGCCGAACGATTATTGCAGCGTGCGCGTTTTGTTGCATCGCAATCCTTATTAGATTTACCAAGGCTGGATGACGAACATTTAATTCAAGTCTTAGACGCTTGGCTGTTACCTTTTTTAAATGATCAGTCGCGGCTTGAGCATTTACCTTGGTTGGCAGCGCTGGAATTTTATTTGGGTTACGACAACTGCCAATCCATAGCGCAAGTCTTGCCAGAAAAAATTGAATTGCCGAGTGGCCGTCATGTTATTGTGGAATTTTCGTCTGAAGGCGTTCCTCAGGTATCCGCAAAGCTGCAGGAATTTTTTGGATGCGAACAGTTGGAATTAGCGGGCGGAAAGCTGCCGTTAAAAATTCATTTGCTATCGCCCAATGGTAGCCCCCTTGCTATTACGATGAATTTGCAAACTTTTTGGCAGCAAGCATATCCAGATGTTCGCAAGGAAATGCGCGGAAAATACCCGCGTCATCCCTGGCCAGAAAATCCACTTGAACATGAAGCAACTGCATTAACAAAACGCAAATTGGCATTGCAACAACAATAAAATTGGGGAGGAATGGTATGAGTAAGCTCGAACAAGGTTATGTTACCGGTAACCTGCATTGGTTATTGCGGTTGGAAGGCGTAGCTATTTTCGTGTTTGCATTAATGGCCTACGAGTTCATGGGTTTTCAGTGGGGTTTTTTCGTGCTGATATTTTTGGTGCCGGACTTGTCCATTCTGGCTTACTTTCACAGCTCGCGTGTGGGCGCTATAGCCTATAACACAATGCATTCTTATATTTTGCCGTTGATGTTATTTGCCTACGGTTTTTTTGTCTCGTCATCTACCGTAAACCAACTTGCTATTGTTTGGATTGCACATATAGGATTTGATCGCGCTTTTGGTTTTGGTTTGAAATACTCCAAAGGTTTTCGCTATACACATTTAGCTAGGTTCGGGCGTAGCACCGAAAATTAACCTGCGCTTCTGGTCATTTGCTGGAGATAATCTTGAATCCCCAAAAAGTAGATCGCAACAACCTTATCAAGCTTACTGATTTGCCAAATGTAGGCAAAGCCATGGCTGCAGATTTGCAATTGCTCGGTGTTAATGAACCAGCAGATTTAGTTCACCGTGATGCGTTCCAGCTTTACGATGATTTATGTCGCTTAACCCACGTTAAACACGACCCCTGTGTAATCGATGTTTTTATGTCGGTGGTTGGCTTTATGCAAGGCGAGCCAGCGCGGCCATGGTGGGAGTACACCGCTTTGCGCAAAGAAATACTTTCACGTTTACACAAATGAGGAGCGAGCTATGAGCATCACACGCATTAATCACTTTGAAGCTAAAGCGGGTAGTGAACAGGATTTACTGGCTTTTATGCAGAATGTTGTCGCCCAAGTTGGCAAAGCAGAGGGCTGCATAGGGTGTAAATTATTAAAAGGCGCTGAAAATAGTGCGCAGCTAGCGGTAATAGAAGAATGGGTATCAATTGCACATCATCAGGCTGCGGCGAGTATTATTCCTAAAGAACACATCGAGCGCGCTATGGCTTTTTTTGCCAAACCACCTTTTGGTATTTATTACACCACCGAATAAATCAGGATGGCCCAACCATGAGAACAACAGATTGGTAT
This sequence comes from uncultured Cellvibrionaceae bacterium, assembly GCA_964581625.1. Lineage (GTDB taxonomy): Bacteria > Pseudomonadota > Gammaproteobacteria > Pseudomonadales > Cellvibrionaceae > Cellvibrio. The sequence continues at coordinate 6,984 of CAZOPE010000050.1, forward strand.
TCAAATTTTGCAAAACAAGTTTCGCGTTTTTGTGGTCGCCCTATTGTTTTTGTATTCGCGATAGTCACTATATTGGCTTGGATTATTAGCGGCCCGCTGTTTGATTTTAGTGATACCTGGCAATTGGTCATTAACACAGCGACCACAATCATTACGTTCCTCATGGTATTTTTAATCCAGAGTACGCAAAACCGTGACACCGAAGCCATCCAAATAAAGTTAGATGAATTGATTCGTGTAACCCAGGGCGCCCATAATATCTTGCTTGATTTGGAAGAACTCGATGAAGCTCAACTCGATGAATTTAGACGGCGCTATCAAATGTTAGCTACCCTTGCGCGCACAAATATTGAAAAAGGTGAACTGGATACCAATACACCTGAAGCCTAGTCACCTAGAGCCTAGACATTTGAAGCCTAGACATTTGAAGCCTAGTCATTTGAAGCCTAGTCATTTGAAGTATAGGCACCTTAACGTGGTCACATCTTAAATAGGGACACGCGGTGGATAATCACCCTCACATAATCGCCAACATAAACGAAATTTATAGCCGCGAAGCCCGCCGCGTACTGGCGACACTGATTCGTTTGTTGCGCGATTTTGATTTGGCGGAAGAAGCACTACATGATGCGTTTATTGCTGCTCTCGCGCAGTGGCCAGTGGATGGTATTCCGAAAAATCCCCGTGCATGGTTAGTGTCCGCAGGGAGGTTTAAGGCGATTGATCATTTGCGCCGCCGTGCGTTATTTAACAAGTCATTGATGGGAATTGCGGAAGAGCTTGAGTCGTCCGTTAGTGATAGCGATGAATGGTTTAACGAATCCATTGAGGATGATCAGTTAAAATTAATTTTTACCTGTTGCCACCCCAGTCTTTCTATAGAAGCTCAGCTCGCCCTAACGCTACGGGAAATTTGTGGGCTTACCACAGAAGAAATTGCCCGCGCTTTTTTAGCAACGCCATCAACGATTGCACAGCGGATTGTTCGCGCAAAAAATAAAATCCGCGATGCGGCAATTCCCTACGAAATTCCTGCGCAACATGAGCTGCCAGATCGTTTGAATGCGGTTCTGCACACCATTTATTTACTGTTTAACGAAGGTTATTCCGCATCTTCCGGAGAATCACTCACGCGCCAACATCTCAGTCAGGAAGCGATACGTCTTGGGCGATTGCTGGCTGAGCTAATCCCTCGGTCAGAGGTGTTCGGGTTGCTTGGGCTTATGTTGATACAGGATTCCCGCACGTTCGCACGAATTGATCTGCAAGGAAATTTACTCACACTGGAGCAACAAAATCGCGCGCTCTGGAACCAAGTGCAAATCGCGGAGGCCTTACCGCTTATTGAACGGGCCTTAACCATGGGTGGATTTGGCATTTATGCCATTCAAGCTGCCATTGCTGCGGTGCACGCAGAAGCTGAAACTTATGCGGATACGGATTGGTCTGAAATTTTGGGGTTGTATGAGCTGTTGTTGCGGCTTAGCCCATCGCCAGTTATTGAACTCAACCGCGCTGTGGCGCTGGCCATGCGTGATGGTGCTGCTGCAGGTTTAGCGGTTATAGAGTCATTAAGTGCAAGAGGCGAGCTTCAGGATTATTATTTGCTCCACGCCGCCCGTGCAGACTTTTATCGCCAACTTGGTGAGCCGCAAGCCGCGCAAGCCGCCTATCAACAGGCGCTAGCCTTGACGCAACAGGAACCTGAACGCCGGTTTTTACAGAGCAAGCTCGCTTCTCTCTAAGCTGCTTTTCGTTTTTTTAAAAATAATAATTAAGTCTTGTCGATTTTGGGTTTTGTGGTTCGACTATTCATACAGTTAAACGCAATTACCCCGTTTTTGATCCGAATCTTTTCGCTTCTATGCCTATAAGGACACTGCTATGACCAACTCCGTTAATCTTCATCGCGTGCTGCGCGCTACACCAGATCGCATATATCGCGCCTTTATCGATTCCGATGCGCTTGTTAAGTGGCTTCCGCCTCACGGGTTTACTGCGAAGATGCATCGAATGGATGCGCGCGTTGGTGGCGGTTATCACATGTCGTTCACCAATTTTAGTTCGCAAAATAGTCACAGCTTTAGCGCAACTTATATAGAACTGAAACCCAATGAACTTATTCGCTACTCCAATCAGTTTGATGACCCTAATCTGCCCGGTGAAATGCAGGTAAAGATTGAGTTGACGCCTGTGCTCTGCGGTACGGATTTAAAGATTGTGCAATCGGGAATTCCTGATGCTATTCCTGCGGAGTTTTGCTATTTGGGTTGGCAGGAGTCTTTAATACTCTTAGCACAGTTAGTTGAACCCGAAATTTCTGATGGCGAATAAGCCGAGTCACTGAATTGAAATCAAGAAATCTATAAAGGAGCTGTTATGAAATACAAGGGTAGCTGTCATTGCGGAAAAATTGCATTTACGGTTGAAGGTGAAATCGAAAGCGCGCTTGCATGCAATTGTTCGATCTGTTCGCGCAAAGGCACGCTGTTATGGTTTGTGCCTGCGTCTCAAGTGAATTTACTGACACCGCGCGAAGACATTACGACTTATACGTTTAACAAACACATCATCAAACATCAATTCTGCAGAGTTTGTGGCGTGCAACCTTTTGGTGAGGCAAATGATCCAACGGGAAATCCGACGTTCGCGATTAACATTCGTTGCATAGAAGACATAGATCCGCTTGCTGTACCTGTCCATTATTACGACGGTAAATCAATTTAATCCAAACGGAGCAAATATCATGACTCATTATGTTGATGGCTTTTTATTGCCTTTGCCCGCAAACATGTTGGATGACTATAAAAAACTCGCAACTAAAGCGGGTGAGATTTGGATGGAACACGGCGCCTTAGCTTATTGGGAAACCTTGGGTGACGATTTAGACGGTGAACAAACCCGATCATTTAGGTTGTGCGCGGACGCAAAGGAAAATGAAGTTGTTATATTTGCCTGGGTTGTTTATTCCTCACGTGAAGATCGTGATCGTGTCATGGCTGCTGTAATGGCTGACCCACGGTTAAACGAAAATATGGAGATGCCCTTTGATATGAAACGTATGGCCCATGGCGGCTTTAAACCCATCGTTTCATTTGAATGATTAATACAGAACGTTTTATTTATTTTTATTAGGAAATTTACACTATGACAACTCAGATATTTGTAAACCTATCGGTGAAAGATTTACCCAAGTCAAAAGCGTTTTTTGCAAGCTTGGGCTATAGCTTTAACCCACAGTTCAGCAACGACGATGGTGCATGTATGGTTATCAGCGATACGATATATGCCATGCTGCTGACTGAACCATTCTTTAAAAAATTTACCAGTAAGGAATTGGTAGATGCAAAAAAAGCAACCGAAGTATTGGTGTGCCTCTCTGCCGATAGCCGTGCTGCAGTAGACGAGATCGTGCGCAAGGCTGTCGCCGCTGGCGGCCGCATCTATAACGAACCGCAAGATCACGGCTTTATGTATGGTCATGGTTTTGAGGATCTGGATGGGCATCAGTGGGAGTTTGCGTTTATGGATCCAAACTACGTTCCCTAGAGTTCTAAAACTCACGAGCGGGCATCTTTGAAATAGTGAGGAGAAATTTTTCATGAAATATCTTGCATTGATTTATTACGAAGAAAAAGCAATTAACGCTATGACGCAAGCGGAATGGCAGTCACTCAATGAAGAGTGTGTCGCCTGCGGCGAAGATCTGCGTGGCGGTGGTTATATGATTGGTGGAAACGCGTTGCACCCTGTTAGTACGGCAACTAGCGTTCGTATTCGGGATGGTAAGCAGCTAATTACTGACGGTCCATTTGCAGAAACTAAAGAACAGCTCGCGGGCTTTTATTTGTTGGATGCACGGGATTTAAATGAAGCTATTCAAATCGCCAGTAAAATTCCACTTGCTCGTCTCGGTTGTGTGGAAATACGTCCCATCAGAGAATTAAATCCTGAGAAAGATGAACGTTTGAATCCTCAATATGCGTGAGTAACAAGGAAGAATCTAAATGAACATTAATCCACGTTTTGTTGAATTACCGCCCTTGCTAATTGCCGGTATGCGCGAACCGCTCACCGAGAATAGCCTTGAGACTATTCCTTTGTTGTGGCAAAAATTCGGGCCTTATATTAATCACATTCCTCATCAGAAGAATGCAGCTGCCTACGGTTTATGTGTTTACAGTAGTGAAAATAATAGCGGCAGCCTCTATTACATGGCGGGTTGCGAAGTAAATGAATTTACTGATTTGCCTTCTGATTTGAGCCCACTAATAGTTCCAGCAAATAGATATGCGGTATTTGCTCATGAAACACATGTTTCAGAACTTAGAAACACAATAGATTACGCATTTGATAAATGGTTGCATTCATCGGGGCATAAACATAAATCGCAACTTGTTCATTTCTTTGAGTACTACGCAGAAGATTTTGATCCAATCAAAGCAATAGGTGGTATGGAAATTTGGCTGCCCTTAGAGTCTTAGTCGACAATGCGGAAAAAGTAGAGTTTGTGCTCTATTTTTTTCTTGCACAAAGCCTTCATATTCTTTGCATGCTTACGTACTGCTTTTTAAGGGCGTAAATCCGTCAGTAAATCAGCCGCAAAAATATTTTTTGCGGCTGATTGTTCTACGATTTCATTGCAGACTACGACGTTACTTGCGTCATATTCACCAACAATTCCTACGCATGCTAACCGCCAAACAAAAACGGGAAGCTCGAGCAGATTGGTCGGCAAACTCGCGGCTTTTCGATAATCATTCTCATATTGGCTTCGGCTCTCCCCATTTTTCAATTATTGCCAAAACGAATACTGGGCTTTTTCCTTATTCAGGATTATCGGTTTCGTATCATTTTATTTTTTGAGCTACCCTTTTGCGAATCCTGCCTATACTTTCAAAATCTTCTGCAAAGGATTTTAGTATGGTAAAGCAAGTATTGACTGGTTCTTTGGTATTGGTAATGTCTTCCTGCTTGTGGGCTGACGAACCAGAAGCCTTTAAATGGGCGAATGCGTTAACGCTCGAATCTATAACGAATTTAAATGGCGGGCTGGAAACAGGCACGCGTAGCCGTGGCAACCTCGATATAACCTTAAGCATAGATACTGAAGCCGCTAATTGGTGGGATGGAGGTACTTTCTTTGCGTATGCATTAGGAGACTACGGTAAACCATCTTCCGTTTTAACGGGTGAGTTGCAAACCCTCTCGAACATTGAAGCCGATAATAATTTTCTGCTGTATGAGTTTTGGTATGAACATAGTTTTGCAGACGGTGCGGTTAAGCTTCTGGTTGGGCTCCACGATTACAATTCGACATTTTACTCATTAGAGTCCGCAAGTTTATTCAACTTGTCTTCTATGGGAATTGGGCCTGACGTTGCGCAGGTAACGCCTTCAATTTTTCCCGTAACCTCTCCTACAGTTCATTTGACGCTCAATAAAGAAGACCAATATTTGCTGTTAGCCGTCTATGACGGTGTTGCCGGTGATCCAAAGCATCCGCGAGGCACACATATTAAATTTGGGCGTGACGATGGTGTATTTGTCGCAACAGAATGGGGCTTTGCCCATGAAAACAATTACAAAATTGGAATTGGAGCGTGGCGTCACACTGCGAAAGTTGAAAATCCCATCGACGGTACCTTAAGTCGCTCCAATGGCGGTGTTTATCTCATTGGTGAAAAATACTGGGGTGAGAATTTTGCAACATTTATCCAGTACGGAAGGGCGGATAAGCATAAGAATCAGGTGAGCGACTATTTAGGCGGTGGGTTCTCTTATAAAAATTGGCTTAAGGAAGGTGACAATATTGGATTGGCTTTCGCGAGAGCTGGTAATAGTGACGATTATCTACAATTAAACCCTGACTTTTATTCTGCAGAGACGATTACGGTTCGGCCCTTAACCGAAAAGTTAGGCTTTCAAATCAGTGCGTATTCAGTTGAACATCCAAGTATGGCGCCAGATGTTAAAAATAGTTTTGCCCTAGGAGGGCGGCTTTACGTTGAGTTTTAAAATTTGTGGATGATTGGAATATTCGCAAGTTGAATCGGGAGCATTCTATGAATATCAAAAAAGCAATAATTATCGGCTTGCTAGCATTTGTATTTGTAATGAGCATGGGCTCTTATATTAGCTATAAAGCGACGGGCGAAATGTCGCACATGCTCCACTACATTACGGGCCCCGCATGGGACACTGCCGATGGCGCTATGGAAGGCCAAATAGAAATTGAAAAGCAAATTATCACTTTGCAGCGTTTGCATATTAAAAAAATCGATCAAAGTACCGCTAAATCCCAGTTAGCCAGCGCCATTGAGCGCGAGGGTGAGGCGCTTGAGCGCGTGAAAGCCCAAGGCTTACTTGATGTTAGCCAAATTTCTGAGCTCAATCACAAGCTTGATGTTTACCATAAGCTTCGCGATCAATTATTGAATGACCTCGTCAACGATTCACAAACTGCAGAAGCGACATTTAAGCGCTTTGACAGTGAGGTGGAAAATCTACTTAATTTTATTTCACAAATGGAAGAATCTGCAGATGGAAAAGTTGAAGGTGAAACCAAAGCTATAAGTGATTTGGTAGCAGGCGCGAACGCGAAATTACTTTTTGGTTTGCTTTTATCTTTTGCTATGGCCGGATTGGTTTTTTACTTTTCCATTAAAGTTATTTTGAACCCCATTGAAAAGGTTACTCAACAATTAGCCTCATTGAGCGCCGGCTCTGGCGATCTGACGGTTCGGTTACCAGATACAAATCAAGATGCAGAGGTGGGGCGCCTAGCCTTGGCCTTTAATACCTTTGTTCAAAAGCTACAAGGGCTTATCGGCCAAGTACAACACAGCAATCATTCTCTCATGGCCGCAAGCACTCAAATTACGCAAAGCATTGGTACAGCCTCTGCCATGGCAAATGCGCAGCTAACAGAAATTTCGCTCATGGCAGAAGCTGTGCAAAAAATTTCTGGCTCACTAATTAAAGTGGGAGAGGCAGCAGAACAAGCCAATCAAGCTTCTGAACAGGCCGTATTGAGTACGCACACTGGCAATCACATAGTGGTTCTTGCTCAACAAGGTGTTGATCAAGTGGCTCACGAGGTGGATAAAGCCTCGCAAGTTATTTCAAATTTGGTAACCGACAGCCAAAACATCAGCGCCATGCTTGAAATTATTCGCAGCATTGCGGAGCAAACGAATTTGTTAGCGTTGAACGCGGCCATTGAAGCGGCGCGCGCGGGTGAAACGGGGCGGGGTTTCGCTGTCGTTGCGGATGAGGTGAGAAGCCTAGCTTCGCGCACGCAGGAATCTACCAAATCCATTGAGGCTATTATTAAAAATTTATCCACGGGTTCTGCCAGGGCGGTGGAGGTAATGGGCAGCGCGCAGAATCAAGCGCTTATGATTAAAGAACGGATTGGCAAAACCTCGGACGCTTTTGCCGATATAGTGAAGGTGGTTGAACAAATACAAGCAATGAATGCTCACATTGCCAATGCCTCTGAAGATGATAAACAAGAAATGGCACAGATCAATGCCAGCATTAGCAATATCTTAAAGCAAGCACAGAATAATCAAGATGCAGGAGAGCTAGCGCAGGTTTCACGCCAGCATTTAGAAACTCAAGTAATCAAGATTGAGGAATTGCTGCGGCAATTTAGAACTTAATTATTGCGGTCTCGTTAGTCCACAGTAAATTGTGCAAAGACTATGGAATTTGTTCGCCGCCATTAAAAACTTGGCATTTCAATGAAACTTGACGCGAAATTCTACTCATTTTCGCTAATGTGAAACTTATAGCCCGCACCGTAAACCGAATGAATAATTTCCTTTTGTGTTAACGGCAAGAGCTTTTTTCTAAGCTTGGTAATGTGTGAGTCCATTGTTCTATCGCTCACAATACGGTGATCGCTGTAGGCGTTTTTCATCAAGTCATCACGCGAGATAATGGTATTTGGTCGCGCCGATAAGGTTTTCAAAATACGATATTCAATCAAGGTAAGTTCAACTTTATTTGAACCGTACATTGCAGTAAGAGATTCTTTAATAAGTTGAAAACCTTGACTGGGTTGTTCTGGGTTGGCACGTTTTAAAATGGCTTTAACGCGAGCGACCAATTCACGCGGGCTAAACGGCTTGCAAATATAATCGTCTGCACCTAATTCAAAACCAATAAGACGATCTGTTTCTTCTATACGTGCCGACATTATAATTACGGGTGTGTTAGTGTTGTTGCGAACTTCCTGGCATAAACGCAAACCATTAATGCGTCCGCTTTTGCTCGGCAGCATCACGTCCAGCACAATTAGATCCCAAGATTCTTGTTGAATTTTTTCCAAGCCGCTATCTGCATCAGTGACGAGCGTACATGAAAATTCGTTCGCGTTAAGGTAGTCGCGAACTATGCTGCCCAAATCAACTTCGTCTTCAACAATTAAAATGTTCATAGATGATCCTTTACACAGGGAAGGCTAATAATAACTTTTAATCCACCCAGCTCACTATTGCTGGTAGTTATTTTACCTTCATGCGCCGTGACAATATTTTTGCAAATTGATAAACCTAAACCAGCCCCGCCGGTTGTTCTGTGGCGAGAAGAATCTGCACGGTACAAGCGTTCAAATAATTTTTCATGATGCTCTTGCGCAACACCCGGAGCAGTGTCTTCGACAACAATGATTGCTTGCTGGTTCTCAATATGTAGGGTGACTTCGGTAGTGCCGGGAGAGTTTGTATATTGCACGCTATTTTTTAAAAGATTAACAAACAATTGTTGAAGGCGATTGTGGTCGCCGTAAATCATAACGGGGAAATTTGGTAATCTCAGTTTCAAATCTATATCCTGCATTGAAAACTGTGAGCGCATGTTATTAACAGATTCTTGCAGTAAAACCGCTACATCCATAGGGTTTTTGCGGTAGGTCATGCCGCCTAGATCGGTAAGTGAGAGTTCATACAAATCATTGACTAAATGTTTGAGCCGTTGGCTGTGCGACATTAAGCGTTTGATAGCATCTTGATCCATTGGCCTTACGCCATCTTCTACGGCTTCTAATTCTGCTTGTAAAACAGCAATGGGTGTGCGCAGTTCATGAGAAATATCGGCCACCCATTGACGCCGAGTGTTCTCGCTTTGTTCGAGCGTTTCGCCCAAGTTGTTAAGGTGGCGCGCCAGCTCTGTCAGCTCATCACGCCCTCTAACGGATGTTTTTTCTACGTAGTTGCCCCTGCTAAAAAAATTTACCTGACGAACTAAATCGCTGATTCGTTTGGTGAGTAAGTGCGCAAGTGGAAAGGAAACGAGCCCCGCAATGATAAGAGCGATTAAAATGACCAACGATAATTTATGTTCTTGCCCCGCTGCAAAATCGGCGTCTTGCAAATCACGCACGGCAGGATTGAACGGAATTCCCACGTATCCCGCCACTTTATTGTCGTCCATTATTGGAATTAAAAAGGCTTCATTAACATCTTTGCTTTTTCCGGCGATGTGCTGACGATTTTTATCCAATAAAAAAATATAACGTAATGCAAACATAGGTGGCATGCGTCGCCATTCACGAAATACTTGTTGAGATGGTTGTAGCGTATTGTTGCTTAAGAGTCGATTAGCATCTTCGGGGGCAAGCGGGTTTGCATTTGGAACAGGGTCGCCGAATTGTTGTGGATTGGCTCGGCGATATTCGCGCGTTTCAGATTCAAGTTTTGCAACTACGTAATCATCCCAATTGGTAATCCAATCCCAATTTTTTTCCTCTTGGTATTTGTTAGTCAAATCCACGATAAGCGGTTGCGCAAAGCGTGTTTCTTTTTCTTCAATATATTTCCAGAAATCTTGCTTAAAGCTGTATTTGATAAATATGTACAAGCCCGTTGTAAGCAAACTAAAAATAACTAACATGACGATAAAAAATTGCAGCCTTAACTTCAGCATGTGCGTGTAAACCTTACTCCGTTGGGTGAAAATGGTAGGCATAAATAGGAAAGTAAGCTCGCTAACGAGCGGGGTGGTTTACTCATCTTGCACATAAAGAAGCTGCTTCGCCAGTGGGGTGGTTTTTGAGGAGTATATTTCAGGGTGTTTTTTAGGTGTTTCGTGGGTGAGATTGGACGATGGCTGGGATGAGTTTAGACGTTAACTGGGGTAGAATAGGAATACTTGAGTGCTTTACTAGGTTTTTAGGCGCTTCACGTAAGCGCATGTTTATGGTCATCAACCGTTTTAGAGGTACCCCTATGGACGTTATTGAAACAATCAAGCAACAAATTTCTGAGAACCCCGTAATTCTGTTTATGAAGGGCTCGCCCAACGCACCGCAATGTGGATTCTCTATGCGTGCGTCCCAAGCGGTTATGGCATGTGGCCAACGCTTCGCTTATGTGGATGTGCTGAGTAACCCTGAAATTCGCGCTGAGTTGCCAAAATACGCCAACTGGCCAACCTTTCCGCAGCTGTGGGTTAAAGGTGAGCTGATTGGTGGATGTGACATCATCACTGAGATGCACGAAAAGGGCGAATTGAAGCCACTGATCGATACTGCTGTTGCTTAAGCCTTAGCAATCGCTAAATGAACCCAAAGCCAGTTTCGACTGGCTTTGTTGTTTAATGACTAAGCATCCAAAAAAGCAGCAACATCAAGCCGAGTCCGCTCACGGTGCACAGCCCAATGCCGATCAAGCGTTTTTGTTTCAGGCGGTTTTGGTCGCCACTAGTTCGTAACTCATGGGCTTCCCACATGATGTTGCGCGATTTTTGCAGCTTGGTTTTAATTTGCTCCAGCGCCGCCATATCGTTCAACAACTGCTCGCGGTTGTCTCCAGCGCCGGGAAGTTGGGCGTGCAGGTGTCCAAGTTTCTGATCCAACTCGTTAAGCTTTTGATCAATGTTGGTAGAAATTTGTTGGATATTCATAATCGGGCGTGGTGAAAATGGGTTAGGAAGCCCACAGGGTAGCAGATGACGAGCAGGTTTTCTTTCTAGCCTCGGGTTTAAAGTGCGATGGGGTTTAAAGTGCGATAGGGTTAAAACTCGATTTCATCTGTCTCTTTGGCTGATATAATTCGCCAGCTTCAAATTCCCAATCTTTTTACGCAAACCCAAGGACTTTTAGTGGATAAAAATACCCCGCCCGAGTTTCATAAATCCTTTTACGGCCCACGTTACTGGCCAACTTGGATAGGTTTGGGGTTTTTCCATATTCTCGGCGCACTGCCTATGTCCATCGGCTTGCTGTTTGGCCGGTTTCTGGGAGATTTATTTTATTATGTAGCAGGGTCGCGGCGGCGAATTGCGCGCGTCAACATAGCTCATTGTTTTCCGCAGCTATCGGCGCAAGAGCAATCGACACTGCTGCGCAAAGTCATGCATTCCACGGGGAAAAGCGTGGTGGAAACATCGGTGGCCTTGTGGGGGCCGGAGCGCCAGCTCAAACAACGCTATTCCATTCGCGGTTTGGAACATATTCAGGCGGCGCAAGCCAGAGGGCAGGGGGTTTTGCTGGTGGGTTGTCACTTCACCACGCTGGATGCTGCAGCCCGCATTCTTTCGTTTCATGTTAAATACGACATGCTTTATCGAAAAGACCCTAACCCCTTGTTGGCCTACAAACTCATCAGCGCCCGCGAGAGCTTTGCTGGCACCGCGATTGTGAGAAGCGATACTCGTCAACTTATTAAGAATCTACGTCGTGGTCACGTTGTTTGGTACGCCCCAGATCAAGACGCTGGCTCTAAAAATGGTGTTTTTGTGCCCTTCTTCGGTGTGCCCGCGGCTACGGTTGTTGCAACAGCACGTGTCGCCCAACTAGGGAAGGCGGCTGTGCTTCCTTTTGCTCATTATCGCGATGAAAACAATCACTACCATCTGATTATCGAGCCACCTTTGGAAGACTTTCCAACGGGAGATGACATTGCTGATACAACGCGTATAAACCACATCATTGAAACAGCCGTGGCCAAACAGCCAGATCAGTACTTATGGGTGCATCGCCGTTTTAAAACTCGACCCGAAGGTGAGCCGAGTTTTTACGCGAAGGGCGAATCCTGAGCTAGAGTTATGCTCGGCTTCTAATCGTCCGAGCGCAAAAAAAGCCGGAACCTCTGGCCATTATGTGGTATAAGGCGCGCCATAAACTTGGCGCAACTTGATGCAACCTTGCCTTGCTACAACCAGGAGAGGAACACTGATGTTAAGAATGTTTAAAATTCAAGGCCAGTTGCTGCGTGAAGAGGCGGTAAATACCGAAGAGCTCAAGGCTACCATGGCAAATGCCGTGTGGATTGACGCTCACGAGCCCAGCGATGAAGAGCGTGAAGAGTTAAACACCTTTCTGCGCGCGGAACTGCCAGAGTCAGATGACGTGGACGAAATTGAGTTCTCCGCGCGCTACTTTCAAGACGGTGAAGGTGTTCACGTTCACTCCCTGTTTTTATCCCCCGGTGAAGGTGGACGTCACAATACGGTGACTGTTGCGTTCCTGCTGCAAGACAAACGTTTAATTACTGTACGCGAAGGCGATCTGGCCGATTTTCGCCTACTTCGCATGCGCGCCCGTCGCGGCCAAGTCCCCATCACTTCTCCCCAAGATTTGCTTATCACCATGTTTGAGCAAAAAGTGGAAAACCTTGCAGATGCTTTGGAAGATATCCACCGCAAGCTTGAAGAAGTCAGCCACATGGTATTGGAGGACGAAGACTCTGAGCTTGAAGAGGCGATTGATAAGCTCTCCAAATTAGAAGACAGCAACGGAAAAATTCGCCTGTGTTTGATGGATACTCAGCGCTCAATCTCTTTCTTGCAGCGTTACATTCGCGATAACAACGAGCTCAACGAAACTGCGCGCGAAATCAAGCGAGATGTAGATACGCTCATGGCACACACTGCATTCTTGTTCGATAAAATCAACTTCTTGATGGATTCAACGCAAGGTTTTATCAACATCGAGCAGAACCAGATTATTAAAACATTCTCGGTGGCTGCGGTTATTTTCCTGCCACCAACCGTGGTAGCCAGCTTCTACGGCATGAACTTCAAAATTATGCCGAACGTAGAGTGGGCGCACGGGTGGGTATTGGCGTTGTTGATCATGCTACTTTCCGGTCTTTTGCCCTATTGGTACTTCAAGAGCAAAGATTTGTTGTAATGGAAACCCATAAAAAAAGCCCGATAGCTGTTAAAGCTATCGGGCTTTTTTTATGGGGTCATTCGCGTTAGATAAATTTGACCTTGATGCCAATGTTCACGTTGTAGCTAAAATCGGCGCTGTTCTGATCGCCACTTTTACCGTTGACGGAAATTTTCTTGGTTACCTGAAGGTTGCCTTTTTCAAACAAATCCGCCTTTACAAAGGCGGCCTCATCTTTCACTTTCGGTAAATCGTCCCATGCGTTTTTGTTTTGGGCAAGGGCCGCGTTCGGCGCTCCTAAGGTGGCGACTTGCTTAACAAGTTGTGCTTTTTCTGAACTTAAATCGTAGGGGGTTGCATAGCTTATCGTCGGGCTTAAAAGTAAAAGCGAGATCACAAAGCATTTCATAAAAGCAGTCCTGTAATGTGCTGTTGTCGTTTAATTCAGCATTATTATAGGAGAAGTCTGATGAGTTTGTGTTACCTATTGTTACATTTTTTAGATTATTTTGTTTAATAATACATCAAAATGACATTTTTAATGCATAAAAATTAAAATATTTCAAAAAAATGGATATATTTTAGATTTTGGTTATAAAAAAAGAAGGCTGCTACTCTTCAACCCATTCCCAGCGCAATGGTTGGCCAAAGTCGTCCAAAATGACTTTCTTCTTGGGGCGAGGTTTAAAGTGCTTTAAGGGGGTGTGAGGTTTTTTTCGTGCTTCGATTGCAGCCACAACCTCCGGCACAGGTGTGCGGTCTTCGTGGCTCTGGCCATCAAAAATGCTAATCAAAGGTGATTGCGCGTAAGGGCGCCCACTCAGGCCGCGCGGGACTTCTTTGACATTTCCGCCTTCTTGCAAAAATGAATCGATCTGCGCCTGCAGCTCCGCATGCAACTCGCGTCTGGTTTTGGTCGGTTTCATACTGCTTCTGGTTCAACTGATCTGGTGGAAGAACGGCCAATCCGAGGGCCATTTGGCAGCATAGCAGCGGTTGAACAGGCTCGGCAACGCTAAACCGCATTTGCTGGCAGGTTTTCTCGCTTCTAGCTTGGGCTTTGGGTAAACTGCCGCTCTTTTCGCGAGCGTTAAGATCGCTCGTTATTTTGCCCAGTTCTGCTATCGGATTAGCCGATACCTTTCGCTCATCAGGTTGTTATGACTCAAGCCAGTTTGAAAATCACCGAGATCTTTTATTCCTTGCAAGGTGAATCGACCACGGTAGGTTTACCAACGGTATTTGTGCGTTTAACGGGCTGTCCACTGCGTTGCGGTTATTGCGACTCGGAGTATGCCTTTTACGGCGGCGAACGCTTTTCGCTGGACGCCATTTTGGGAAAGGTAGCCAGTTATAACCCCCGTTATGTGTGCGTGACCGGCGGAGAGCCCTTGGCTCAGCGCGAATGCCTCACATTGCTGACACTATTGTGTGATGCGGGTTACCAGGTTTCGCTTGAAACGAGCGGTGCCTTGGCGGTGGATGCAGTCGATCGCCGCGTTACAAAAGTGATGGATTTGAAAACGCCCGGTTCAGGGGAGGTGGCACGCAATCGTTGGGAAAATATTCCTGTGCTTTCCGCCAATGATCAAATCAAATTTGTTATCTGCAATCGTGAAGATTACGAGTGGGCGCGCTTTAAGCTCGACGAATTTTCTTTGGCGGATAAGGTCTCTGAGGTTCTGTTTTCCCCAAGCTTTGGTCAAGTCACGCCGCTGGAGTTGGCTGAATGGATTTTGGCGGATAATTTAAGGGTTCGCTTCCAATTACAGCTGCACAAACTCCTGTGGAACGATGCTCCCGGTCACTAATTTTTCTTTCAGGTTATTAAGATGTCGCAAAAAAAAGCGGTAGTTCTTGTATCTGGTGGCTTGGATTCCACCACCGCCTTAGCTATTGCCCGCAGCGAAGGCTATGACTGTTACACCATGAGCTTTGATTATGGCCAACGCCATCGCATTGAATTGGCTGCAGCTGAACGTACCGCCGAAGCTATGGGCGCAGTGTCTCACAAGGTCATCAACTTGGATTTGCGCACTATTGGTGGCTCAGCACTCACCGACGAATCTATTGCGGTTCCCGAACATGAAACCGCTGGAATTCCCGTTACCTATGTTCCGGCGCGTAATACGGTTTTTCTTTCAATTGCATTGGGCTGGGCCGAAGTGCTGGGCGCGGAGGATATTTTTATCGGCGTCAACGCGGTGGATTTTTCAGGCTATCCAGATTGCAGGCCTGAGTACATCGCTGCATTCGAAAAAATGGCGAATCTCGCCACGCGGGCAGGTGCAGAGGGCGGCCATTTGCGGATTCGCACACCGCTAATAGATTTAAGCAAAGGCGACATTATCAAGTTGGGAATGAGCCTAGGAGTAGATTACAGTTTGACCGTTTCATGTTACCAAGCGAATGATAAAGGTGAGGCGTGCGGCAAGTGTGATAGCTGCCGTCTACGCAGGGCGGGTTTTGTGCAAGCTGGCGTCCATGATCAAACACGCTATGTTCAAGCGTAACTCGTAAAATCAGTGCTTTGAGCCGTCATCCATGCGGTCACTTGTCTTTTAATTAATCAATTCCATTTTTTTCCTTTCTATTTAGGGAGATAGGCGCAAAAAAGGCTTGTCTTTTCAGTGCAAAACATTATTATACGCGCCTCTTAATTAGGTCGTCTTAATTAAGTCTTTGGGTCGTTAGCTCAGTCGGTAGAGCAGTTGGCTTTTAACCAATTGGTCGCAGGTTCGAATCCCGCACGACCCACCATATTTCGCTTGGTTGCACTATTAAGGTGTAACTCAAGTACCCCGAGTTTGGGTCGTTAGCTCAGTCGGTAGAGCAGTTGGCTTTTAACCAATTGGTCGCAGGTTCGAATCCCGCACGACCCACCAT
>CAZOPE010000051.1:0-22347 GCA_964581625.1 uncultured Cellvibrionaceae bacterium
CTATCAATTAAATGAACAACTTTCATTAACCTACCCTTGGCTTCCACATTACAATTTTTTCGCCTTTTAAAAACTTTATGAATGCCATTGCTGCGGCAAAATTAATTAAGCAAAAATAATTTGCCAAACCTAACCATTTGTTTGTAGTTCCATCGTTTAAAGATACATAGGCTGCAGCGCCATAAAACAGCACCTGCCCAACAAACGTAAATACGTAAAAATCTCCACCGCCGGTGAGCAGGCCATTGGCAACAAAGGCTAGCACCATTGGAATAAACGCTAAGTAGCGAAGGAGTTTATGGGATGTAAGCTGTAGGCTAAAGACACCGTATTTAGAAGGGTTAAATAAATGCTTCATGTCAAACATGGCCCAATAGGCACGTAAGGATACCCGCACTCGCATACGAAACTCTGATTGCGAGCTGCTTAGGGATTCTTCATTTAATAGCGCATCTTCGCAGTAGATAACGCGCTTACCTTGCGTGACTACTTTTAATGGCAATACAAAATCTGGCAACTGGTCTGCATTCATGGGTTGATAGAGTTCTTTGCGAATTGCATCTACTCCACCATCTACACCCACCACTGAAGAAATTTGCGCTTCAAGCGCACGCAGGTGGTTTTCATATTTCATGTAGGCGCTACAACCATCGCCAATGACATTGCCTTCTTCATTAACGTATACCATTTTGCCAGTGACATAGCCCACGTCTGGATCGGTAAAACATTCCACCAACTTTTTAATGGTATTTGATTGATAGTGGCTGTTTGCATCTGAAAAAATAACGATTTCGCCGCTAGCCTGTGGCATTGCAAGATTTAACCCTGAGGTTTTGCCTTGCCTTGGAACTTGGCGCACCAGCCTTACGCGCGAATCTTGCGCAGCTATGCTATTTACAATGTCGTCTGTACCATCTTCGGATTCATCGGAAATTACGATTATTTCCAGAAGCTCTGCAGGGTAGTCTTGTGCTAATTTATTTTCGATAGTGCCCTTAATAACTTTGGCTTCGTTAAATGCCGGAATCAATACAGTTACTTTGGGGGCGTAGCCTAACTGCTCTGATTTTTTTACCGGATTTTTTGGCAGCACGCGCAGCAGTAAAGGGTAGCCGATGTAAATGTAAAATAATAAAAATACAGATAACCAATATACGATATACATAAATAACCTTATTCCGATTTCAATTTATTGGATTCATTAACAAGCTCTTGCTCACTATTTTCACAGCGCTCATTTTCACACTCTGCCTGTAGCGTAAATATAGTGAAATGCATGTTCCCCTTTAGAAGGGCAGAGACTTGATAAAATTTTGCCTGATTCAAATTGAGCGCGCGACGCCCCCCCACCACAAACCATTGAACCTGCATGAGTGTTTTGCCTGTTAGTTTGTTGCCAAACACTTGTAAGCGTGCAGGTTTATTTTGAACAGAGAGTGTTTTAGCGTGCACTTGCACCCACTCTTCAGGATTGTACATTTGTGAAATGTAGGGAACTAATTGCTCCCCCATTGTTTGGGGTAGGTATTCATTTATTTGAATAGCAATATGATTTTGTAAACTTTGAAAATTGTATTGCCTGGTAGATTTTGGAACTCTAATTTCCAGCGGCATTTTGAGCAAGCCATGATATTCCGCGTCATTTATTGCATAGGGTTGATGCGGCTTTACCGGCCACTGAGCCAGTAGATAAATTGCAAGAGGAGCCATAAGAAGCATGCTGAGGGTTAACGCAAGCTTTTTGGTCATTTGCTGCCCCCACAGATTACGGAATTCGCCATCCGCTTGTGGGTTGCTCGCTTTCACTACAGGGGAGAAATAAATCGCAATAAAACACACGATTGCAAACAGCACCCAACCAAAAGCCTCATGATCTTCCATAAGTGAGCTTTTCATTTCTGTGGTGTAGCCAATGCAGATCAACAGAAAAATGCGTATCCAATTTGTGATAAGACCAAGCGAAGCAGCAACCAGTAAGCACACTAACAAGCCTTTTTCTTTGTAGCCGTTCAAGTAACTCACGGTGTGCGCTAAGCATAACGAAATGATGAAATAACGTAAGCCGGAGCAGCCATCTGCAATGACTATGTGGCCGGATGGAATTTGTATATTGTTGCCATTTATTAATGCGGGTAGATTTATTGCTCTGACCATTTCAGCAACAACAGCACTACTTAGGAAAACCAAGTGCCCGTTTATAAAATCCCAAATTGGAATTACATATATTGGAAGAAGGAGTAGGACTCTATGTGCCCAAACGGTTTTTACGCCATAGACTAGCGTTAACGCGGTAATGAAAATGGGCATGAGCAGCAACTCATGCAGAATCTTTACTTTGACAACATAAAACAAAACCCATAAAAGTACGCATAACATTAATAGCGGTGCGATAAAAAAACGCTCTCCCGATATTTTTTCTGCATTCGCCCAAGGCAATGTTTTCCATAAAAAATACACGAACATCGCGGCCACAGGAATTCCGTGCGACTGTGATTGATCCCATATTGTCCAAACTGCAAAAAGATCGCGAAATGATGGGTAAAAAAGTAGAACAATTAAAGCCAATATTGCTAGGGGCACATATTGGGAAATTTTTGGTGATGCCATTGTTAACTTCCGCTCACTCAATCTTAATTGCATTTATGTAAATGTAAGGCTTAAAAAAAATCAGGTGACTCTTTGGCCACCTGATCAGCTCACACTTTAATGACTTGGATTACTTGGCCTTCGCTTTTGCGGCGGCATGATGCGCTTTAATTTCTGCATTTTGAGGGTCTAAATTGAGCGCCCTCTCTAAAATTTCCAACCCTTCTTGAACTCGGTTGCTTTCAACAAGAATCCAACCATAGGTATCCATAATGGATGGGTTATTGCCTGCCAACTCATAGGCCCGCTTTCCAAGCTCTAATGCTTTAGGATTTTTTTGCTCATAATAAATCCATGCCAAATTATTCAGTGCCACGGCCATATTGGGAGCAAGCTCGATGGCTTTTTCGTACCATTTGATGGCTGATGCCATATCTTTTGATTCTTGAGCTTTCATTGCTTTGATCAGCGGTGGACGAGGTGCTTTTGGCAATTTGGCAGCCCAATCATCTGCAAACTTATCGGCCTCTGCAGTTTTACCCACTTTCATGTAATTGGTAAAAATTGTTTCTGCAACTATATCCAGTGGCTTTTTCTTCCACGAACTCATGTATAGCTTTTCAGCCTCATCGCTCTTGCCTTCCGCTGTGCGAATAATGGCTTGCAAATAATCGTACTCAGCCAACACATCTTCTGACTTGGAAAATTGGTCTAATAGCTTTTGCGCTTCAGGTATATTTTTTTGTGCAATCTCTACTTCAATTACACTGGCTAATATGCCCATATTGGCAGGAAAGAGATTTAACGCCTTAAGCATTGAAATTTTTGCATCGGCCAAGTTTCCTTGGGTTTTTAGATTTACACCATTTTTCATGTAAAGATCTGACGCAACCTGCTTAACATTTATTGCACCTGCACTGCGCTCCATTGCAATTTCTATGTGCTTTATTGCATCAGCGAACTGGCCTTGTGTGGCAAGAACTTGCGCTAAAACTACGGACGGGTGCCACTTTTCTGTCTTGCCTTCTAATTCTGCAAGAAATGCAATCGCTTCTTTCGCGCGCTTTAATTCCTGAATTTGCGCCAACCATGAACCGTAGGCGGCTACTTGTGTAGGATCTTCTTGCAATAAAGATTGCCACGCAATAACTGCTTTCTGAGGCATTTTCTGAATTTCGAAAAGCTGCGCCAAGCCCGCATATGACAAGGTTTTTTCTGTATTACCTTTGGTAGCTAAGGCTTTCTCAAATGAGGCTTGCGCGCCCGCATAATCCTTTTGAGTTATTTTGTACCAACCTTCCAAGAAAGTTCCACGCGCATTGTTGGGAAAGTCTCGTTGGTATTTGGATATTTCTTCTTTTACTTCCGCCGCTCTATCCTCTGCCAAAAGCGCTTTGAGGTAGGCTTGCTGCATGAATAAATCTTGGCGATCTTCTTCGTATCCCTTTTTTAACTGGGCAATAGCTTGTTGATTGTTTTTCATTGCTAAAGCGCGTTTGGCCAATGCCAAACGGAGCCTTTGTTGCTTAGGATTTAACGCGAGACTTTTCTCAATAACTTTTTCGCCCTCTGCGCTAACGGGATCCAAATCCAGTAGAGCGAGACCATAGGTTGCAAGGATCTCAGCGTTGTTAGGCTGGCTCTCTACGGATTGCTTTAACAGCTTTACCGCTTCATCCATTTTGTTATTGCGATATTTCGCGAGCACCGCCGCTTGAATAATGCTTGTACTTGCGGTTTCCGGATCGATAAATTTATCAAATAATTCTATCGCTTGCTTATCTTGCCCCTGTTGATACTGAACTAAACCCAATAGCATTGCGGTGTTTTTATCTTGCGGGTATTGCTCGCGCATTTCATCCAGAATTTTCTCTGCTGCAGAAAACTTACCTTGCCGATAAAATTCCATTGCCTCAGTGAATTTTTGCTGTGCTGCCTTACTCTCTGGGTTCGCATCAGCCAGGATCTTTTGATAGCGATATGCCTCGGCAGTTTTACCTTGTAGTATTAGCGTTTGAGTAAGCTGGCCCAGCACTATTGCTTTGTCCATAACCATTACGTCGGTATTGGGCAACAACGCTAATGCTTTGGTGTAGTAATCCTCACTATTTGCCAACTGATTTTGTCTTTGTGCGAACTCGCCAAGCAATATCAATGTGCGAACGCTCTTTGAGTCACTTTTGTTAAGCAGATCTAATTTAACTTGGGCCTCCTCTAAACGCCCTTGAGCCATTAGATATTCCGCCTCCAAAAACATTGTTACGCTTTTTTGGTCAGGATATTTCGCCAAACTTTCCATAGCACTGTCGTAGGCTTTTTTGTCACCCAGATAGATTGCGCTACGTGCAATCAATTCGTGCTTTCTCGCACGTTGACTTGCGTCTTCCTTATATTTTTCCAACAGATTCAGCGCAGACCGAAATTTTTTCCCTTGAACATATGCCTCAGCCAGTTCAAGCGTTACCGCTGGGAGATCCGTAACGATTGGTTCAAGAACTTTTTGTGTAGATCCATTAGCGCCAATTTGATTATTTATTTTGGCAAGAGTGATATAACCTTGCGGATCTTTAGGATCTTTTTGGATAGCATTTTTTGCTTCCAACATGGCGGCGCGAAATTGGCCTTGCTCCTGATATGTTGCAGCAGAACGATTATAACGTGCCACCTCTTGAGCAACGGCGGCGCTATCATCTTTACAACCCGACATAAAAATGCCACTCATCAATATTGTGAGCACCAAAGCACTTGCAGAGGTTTTTGATGCGACAATTTTTATAGGTTGATTATTAATTTTCATTTTATTTACCTTTCCTGTAGAGGCGCCTAACCAATTCCAGCATTAAAAAGAGTAAGAAATACTTAGCCCTGAAATATTTTCATCGTAATTTTTAAGTAAATCGTTTGAAGAGCGATCTTCAGTTTTATGATATACACTTAATTTTAAATCTTTTAGCACCGCATAATTGAATGAAACTCTGGTTTGAACAACATCAAAATCATCTTGCAAGACCGAGTTATCAAATGAACGTTCGTGTTTACTGGCATCTATATTCAGCGTTGCAGCGCGAGAGAATCGATAACTAAATTTAGCTCCTACCCCCTGATCTGAATTATTATTTTGCGACAGTGCGCTAAAGTCCTCTTTGTTTTTGACCGCAAACAACATAAATTCACAGCGTTCACAAATTGCTTGTGTGGTCCAGCTTATTTCTGACACCTGCATGTTTATTAAATCGATGCCTAAAGACTTGGAATCAAGCCCATCTTGATCACTTGCGGATTTAGGGCGACCAAAAGAGGTATCTTCAATTCGCTGCTCGATTGAAACTCTTATGTTGTTATTGCCTGACGTATAACTCAGTTCGGCTTGGTAAGAAGGATTTGAAAAGCTATCGCCACCGCTTTTAGGTGTTGCGCGGTTCTGCCCCACCTTTACGAGATATTGAAGCTTATTTAATGTTACGCCATAAAGGGCGCTAACACTTTCATAGGTATAATTAAGATCAGGAACTGCGGCAAAGTCAGTTTCGCTTCGCTCTGCAATAACCTGAATGCGATCAACCGGCGTGATTCCGCGCTCCCACGCTATATTCAAACCCTTGCGTTGCGCTTTTCTACTATCGTCATCGCGATAGCTTGACTCCATAGCGGACGCTTTAAATAAAATTAAATTCGCGTTTCTAAGCTGCAACTTGTAGCTTGGCTCTGCGACGAGCAAGGTTCGCTCATCGCGATTCTTATTGATATTGATTGCATCTGGCGTATTTAAGAGAGAACTTCTTGTGTGAGCCAAGAGCAAGCTCAACGGCTGATTTTCATTACCGAGAATAAACTCTGTCTTACCTTCTAAGGTTGTATAGCCTTCTTGAGAATCTTCCAGATATTCTTCCCGCATTACATCGTAATTCGAGGTAAGCAGCATCCACTGATTCTTGAAGTGTGCGTTTAACCCACCCGAATAAATATTTTGCCGCTCTTCTATTTTTTCACTTTCCAGCGATTTACGCGTGGCATTATCACTTAGCTCAGACGCGAGCGATAAATTCATGTCGATGCCATTAGTTTCTGCCAAAGCAGTACTCGACATAACTAATACACATGATAATTTGCGGGCATGACTTTTCATGATTGGAACTCTACGCATCGGTACTAATTGTTAAAGACAAGCCCAGCGAATTTTTCTTTGCCAACAGCGTCTACAGCGGCAAGCACCTCATCAGTAACTGCTTTACCGTATGGCACCACCAAGAGAGCATGATCGCAATATTGCGCCAAGATTCTGGCCTCGGTTGTTTGCTGAATGGATGGTGCGTCCAGAACTATAAAGCGGTCTGGATAACGGTTTTTGATTTCTTGAACGAGAATTTCCATACGCTTTGAATTAAAGAATTCTGCGGCAGATTCACTTGATCCGCCTGACGGAATAACTCTAAGACGTTCAATGCCGCTGGGATAAATAATTCGCTTTAATGGAATACTAAAATCTGACAAGTATTGCGTAAGCCCTAACTCAACCGGCGTCACTATGTAACGCTCAGCAGCCGATGCATAAGGATTACAATCGACATACAACGCGGTTTTTTGCGGATCGAGCGCGAAAGTTGCGGCCAAATTAAATCCAAAGAAGCTCGACCCGCCCTCGCTAGCGACGGATGCCACAAGTACTACGATGTTGTCAGATTTACTTTTCTGTAAAAGCTTAATTCTAACTTCACGGAAAGAGTTGAGCAGATCTCTTTGCCTCATTCCGACAAAAACTACTTTTCTTTCATAGAGCTCATCCTGTGTCCATAGCGCAGGGATTGCCATATTTTTAATCTGTTCGCGCTTGCGGTGCTCTTGCACTGCAGCTTTGACCAAACCTTCATCGGTCTCAGTCAAACCATCATCGACACTTTCGATTAGTTGCCGAAGGTTATGCTCTTTACTGTTATCCATCAAATCACCTTAGCCTTTTGCAACTTGCCAATAGATGGCAATGGTTAGATAGGCAGCCATCGCCAGTGTCGATACCGCCAAAATAGCCAACATATCTTTTTTAAGTAGGCGCTCCCCAAGCTGTGAGTGGTAGTGAGGGATAACGCCAATAAGTTCAATTTCTTCTGGCAACTGCTTTTGAAGTGCGCGCGCAGAACGGATATGCGGATCCAACATAACGTAAGCAAATAACAGCCCAATCGGAAGCAAAAATGCCAACAACGGGCCGAGAAGAGCAAAATGAATAAAATTTATACCCGTAGGCTTGATAGGAAAGGTTGCCGGTTCCTGGATTCGATAGCTAACACCTTGCCCTTCAATGTCCAACGTCATCGACAAGCGAGCTTGTCCTTTTCTCTGAAGCATTTCCTCGTATTGTTTGCGTGTTACATCATAATCACGAGTTAACTCTGAAAACTGTGCTTGGTTGGAGGCAACTCGTTCAGCACGCTCATGCTCCTGAACTTGTAAACGCACTAACGATTCCATTCGACGTTTGTGAGTGCGCAAGTCCAACTCGGCAACAGATAGCTGTTTTCTAAGCTCTTCATACAATGGGTTTTCAACTTTTTCCGTGTTGCCGTAAACCTCTCCTGACGCTTGCTTTTTGCCTATTGCGGCATCTAATTCAGAAATTTGGGCGCGTAACGCAACTATATCTGGGTAACCTTCTTGGTAGGTCAATAGCAACTGTTCGAGTTGGCCATTCAAAGATTGGCGTCGTTGTTTCATCTCGTCCACTTGGCCCTTGGCATGCTGGTATTGCCCTTCGCTACCAAGTTGCTGCTGAAGTGTATTTACTCGAGCCTGTGACTCCTCAATTGTGATCTTCAAACTTTCTATGTCGATCCTGAGCTGATTTATACGCGAAGCAACAGATGCTTCATCACCGTCAACATTTTGTGAGTTGAATTCTTTTAACTTTTGCTCCGCTAACTCTAATTGGTGCTTGTAAGACTGCACCTGAGCATCAATAAAGTTGTAGGCGCCTTGACTCTCATCTCTCTTCTTGCGTTCGGTATCAGCAATAAATATATTGATAATTGTATTCAATCGTTCAAATGAACGATCTGGGTCCGATGACTCGTAACTTAATCTAAAAAAATTACTATTTTTCTCTGTTTTTACGATTAGCCCCGACCTTATGTTTTTGACTACAGCATCCTGCTGTTCGGGTGTCATATCTTTTTTGATTAAGCCAAGCTCACGGCCTACGGCCTCCATGATGGCGCGCGTATAGATAAATTCTTTTGCTTGCTCTGAACGGTCAATTTTTGTTACTTGAGCCGCATCTTTTAGCAGTGGTTCAATGATGTTTTGTACGTCTGCGTACAGCACTGCATTTGTAACAAAGGTCTTTGGCCACACCATACCGACCAACAGCACAGCAAAGCTAAAACCAATGAATAAAATAACAAACCAAGAGCGGAACCTAATCAGTTCCGCTTTTAGCGCCCACATCAAGTCTCTTAAATAAACCTTATCCATGAAAACTCTCTAAATTAAAATGAACGCTCAGGCACTGTTAATATGTCTGATGGCTGAAGAGGATAATTCGTTTCCAAGTTACCATCTTCAATTAAATCCTCCAGGCGAACGGGGTATATCTTGGTCTCGCCGTTTACCTTTCGATACAACTTAGCTTTGTTAGCAGAGGCAAATTCATTTGCACCACCTGCAATCAAGAATAAATCCAATACTGTCATACCCTCGCGATATGCTATCGACTGTGGCGATTGCACTGCTCCGGTAATACGTACCCGACGCTGAAAATCTGAGCTACTTGGGTTGGTGACTATCACTGTAACCTGCGGGCTACGCACATAACTTTCCAAACCGGCAATGATATTATTGGAGAGCTGAGTGGTCGTTAAGTTAGCTGCCATGATGTCTCCAACCAAGGGTAGAGATATTTTTCCATCAGGACGAACAGGTACCGAGGTGGATAACTCTTGGTTTTTCCACACACTGATTTGGAGAGAATCTCCTACACCAATCCGATACTCATCCATTACACCGCGATCGGAAATTGGAGGTGCTGCTACTTTTTTCCCATTACTACATGCGACTAATCCGACGGCAAACAAGATCAAAACGAACCATGCACTTTTTTTCATAAACTTGCCTCTTGATATGTTAGTGGACGCCTTTGCCCAACAAAATAATTTCTACCGTCTGGATCATGATCAGCATATCCATTAAAAAGCTGTGATTTTTGGTGTAGTACAAATCGTATTGCAATTTGTTTTTTGCATCTTCAACAGAGGCGCCATAAGGATATTTAAGCTGCGCCCACCCCATAAGGCCCGGTTTTACTTTATGACGAGTATCGTAAAAGGGGATTTGCTGGGCAAGATCTGAGACGAACTCAGGACGTTCTGGCCGCGGCCCAACAAAACTCATACTACCCGCGAGCACGTTGTAAAGCTGAGGGAGTTCATCCAACCGCGTATTGCGAATAAATGCACCCACTTTAGTAACACGAGCATCGTTCTTTTGAGCCCACACCGCGCCATTTTTTTCTGCATCCTGGCGCATGCTTCGAAATTTATATATCCGAAAAGGACGACCGTTTAATCCCACTCGAGTCTGGTGATAAAGCACCGCACCGGGGCTCTCCAACTTCACCGCAATTGCAGTTAAAAGCATAAAGGGCCACAGGACAACAAAAAATGCAGAAGCCAGCACAAGATCAAAAAGGCGCTTAGCGATGAGACGGCGTTTGGAATATTTAAAGCCGTCTGAGTACAACATCCATCCAGGCTGCAGTAAGGTGATATCGATTTTGCCAAGCTCTCGCTCGTAAAAGCTCAGCGCATCACATGACGGAACACCCGCCAATTTACAGTCCAGAAAGTCACTTAAAGGAAATGCGATGCCTCCGTGCGCACGTCTACGCTCATCGGGGGAAACAACAATCTCTGAGATTTGTGATGCTTTTACAAAATCTACCCAGTCACTTGGGTATGGCAACACAGTTTCCTGCGCTACAAATATATCTTCATTGGCATTTGGAATGCACCCAACAACATCTACCCCGAGCACGTTGATTTCCGGAGAGATATCATCCAGCAGCCTTTTGGCTCGCGCTCCAGCGCCATATATAACTACCCTTCGCTTTAATTTGGCCGTATCGACGACGAGGACAAAAATCACTCTAGCGAGAATAACAAGAAGGGTTCCGATAATAACCCCCCAAAAAATAAAGCCATTTGGAAAGAAGCTATCGGGAAGCAGCAACTTCAGTAAATACAAGCTAAGACTGCCCAGAAAGAAAAAGCTAACGACCGTCCTCAACACCATGCTTTTGAATCCCTCGCGAACCATTGCGAGGTACACCCCCATAGAAAGAGTGCAGCAACTGAGAGTAAACGAAAACAGGAGGTAGGGCAGCCAATTGTCCAATGGCAATGGAATCGTCGAATCCATAGCGGTAATAGACCGAGCTAGCCAAGCGGCCAATATTAACAACAATGATTCGGCTATACCCAGGAACAGATATGGAAGATGCACGTAGTGCTTATTTAGACGTATATAAGACAAATTCGGATCCTTCACGCTGACTGAAATGTTAAGAGGCTTAGTTAGCCGCCGCACGGGCAAGCACAAACCTCAGATAAAGCCGCGCATTATAGCGAAATTTATGACAATTATTCGACCTTAAACTGCTTTATTACTTCCAATGCTATGAAGTTGCGTCATTTTGTATGACGCCGAGCATTTTTCTGGCATTTTTTTTAATAAATGTAACCTTTTGTGGTAACTTAGCGACCCTCTGGATACATCGACTGCTAAGGAATCAACTTATGTTCGCCAGTAATCCCACGCTTTGTATAATCGGCTTAGGCTATGTTGGCCTGCCACTTGCCGTAGAGTTTGGCAAAACTGTAAATACCATTGGTTTCGACATCAATCAACAGCGAGTAGATGCTCTTGGCAAGGGAATTGACCATACCCTTGAGCTGAATGCAGAAGAGCTCGCTGAGGCCAAAAACCTACGCTATACCACTAACGAAGCAGATATCAAAAGCGCAGATGTCTATATCGTAACTGTTCCAACCCCCATAAATGACAGCAAGCAACCTGATCTTACTCCACTGGAAAAAGCATCCGCCCTACTGGGTAGAGTTATTGCTAAAAACGCTATAGTTGTTTTTGAGTCTACCGTGTACCCAGGTTGCACCGAAGAAGTCTGCGTTCCAATTATTGAGAAAATATCGGGCTTGGTGTTCAACAAAGATTTCTACGCAGGCTACAGCCCTGAGCGTATCAATCCTGGCGATAAGCAACATCGTGTGCACAACATCACCAAAATCACTTCAGGCTCTACGCCAGAAGTTGCCGAATATGTTGACCAGCTTTACCGCAGGATTGTTGTGGTCGGAACACACAAAGCCAGTAGCATCAAAGTTGCAGAAGCCGCTAAAGTTATCGAAAACACTCAACGCGATATTAATATAGCCCTTATAAATGAACTTGCGTTGATTTTTAAACGACTCAACATCGACACCTTGGAAGTGCTTGAGGCCGCCGGAACAAAATGGAATTTCTTGCCGTTCCGCCCAGGTTTGGTTGGTGGTCATTGTATTAGTGTTGATCCCTATTACCTTACCCACAAAGCACAACAGGTAGGCTATAACCCTGAAGTAATTCTTGCAGGACGCCGTATTAATGATGGCATGGGCAATTTTATTGCGGATTCCGTCGTTAAGATGATGACCCAGAGAAAAACACATGTTGTGGGTGCCAACATCCTGATCATGGGCTTAACATTTAAAGAAAACTGCCCTGATTTACGCAACACTCGTGTCATCGATATTGTAAAAGAGCTACAAAACTATAATGCGAATGTAAGCGTGTTCGATCCTTGGGCAGACAAAGCTGAAGCCCAACATGAATATGGCCTTGAGCTAATTGACTCACCCAACGAAGCAACCTACGACGCCATCATTTTGTGCGTAGGCCATGACAAGTTCCGCAGCATGGGGGCGCCAGCAATTCGCGCACTGGGTAAGCCAAATCATGTACTGTTCGACGTTAAGCACGTTTTACCCAAAGACGCAGTAGACGCGCGCCTCTAATCGAGATATTCCAATGAAAGTTCTTATAACAGGTACAGCTGGATTTATAGGATCAACGCTCGCCAAGCGCTTGCTGGCGCGCGGCGATGAAGTCGTCGGTATCGACAACTTAAACGATTATTATGATGTTCAAATTAAGAAAGATCGTTTGGCTTATCTGACCGCTAATAGTGGTTTTACCGACATTCGCTGCAACCTTGAAGACAAAGCGGCTATCGATAATGTCTTTAAAACCCACAAGCCAGATCGCGTTGTCAACCTTGCGGCGCAGGCAGGCGTGCGTTACTCACTGATCAATCCCCAAGCGTATATTGACGCAAACATCACTGGGTTTTTGAACATTCTGGAAGGCTGCCGTCACTTTGGAACCGAGAACTTGGTTTATGCATCTAGCAGCTCTGTTTACGGCGCCAATACTGCGATGCCATTTTCAGTTCACAACAACGTGGATCACCCTGTAAGCCTTTACGCAGCCAGCAAAAAAGCCAATGAGTTGATGGCTCATACATACAGCCATCTCTTCAACATTCCCACCACCGGGCTGCGCTTTTTCACGGTATACGGCCCATGGGGTCGCCCTGATATGGCGCTGTTCATTTTTACCAAGAAGATTCTTGCGGGGGAACCCATTGACGTATTCAACTACGGCAACCACCGCAGAGATTTCACCTATATAGATGACATCGTGGAAGGTGTAACTCGCACGCTGGATAAAGTGGCCCAACCAAACTCGGGTTGGTCTGGCGATAAACCAGATCCAGCCACATCGAAGGGGCCCTACCGTATTTATAACATCGGTAGTAACAACCCTGTCGAGCTGCTTCGTTACATTGAAGTTCTTGAGAACTGTTTGGGCAAGAAGGCAATCAAGAACTTATTGCCTCTGCAACCAGGTGATGTCCCCGATACCTACGCCAACGTTGATGCTTTGATTGAAGACGTGAACTACCAGCCAAGCACTCCTATTGAAGTGGGCGTTGAAAACTTCGTGAAGTGGTATAGAGATTACTACAAGGTTTAACTCTAACGACGCGAGGAATTTCGCATGAGCTTAACCCATGCCATGACCGTCGACGTGGAAGACTACTTCCACGTCGCGGCTTTCAATAAAGTCATCAAACCAGAAGACTGGGATCAATGGCCCTGTCGCGTGGAAGCCAACACCCACAGACTGCTTCAACTTTTTTCAGATGCCGATATTAAAATCACCTTCTTTATTTTAGGCTGGGTTGCCGAACGTTATCCCGAGCTGGTTAAAACAATCCGCGCGCAAGGGCACGAGATTGCCTCCCACGGCTACAGCCATCAGCTCATTTACAAGCAAGACCCGAAGGTATTTCGCGAAGAAACAGCCAAATCCAAACAGATTTTGGAAGATTTGGGCCAAGCACCCGTTGTCGGATATCGCGCTGCGAGCTACTCCATCACTCGTAAATCCTTGTGGGCGCTGGATACGCTTGCCGAGTTAGGTTTCGCATGGGACTCCAGCATTTTTCCGACTCGGCATGATAACTACGGTATTCCAGATAGCCCAGAAGAACCCTACAGGATTATTACCACCAGCGGCAGTGTCCTAACGGAATTTCCACTCACCACCGCGAAAGTCTTTGGCCAATCGGTGCCAGCGGCAGGTGGAGGATACTTTCGCCAATATCCATATGCCCTATCACGCTGGTTGTTTGAACGTGCGAGCCTCAATCAAACCAAACCACAAATCTTCTATTTACACCCGTGGGAAATCGACCCCGACCAACCGCGAGTCCCCAACGCCAGCTGGTTTAGCAATTTCCGACACTACACCAACCTCAAACGCTGCCTGCCACGCTTGGAACGCATGATTGAGGATTTCCAATTTGGCACCATTAGCCAAAGTTTGGGGTCGGTAAATATCACCAAAACGCTAAATATCTCGAATTTGGCGGAAGATCAGAAAGCAACATAAATCATTCACAATAAATAGACGCAAAGGCCGCAGATCAGTAGAATCGCGGCCTCTTGTTTTTGCGCCTGTAGCTCAGTTAGGTGCAGCAAGCGTTTACAAAGCACCGCTTTGTGCGTCGCTAAACGACCAGCAACTGCGTTGCTGGGCAGGACCTGAGCAGCGCGAAGGGAGTAGCAGCAGTGCGGAAGCACTGCCATGTTGAAAGTCACTGCAAGCTTGTTTAGAAAAACTTATTACGCACCTGTAGCTCAGTTGGATAGAGTAGCGGTTTCCGAAGCCGTTGGTCGCTGGTTCGAATCCAGTCAGGTGCGCCACTTCGTTCTGCACCTTGGATTACCGGCCATTCCGCATAGCTACATGGCGTTCGATTTCGCGCAACGCAACGCGTTGCAAACACTCATCTCACCCAGTCAGGTGCGCCACTTCGTTCTGCACCTTGGATTACCGGCCATTTCGCATAGCTACATGGCGTTCGATTTCGCGCAACGCAACGCGTTGCAAACACTCATCTCACCCAGTCAGGTGCGCCACTTCGTTTTTTTAATTCCTACTCACCAGAAAATAATTTGTGCCTGTAAAGCAAACGCATCAACACAAAATTTAGAACGGTTGTAAACCCCATAACGATGACGGCTGCCCATGCTGGGGGCAAATGTATATAACCTACCAGCACCTTCAGCAACCCCAGCCCAACACAGAATACCGATGCGTATTGAACGGCGAGCAACAACTGCTTTTTCAAAGAATTTTTACTGCCGACAAACACTTTGGAAGGATAAAGCACAACAACTAACAGCAATCCAAAAACCCAACTCAATGCATACGCAACGGGATAACTGACCCAACCCAACAGCACCCAATATACGCAGTAACTCAAAGCAGTATTAATGGCCCCGGCGAAAATAAAACGCAAGGCATCGTAATTTAAATCAGTGCGTTTCATCAGATACTTCTGGCTTTTATTACATTGAGAAAATCATCGTAATTTCGAATGTAATCTTCTGCTTCGTAGTAGTGCGATGCGAATACCAAGAGCACCGCATCAGATGAATATTTATATTGAATTCCCCACGTCAACGGTGGCAAGTAAATTCCCATATCGGGCCTATTTAACTCAACCTCTTTGCGCTCAGTCCCATCATCAACCACCACCGCGCATTTTCCTTTAACACAAATTAAAAACTGATGGCAATGATAGTGCGCATGTTCGCCGCGCGTTTTTTCTGAAGGAACATTGAATACTAAAAAATAACGTTTGGGGTCAAAAGGAATATCGCGCGCAAATTCACCTACCGATAAATCGCCACGCATATCGGGAATATATTTAAAGTGGTGCAAGGTAACCGCGCCGACACCAACGGGAACAACGGAGTCCTGCTTGTTATCTGCCGTAACTATTTTGCTATTTGGTGTTGCCGTATTTCTTGCTGCTTCTACGTAACCTGTAATGCGAGCAGGAGAGCCAGTTACTATCGCATAAGGAGGAACTGATTTGGTAACTACTGCACCTGCACCAACCATAGCGCCTTTGCCAATAGTGATGCCCGGCAATATCACAGCGCCACCACCAATAGATGCTCCAGCTTCTACGCAAGTTTGTAAAAATTGTTCTGGATAAATTTTTGAGCGAGGAAATTTGTCATTAGTAAATGTGACATTGGGGCCAATAAAAACATCATCACCGATGCGCAAACCATCCCAAAGCTGCACACCGGATTTAACCGTTACGCGATTGCCAATGACGACATCATTTTCTATAAAGCAATGTGAACACACATTCACTCCATCGCCGATACGTGCCCCTTCCAATATGACAACGTACTGCCATACATTGGTTTCATTACCAACATCTTTTGTTTGCACATCTGCAGAGGGGTGAATAAAGTAACTAGTCATTGATCAACACCTTGGTAATTATCCTGCCTACTGGCAACCACAGCCAATGGTCTTTTTTTACTGTTTTCATAAGCTCGCCACGCGTAGGTTCCAACCAATCCCAACCCGAACAAATTAAGCGCCCCAAAAAATAAAACCGTGAGTACAGTTGCGGCGTAACCAGGAACATCTATCTGGCCCGTTAGCTTTCCGAGCAATACAAGAAGTGCAAGTAGTATCGAAAGCGCAGAACCAAATGCACCAATTTTCATCAGCAATCGAATTGGGTAATCGGTAAATGCAAAAACACTATCCAGCATGTAATCGATTTTTTTACTTAAAGTCCATGCGGACTTTCCTTCAAGACGTTCTTGGCGAATGTATGATACGAACTTACGACGAAAACCCAACCAAAAAATTAATGCAATCAACGATGAGCGCGATTCTTCCAGCTGCAATAAATGATCACGGAACACGCGGTTACACCCAAAAATATCCACGCCACCTTCCGGCATGTCTTTAACAACAAGCCGACGGTACAGCCCCCAAAACATGCTCGAGGCCACTCGTGATAAAAAAGGATCTGTTCGACCATTGCGAGTACCTATACTTACATCGCATTCATCTGCCGCAAGAGAATGAAAGAATTCGCAAATTAATTCTGGCGGCTCCTGTAAATCAGCAGCCATGACACCAAAATATTTTCCTTTGGCGGATGCCAAACCTGTTCTTATCGCGGGGAAAGACCCAAAATTGCGTGAATGGCCAATTAACTGTGCAGGAAAAGCTAAATTGTTGAGTGCATTTTTAATGATCTGAAAACTCGTATCCGGGCTGCCATCAACCACAAAAACTGCTTCCATTTGTGAACCAAGATTCGCACTCATGGCTTCCAGAGCTTTAAATAAACGCGGTAAGGATTCTTCGTTTTTATAAACGGGAATAATCACCGAATAAATTATGCCTGCCATGAATTTACCGCCTCTGCAATTTGCAGCACCTGCTCATCCGTTAATTCCGGGTAACAGGGCAAGGTTAAAATGCTTTTCGCCAAAGCTTCTGTATTCGCTAAAGATATATCTGCGTAAACATTTTTAAAAACTGGTTGGCGATAATCGGGAATCGGGTAATGTACTTCGCTTGCAATATCTTTTGCCTTAAGATGCTCCCGTAACGCAGCAGGATTTTCTGTTTGAATTACGTAAAGATGACCAACATATTCCTCAGCATTATACTCAGGCAATTTAATGTTTGGATGTGAAATTAAAGTAGCATAGAGTTTTGCTATTTTACGTCGACGTTCATTCCAACCATCAAGCAAGGGTAAAAAACCACGCAGAATTGCGGCTTGAATTTCATCGAGCCGACTATTACTAGCGTGCCCTAAGGTAACTTCATATTTTGCAGACCAACCGTATTGGCGCAAACGTGCAACCGTGTCTGCTAAACTCGCGTTATTAGTGGCTACAGCACCGCCATCGCCTAATGCACCTAAATTTTTTGTTGGATAAAAGCTAAAGCAAGCAATGTCTCCGAAAGACCCTACCATGTTTCCATCAATTTTCGCGCCGTGAGCTTGTGCGCAATCCTCAACTAGGGGCACTCCACGAGCGCTGCAAAGCTCAACAATTGCTTTTAATTCCGGGGCGGCGCGACCATACAAATGCGTAACCACCACAGCTTTCACACCAGCTGCTATAGCACGTTCGCATTCAGCCAATGTCACCACACAAGATTCAGCATCAACATCCATAAAAAAAGGCTTTGCGTTAATCGCAATCAACGCAGTTGTGGTGTACATGCCCGCGTTAGCAACAGTCGCAACGGTGTCGCCTGCGCTTACTCCAACAGCTCGTAACGCGAGTTCGAGAGCATCGGTTCCGTTGGCGAGTGAAACGCATTTGGCAACACCCACGTAGCGTGCAAACTCACCTTCAAACGCAGTGACTTCCGGGCCAAGCACAAACCATCCACGTGACAGAACACGCGCTATGGCATCATCGATGACTGGCCTTAAAACTTTTGAATGTGCACCCAGATCATTAATTAAAATCATTTGCCCGTTAACTCCAAAAAATAAATTTGCTGAACTTCATCAGTATCCAATAAAAATCAATAGCATGCCCAAATCGCGGCCATCTGCACTTATACCTTGCGCAGCAGGATTGGTAGTCGCATCCACAGACAATTGAATTTGGATACGTCGATTTGTCGAATTCTCCAAGGTGAATGCTGTGGACTTACCGGGTTCAAGATTCACCTTGCTTGTTTGGCCATCGTAACTAATCCGCAAACTTCGGGTTGCGAAATACTCTGGAATGTAGGCTTTGAGGCTCACTGGGTTCGCGCATCTGCTCACGGTAATTGTTGCTTGCTTGCCCATCCAGCGCGAACCGTCTTGCGCGGCAGTGTACCAATCACCTTTATAGTCGGCGGAGTGTAGAGTACAGGGAGATGCCTCTGCACGCAGCACCGTTAAATTATAACGCTGCGTCACATCAACTCCCTTGCGAGCCACTTCATAAGGGGACTGTAATAAGTTTGCATCCGCCTCGCTAGTCACTCCCTGACGATAAACACTGGCCATAGCCTTAAAAATTTCAGCACGATAGGGTGCCGCTTTTAACTCAATCCGCCACGTTTGTAAGTGCCCTATCAACGCAATTGCAAAAAGTGCGCTCATCACGAGACGAGCCAAATCGTACAATTTCGGCAAAGGAAAACGCTGGAACCAACTGAGGTACGTTGGTAAAAGAACTGTATCCACCGGTTTGGTTAAGATTAGCAAGGGCGCCAACACGAACCAAACATAATCCACAAAATAACGGGATGCGCCCGTATTTAAATAATTAGTTGTGCCGCGAGCAAGTGTTACTCCAGCAAGAACTGCTAAAGAAAAAACGAGCAGTGTCGCCGCGAATATTCTCACCGGGCTGGGCGCAACAAAAGCCCTAACCAATGCAACACCTACACATGACAACAACAAACCGCCCAATAGCATGGGAACAGTAGCAGGCAAGCCAGACTTTACTATAGCCTCAGCGCCTATAAAGCTTGAGCCCGCACCAAACAGAACACCTTTTACTAACTCAGAAATGACCAAGCTGTGCGACGCATGTTGGCCGGTATCAAATATCCCCTGCCCCAAGCGCACGTATAGGTATTGGGCAAATATCATAATCGCCAGCGCAGTAGCCGCTTTGGCGCGCGTATGCGGTTCTGAACAAACGATACACATAAACGCAAAGGCAACTGCCACGA
Organism: uncultured Cellvibrionaceae bacterium; assembly: GCA_964581625.1. Lineage (GTDB taxonomy): Bacteria > Pseudomonadota > Gammaproteobacteria > Pseudomonadales > Cellvibrionaceae > Cellvibrio. The sequence goes on from CAZOPE010000051.1 coordinate 19,723, forward strand.
GGAATGGATAAGACCATCCATAGGTGGCGAACAAAATCAAAAACGCCCCACACACACCAAACAGGAAGGCGCAAACGAAATTCTTTTCCCAAAAGCGGGTAATAGCTAGCTGATAAAAAAATAAAACAATCAATAAATTTTTTATGAGTTGCGCAAAGCCCAAATCGAGCGTCCACAGTTCAAAAGCAGCAGGACTAACTATTATAATTCCCGCTGCTACAGTAAAAATTATTGTTTTAAATGAAGAAATTTTATTAAAAATATCGTTGCGAACAAGTAAAAACGAGCGCAACCAATAATAAAACGTAGCTGCGACAACTATCCCAGTTAGCGCCGTAGTGATGCGCGTATTAACACCCCAAAATATCCATTCAATGAGTAACACAAACGGAAATATAAGACCATGATGTTCACCGGACCCATAGATTTGAGACCAACTCTTCTCACCTTTTAAAAGGTGCTCCACTTGCGAAAGGTAAAGCATGGAGTCCATATAGGGCACTTGCGGTTTTGCAATGGAGACATACAAACTAAAGAGAATCAGGCTAATAATCAACGCAGGGAAAATCAGCAAAATGGAACTCCACTTTGCTGATAGATTTTTTTTACTCAATTTGATCACCCTATTCCATCCTTACCGTTATTGGACTTCCGGCAGCCCCAGATCATGCAATTCTTTTTTATAGACCTTACCTATCAATTGGCCTAAGTGACGTGAAAAACCGTACGACAGATGATGCTGGTCATAAAACATGGGTTCGCCGTTAGCATGGGTTTCGCAAGTTGCCAACTCGTTGTTAGTGCAAAGCAATTCATATTTGCTGATATACAGATATGGAAGTGTCTTAACTTCGGGCACTTGAGATATATTGCGTTCTTTGGAATAAAAATAATCCACCACATCCTTTGTTTTACAAGCATCAAAAGATCCGCTTTTATTAATCAAGGTTGCACAATCTACGGACGTAGAAATGTAACTACCTAAAGCGATTAATTTGATTTTGCTATTTGCATGCAAAATATTCGCAAGAACAGACCACATTTCCTTCGAAGCAGAATCAAATCCAAAATGTGCGTTATAAACGAGATGAGTCATGCTCTTAAGAAAATTTGGATTTCGCAAACGCTCAAAGCGTTCATGACATTGATGCACAGTCGATTCAGAGGAAAAATTGGCGCCTTTGATATCGATTACGCAATCATTAACCGTACCAAAAAAAATGAAATTAACTTCTGGGTTATTCTCATACAACGCTTGAAACATATTTACCGCATCTGGTTCATGAGAGTTGCCGAAAAATAACATTTGGATAGGTCTGTCGAGATGGCATCTGTCGGCGTTATCCAAATCCAATATACTGCAGGCACGATTTATGCCTTTGAATCTTTTTTGTTTACCGGCTTCAATTTCTTTCACGCCAAAGAATTCTTTGCCTTCACTTAACTCTTTGATGTGGAAACGCCATTCCCAGCCAAACTGCCTTTTCATCAAAACACCAAGGGCACACAAAATCACTAATATGAGCGCTACAGCTTTAAAGAACCATCGCTCGGCTCGCGCGCCTTTTCTCCACGGGGTTTCCACGCAATAATAGGAAAAAGATGCGATTGCAAAAGTTGCCAACAGCATCAGTGCGATAAACTCTGGCGAAGACACTGTGTAGAAAACATATTTGGTAAATACATACAGAGGCCAGTGAATCAAATACAGCGAATAACTCATTAGCCCAATACCAACCATGAGTCTGTTGCGCAAAAAAAATTTAGCTAAGCGACTTTGATCGGCGAGAATAAGCAGGAGTGCACCACAACATGACGGCAAGGCATTAATAAATGGGAACACCGATTTAGTATCTAATGTGCATAAGCTGAACACAATAAGTGAAAAACCCACTGCCGCCATCAACTCATGCCATCTCGCATCTACCGCGAAGCGGCCTATTATAAAAACTCCGGCGGCACCTATTGCAAATTCAAATACGCGAAAAGGCGTTAAATAAAAAATGGTTGATTCAAAACCCGGTGCAGCTTTATGAACAACATAGGCCGATAGCAATAAGCTGAGCGCACCCATTGTTAATACAAACCTCAACCCAAAGCCATCGGCTTTTTTTAAAGCCCACCACATTAACGCTGGCCACAAAATATAAAACTGCTCTTCAACACTGAGCGACCAAGTATGTAACAGCGGTTTAAGATGTGATGCTGTATCGAAATAACCACTTTCAAACCAAAAAAAGATATTGGAAATCGATAATACTGCAGCAACGAGCGAAGGCCCGTAAGCAGACAAATTTTCTGGAGTAAATAAAAGAACTGCCGCCAGCGTGGTTACAAAAAAAGTGAATATCAACGCAGGAAGTAAACGGCGAATTCTGCGACGGTAAAATGGAATAAATTGAAAGCTACCCGTCGTTTTTATTTCATTCTGTATTATACGGGTAATTAAAAAACCGCTGATCACAAAAAAAATATCAACCCCAATATAACCGCCAGAAAATCCGCCAACACCGAAGTGAAAAAAAATAACGCTCAATACCGCTAGGGCTCTGAGCCCATCAATATGGCGAAGATATTCCAGTTTCATTGCGCTCACTCAAACAACGCATATTGTAAAGTAGACAT
>CAZOPE010000052.1:0-21722 GCA_964581625.1 uncultured Cellvibrionaceae bacterium
TTATGTTATAGCACTTTAACTTAAGCCTGCAACAAACAGATGAATATGTAAACAGGCAAAAAGCTCGTATAATGCCGGCCGCTTTGGCCATAATTCGCTAACCCTTTAATTCCCTTGGAAAAAATGCTAAATAAAAAATCCGTCTTCAGTGTTCTTTTTTGGCTGTTACTCGCAGGCGTAAGCGTTACCGCGGTTACATTTGCAGGGCTTTATTTATATTTGAGCCCTAAATTGCCGCCGGTTGATAGTTTGCGACAAGTTAAATTACAGACCCCGCTTAGGATTTATTCAAGCGACGGGAAACTTATTGGTGAGTTTGGTGAACAGCGTCGCACCCCGTTGAAATATAACCAAATTCCGCCGCTGTATTTAAAAGCATTGTTGGCGGCAGAAGACGCAGAATTCTTTGAACATCATGGCGTTTCCTTAAAAGGCATGTTGCGCGCAGCTTCACAAATATTGAAATCTGGCGAGATTCAGTCGGGCGGCAGCACACTTACACAGCAATTGGCGCGTGATTTCTTCTTAACGCGCAAGCAAGTTTTCTCGCGAAAATTCAACGAAATTCTGCTTTCTCTTCAAATTGAGCAAGAGTTCACAAAAGAAGAAATTCTTGAGCTCTTTAACAACAAAATGTTTTTTGGCAACCGTGCTTACGGACTTCAAGCCGCCGCTCAAATTTATTATGGAAAGGATGTTCAAGAATTAACCATAGCACAGAACGCCATGATCGTTGGGGTATTAAAGGCGCCCTCTGCGTACAACCCAGTAGCCAACCCAAAGCGGGCCATGACGCGTCGTAACTGGATTATTGGCCGCATGCATGAGCTGCAATTTATTGATAAAGCCGCTTACGACTCAGCTATTCGTGAGCCCAACACTGCGTCTATTCACGGCAGCGGCCAAGAAACCCAAGCACCCTATATTTCTGAAATGGCACGCAAAGAAGCGATCGATCGCTTTGGCGAAGCTGCTTACACCGAGGGCTACAAGGTCTTCACCACCGTGGATAGCGCCATGCAAGCTACGGCGCAAGTTGCCGTGGTGAATGGATTAATGAATTACGATGAGCGCCACGGTTACCGCGGACCCGAACGTCGCTTGCAACCATCAACTGTGCCCGATATGGAAGACTGGCAAGATCAACTTCAAGCCATACCCGTACTAGGTGGATTGGAGCCTGTGGCGATAGTCTCGGTAGCTGACAAAAATATCAGCGTGCTCAAGCCTAACGGCGAGCGACTGGAGATTGACTGGCAACACGGACTATCCGACAAACGCCCCTATTTGACCGAAGATAGTCGTGGCCCAGCGCCCAAGTCTGCCAAAGACTTTTTGCACGCCGGCGATGTGGTTCGCATTGGGCGAGACAAAGATGGTCAACCCCGTCTATCGCAAGTTCCAGAAGCTCAAAGTGCCTTGGTATCCCTTGATCCAAACAGCGGCGCTATTCGCGCCTTGGTTGGCGGCTTCGACTTCAACCAAAGCCACTTCAACCGTGTAACTCAAGGCACGCGCCAACCCGGCTCAAGCTTCAAGCCGCTGCTCTACACTTGCGCGCTTGAACACGGCTTTACACCAGCCACTATGATTAACGATGCCCCCATTGTTATTCGCAATGAATACACAGGCGAAGTCTGGCGCCCCGAAAATGATGAGGGCGAGTTTGATGGGCCCATCAGCTTACGCCGCGCGCTTTATCGCTCCAAAAACCTGGTATCCATTCGTATTTTGAAAAGCCTTGGCGTTGATACCCTGATCGACAGTCTTGAGCGTTTTGGCTTCAATAAAAAAGAATTTCCCCGTGAGCTTGCTCTCGCACTTGGCGCCCACGGCTTAACGCCTATGCAAATGGCAACTGCCTACGCGAGTTTTGCTAACGGTGGATTTAAAATTGACCCATACCTGATTAGCCGAATCGAAAACGGCAAAGGTGAAGTGGTTTACGAAGCGCACCCTAAACGCGTGTGCAAAACGTGCCCCGAGAAAACACCTGAAGTTGCTAAGGATCAAACTGACATATCACCGACTGGCGAAACCATCGTTGAAGAAGAACATGCACCGCGCATTATTGATGCACGCGTTGCCTACATTATGGATTCGATCCTGAAGGACGTGATCGATAAGGGCACCGGCGTTTCAGCCAAGAGCTTGGGGCGAACGGATCTGGCAGGTAAAACCGGAACCACCAACGGCCCGCGCGACACCTGGTTCTCCGGCTATAACCCCAATTTAACGACGACAGTTTGGGTAGGGATTGATAAGAACACACTACTTGGCCACCGAGAGTTCGGATCAACCGCTGCGCTGCCCATTTGGATTGATTTTATGCGCACCGCGCTTGAAGGAATACCCAATCAGGTGGTTCGTCAGCCTGATGGTATTGTGACGGTACGCATCAATGCAGATACCGGTAAGCCCGCACAACCGGGCGATACCAACACCCTTTTTGAAATATTCCCCACCGAAATTTCTGCGTCCGGCTCAACGCCTGAAGGAATTGCAGACGAAGCTCCAGCCGATGAAACCCTGCCGGAGGGCGTTCTCTAAACCAACACTGCCGCTTCTCAACTCAAAGGGAAGCGGTGGTCATTTCTAAGCTGTAGATTGGCAGAGCGGCAACCGCTAAGGAATTAGCTCCAAGTTATTGGCAATGCGCGGCTGAATAATCAATGCTTTAAAGGATTTTTTCTCGTTTTTCTTATCTAATTGTCTGGCATTACGCTCAACTACCCACCCTCTGACTTCAACCCTTTTCCCGTCAAAGATTTTCCAATTCACTGAAGAAAAGTTCTTTAAGTCGCCCTCAGGAATCTGAATAACCAAAGGGCCATCCACTTCCAACCAAACAGAGTGATTGATCGTTACCGCCTGCACTCGCGCTGTAACTCGCTGAAAGCCGGTGTCGCTTGGGGTTAGTAGCGCAGCCTGCTTTACTTGCCAACCAGGATGGCTCCAAACACCCAAACCTTTTTTGCGGGCGATGGATTCCTGTGCATTCAAACAATCATTAAGACTTAAGTTGGGAGGAACGGCGACGTGGAAGGCTAACCCTGCACGCAGGAGCCCCGCAGCTAAGCTATTTCCATCTGAATCGTAAATATGTGCCAACACACGACCATAGCGATCAGTCTTTTGCTGGTCATAAAACAGGTGCACTGTATTGTTTTTGGAGATGAAGACTTCTGCCGCATCACGCGCATCAACTCCCAGCGCTTGGCCTGCCTTTTCATCACCATGATCAACTTCGGGAGCGTTAATCCCCAATACACGCACTCGGCGGCCATCTTTAAGTTTGACGGTATCGCCGTCGTAAACGTGCTCGACTACTGCGGGCTCGCCTGCACCGGCAGGCATGCAATCAGCTAGAACAAAGGATGTAGCAAAACCAAAGAGCCCAAAAAGCAAAACGCCGAGGGTTTGCACGCTCGGCGTTTTTACTTTTTGGCCTGGGAGATTCACCAGACTCACACTCAATCGCTTACTTTTTAGCGCCAATGCGGCTGCCGAAGCGTTTGGTGAATTTGTCGATACGGCCACCGGTATCAACAATTTTTTGCTTGCCAGTGTAGAAAGGGTGACATTCACTGCACACGTCTACAAGGAACTCGCTTTTACCGAGGGTAGAAGCAGTTACGAACTTGTTGCCGCAGCTGCAGCTAACGTTCACAGCAACGTAATTTGGATGAATTTCTGGTTTCATGATGGTTTGCCTATGTAATCTGTGCCGCCACCCGGACGCTTGCCGAGCACCGCACATCGGTTAATAAAATGGGCTCTTTTAGAGAGGCGGGGATGCTACCAGAATTCACTGTCAAAGCAAGTAAAAAGAGGCATAGCCGACTAAAAACCGACCATTTAATCGCCTCAAACCGTTTTTAAGGATCAACAAAAAAGGAGCCGAAGCTCCTTTTTTAAATACTCAGTACGCTCAGGATTAGGCCTTTTTAGACCACACCTTGCACCAACCGGTAGCGCTAACTTGCTTGCCAGGGAAGAGGTTGCATTGCAGCGCTTTGGGGTCGCCTTTTGCCTGCGCGCAGTTTGCACAGTTACTACCTGCGGTTGTTGAGTTGGTTACATAACCCAAGGCTTTAGCTTGCGGGTCTTCTGGAGACAGAGGAACATCAGCCGCAACGGCGACATTGCACACCGGAATCAACGCCAAGCCTGCGGCAGCGCCAGATATTTTCATAAAGTCTCTACGGTTCATAGTCTTGTCCTGATAGGTAATGTGGTTAATCTTTTATTGCGGCGCCAAGTTACTGCGTTGGTTCAACAACTTCATCGACCATTCGCCAAACCTTACCGTCACACTGGTGATAGTTCGGGCAAGAAACTTGGCATCCGCGACAGGGTAATCGCTCATCTTGCGGCGTGGACGGTAAATCTTGGGTTTCGGTCATTTTATTAATCCTCCAACATTGTTAACCAAGTTGTACGGGAATAATTTGATTTAAGACCAAATTTACACTTATTTTCCAAAAATACCTTGGCGCTAGCAGTAAAAATCTCACTTCACTCCAGCAAGAGATAAGCTATCCTGCGCGATTGTTTTTGATAGATGCGCGCCCGAAATGCCAGACACTATTTTAGAAATCGCCCTACCCACGCCCCTACGCCGCTATTTTGATTATCTACCGCCTGCCGATATGGACGCGGATGAGATCAATCAAATTGCCGTGGGTGTTTTAGTGCGAGTGCCTTTTGGGCATCAAGAAATGACCGGCGTACTTATCCGAACCAAAAACTACACCGATCAAAATATCGACAAACTACGCCCAGCCTTGGCGATTTTGGATAGAGAACCCGCGCTCGACAAAGACATGCAGGATTTAATTCTGTGGGCCGCTGATTATTACCAATGCCCGCAAGGCGAAGCACTCAGCACTGCCCTACCCGTGCTCTTACGCCAAGGCGAAGCCGCCGAAGAACGCCGCGAAGCTTGCTGGCAACTTACGACTGAAGGTAAAGGCCTACCGGCGGGTGCGCTAAAACGTGCGCCTAAACAAGCACAGTTATTAGATGCACTCCAAACCCACGCCAAACTGACGCGCAGTGATATAGCAGCACTGGAAATCCCGGCAAACATCATCAAAACGCTAACCGACAAAGGCATTATTGAAAAAACGGTGGCAGATGAAACGGCTACTGCTGCGCCCGCAAGCATTTTCCGCCAAGCACCTTTAACTTTAAGCGACGAACAACAAGTCGCGTTCGATCACATCAGTTTTGGGCAATTCCAAGTCAGCCTGCTCGATGGCGCAACCGGCAGCGGTAAAACCGAGATTTATCTGCAAGCCATCGCTAAGGTGCTTGAACAAGGTCAGCAAGCCTTAGTGCTGGTGCCAGAGATTGGCCTTACGCCGCAAACCATCGCCCGTTTTCAAAAACGCTTTTCGGTGGAAGTGGCGGCGCTGCATTCTGGACTCAATGACCGCGAGCGTTTGGATGCTTGGCTGCAGGCTCGCTCCGGTAAAGCGCGAATCCTAATTGGTACGCGTTCAGCCATCTTCACTCCCATGCCCAAGCTCGGCATTATTATTATCGACGAGGAGCACGACGGCTCCTTCAAACAGCAAGACGGCTTCCGTTATTCCGCGCGGGATTTGGCCGTCGTGCGCGCGAATCGTTTGCAGATTCCGCTGGTTCTGGGCTCGGCCACCGCATCCTTGGAAACACTCAACAACGCCCAGCAAGGCCGTTACCAACATCTTCGATTACATGCTCGCGCTGGCAATGCAAAACCACCCGAAATTCAATTACTGGATATTCGCGGCCAAACGCTGACCGAAGGTTTTGCGCTGGAAACGAAAATTGCCATTGGCAATGAAATCGCCGCAGGCAATCAGGTTCTGGTATTTTTAAATCGTCGCGGTTATGCGCCCACCTTGGAATGCCACGACTGCGGATGGCTGGCCAATTGCCCGCACTGCGATGTACGCATGACCGTGCACCAAACACCGCGCCATTTACATTGCCACCACTGCGGCCACCAACGCGCTGTTCCGCACAAATGCCCGAGCTGCAAAAGCAGCCGATTGCAGCCTTTAGGACAAGGCACCGAGCGCAGTGAAATTGCCTTGCGCGATTGGTTTCCCACTACGCCGATCATTCGCGTAGACCGCGATTCCACACGCAACAAAAACGCCATGGACAAAATTCTTAACGAAGTCCACCAAGGCGAGCCGTGCATTTTGATCGGCACCCAAATGCTCGCCAAAGGCCATCATTTTGCAGACGTGACTTTAGTTGTGATCATCGACGCCGACGCCGGATTATTCAGCACCGATTTCCGCGGCCCCGAACGCATGGGGCAATTGTTGTTGCAGGTTTCCGGCCGCGCAGGCCGCGCCGAAAAACCGGGGCGAGTGATTTTGCAAAGCCACCACACCGATCACCCGCTGGTGCAAACCTTATTTTCTAGCGGCTACCAAGCCTTTGCCGATTTAATTTTGCAAGAGCGTCAGATCACACAGCTGCCGCCCTATCGCTACTTAGCGCTTTTGCGTGCAGAAACAAAACGCCCCGACATTGCGCTGGAATTTTTGAAGCTCGCCCGTCACGAAGCCGAAGCAATTTTTCCTTCAAGCCCACAATTAAATTACCTTGGCCCATTGCCTGCCATGATTGAACGACGTGGCGACCGCTTCCGTTTTCAATTGCAATTCAACAGCGCGCAGCGCAAACCCTTGCAACATTTGCTGACCTTGTTGGTGGAAAAGTTGGAAGCAAATGCATTAAGCAAACGCGTGCGCTGGGCAGTGGATGTTGATCCATCGGAGATGGGTTAGTCGTTTTAGAAAATCCTTTTGCAAGATTTGCAAAAATTTACCCGTCCAATTATTTGCGCGTGTAAACCCCTCTTACACGAAGAATCACCTTAAAAATAAGGAGTTTCTGCACATTAAGCATTTTGCCGAGCAATCGCCATTTCCCAATTGCGATTTTAAATCCCAAAAGGCCGATTGTTCCCGCAAACCGCCTGCTCTATGCTGGGTTGCAATATGTCTTCGACAATGATCAACAATAAAAATAATCACAAAAGGTGCTTTGGCAATGCGACTTAAACTTTCGGTACATATTTTCACTTTGGCGTTCGGCGGCATTGGGCTATTTGCGCTGGTTTCCTGCCAACAACTTAGCCATAAACCCATTGATACGAGTTCATTCCAATCAGGATCGGACTGGCCGTTTTACCACGGCAACCCAAATGGCACCCACTACTCCAAGCTGAATCAAATCAACACGCAAAACGTGAGTAAGCTCAAGCTCGCATGGAGTTTTGATTCGGGCGATGCCTTTGGCGAAGGCGGAAATCAGTCGGATATGGAAGGTAATCCGCTGATTGTTCGGGGCAAATTATTTTTTGTTTCACCCAAGGGCCGCTTGTTTTGTTTGGATGCCGCAACCGGAAAACAACAGTGGGTGTTCGACCCGGCGTTTGGTGAAGCCATCAATACCAAGCAGCGTTTGCGCGGAGTTTCTTACTGGAGTGACGGCAAAGAAGAACGCATTTTATTCAGCTTTAAAAAACATCTTTTGGCTGTAAACGCGCAAACCGGCGAGCTGATCAAAAGCTTTGGGCAGGATGGAAAAATTGATTTGCGCGAGGGCTTAGGTCGCGATATTGATAGCGTTTATGTTGCGGAAGTTTCGCCCGGCGTTGTTTACAAAGACCTGATTGTTATGGGCAGTACCGGCAACACGCCGGGGCATATACGCGCCTATGATGTACGCACCGGAAAGATGCAATGGATCTTCCACACAATTCCTTGGCCCGGCGAATTTGGTTACGAGAGCTGGCCGAAAGATGCGTGGAAAACTGCCATGGGTGCGAATGCTTGGTCGGGTTTAACGCTAGACCCAGACAACGGTTTGGTGTTTGTGCCGCTGGCATCTGCGGGCATGGGCGACAAAGATTTTTACGGCGGTGACCGCGCTGGCGATAACCTTTTTGGCACCTCGGTAGTAGCGCTTGATGCAGCGACCGGAAAACGCGCGTGGCATTTCCAACTGGTAAAACACGATGTGTGGGATCGAGACCCGCCAACGCCGCCGACACTAATTACGGTAACGCGCGATGGAAAAAGCATTCCCGCGTTGGCCCAAACTACGAAAGCGGGGTTGGTGTTTATCCTCAACCGCTTGACCGGTGAATCGCTGTATCCGCTACAGGAAATCAGTGTTCCCGCATCGAATATTCCGGGAGAAATTACATCGCCTACGCAAATTATGCCGCTAGCACCTGCGCCCTTCGCGCAACAAAAACTTACTGCAGATATGCTGACCCAACGCACGCCCGAAGCTCATGCGGCTGTAGCGGCGACTTTTTCAACGCTCAGCTCACGCGGGCCGTTTGATCCTCCGTCGAAAGGTGGCACCGTATTGCTGCCAGGTATGGATGGCGGTGCAGAATGGGGTGGCAGTGCGTTCGATCCGCAAACCGGTTTGCTGTACATCAACGCCAATGAAATGGCTTGGACAATCAAGCTGAGAAAGCAGCAACCTATGCTGGGCGGCAATAGCGGCGAGGCGCTTTACCAAAACCAGTGTTCATCCTGCCACGGTATAGATCGCAAAGGCAGCCCGCCGGAGTTCCCGAATTTGGAAGCGGTTGCGCAACGCCTATCTGCTAAACAAATCAGCCAGCAAATCGCCAATGGTGCTGGGCGTATGCCGGGCTTCAAAAACAAAATGAACGATAAGGAGCTAGCCAATATCACCGCGTTTTTGATGGGCGACGCAAGCCAAACCCTAAAAGCCAGCAAGGAACCAGTTCCGGCCTACCCATCCACCAAAAATGATCCCTATGCGTTCGATGGCTATCGGAAGTTCCTTGACCCCGATGGCTACCCAGCCATTAGCCCGCCTTGGGGCACACTCAGCGCCTTGAACGTTAATACGGGCGAATATATTTGGAAGCAACCTTTGGGCGAATACCCGGAACTGGCCGCGCAAGGGCTTAAAAATACCGGCAGTGAAAACTATGGCGGCGCCGTGATTACAGCAGGCGGGCTTTTGTTTATTGCGGCAACGGTGTACGACAACCAATTCCGCGCCTTCGATAAAGCGACTGGAAAACTATTGTGGCAAACCACCTTGCCCGCTGCCGGTATTGCAACACCGGCGACCTACAGTGTGAACGGCAAACAATTTGTGGTGGTTGGAGCGAGCGGCGGTAAAAACCCTAAAGTGAAACCTGCGGGCAGCATTATGGCCTACGCGCTGCCCTGATCTTTTTCAACAGCAGCGGGTTCCAATATCCGCTGCTGCACGTCTCACGCAAGATGATAGCTAGATAGCGGAAAAGCATTCTACAAATGTGTAGTCTAGCCCTGCGCTGCCCGCGTATAAAACCCATCCATTACAAACCGTACACACACGGACTTGTTATGCACCAACCCATTACCGAAACCATTCCCGCTTATAAAGCACCACCCAGCTTTATCCAGAGGTTAGGCCGCCGCATGATTAAACTGCTTATTTTCGCTGTGGTTCTGTGGAGCCTTGCGATTGCTGTCATTTGGTTTATGCAGGAAAAGCTCTTGTTCCATCCTGAGCCTCTGTCGGCAAACGCCAAGTTCAAACTGGAATACACCTCAGAGGTTTTTATTGATGTTCCAGGGGCAAAGTTGCACGCGCTTTATTTGCATCAGCCGCCCGAAAAAAGTAAAGGCATTGTGCTTTTTTTGCATGGCAACGCGGGCAATTTGGAAACCTGGTTTACCGGTACCGATTTTTGGTTAGCAACGGGTTTTGATGTACTTATGCCGGATTATCGCGGCTTTGGAAAAAGCACGGGTCGCATCGAAAGCGAAGCACAACTCAATGACGATGTACTGCGCATGTGGCAGTTTGTCGCGGACAACTACAAGGACAAAAAAATCGTCTTCTACGGACGCTCGCTGGGTACAGGGCTAGCGGCAAAACTCGCTACGCAAGTTCCCGCCGATTTGCTTGTGCTGGTGTCTCCCTACGAAAGTATGAAGCAATTGTCGCGCGAATATTACCGCTGGGTGCCTTCCTTCATATTGCGCTATCCCCTAAAAACCAACGAGCTTTTGCCGCAAGTTCACACACCCATTTTGTTGCTGCACGGTACGCAAGATAAGTTAATTTCAAGCGAGCACAGCAAACGCTTGCTGGCGTTAAATCCGCAAGCGCGACTGCTTGAAATCGAGGGCGCAGGCCACGGCGATATCCACAATTTTGATACCTACACCAACACGCTCAAACAGGCACTACAGGATCTTTAGTTCCCGAACGCTGGAATCGGCTGGGATTTAGTGACTCAATCAGCTAATCCCTTTACAATCGCGCAACCTTTTCCCTAGCCGATTCATTCAGACAGCAATCACGATGAGTAAAGATTTCGCCAGACGTAACGCCGGCCCTAGTCGCCGCGCATCTGCCCCAAAAAATAAACAGGCGCCGTCTTGGGTGTGGTTTGTCATTGGCGCCATTTGCGGTGGTTTTGCCATGGCATTGATCTTCACCTTTCATAAGCCCCAGGTTGAAGCGCCAGTAGAAGAGCAAAAGCCAGCGGAAAGCGAATCAAAAACACCTAAGCCCCGTTTCGATTTCTACAAACTCTTGCAAGAGAGCGAGCAAATTGTCCCTGCGACGGAAACTATTGGCGAGTCTGAAAAATCCTCTGCACGTCCCGACAGTAATATTGAATATATCTTGCAGGTCGGTTCTTTCCCCAACCAGCCAGAAGCCGATAAATTGCGCGCGCAATTAATTTTGTTGAACTTGGATGCACATATCGAATCGGTGGAAATTCACAAGGGCGAAATTTGGCATCGCGTTGTGGTTGGCCCCTTTGATTCGCAGGAAAAACTGGCTACCGCACGCTCTTCGCTCGTTGCTAATCAATACACTGCTTTGGTATTGAAGCGCGCCAAAGGCGGGAAGAAGTAGGCATTCCTTTAGCTCTACGAACCAATTTGAGTGAATGGTTATGTGTATATATCCGTCGTCATCCTCGCGTAGCGGGGATCCAAGCTTTTGATTTTGTTTTTCTAAAAAACTGGATCCCCGCTGCGCGAGGATGACGACTCCCATTTCTGAAGTAATTTGTCCCTGCTTGAAATCCTTCCGCTTGCCCCCACCTCGTCACTTCAAGTCAGCTTATTTGTAAGGATTTTTTGTGACTACAATTCTTTGTGTTCGCCGCGATAACCAAGTGGTTATCGGCGGCGACGGTCAGGTTTCCCTCGGCAATACCGTAATGAAAGGCAATGCGCGCAAAGTGCGCCGCCTCTATAAAAATCAGGTTCTCGCCGGATTTGCAGGCGGAACTGCCGATGCATTTACCCTCTTTGAACGCTTTGAAGCCAAGCTTGAAGCTCATAACGGCCAGCTTACACGCGCGGCTGTGGAGCTTGCCAAAGATTGGCGAACGGATCGCAGCTTGCGACGACTGGAAGCACTACTTGCGGTTGCCGATAAAGAAGCGTCACTCATCATTACCGGCAATGGCGATGTGATTCAGCCGGAAGATGATTTGATTGCCATAGGTTCCGGTGGAAATTACGCCCAAGCGGCGGCGCGCGCGTTGATTGAAAATACGCAGTTAGATGCGCGCAGCATTGTTGAAAAGGGTTTGAAGATTGCTGGGGATATTTGTGTGTTTACGAATGGTAATCACACGATTGAGGTGTTGGATTACTGATCGGCTTTCTCCTGCCGAGGGCCTCACTTTTCTTTGCTTATCCAAAGAAAAGTAAGCAAAAGAAAAGACACCCTGCGGCTTCGTTTTTCCTGCGCGCTTCGGAAAATTGCTGTCGTTCCGGTGCGACATCCATGTCGCATCGTCACTAAAACAAACATCCTGTTTGTTTTCCAACAATTTGCCTCCAGTGCTCGGCGAAGCCACAAGGGATTTGTCGGTACCATTAGATATTTATTAAAGAGCTTTTTATGTCCTCCATGACTCCGCGCGAAATCGTGCATGAATTAGATAAACATATTGTCGGCCAACAAAATGCCAAGCGCGCGGTAGCGATTGCGTTGCGCAACCGTTGGCGGCGTATGCAGGTTGATGCAGATATGCGCAACGAAATTACACCTAAAAATATTTTAATGATTGGGCCTACTGGCGTAGGCAAAACCGAAATTGCACGGCGCTTGGCGAAGCTGGCCAATGCACCCTTCATTAAAGTGGAAGCGACAAAATTCACTGAAGTGGGTTACGTGGGGCGCGATGTGGAATCTATCATTCGTGACTTAGTAGACGTCGCGATAAAAATGCGTCGTGAACAAGCGGTAAAAAACGTGGGGTTCCGCGCGGCTGAAGCGGCGGAAGAACGCATACTCGACGCGCTCCTGCCGCCAGCTAGAGATTTGTCCGGCGAAGAAACTAAACACGAATCTGCCACTCGCCAAATCTTCCGTAAAAAATTACGCGAAGGTGAACTCGATGATAAAGAAATTGAAATTGACGTACCCGCAACGAGCGTTGGTGTAGAAATTATGGCACCACCCGGCATGGAAGACATGACTAACCAACTGCAGAGCATGTTTTCGTCCTTGGGCCGCGACAAAACCAAAAAAGTCAAAATGACCGTTAAAAAAGCGTTTAAACAACTGCAAGACGATGAAGCGGCAAAACTGGTTAGCGAAGAAGATATTAAAGCCCAAGCCGTGGAAGCTGTTGAGCAAAATGGCATTGTGTTTATCGATGAAATTGACAAGGTTGCACGGCGCGGTAACGTGAGCGGTGCGGATGTTTCGCGCGAAGGTGTGCAACGCGATCTTTTACCTTTGATTGAAGGCTGCACAGTTTCTACCAAACACGGCATGATCAAAACGGACCATATTTTATTTATTACATCTGGCGCGTTTCACTTGAGCAAACCATCAGATTTAATTCCAGAATTGCAAGGCCGTTTACCTATTCGCGTTGAGTTGCAAGCACTAACGCCCGATGACTTTGAACGCATCCTTACTGAGCCTAAAGCTTCGTTGACTGAACAGCAAATTGCGCTGTTAAAAACAGAGAACGTTGATATTACTTTTAGCAAAGACGGCATCAGACGCATCGCCGAGACCGCATTTGAAGTAAATGAACGTACCGAAAATATAGGCGCGCGCCGCCTTCACACCATTCTTGAGCGACTGCTGGAAGATATTTCGTTTGATGCGGGAACAGACCACACTCAAATAGAAATCAATGCCGCCTATGTAGAACAACATTTAGGTGAACTGGCGAAAAATGAAGATTTGAGTAGGTATATTCTCTAATGTAGGTTGGGCAGTCATGCCCAATATTTCTACAAACGAAAACTCTTGCCACCAACACTAGGAGTGTTGGGTATTGCTGCCCAACATACAAATACAATGCAAAAAGCCCCCACAAAAATCCAACTCCATAAGCAATCCCAGCGATTGGAATTGCATTTCGGCTCGGAGATTTTCAGTTTAAGTGCAGAATTTTTGCGTGTGCATTCGCCCAGCGCAGAAGTTATGGGTCATGGACCGAATCAAGCGGTATTACAGTTTGGAAAAAAGGATGTATGCATCACCAAAATTGAACGCGCGGGGAACTACGCAATTAAACTAATTTTTGATGACGGTCATGATTCGGGAATTTATACCTGGAGTTATCTGCACGAGTTGGGGACAACACAAGAAAAACTGTGGCAGGATTATTTGAACGCATTGATTCATGCAGGAAAAGCGAGAGAAAAAGATACCAGCATTGTCAAATTCATCCACTAACAATGCTGGCTGCCATTAACTATTCCAGCTAACCATACCTGTATAAGCGGTAAGCAGAATCACCAACCCGAAGGCAATCCGGTACCACGCAAACACTTCGTAGGTGTGATTCGCAACAAAACGCACCAGCGTTCTCACCGCCAACCAAGCCGCAAAAAATGCTGTGATGAAACCGGCAGCAAACATTGGAATTTCACTCGCATGCAATAAATCACGGTGCTTGAATATGTCGTAAAAAGTTGCGGCAAACATCGTGGGCACTGCCAAGAAAAATGAAAACTCCGCAGCCACTTTACGATCCAATCCAATAAATAACCCACCGATAATAGTTGCACCTGAACGCGATGTCCCGGGAATCATTGACACAACTTGAAACAATCCCACCTTAAGTGCATCTTTCCACGTCATATCATCCACATTCGTGACCCGAACCTGATGCTGACGTCGCTCAGCCCAAAGAATAACTATGCCACCCAAAATCAACATGGTTGCAACGCTCAAGGCATTGAAAAAATAGGTTTTGATAATGGAAATAAACAACACGCCCATAACAGCTGCAGGTAAAAAAGCGACAAGCAAATTGAGGATAAAATTTTGTGATTTAGCATCATTAAACATTCCTTGAGCCACACCGAAAAACTTACGGCGGTACTCAACGACCACAGCTAAAATAGCACCTAATTGAATCGCAATTTCAAATACACGACCATCATTATGAAAGCCAATTAAATCGCTGGCGACAATTAAATGCCCCGTGCTGGAGATAGGCAAAAACTCGGTAAAGCCTTCAATAACCCCCAGAAAAATAGCTTGTAAAATATTTTCCATATAGATACCAATCAGATAAAAGCAGTGGCCATACTAACGAGATATAAGTTAAACGGCAATTATTGTGTACATGCCCCACGATGGTTGATGAACGCCTCACGTTGGATCATTTGCATTCGCATTTAATAAGCTTATTATGCACTCATAACACGAGCAATCGTTCCAGGAGAACGCCATGTTTACCAACCTTGTGCATAAATACACAATTTCATTTTTCCTTCTGTTGGCCTGCGTACTCAGTGGCTGTGCTACTACTAACAAAGTGACTCAGGATTTCAAATCAGGAACTGATTTCAAAGCCTATAAAACTTTTGCCTGGCACAATTTTTCATCAGATATTACTACCAGCAGCCAAATTGCAATTCAGCATGCGATTGAACAACAACTAGCATTACAAGGTTTCAAGCTCGTTAATGCGCTACCCGATGTTGTGTTGGATTTAAATATAATTCAGCACGCGGTTACACCTTCGACTACCGGTGTAGGGCTTTCAATTGGTTTGCCCATTGGGCGCCACGGCGGTATTGGTATTGGAACCAACAATTTGCTCAATAGAGGTGATCAGCTTGCGGGTTTAATTATTTTGGATATCACCGCAAGAGACACTAATGAAGTTATCTGGCGCGGTAGCGCGGAAGATGTTCCGCTGTCTCATTTTTTACTCAAGAACCAAACCGAACTCAACAAAGTTTTAATCAGCCTAGTACAACAATTCCCACCCAAATAAAAGAAAGCAAACAAAAAGGCCCTGCAGCGCTCGGTTGCAGGGCCTTTTTTATGCGCAACGAATTACTGCTGACGAATTCGATTTACGATGGAGGTGGTTGAACAATTTTCGAAAAAGCGCAGCACTTTCACACTGCCGCCGTTGGCTTTTACGATAGTTCCGCCAACAATCTGATCAGCCATGTAGTCTCCGCCTTTGACCAGTACATCTGGCTTTATACGGCGCAATAAGCGCTCGGGGGTATCATCGTCAAAGCTGACAACCCAATCTACAGATTCCAGCCCAACCAATACTGCCATACGCCTATCGACCGGGTTTATAGGGCGACCCTGTCCTTTCAAGCGACGCACAGATGCATCACTATTTAATGCTACGATCAGACGATCACCCTGTTTGCGCGCCTCGCCCAAATAACCTACATGACCCGCATGAATAATATCGAAACACCCGTTGGTGAATACAATTCGCTCGCCATTTGCACGGGCCGCTTCAACGGCCTGAATCAACTGATCTTCGGAAACAATACCGCGTTCGTAGCCTTGGTCACTGTGGATTGCACGACGCAGTTCAGGCGCACTCACTGTTGCAGCACCTAATTTACCAACAACTATGCCCGCGGCGAGATTGGCCAAGGCAACCGCTTCGGGTAACGTCTGACCGGTAGCTAGCACAGAAGCCAATACTGCAATCACCGTATCGCCCGCTCCCGTTACGTCATAAACCTCGCGCGCGCGCGCCGGCAAATGAATTGCCGCTTGATGTGCACGTAAAAGTGTCATGCCCATTTCACCGCGAGTTACCAACAATGCATCTACATTGAGTTTTGCGATGAGCTGGAGGCCCTTTCTGACAACGTCCTGCTCGCCCTCACAACGACCAACCACGGCCTCAAATTCAGCGATGTTTGGCGTCAACAAACTTGCGCCTTGGTAACGCGAAAAATCACCACCTTTGGGATCGACTAAAACAGGAATACCGGCTGTTCTAGCTCGCTTAATTAACGCCTGACAATCTTGCAAAGTGCCTTTTGCATAATCGGAAAGAACCAGAATATCGGCGTGAGGTAAAACAGGGGATATTTTGTCGTCAAAAGTATCGCTATCTTCAACTCCGAAGGCTTCCTCAAAATCCATACGGAGTAGCTGTTGATGACGACTCATAACACGAAGCTTGGTAATGGTGGGTTTTGAAGTAGAAACTTGTAAATCGGAGAAAATGCCAGCGGCATCGAGACGGCGCTTGAGGAGAGTGGCGGCTGGATCATCACCCACAACGCCTATTAGAGATACCCGCCCACCCAGCGCAGCAATGTTAAGCGCCACGTTGCCAGCACCACCAGGGCGCTCCTCTTCCAAAGAAACATTGACTATAGGTACCGGCGCTTCAGGGGAAACTCGATTACTGGAACCATGCCAGTAACGATCAAGCATTACATCCCCGATAATAAGCACATGGGAGGTGTCAAACTGCGGCATGGTTAAACGCATATCAGTCAATATCCTGTGTTAAAAACTAGCCGGAGAGCTCATCTCACCATGAAATTGAGCAGCGTGCAACTTTGTATAGGCACCGTTGAGGCCAAGCAATTCTTCATGAGTGCCCTGTTCTACAATTTTTCCATTCTCCATGACAACAATACGATCAGCATGCTCGATGGTTGAGAGACGGTGCGCAATAACGAAGGTAGTGCGGCCTTTCATGACCTGTTCCATAGCGGCCTGAATGTAGCGTTCGGATTCGTTATCCAAGGCCGATGTTGCCTCATCCAAGATTAAGATGGGGGCATCCTTCAAAATGGCGCGTGCGATGGCGAGACGCTGGCGTTGACCACCGGAAAGCCTTGCACCGCCTTCGCCGATTTGAGTGTCGAATCCTTGGGGTAGTTGCTCGATAAATTCCGTGGCGTAGGCTAAATCCGCTGCTCGTTTTATATCGTCACGACTGACTTTGTCGATACGACCGTAGGCGATGTTATCGGCAACACTCCCCTCAAACAAAGTAACTTGTTGATTCACGAAAGCAATTTGTTCACGCAAGTTGGAAAGTTTGTATTCGGTAATAGGTACCTCATCAATCGAAATCACACCAGCATGCAGGTCGTAAAAACGGGGTAGCAGGTTTACCAAAGTTGATTTACCACTACCTGAGCGCCCCACGAGCGCAACCACCTCTCCCGGTTTCACCTTTAAAGAAATACCTTTGAGAGCCGCTGATTCTTGCTCAGCATAAGCGAATTGAGCCTGTTCAAAAGTCACTGCACCAGCAGCGCGTGCGGTTTCGTAGGTGCCTTCATCCCGTTCAGATGGCTCATCTAATAATTGGAAAACACTATCCGCAGCGGCAACACCCTTCAAAATCATTGGAGCCACTTCACCCAATCGACGCATGGGTTGAATCATTGCTGCCACAGCACCGATGTAAACCACAAACTCAGCGGGCTCTCGCATTTTTGTCACGCTCATGGCAACAAAAATAAGCGCTGCCATCGCTACCGCAACGAGCATTTGAATGATCGGTGTGTTTGCTGCAGACGTGACAATTATTTTCATGTTCTGTTTGTAATTCCTTTTACTCGCTTCATCAAACCGTTGTTGCTCGTACTGCTCGCCACCAAAACTACGCATAACCCTGTAGCCATTTACCATCTCGCTCGATACTTGAGTAATATCGCCCACACTGGTTTGAACTTTGTTACTAAGGCGACGTAAACGCTTGCCTACTGAACTCACCAACCAACCTATTAGCGGAGCAATAGTTATAAACACTAGGGTGAGCTGCCAATCCTGATAAAACAAATAAATCAACATCCCAATGACTGTTGCGCCCTCGCGAAGTGAAATTTTCATCGCATCAGTAGCCGCTGAAGCAACTCCGTTAATGTTATAGGTGATAACAGAAATTAAATGACTAGAGTTACGCTGATCGAACACTTTGGTTGATAGCTTTGTTAAATGATTAAATACTTGTACGCGCATAACATGCACAATTCCATTGGCAACTTTACCTAGGTAATAGCTGCCCATAAATGCGCCTATGCTGCGCACCATAGTCGTCGCAATAATGGCCAAGGGAATTAAGTAACGGTCTATTGGATCATTTCGTTGTAAAACAGTGAGTAGGTTTTTTAGAATTTCAAGAAATGCATAATTCGATGCAGCATAAGCACCAAAGCCAACAATACCTAAAGCAAACGCAACTTTGTAAGGCTTAAGATAGGTTAGCAACCGCAAATAAATATTTACGGCTGATGCACCTGAGGAACTTGTTGTTTTTGACATAAATTACCTAAGCTTCGCAGTAGCTAGCTGCGAACATTTTGGTTGTTCGTGAGTTGCCATAGTTCGGCATATTTACAAAATGTCGATTGCGACAAGAGTAAGGCCAACAAAAAGCCTTGCTTACCATCTAAAACTCCCAATCGAAAAATATACATGCGCAAGAAGCACGCTAAAGCATGCAAGACAGCCGCCGTTAAAGATGTTTTTTTACCCGCCGCCGAGCGCTGCAGTGCCCATTCTTCCGCATAATGAGCCGCCTTATGTTGCTGATGGCGAATGCTATCGAACAAATAATGCAATAACACACCGTCCAAACGGCGCACAGGCAAATCCAAATGATTTACCAATCGCTCATGAACACGGGTTTCATCGAATTTTGCTTTGTTTTTGGGATATAAACGCGGAATCCAATCCGGATGCATTCCAGAGTGTTTTATAAAACGACCAAAACACCAGGCGAGCCGATTGATTTGCCATATTGCATCACCTTGTGTGATTGCAGATTGAATCGATACTTTTAGCTCCGGGGTTACGCACTCATCTGCGTCAATCATAAAAATCCAATCGCTGGTTGCGTAACTGGCCGCACGCTCACGCTGCACACCAAAACCTTGCCAATCCACATTGGTAAATACTTTTGCTGAGAATTCTTGCGCAATTGCTAATGTGTTATCGCTGCTACCAGAATCCAACACAATAATTTCATCCGCCCACGAAAGTGACTTGAGGCAGTCCGGCAATTTGCTTGCTTCATTTTTAACAATCAATACTGCCGAAATACTGGGCATTGCACGACCTCTTATGGTGGCGGATGCGCATAGTCCACGCCATCACCTTTTGTTTCTGTAATTTTTTGTTCGAGTTAAACTTGTTCTTGTGCAGTAACACGCGCTTGCGCCCACACAATAACCAACATGAATACATACGTCATCACGCCGCTGGCATGACAGAAAAACGATTGGGTCAAGCCGAACAATAAGGTAGCGAGAATCAGCATCAACCCGGCCCACGAATGAGCATTGCACTGCGAGGGAGATTGCTTAAGCTGACGATAAAATGCGATTGCCGGCAACACGTACAAAGCCAACAAAGCGAAGACCCCTAATAACCCACGCTTAACAAACGCATCTATAAATTCATTATGAAAATGGCTAAAACGCTGAAAAACGTCTGACGAATCACCCGTTATCGCAAGGTAATGCTCAACACTTCCCCAACCCAGCACCGGACGTTGCGCAATAAGATCCAACCCATGTTGCCAAAGCGTAAAACGAATTCCCAGCGAGGTATCGGCATTTTTCGCTTGAGTGTACTGATGCAAATCAGACAGCGCATCCTGAATACGGGCTTGTAAAAAATTAGATTCCTGCGAACCGTAAAAGGCGATGACTAAGCAAGAAAGCGCAAAAGCAAAGATCCATGTTGTTTTCTTATTTTTATAGAGCCCATTCGCAATAAAAAAAATACCTATCGCAAAAGGCAAAGCCAACCAACCACCGCGCGCGCCGGAAAGCAAAGATGCAAACACTCCAGCCACAATTCCCCAAAAAAACAGTGCCGACATTAGGCTTGAGCGCTGCTTTGCCCATGAAAACCCGCTGAGCAGCATGCAAGCGAACAGCATGGCAATATCGCCAAACTGAATAGGATTGTTATACCCGCCAGCACGCGATTCACCTTGAACATAAAAATCCAGATAAGCCACCACTGCCGCACCGACCGCACCAACTGCAACACCGCTCCACAAAAATACAGGCTTAACAGGGAATCGTATTAGCAAAAATAAGACGGGGATAGCTAATAAAAAACGTGAAAAATTATCATACCCACGCGACGGCAAATGATGAACGATATTGGTAAGAGCACCGACAAAAAAATAAATGAACAAAGCGGTAATGATAAGTTTGTCGCCCAAATTTAACATTGGATAAGGGCGAACGAGTAAATAAGCTAACGCAGGTAATAGCAAAAGAACTGGGCCGTAGGTATAACCACTTGACGCACTTAATGTCAGCGCACCGAATAAAAATACCGACAATGAAACCCAAAAAGTGAGAATGCGTTTAGCTGCAAACCTTGTTGAACTCATAAACCCGTTTCCAAATGGAGAAACATTCCCTATTTACAGAAATTGGAAAGCAATACGCTAGCACTAACTAACCAAACATTGCACAAAAAACAACTTCAGAAATAACAAAGGAGCCGAAGCTCCCTGTTTTGTTTACACCTTATATTGCGACAGGTGCAAGCCATTGGGTGTGATCGGCTAATTCGCCGCGCACAGCCTTGAAGTAGAGATCTTGCAAACGTGTAGTAATGGGGCCGCGACGACCTTCCCCAATTTGGCGACCATCCAGTTCACGAATGGGCAAAACTTCTGCTGCTGTGCCCGTAAAGAAACACTCATCGGCTACATATACTTCATCGCGCGTAATGCGTTTTTCTTTGATGGTGTAACCGCAATCTGCAGCTAATTGGAAAATGGTATTACGGGTAATACCGTCCAGACATGACGTCAGTTCTGGCGTATAAATAATGCCATCACGCACGAGGAAGAAGTTCTCACCACTACCTTCTGCCACATAACCTTCGTTGTCTAGCAACAAAGCTTCTTCACAACCGCAATCCAAAGCTTCTTGCAATGCAAGCAAAGAGTTGATGTAGTGACCGTTAGCTTTCGCTTTACACATGGAAATGTTCACGTGGTGACGAGTGTAGCTTGAGGTGCGAACCTTAATACCGATGTCGCGCGCTTCCGGTGACATATATGAAGGCCAGTTCCACGCAGCAACCATAACATGCGCTTTCAAATTATCTGCACGCAAGCCCATGCCTTCTGAACCGTAGAACGCCATTGGGCGCAAATAAGCCTCAGTCAAACCGTTCTCACGTACCACTTGTTTCTGTGCCTGATTAATCACTTCCTTATCAAACGGAAGTTTCATGCGCATGATGTGCGCGGAGCGGAACAAACGATCTGTATGCTCTTGCAAACGGAAAATACTGGTACCCATGCTGGCGCTGTTATAGGCCCGAACCCCTTCAAACACCCCCATACCATAATGCAAGGTGTGGGTTAGAACGTGAACTTTGGCATCGCGCCATGGAATCAACTCACCATCTAACCAAATTACGCCATCACGATCGGCAAAAGACATAGC
>CAZOPE010000053.1:0-20113 GCA_964581625.1 uncultured Cellvibrionaceae bacterium
GGCAAGGTCGGTACGGTGCTCGTGACTTCAGGTCCAGGTGCGACCAATGCCATTACGGGTATTGCGACGGCTTACATGGATTCTATTCCTATGGTGGTGATTTCCGGTCAGGTGATGAGTCACTTGATTGGTGAAGATGCCTTTCAGGAAACCGATATGGTGGGGATTTCCCGCCCGATTGTGAAACACAGTTTCATGATTAAACACCAAAGCGAAATCGCCGAAACGGTGAAAAAGGCTTATTACATTGCAGCGACTGGCCGCCCAGGTCCGGTGGTTATCGATGTGCCTAAAGATTTGACCCATCCAGCGTTTACCTTCCCGTACGAATATCCAGATAAGGTGAAGCTGCGTTCCTATACGCCCGCAACACGCGGTCATGCTGGCCAAATTAAAAAGGCCGTACAACTGTTATTGGGTGCCAAACGCCCAATGATTTACACCGGCGGCGGTGTTATTCAGGGCAACGCGTCTGAATTGCTGGTGAAGTTAGTTGATACGCTGGATTACCCAGTAACCAATACCTTGATGGGTTTGGGTGCTTACCCCGGCACCGGCAAGCGGTTCCTCGGTATGCTCGGTATGCACGGTACTTACGAAGCGAATACGGCGATGCATCACAGCGATGTCATCCTTGCCGTTGGGGCGCGTTTTGACGACCGCGTAACTAACGCCGTTAGCAAATTCTGCCCGAACGCAAAAATCATCCACGTGGATATCGACCCAGCGTCTATATCCAAAACCGTGGTTGCCGACGTACCCATCGTAGGTTCGGTTGAAAGCGTATTGACGGATATGTTGGCGCTGATTAAAGAGTCCAACGAAAAGCCGGATGCAGAAGCCATCGCCGCGTGGTGGAAACAAATCAACGAATGGCGCGAGCGCCATGGTTTGTATACCAAGCCGCGTTACGACACCACCAGCGAATTGATTAAACCTCAAGACGTTATCAAAGCCGTTTGGGAAGTGACAAAGGGTGATGCGTTTATTACGTCCGACGTTGGCCAACACCAAATGTTTGCCGCGCAATATTATCCGTTTGATAAACCACGCCGTTGGATCAACTCAGGTGGTCTCGGCACTATGGGCTTTGGTTTGCCAGCGGCAATGGGTGTGCAAATGGCGCATCGCGATGCAACGGTTGCGTGCATTACCGGTGAAGGCTCCATCCAAATGTGTATTCAAGAATTATCTTGCTGCACGCAATATCATTTGCCGGTAAAAATTATTTGCTTAAACAACCAAGCCCTTGGAATGGTTCGTCAGTGGCAAGATATGCAGTACTCCAGCCGTTACGCTGAAAGTTTGTATGAAGACTCTTTGCCGGATTTCATCAAGCTTGCAGAAGCCTACGGCCACGTTGGTATTCGCGTTACCAAAAAAGAAGAACTTAAAGCAAAATTGGAAGAATGTTTTGCATTGAAAGATCGCGTTGTGTTTATGGATATTATGGTTGACCAATCTGAGCACGTTTACCCAATGCAGATTGCGCAACACTCCATGCGCGACATGTTCTTGAACAAAGAGGAGCGTACATAATGAGACGTATTATTTCAGTTTTATTAGAAAACGCTCCCGGTGCTTTGTCTCGCGTTGTAGGTTTGTTTTCGCAACGTGGTTACAACATCGAAAGCTTAACCGTAGCACCAACAGAAGATCCAACCTTGTCGCGTTTAACGCTCACAACAGTTGGCGATGATCACAAAATCGAACAAATCACCAAGCATCTCAATAAGCTTGTGGATGTTGTGAAGTTAGTTGATCTCACCGAAGGTGCGCACATTGAACGCGAATTGATGCTGATTAAAGTCAAAGCATCAGGCGCGCAACGTGCAGAAGTAAAACGCTGCGTGGACATTTTCCGCGGACAAATTATCGATGTAACCAGCTCGCTCTACACCATTCAAATTACTGGCGCGAGCGATAAGCTTGATGCCTTTTTATTGGCAGTAGGCGATGCGGCGATTATTGAAGTGGTTCGTAGCGGTGTGAGTGGAATTTCACGCGGTGAGAAGGTGTTGAGTTTGTAGCGGACGAACCAAGCCAGCGAGAATATAATTCTCGCTGTGTTTAGATCGGTGCATTATTCAAAACCCATTACGCAAGTGATGGGTTTTTTCATGTTAAAAATAATTTTTTATTGTCCCCATCTTCGCTTGAAATGACGGGCGATTTTTTAAAAGGAAAAAGGGATGCATATTATTAAGCAAATATTTTTTATCGCGTTGATCACTTCATTGGTTGCTTGTGGCGGCGGAGGTGGAGGCAGTAAGGGCGGAAATAATGGCGGTGGCGTGGTAACGCCAGTTATTGTGGATGCAGATGGCGACGGTGTTGCCGATGCACAAGATGCTTTTCCTAACGATAAATTAGAATGGATGGATGCCGATAAGGATGGTACTGGCGATAACGCCGATAAAACTCCTCTGGGTGAATTGATTCCTGCATGGAATACCTTTCAAGGCAATGCGCTACACACTGGCGTCGTAGCTGCAAAATTAGATGTTAATAATTTTAATACTCGCTGGACTAAAGCTTTAACTATCGACAATGCAGCCCAGGGTGCAGCTGCAGATGGTTACATTTTTATAAATCTCAAAGGCGTTTTATACGCTTTGAGTTCTGCTACGGGTAATGTACTTTGGACAACCAATGTTAGCGCCGCAAACCCACCGGCGTATGCAGATGGAGTTGTCTATGTTGAAACCGGCGGGCATGAAGCCGCTGCCTTGTGGGCATTTAACGCAGCCGATGGCAAGTTGTTGTTTAAATCGAAAATAGAAGATCAGTGGAGCTCTTATTACGCACCAACTATTGTTGATGGCGTGGTCTACATGGCGGGTGGTTACTACGGTGGTGTCTACGCGATAGATGCTAAAACGGGTGTGCGTAAATGGTGGTTGGGCTTGAACCAATACGATCAATTCACGCCTGCAATTTCCGTCGATTATGTCTTTGCATATACAGGTGAGAACACACCGCAACTCACCGTCATTGATCGTAAAACTGGCGCTTTAGCTTTTAATATTGCCGATCCTCATTTCGTTTGGAACGGCTGGAGTATGAACTTGGCACCGGCCGTACTCGGTGACTCTGTCGTTGCTATTCACAACAACCGCTTGGTGCATTTCAATCTCACCACTAAAACTATGGATTGGGATATCCGCAGTAGTTTTAGTGGGCAACCCAGTCTCAAGGGCGACCGCATTTATGCCATCAATAATGGCAGTGTAGAAGTACGCAATCTAGCCACGGGCGCGCTCGTAGATGCGATTACTGGAGCCGCGCAATTTGTGGGCGATTTATTGCTGACAGATAATTTATTGTTTGTTCGCGACTCCACCAACACCTACGCCTACGACATAACCAGCAACGTGCTCGTTTGGACCCTCAAAGATAAATCCGGTGCTTTCTTCATGGCAGATGGCGCGCTCTATGTGATGGCGACAACTGGGCTTAGCGCAATCAATATCGAAGGCGATATTGATAAGGATAATCTTCCCGATTGGTGGGAAAAATCCTTTGGCAAAAATATAGATCCTGTCAGTGACCTCGATAAGGATGGCTTAACCGCCGCCAAAGAATTTACCGCTGCAACCGATCCATTCAATTCAGATACAGATGGCGATGGCTTGTTAGATGGTGCTGAGGTTAGTACGCATTTAAGCTCCCCTCTTTCTAAGGATAGCGATAGTGATGGTCTGAGTGATTCAGTGGAAGTGAACACCTATCGCACCAGTCCTAATCTTG
Source organism: uncultured Cellvibrionaceae bacterium (assembly GCA_964581625.1). Lineage (GTDB taxonomy): Bacteria > Pseudomonadota > Gammaproteobacteria > Pseudomonadales > Cellvibrionaceae > Cellvibrio. Next base: position 3,751 of record CAZOPE010000053.1, read on the forward strand.
CAGATACCGACGGTGACAACCTAACAGATTCCTTAGAGACTACAGCTGGCTTGGATCCCCTCGATGCTAAGGATGCCGACAAGGATAGCGATAGCGATGGCTTTAGTAATCGTCTTGAAGTGCTCGCTAATAGCAATCCCAAGAGTGCTGCATCAGTTCCTAAGGTTGGCGATTGGGCAATGCTGAATGGCAACTCTGAACACAATAGTTATCAGCCGTTAATGCTGGACGCGAAAAACTTTGCGGTCCGTTGGACGACGCAAGTGAAAGGCAGTGCGACATCCGTGGCTACCGGCAAAGGCCGTGTCTACCTCAACGATGGTAATAACACCTTGTCGCTCAATGCGGGCACGGGTGAATTGCTATGGAGCTATCCATTCGCCGGTGGCTCAACCAGTTACGTTAACGGCAAAGTCTACGGCCATATTGGTGGCCATCAAGCCACTGCCTTTATCGGGTTGGATGCAGCTAGCGGCACCTTGCAATTTTCCACTACCCACGGTGACCAATGGTCTACTTATAGTGCGCCAACCATTTACAACGGTCATGCCTACGTTAACGGTGGTTATTACGGGGGCATGCAGGCCTTCAATGCAGCAAGTGGCGCGAAAGAGTGGGAAATAGCATCTCCAGCGGTTGACTGGTCCAACGTTTGGGAGCCTGCGATAAGTGAGCTTGGTTTGTTTGTGGTTGCACAAAATAAATTGCGCTCACTGTCTCCCAAAGATGGCAGTACCCTCTTTGATATCGATAGCCCTGTAGTCGCTAATGGCACAACACCTATCATTGGCTCAAAAGGCAACGTCCTTACGCTGGGAACCAGTCTGGTGAGTTATGACATTGCCAATCGAAAAGTGGCTTGGCAGTCAGAAATTAGTAGAGATGGCTACCAAAGTTACAGCTATGTTGCGGTGGGGAACTCACAGGTTTATGCGATAACGGTCGGCGACTTGTTTGTGTTTGATGAAGCAAATGGTCGCACACTTTGGAGTAAAACCATCACTAACTCTTTCGTGACTTCAAATATAGTATTGACTGCCTCCCATCTTTTTGTTGCAGATAGCACCAAAACCTATGCTATAGATTTGGCAAGCCGTCAGGTGGCATGGACCTATCCAAAAGGAGGTCAATATTTATCGATCGGTAACGAAGGTGCACTGTTCATTGCTAACGGTAATGAAGTGATTGCTATCGAAATTGAGGGCGACAAAGATGCAGACGGTATGCCTGATTGGTGGGAACGCAATTATGGAGGCAATTTAGCAGCCAGTGCCGACCTAGACTCCGATGGATTAACCAATCTGGACGAATCTATACAACGCACTAATCCGCTGGTTGTAGACACGGATGGTGATACCCTGAGTGATTTTGAAGAAGTGCGGAATCACAAAACCAATGCGCTACTTAAAGATAGTGATAAAGATGGCCTTGCGGATAATCTTGAGCTCAAACAGCATTTAACCAATCCCTTAAAAGGCGATACGGATGACGATGGTTTGGATGATACCGCAGAACTTCAATACGGTTTAAACCCCAATAATGCGGGGGATGCCGCACAAGACTCTGATGGCGATGGTTTCATTAATGCCGATGAAATTGCAGCAGGCACTGATCGCACTAATGCACTGACCTTCCCGGCTGCTCACGATTGGGCAATGCTACAAGGCAATGCGAGCCACGATGGCTTTCAACCTGTCGCCTTAACCCCCGCTAACTTCGCATTGCGTTGGTCAAAAGATTTTGGTTACAACATTAATCCGGTTGCAACGGGTGGTGGCAGTGTATTTGTTACATCGAAAGCGTATTCTAGTTCAGTCATCTTAAGTGCGCTTGATCCCACCAATGCCAGCGTTAAATGGAGCAATGACTTTGGCTCGCTCCACTCTATGAGTGGGCCAAGCTATGCCGACAATATGGTTTATGCCCACAGCGGTGGCCATAGCGACACGGCCTTTTGGGCGTTTAATGCAACTACCGGCCTGCAAAAATTCCGCAGCACTCATGGTTCACAATGGCCTACCTACAGTGCGCCAACACTTTATGGTGATAAGGCTTACATGAATGGCGGAAGTTATGGCGGCATGGTGGCATTTGATACCAGCAACGGCGGAAAACTGTGGGAGGCAAGCGCAACCTGGACAGATAGTTTAGAGCCCGCGGTGAATGAGAGCTCGGTATTTATTCCGCTGAACAATCAATTGATTATTCGCAATCGTTTAACAGGAATCGATCAACACACCATAGAAACTCAGCTATCTGGTACATCTCTGGTTTTGGGTAAGCGCAATAATATTATTGCTACAGGAACTACCGTAAAAAGCATTGATATCACCACGCGCGCAACCAGTTGGACAACGATACAAACCAATATTTGGGGTGTGCCCGCGGTTGGCAATCAATCTGTTTATTTTATTAGTTCAGGCACACTCTACGTGGTGAATGAACAAAGCGGCAATTTACTCTGGTCGTGGACGCCACCCGGCGCAACTTTAACCAACAATATTATTGCGACCTTAGGACATGTGTTTGTTGCGACGGATAGTAAAACCTATGCCATCGATATTAAAACAGGGAAACAAGTCTGGTCTTATGATCGCGGTGGAAATTTATCGCTGGGTAATGATGGTAATCTTTATATAGCCGCGCAAACGGAGCTCATTGCGATTCGCGTAAAATAATTAATACTTAAATTTAGTATTGATTGAATTTTAAAAAGCCGAATCAATATTGATTCGGCTTTTTGTTTGGATAAAAATCCTCGGATAAGTCTTTATGCAAGATTCGCTATTCGGTGAACCCAATACTTCCAAGTCAGCAAAAAAATCCAGTAAGGCGGTGGAGTCAGCAGAATTTCCGCAACATTTATTTGAATTAGCGAAAACCTTGCCTTCGCATCTGCGTTTGGGCACTTCGTCGTGGAATTATCCCGGTTGGGTGGGTACGGTATGGGATCGCGAATATCCAGAAACTAATTTGTCTCGGTATGGATTAAGCGCGTATGCACAACATCCACTATTTCGTACGGTGAGTGTAGATCGCGGGTTTTATCGTCCCTTGAACGTCATGCAATTTGCGCAATATGCCTCACAGGTTGACGATGACTTTCGGTTTGTGGTCAAAGCGCCCAGCTTGGTCACCGATGCGCTTGTTCGCGATGAAACCGGCAAAGGCATGCGCATCAACCCGCATTTTTTAAATCCAGAAGAAGCGGTGCAAATGTTCGTGGAGCCTGCACTGGAAGGTTTAGGTAATAAACTCGGTGCGTTAGTATTTCAAATCAGTCCGTTGCCCGGCCAACTACTTGCACGTATGCCCGACGCAATTAATCGCTTGCATGAAATGTTAGGCGCAATTCCCGACTTTAAACACAAAGCGCCAGATGGAGTTGTTGCAGTCGAGGTGCGTGATCCGCAATGGTTAACGCCACAATTTGTTCAAGCTCTGCGCGAAACCAAAGCAACTTACTGCTTGGGGTTGCACGCAAAAATGCCGTCGATTGAGGAGCAATTACCAATCCTTCGAGCGCTATGGCCTGGCCCGCTTGTTTGTAGATGGAATCTCAACCCGCTGCACGGTGCCTACGGTTATGAGGATGCCCAACAACTTTATTCGCCTTACGACAAAATAGTGGATCCCGATGTAAAAACCCGTACCGCTCTAGCGAAAGTCATTTCAGGCACCGCAAGTGCAGGGCACAATGTTTACGTTACGCTCAGCAACAAAGCGGAAGGTTCTGCGCCGTTGTCTGTTGTTGAGTTGGCTAAGGCAATTTTACCTAGAGTATAAAGTTGCAGTTTTTTTCGCATCAGCGCACAAAAAGCTTAGCCTTATTGTTTCAGATTCGCATTCAAGTTTAATTTTCGCTGCGAAAAGTGTTGAGTTTGTAAACAGCACTAACCAGAATAAGAGTAATGCCATTTTGGTTTCGTTTTAACTTGCGTAGAAAAATATCATGCATGTGATGGTTTTCTACGCCAAGAAATGTATCTATTAAAGCGCTGTTTTCGAAATGCCTGAGGTTTGCTAAATATTGCAAATCTATGTGTGGATGTAGATATTGCCTATTGATAATGTTATTTACTAAGGATTGCTCATGAAAAATATTTCGTCTGTATGTTTATTAAGTGTTCTGTTGTTAGCGGGTTGTAGTAAATCATCCAAAGAGAATGATCAGCAAGCAGAGTCTGTGACAAATTCTGAAATTCCTGTTGCTTCATCGGGGGAGCCTATCACGTTGCACGCCCGCTTGGATTTTACGGATCTATCAGTGTCAACCTCGGTCAATAGCAGTCATCAACTCAAGGCGTCCATCTACATGGAAATGGACGTAACGCGGGATGGTAGTGGTGAGAGTGCAACTTACTCACAGGAGTCTGATTCACGTGTACAGGGTGCACTGTTTGCGTCGGGGAAATTGGCACTCAACAATGATGATGTTGTATCCAATGAAACCTACAACATGCATAACGAGTGGGGCACTCTAACAGATAAGGCTGATGGAATATTTAGAATGAGGCTTCCTGAGGTTTCGCTAATCGGCGAAGGGTTGAGCGTTGGTGTTGAAATTGAAGCGCCTGTTAGCGGCACCAAAAAAGCAAGCGTCAGTTCCAAGGGGCAAACGGTGGAGACTGATGTCTCTCTCTCACGTCCGATATTCTGTTCATCTCAGTCAGAAGATAAAGACAAAGACGTGTGTAAACTGAATTTTACTATTGATGCTGTGCCTACCAAAGCACGAGACTCCGCGTACGACAGTATGCTTGAAAGTGCTAAAGCGCTTTATACCTACCAAGGCAAAAAAAATTCAGATGGCGGCTTGGTTATGTATGCTGGTTTGGTTCCTGTGTACGGTGCAACGACTGAGTATAAAGATGATCATTTTGTTACTGCGCTCGACCAACAGTACACGGTCAACATTGATGGTACGGACTTAAGTCAACACATTCATCTTGTTGTTTGGTCAACTAAACGCGGTGAAAAATGGCAGCCAGAAGGATTGCCACCGCTGCAAAAGCTTGAGGAAATGAAGTGATGTTGGGGGCGAACGAGAGAAGTCTTGTCCCTTACACGGGGCATTAATTAAAACGGCATCCGAAAATCATTCTCGGCAAGAAAATAGATGCGGAGTCTCTTGCTGCTATTTCTTTAAATAATGTGAGGCGAAGTGGGTACTTGAGGGCCGAGTATCCCATTTGGAGGGGATGGATCGTATTGAATTGGTCTTGGAGACGCTCGCACCGGCATTGAGCTTCGCAAGATAAAAATTGAAGTGGCCAGTCGCTCAGAACTGGTCCCTAAGAGTGCGCAAAAATTGGAATTTGATTTACTGGTTGAACAACAGCCGTATTAGTTTACAAAACGCATTCGGCTAATCAACGCTTGGGCGAGCGGTATAACGGTGTTGATGTCTGTGTCGGCCACTGTGGTGAGGCTTATCCAATAGAGGTTTCGTTCGCCCTTTAATAGAAAGTAGGCTTGCAGATGTTTTTGTTGCTCGGAATCGTATTCGTAAATTTTATAGCTGACAGTACTGTGAGGTGGCGCTGTCAGAGTGTCTTCCAATTTTAATAGCAGTTCACTTGTACCGCTTTGTTGGTGAATGCTACTTTCAAGTCTTTTCCACAAAACGGGGTCGCGCTCCCAAATTTTAATGAGGGTTGCCGCCATAAAATAAGGTTGGCCGCCGTTGACTTCACCCACCAGTGTTGGAAATTCGCGTTGATCTTGATGTTCCAATTGGAGTGAGAGTGCGCTGGGTAAATTAATTTCAAGCCCGGGGGCCAGTGTTACTGTCTCTGCTTGGCAGGCTACTGCACACAGCACAAGCACAGCTTGGCTAATCAACGCCAAACAAAATCTAAAACTGCGTGAGTAAATGGTCAATATCACAGGCGATGTCCGAGAAAAACGTAACTCTTGGCTGGGTGGTCAATGCGTAGAGTTTTTATTGTTGTACGTTGGTCGGGTTGTGACCTTTGCGTTGCTATCTTAACAGATCAATCAACGTACAGAATGTTTAACTGGGACTAAATTCCATCTTTATTTAAATAGAAGTCTTTTAATGAAAAAAGGAGGTCGTTTGACCTCCCGGCTTAAAAGCTAGCCTAGTGAAGTTGCTTAGGGAATAGCGATGGAGGCTTATCACTTAGCCATCCACAGAGTTGCAGCAATCCTTGCCTGATAACTTAGAGTGAGTAGCGAACGCCCACTAAGAGTTGTCTTCCGGTGTGATTGATTTCGCGAGTCATATCCATGGTGCCGTCACCGGTACCATAAATGCGTTCCTCTTCGTCGGTCATGTTAATCATTTCAACCGTGAGCTTTAGGTTATCGTTCAGGTTGTAGAACGAGGACATGTCGATATGAGTAGGCCCTTGTTTCATTTCGGCAACGTGACCATTGCCACCCGGCTTGCTAAGCAAGTAGCTATCGCGGTTGTTTGCAGACACGCGAATACCATACTTATCTTGCTCATAGTAAAGCGTAAGGTTGTAAGAGTTTTTCGATAAACCTGTCATGTCACCTGCGGAGACATGGGTGAAGTTGGTCACTACACCCGTGTTTGCAAGGAAGCCTGGTAAAAAGCTAAAGGTTTGTTGATAAATAAGCTCGTAGCCTTTTACATCAAAACCTTTGTTGTCGTTGACAGGAATGTAATGCGTGTAGAGAACACTACGTGGATCTGCATTGTAAGCTGCGTCGTATTGTGGATCTGCAAAAATTGCATCGTGATACTCGGAATCAATGAGCTTTTCAACAATGTCTGTTTTTAATGACGTGGTTACGTTTTTATAAAAGTAATTCGCCGCTAATAAAGCTTCTTCTGCAAAATACCATTCCGCACCAAAATCTATATCGTTAGATTCATAGGGCTTCAGGCCTGGGTTTCCGAGGTTGCTAACGGTACGTGTTGTGTAACCGAAATTCGGCCCAGCAATGTTCAATGAGCCCATATCGGGGCGCGTCATTGTTTTACCGTAAGACAGGCGGGTTACCAAAGTATCTGTTACATCCAACGAGAAGTTCATTGAAGGTAAGAAATTTTTGTAACTACGTTCTACATCAACGGCTTTTGTATTCAACCAAGCTTGAGAGCTTACATTGCTATCAACAGCACGAACACCGAAGTTTGTGCGCAGCAGCATTGAGCCTAAATCAAATTTATTGTTGACTTCGACATAAGCGGCCAAGGTTTCTTCACCCACAATCCACGCAGCGGATAATTTATCGGTGTATTCTTTGGCAATGATGTTCGCTTTATAAATTGCATCGAAATCCGCGACGGGGAAGGGTACCAGTGTGCCATCCAATCCTTTTCCAAAATCAGAGACGGGAAGTGCTTTTGTATAGCCAACAGCAGAAAACGCAGCAGGATATTTTCCTGTACCTTCGCGTGATTCTACTTTGCGATCGTTGTATGCAATACCTGTATCAATAGAATAATTGTCCTGCGTAAATTTCAAATCAATTTTAGAGGTCAGGTTATCTTTTTTCACATAGTTCGAACGGTTGTTTGCCGTTGTCATATTGTAATTGGCAGGATCGTTGTAGTTGTAGCCGCTGCCCCACGACACTTTTGGAATGTCTGCGTTATCACTGAAGTCGAACGAATAGGTGTGAGATTTGGAAACCGCATAGAAGCGAACTTCTTCGCGGTCTGCCTCATTCGTTGCTTTACCAACCATTGCATTTAGCGTGAGTGAATCACTCAGGTTAAATTCACCTGACAATACATATTGATCAAACTTTGACTCAGAGCTTTGGTCGCGGCTTTCAATCCAGGATTCAACGTCCGCAAAGGTTCCGGCGAGAATTCGTTTTCCGTCGGGGTTCACGGTAATTGCTAAAGGTGTTACTTCGTTATGCGTTAAAAACCACTCCATTGAATTGTAATTCAATCGCGTGTTTGAAAGCTCTGAATGCAAAATATCTAACGTCAGTTTTGCTGAATCTGAGGGTTTGTACTGGAGAGAAGAAGTAATGCCCAATCTTTCCTGATCATTTCCAAAATAATCTGCACGCGGTAAGCGTGGTGACCACAAGCAATTAATAGCGGCGACGGAGCTGCCTTTGAGTGCGCAATTGCTTTCAGCAATTTGACCCGTCACTACGGGTTTAGCGCTTGCAGGGTAGGTGTCATTCGTTGCAACAGGAGTGGTCCAGCGAACGGTTCCAAAACCCTCTTGACGCACAGTTCTATCTGAGTAAGCAACCGAAAGCAGAGCGCCTAGCTTATCGTCGGCAAATGTGTTGCTTACCATAAGTGCAATGCGAGGGTCGTTCTTTTTGCTTAAATCGTTGTAACTATCTTGCGCAGATGCGGCGAATTTAAATCCGTCGAAATCAAATGGTTTTGCAGAATACAAATCCACAGTGCCGGCAATGCCGCCTTCTTCCATTTTAGCGGTGGTTGTTTTTTGAATATCAACGCGATTGAAAAGCTCAGACGCAAAAACGTGGAAGTCAAAAGCGCGCCCTGCGTTAATCGTAACGCCTCCAGAGTCTAATCCGTCACTACCTGCAGGTACTTCCATTCCGTTTAAGGTGGTGCGCGTAAAAGATGGGCTAAATCCGCGGAGGGTAATGTTTCGGCCTTCACCGCCTTCACGTGAAATAGCAACGCCGGGCACACGTTGAATAGATTCGGCGATATTTAAATCGGGAAATTTTCCGATGTCTTCCGCCATGATGGTTTCTTTGGAGTTGATGGCGTTGCGCTTTTCATCCAAACTTTTGAGTAACGAGCCGCGGTAACCCGTTACGACAAGTTCTTCAACATCTTTTGCTTGAGCATCTTGGGCAATTGCTTGGCTCGCAGCCAATGAAGACATGGCAAGAACCACTGCAGTGGATAATTTATTTTTGTACAGCATGGAGTGTTTTCCCTCTAAATCGTTATAAGTTTGTATAAAGAGTTGACCACTGTTGCTCACGGATAAATACAGGCCAGAATCTTCAAGAAGAGTAATGGCGCCATCTATTACCGAGTAATTTCCCACCAATTCATGTGTTTTAGCCGATACAACTCTATCGTAGGGTACGATAATGGTGAGATTGGATTGGCGTGCGAATTCAGTGAGAGCAATGTCAGCTCTATTTTCGGAGATGTTGAAATGAACAATTTGCGATAGATTATTTTTTTCTGCGCGCGCTTGATAACTACACACTAAGCTGCAGGTAACCAACGCCAAAAATATTCTGTTCAATCCTGTTTTCTCCAACGCGGTTTTCACCGCTATACAAAAGACGATTTAGCTTGTTTTTTCCTCCATCCAATCATCACAATGTGTGATGATTTTATTTTAACGAAAGATCAATGACTCCATCTCGTGAACGTGCGTAAACAATATTGAAGTTTTCTTTGAGCGCGGATAGCAAACCGTCTACGTCTCCCGCTTTATATAAACCCGCAATGCGCAGATCATTAATGCGTGGATCTGCAATGCGAAAGCGCTCGGGCGTGTAGCGGCTCAATTCAAACAGTGCATCCTCCAAACGCTCACCTCTAAACACTAAGTTGCCATTGCGCCAAGACAAGCGATCATTGATAAGTGCGTCACCAATAATTTCTACAGGTGTGGTTTCGCTTTCGTGAACGCTTAATTTTTCACCTTGACCAAGTTCTTGAATGGCTTTTTGAGCATGTTGAATATTTGATGTAGTGTTGGTTGCCGCAGGTTTAACTTTCACGCGACCTTCAGTCACTATTACATCAAAATCATTATTGTTTTTAAGGTAAACGTTAAACGCGGTGCCAACAGCTTCAACAATTCGTTCGCCAACTTTTACACGCAGTGGGCGCTGCTTGTTGTGTGCGACTTCAACCAATAATTCTCCTTTTGTTAAAACCAATAGCCGCTCTTTCTCGCTGTAAGTTACCGATACTTGTGTATTGGTATTGAGAAACATTTTGGTTCCGTCGGGCAAACTTACCGTGGAGTGAGCGCCTATGCCGGTTTCATACAATACGTTTGATGTTTTGTTGGCCGGTGTTTGCGTAACTTGCGGTGTGGTTTTAATTGGGGATGCTGCGGGTACCAAAAAATGAATGCCCACAAGCAATACGGCAACAGATGCGGCAATAGACCAGCCAGTGCCTAAATATCTTTTTTTCTCTGGGCGCTGCGCTGCAGGCGCATCGAAAAGCTCTGAGAGCACCGAGAGATTATCCATACGATCCCAAAGTGCAGCCATTTCCATAAAGCATTCTTTATGTCGTGGATTTGCATCTAGCCACTGGCGCAAGGCTTTGGTTTCTTCTTCGGATAAGCCTCGGTCAAGACGGGCTATCCAAAGGCTCGCTTCATCGTAAATTTGATTTTCGGTTTGGAATTGATAAACATTGCCCATTACTGTATCTCTTGGCTCTTATCTGAGCCTAATTCTTCTGTGGAATTTGCAGCGGCGCGCTTCATGAATTGACGGCACCGGCTTAGACCCATTGCTATGTGTTTTTCTACGGTGTTTTCACTGATATTTAAATTGTCGGCAATTTCTTTTTGCGAATAGCCATACACTTTTTTCAAGACAAAAGCCCTTCTGCATTGCAGCGGTAAGTGTCTTACGGCCTCGCAAAAATCTTCGAACTCTTGCGCAGCGGAAACTTGGGAGTAGACCAGATCTACATCGTCTACATAGTCATCCAAGTCCAAACTTTCATCTGCCATGCTGACACTGGTTCGCGTTTCCGCACGCTTGAGATGATCAAGCGCCAGGTTGCGGGCCGTTCTGTACAAAAACGAACGCGGGTGTTGGATTTGTACGTTCTTTTTAACGGCACAAATACGCACATAAGTCTCTTGAACAATATCTTCTATTTCTTTTGGTGGCACCAACCTCGAAACAGCACGGATCAGGCCGTTCCGAATAGATAGGTAAGTGCTCTCCAAGCTCTCTTTTTCTCTCATAGTTATTTTTATGCCTTAATGGAGTCAAGCACCCCCGGTGTTTACCGGGGGCTTTGCATCTTGACGATTGAGCGCGGAATTTCCGCCAGTCAACCTCAACATTGTTTGGCGTTCTCCTTGAAGGATAGGTAATGCCCCGCTGAAAAGGGGCTGAATTTAGAGTGCAGGCACTAGGGCTAGAGTCGGTAATGAAATTGCTCGTTCAAAAACTGAACTATTTCGGCGGCGGCTGGCCTTACCCAAGGCTCATACAGCCAGAATGTGTGCGGTGTGTTCGGCAGTGTAACCACTTTGGAGGTTATGCCATAGATTTTCATCTTGGCGACCATCTCATCTCGGCCCACGTGAAAACGCTCTTGCGCGCTGTTCAAAAACAGAATGGACGGGCTTGTTTCCCCTACATAGTAAGTGGGGGATGCCTCGTGCCAGAGGTCGCGCTTATCCAGATAGTTGCCGCCAAACCAAATAGCTGCGGCTGACTTTCCGGGGACATCTTCAAACTTGCGCGCTTGTTGAGATGTGAAGTCGGACAGGCCATCAATATTTAAAATGAGTTGCGCTGCGCTAGATACGTTGCTTTCGCTCGCTTGCGGATCAAATCGATTTAAATCATTCGTCATGCCCGTCAGGCTCGCAATTTGCCCTCCGGCAGATGAGCCACCCACGGCGATTTTGTCTGGATCAATGCCATATTCCGCTGAGTGCGCGCGCATCCACCGAATGGCCGCCTTTACATCGTGAACAGCCGCGGGATATTGCGCTTCGTGCGCCAAGCGGTAAGTAATCGTTGCGGTTACATAACCGGCTTTCGCGAGCTCAATTGCTAGAGGTGTCAGGTGAGTTCTGTAGCCGGCATTCCATCCGCCGCAGTGAACGAACACAATCCCCGGAGCTGGTTTTCCCGTTTTCGCGTTTGCAGGCCTGTACAAATCCAATTGCAATTCGCGTTTTCCGTAACGGACGTAAGTTATGTCTTTGGTTTCAATAACATCTGCAGGAACGGATCTGCTGGCGACGCTGATGTTAGGAAAACTCTTAACATCCTGCGCAAAGCGATTTTCGGCGGTATAGGTGTTCTCATAATGGGGCGTAGGAGAATTTGACGATGGCGAGTGTTGAGAGGGCGTAGAGCAACTGCAAAGCCACGCCGAGAATAACAACAAAATGCGGTGCGAATATTTCATGGTGCTACTCGTATTTAATTTATTTAAGGGTGTGTGGCCTTACAACTGCGGGTGCCAATCGCCCAAAATTTTGCTTATCGAATATCGCCCAATATCTTCTTCTGAAATTTGCGGCCGTTTGGAATTAACCGTTGCTCCCGGGCCAGTGCTTTTATATTCGTAGAAGCGTGATTTTTCCGGCGTAAAAATCTGGGTCTTGGTTCCGTCGCGCGCAGTGCCCGCCATACTAGACCAACCATCTTCATTAATATGGCGATCCATGAACGTATTAATGAACACAGTCTTCCCTATAGCATCGGGGTCAGCGTAGCGGCCATCAGGGAAATTGGTCGTGGGGTGCCAAGGCCTGCCAAGCGTAATGCTGCGATCGGGCACGCCTTTTTCTCGTGTTAAAACGCAATTAACAAAGGTGAGGCCATGTTCGCGTTTTATGTCGGTTGAGGGGGCTGTAACGAAGCTTTGGATTTCGCCCGCAGAAAATTGTCTGTTGCGCGGCCTAGTTACAATCTTCGATTTTTCAAATACCACCGTGCCTTTTCCAAAAATGAAATCGATATTGCCGCTAATGGTGCTCTCCCGAAAATAAGCGCGGTAACCGTTTGCAAAAAAAGTATCTTGGTATCCGTTCAACACAACACGGTTAAAGCTGACGCGATCGCTTGCTGTATCTAATAAAACAGCCACTGCCTGGCTTTCTGAAATGGCGCTCGGATCTTTGCTCGCTTGTTTCGCGTCGTTAGTTAAATAATCGAAAGTGTTCTCGATAGTGATATCGGAAATTGAAATGTCGGTCGCGTTTATCGATAAGGTTGCTGATCCCGGCGTGCCCCATTTATCTGAACGGTAGTGTCGAGAGTTGCTAGCGTAAGCGTCAAAATCAATAATTGTGTTGGCTGCTTTATCACCGCTAATGGCGACGTTTGAGCGAGAGATGTTAACCTTTTCTTTATAGCGCCCCGGCTTTACCAAAATTCGGTAATGCAAGGTTTCATCTTTGGGGGCTGCATCTATTGCTGCCTGTACGCTAGGAAACGCGTTGTGCCCTTGCCCGCCGACAATCGCGTCATAGTCTGATTCCGATTTTTTCGCATGTGGAGCCGTATTACAGGCGCTTATCAATAGGGTAATTAAAAGGACAATTAAAGGCATTCTCGCTCCGTTCATTAGTTTTATCTCGGCGATCTAAAGTAATAGGTGTATCAATGACGATTTAAAGCCGCAAATCCACCAGCGTTATTTCTTGCTTGCTGCGAATATGTTTGCGTTGGCGTGGTTAATCGTACCGAAAGTGAAGCAAGTTGTTTGGAAAAATTAACCTATTTCAATTCCCAATAGTAGGCACTACCGGCGTAATGATTAATTTTTCTCAAGAGTCTTATAAAGTAGCGCACCAACTCATAGGCGCCACCTTCACCCTAAATGGTGTTGGTGGAATTATTGTCGAGACTGAAGCTTACGATCAAAGCGAGCCTGCGTCGCATACCTTCGTTGGACCTACTACACGCAACGCATCTATGTTTGGCCCACCGGGCTGCGCCTATGTTTATCGCTCTTACGGTATTCATTGGTGTCTGAATTTTGTATGCGAAGCAGAAGGCCATGGCGCTGGTGTTTTAATCCGTGCGATTGAACCTGTGATTGGCGTGCAAAAAATGCACGAGCGACGCGGCGTAAAAAATGTACTTGAGCTTTGTTCGGGTCCCGGTAAAGTCGGGCAAGCCTTGGCTATTGCCCACGCTTACAACGGTATGTCTTTAAATGAGCCGCCTTTCGAATTAATTCCCGCCGCAAAATCAGTTGATGTTGTGTCTGGCCCTCGAATAGGAATTTCAAAAGCCGTTGATTTACCCTGGCGATTTGGTTTGGCTAACTCACCTTTTTTAAGTAAGCCGTTTAAATAATCCGACATTTATTTTGATTTTTGCGATACCTTTGCGGTGCTCATTTTTTCAAGCATCGCTGCGTCCCATTCTGAGGCGGCGTTGTCGAATGCCCCAAGGTTTAACTGTTGGCGTTGGATGGAAAGGTCATCAAATAAATTTTTTGCTTGTTCCCGAATTTCAATCAGCTCTGTTTCGGCAAATGTTTCCGGAATCATTTTTGCTCCTGCAAAGCTTGAAAATGTATCGCCACGTATTTTCTTAACTTCTGCCCAAGCTCTTGAATCTAAGGAATACTTATAAGCCAGAGCGGGGCTGCTTTGTTGGTAAACACTTGATAACTGAGCATCTAAGCTGCCCAACTCGTCCAGTGCATAGGTTGACCCCTGAACTGCAGCGCGATAGTAGAGGGCTTTGGTTTTAATAAAGTCGAGCTTACCGTCGCGTTCTTTTTCGTATTGTCGTTTGGCTAGGGTTTGTGTTGCAAATATATCGTTTTGCTTCATGAGCAATTCCAATGTTTCGTTGCTGTAAGCGTCGTACACATTTTGGGTGTTCTCATCGGCGAAACCGCGATTGCGCCTCCATGTTTGATGTTCAGATCGCTTGTTGTCATCCATCAAAATTATGTCTGCGCGGCTCAATACAGGAAGAGTTGTTTTTTGGGCAAGCTGCGTTGTTGATTCGTTAGGTGGTTCGATCTTTTCGGCTGGCGATATATCTGATGTTGCGCTGCTGAGCCGAATGTCATCTTGTTCGTACCCGAAATAGATAAGGGTTGCGAACCCTATAAAAGTAAGCGCCACGATTATTTTTTTCCGCATCATGGATTCCTTTTTATTTTTCGGTCGTCAGCTGCGCCCAAAACGCATTCAATATCGGGCTTTTCAACCGCTTCTCCATCACACAAATTCCCATGGAGTATGGACCCAAATCCGGTTGTTCTTTAAAGGGTTCAACACGGTCAGCGAGGGGGCTGTTGTCCACCACAATTTTGGGTAATACGCCCACGCCGAACCCCAAACTCACCATGCTCACAATGGCTTCGTTACCTTTTACTTCGGCGTAAATATTGGGGGTGATTTTTTGATCTCTAAACCAATTGTCCAGCCGCTCACGCGCCATACCTTCTTCGGGAATGATAAGTGGGATTTGATTCCAATCGCTCCACGTCACTCCTTTTGCCGTGATAAAAACCAGCGGTGAATTAGTGATAGGTTTGAAGCTTATGCCTGCGGGCATTTTTTCCGGTTTGGCGGCAATCACAATATCTTCATAGCCCGATTGGACGCGCTCAATGGCTTGCGCTGGGTCGCCCGTATGTAGCTTGATGGCAATGCCTGGATGTTTGACGCGGAACTCGGTGAGGATGTCATACAAGAAGCTATAACTCGCCGTTACCGAGCAATAGATGCTGAGCTGGCCGTGCAGTTGATCAGCTTGGGCAAGCAGAGATTCCTGATAGGCCTCCCATTGCTGTAATACTTCTTTGGCAAAATTCAGGTAACTCTGGCCCTCGTGGGTGAGGGCGACTGAACGGTTATCGCGTTCAAACAGGCTCACGCCCAAGTCATCTTCCAGCTGTTTGATATTGCGGCTCAAGGTCGATGGGCTGACATGGCAGGCATTTGCGGCGCGGCCAAAATGCAGGCTGCTGGCGAGAGCACAAAAGAGTTTGAGTTTGGTGATATCCACTAAGGCAACCTTTCCTGAGTCTTGATAAAGACTGTTTTAAATAATGTTGCATAAAGCGCAACATTAACATGCAAATATATCATTTTACGTGATATTGTTTTTTTTCTACACTGCGCGCCTTTGTTAAAACCTGTCGATCTCGACATCACCATTAATGCAGGAGTCTGTCATGGCGTTAAACGTTTACTACGATAAAGATACCGATCTTTCTATCATTCAAGGCAAAAAAGTAGCCATTATCGGTTACGGTTCACAAGGCCACGCGCACGCATGCAACCTGAAAGATTCAGGTGTAGACGTTGTTGTTGGTTTGCGTACCGGTTCTGCAACCGTTAAAAAGGCTGAAGCTCACGGTTTGAAAGTATTAGACGTTCCTGCTGCGGTTAAATCTGCAGATGTAGTAATGATCCTGACTCCAGACGAGTTCCAATCAAAACTCTATAAAGAAGAGATCGAGCCAAACATCAAGCAAGGCGCTACTTTGGCCTTCGCTCACGGTTTTGCAATTCACTACAACCAAGTGGTTCCACGTAAAGATTTGGACGTGATCATGATCGCTCCAAAAGCACCAGGTCACACTGTACGTTCTGAGTTCGTACGTGGTGGCGGTGTACCTGATCTGATCGCGATCTTCCAAGACGCATCTGGTAAGGCGAAAGATACTGCTCTGTCATACGCATCAGGCGTGGGCGGCGGC
>CAZOPE010000053.1:20123-21703 GCA_964581625.1 uncultured Cellvibrionaceae bacterium
GTATCATCGAAACTACGTTCAAAGACGAAACCGAAACTGACTTGTTCGGCGAGCAAGCTGTTCTGTGCGGCGGTGCAGTTGAGTTGGTGAAAATGGGTTACGAAACTTTGGTTGAAGCAGGCTACGAGCCAGAAATGGCGTACTTCGAGTGCTTGCACGAATTGAAGTTGATTGTTGATTTGATGTTCGAAGGCGGTATTGCGAACATGAACTACTCAATTTCTAACAATGCTGAATACGGCGAATACGTAACTGGCCCGAAAGTTATCAACGAAGAATCGCGTAAAGCTATGCGTCAAGCGTTGAAAGACATCCAAACGGGTGAATACGCAAAACAATTCATCCTTGAAGGGGCAACCAACTACTCTTCAATGACTGCTGCTCGTCGTAACAACGCTGCGCATGGTATTGAAGTTGTGGGTGCTAAGTTGCGTGCAATGATGCCTTGGATTCAAGCCAACAAAATCGTTGACCAAACCAAGAACTAATTCTTGCGATTGGAAAGCCAAAAAGCCCCGCCTAGTGCGGGGCTTTTGCGTTTTTGAACGTCCAATCTATTCAGCGGTCATTTGGTGTGTACAATGGCGCTCTCTTAAAGCGAGGTGATTATGAATAGCAATAACCCCGAACCCCAAAAGTCCACCGATCCAGAGTTGGACGTGTTTGATGATGTGGAAGAGGTTCAAGAAAGCGGGCGCAAAGTGCGTCATCGCGGCGTCTACCTGCTCCCCAATTTGTTTACTACCGGTGCGCTATTTTGCGGATTTTATGCCGTGGTCTCCGGGATGGATGGAAATTTCGGTCATGCGGCGGTGGCGATATTTCTTGCTATGTTGCTGGATGGTATGGATGGTCGTGTGGCGCGCATGACCAATACTCAAAGTGCGTTTGGCGAACAATATGACAGTCTTGCCGACATGGTTTCCTTTGGGGTCGCGCCGGCGCTGGTTATGTTTAGCTGGGTTCTTCATGATCTTGGTCGCTGGGGGTGGGCGGCGGCGTTTATCTATACCGCTTGTGCTGCCTTGCGTCTTGCGCGCTTCAATACCCAAATCGGTGTGGTCGATAAAAAGTATTTCATTGGTCTTGCCAGTCCGATGGCGGCGGCGGTAATTGCGGCCACGGTGTTAACTTTGTCGAATTATCAGCCTGAGACAACATTTGCTAAAGCGGGCTTGGCATTGCTGACTGCATTAGTTGGGTTGTTGATGGTGTCTAACTTCCGTTACACCAGCTTCAAAAGTGTTGATTTTCGTGGCCGTGTGCCCTTTGGGTTCATGTTATTGATCGTAATGGCTTTTGCCTTGCTGATTATTTACCGCGAAGAAGGTCTGTTATTGCTTTCGGTTGTGTACGGTTTGTCGGCACCAGCAATTTGGGTGCTGAATCGATTTGGTATGTTCAAGGCCGAATAAGCTGCCTGTAAATTCCTCGTATTGGTTGCTTCGCGATGCATCTGTTCAGGAGTTGAGCGGAGCGACAAAATTCCTTTAAAAATCTTACCGAAAAAGCTTGCAAGAGAGTGGTGGGGTGCCTATAGTTCGCGCCCTCGCCAAGCAGGCTGTTTTAATCGTCAGATT
>CAZOPE010000054.1:0-20173 GCA_964581625.1 uncultured Cellvibrionaceae bacterium
TGAAGTTAGACAAGGACTATCAGAAGATAGCGAGTCTATTTTGTGTTACCTCTCTAGCTTGTATGCGAGAGAGGTAAACCCATAACGGGATTACATCCCGCAGGGGTTTAAAGTTAATGCTGGTTATTTTGAGTGGCCCAACTACCACTATCGAGGACACTTGACGTGTCGCACAGAGGCGCGCTTTATACCACATAAAGCCGTACCAGCGAAACCTTTTAGTCGATTTAAAGCCAAAGAAATACTGGATTAACCCCCAAAACAACTTGTACACTAGTTCCCTGTTAAGACTTGCTACTGCAAGTACCTTTTTCAACCTTAACGAGCAATCAACCATGAAAGAAACCTGGCGCTGGTTTGGCCCAAAAGATTCGGTCTCCCTTCAAAACATCGCGCAAGCGGGCGCAACCGGCATTGTAACGTCCTTGCACCACATTCCCACTGGCGACGTATGGCCCGTTGAAGATATTCTTGAACGCAAAAAAATCATTGAGGATCATGGGCTTGAATGGGCAGTTATTGAAAGCATCCCTTTGCACAACGACATTAAAACTCGCACCGGCAACTACCAACAGCTAATCGAAAACTACAAACAATCCATCCGCAACGTGGCTGCGGCAGGCGTTTTTGATGTGTGCTACAACTTTATGCCCGTAGTGGATTGGACCCGAACCAACCTCAGCTACACGCTACCAAACAAAGCCCAAGCCTTGCGCTTTGAGATGAGCGACTTTGCAGCTTACGATGTCTACATGCTGCAACGACCCGGCGCTGAAAAAGATTACCAACCCGAAGTGCTCGCTAAAGCCAAATCTCGCTTGGACTCCATGAGCGATGAAGAAAAAGCGCTGCTGGAAAAGAACATTATTGCTGGCCTGCCAGGCGGTGAAGGCTCCTACGACCGCGAAGGTATTCGCGCTGCCATTGACCTATTCATCAAAATGGGCAATGAAGGCATGCGTGCCAATTTGTTCGCCTTTTTACGCGAAGTAATTCCCGTTGCAGAGGAAGTTGGCGTACGTATGGCGATTCACCCGGACGATCCACCATTCTCGCTGTTTGGCTTGCCACGTGTCGTTTCCACTGCTGATGATGCGCGCGCATTGCTGCAAGCCGCCCCTAGCCCAGCCAACGGTTTAACCCTGTGCGCTGGCTCTTATGGCGCACGCTGCGATAACGACTTGGTGGCCATGGCGCGTGAATTCGGCGAACGCATTTATTTTGTTCACCTACGCAACATAAAACGAGAGGACGACGGCTCTTTCTACGAATCAGACCATTTGGATGGCGACAATGACATGGTTGGCCTGATCGACGCGCTACTCGATGAAGAAGCTCGCCGCACCAAAGCCGACAGCAAACTTCCTAAAATCGCTATGCGCCCAGACCACGGCCACCTTATGGCAGATGAAATCGGCAAACCCGGCATCAACCCAGGGTATTCTTTCGCGGGAAGGATGAAAGGCCTGGCCGAATTGCGCGGCGTTATTCACGCACTCACTGCGATACGCGCCCGCTAAGCAGAACGAATGTCGATCAAAAAGCCCCTTCTCAGCAAGGGGCTTTTTTTGTGGCACAAACTATCGCGACCTTTTCTGGTACAACACCTCATCTATCTGTGCTTGGCCTTAGTCAAACCCTGCCCAAATCGTTTAGAATGCCGGCATCATATTACTAGCCGAGATTACCCCTCCCCATGTCCGTGATTATTAAGACTGCAGCTGATATCGAAAAAATGCGTATTGCTGGCCGCATGGCCGCTGAAGTTTTGGAGATGATTGGCCCATTTGTTCAACCCGGCGTGACAACCGCAGAGCTGGACAAAATATGTCACGATCATATCGTGAACGTCCAAAAAGCCATACCTGCATGCTTAGGTTACCGCGGCTTTCCAAAGTCGATTTGCACATCGGTCAATCAGGTTGTCTGCCATGGAATTCCTTCTGACAAAAAAGCGTTAAAGGCCGGCGACATTATTAATATTGATGTGACGGTTATTTACGAAGGCTTTCACGGTGACACCAGCGCCATGTATTTCGTAGGCACACCTGCACCGCACGCGGAGCGCTTAGTACAGGTCACACAAGAATGCATGTACAAAGCAATCGCCTTAGTAAAACCCGGTTGCACACTGGGTGATATTGGCCACGTAATTCAACAACACGCCGAAGGAAATTATTACTCGGTTGTGCGCGAATATTGCGGCCACGGTATTGGCAAAGTTTTCCATGAAGAACCACAAATTTTGCACTACGGCCGCCCCGGTACAGGAATGACGTTGAAAGAAGGCATGGCCTTTACTATCGAGCCTATGATTAACGCGGGCAAACCACAAACCAAATTAAAAAGTGACGGCTGGACTGTTGAAACGAAAGACGGACGGCTCTCAGCCCAATGGGAGCACACCATGGTAGTTACTGCTACAGGTGTGGAAGTTTTAACAGCACGCAAAGACGAAAAATTCTAATCAAATTTCTGTGCACATCAATCGCGCTGATGCTGCCTTTTCGAAACATATTCGGATAGCAAACTATGTTGATGACTGCGGTGCCCTATTTCGAGCGGCCCTTATTTTTCTTTGACCAAAGCCGCTTTAGACGCGCATTGGCCGAACAACCGCACATCACTGTTTTTAAAGATGCGATTAGCGCAGCCACCATGCAATTCAACCGCCGCTTTGTAGAAGGCGAAGACATTCGCACGCTGGTTTACGAACGCGCTTTATTTATCGACTGCATTTTGCATTACGCCTGGCACAAATTTGAATGGCCAGACAGCATAAGCCTGGAAGCTGTAGGCGGTTATGGTCGCGGCGAATTGCACCCTGCATCTGACATTGATTTATTAATTTTGCACAGGCCAGAAGTTCTCGCTGAATGCGAAGAGAATATTGGGCAATTTTTTACATTTTTGTGGGACATTAAACTCGAAATTGGCAGCAGCGTGCGTACAGTTAAGCAATGTATTGAAATTGCGCGCAACGACATTACAGTCGCCACCAACATCATGGAGTCGCGCACGTTAGTGGGCGATGAATCGCTTCGCCATGAGCTGTTACAGCAATCAGCACCCAATAATATTTGGCCTGCAGAAGATTTTTTCCGCGCGAAGTGGGACGAACAAATCGCGCGTCACAAAAAATACAACGACACCGAATACAATCTCGAACCCAATATTAAAAATGCACCGGGTGGCCTACGCGACATACAAACGATTAGCTGGGTTGCCAAACGTTATTTTCAGGTTCGCACCCTCAAGCAACTAGAAGGCAAAGGCTTTTTTACCGAAGAAGAATTTTCGCTGTTGTATAGCGGCGAAGAATACTTGTGGCGCGTGCGATACGGCTTGCACATGGTGGCTAAACGCGCTGAAGAGCGTTTAATGTTTGACTACCAACGTGAGCTCGCAAAATTATTTGGTTTTGAAGACGAAGAAGGTTCCCTTGCAGTAGAACAGTTCATGCACAAGTACTATCGCACCGTGCTTGCGCTGCGCGAATTGAACGACGTACTTCTGCAATTTTTATCAGAAGCCATTCTGCAAAAAGGCAAATGCAAAAGCGTTGTATCCGTCAACGAACGTTTTCAACTGCGTGACAATTACATTGAAGCCACACACACCTACGTGTTTGAAGAAAACCCTTCAGCACTGTTAGAAATGTTTGTGCTTATGGCGCAAAACCCCAAAATTGTTGGCGTACGCGCATCAACAATTCGTTTGGTTCGTGAAAGCCGCCATTTAATCGACGATGAATTTCGCAATAACCCCAAAAACACCCAGCTCTTTGTCAAGCTGCTGCAATATCCCGGCGGGTTGGTTGAACAATTAAAGCGCATGCTACGTTATGGCATTCTCGGATTATATCTGCCGGAGTTCGGCCAAGTGACTGGCCAAATGCAACACGATTTATTTCATATTTATACGGTTGATGCACATACCTTAAAAGTAGTGCAAAACATGTGTAACTTTTTATTGCCAAGCGCGAAAGAAGAGTTCCCCATTTCCGCGCATATTATGACTCGCCTGCCGCGCTTGGACTTGTTATACATGGCAGGGCTTTATCACGACATTGGCAAAGGGCGTGGTGGCGATCACTCTACTTTAGGTGCGGTGGACGCGGAAGCATTTTGCAAACGCCATGGCATTTCCGCGCGGGAAACCCGCTTAGTTTCCTGGCTAGTAGAAAAGCATTTGTTAATGTCTTCAGTGTCGCAAAAGCAAGATTTGTCGGATCCAGATGTTATCCGTAATTTCGCGTTGATCGTGGGCGACCAAATGCACTTGGATTATTTGTTTGCACTCACCGTGGCAGACATCAACGGTACTAACAAAGAGTTGTGGAACACGTGGCGCGCAAGTTTAATGCGCCAACTTTATATGGAAACCAAGCGCGCGCTGCGTCGCGGCTTGGAGAACAATATCGACAAACAAGAACTGATTGAAGAAACCCAACAAGCCGCTATTCGCAAACTTGGTCGCAATAAATTGAGCGAATCGCACATTTGGGAGTTCTGGCGCGATATGGGCGAAGATTATTTCCTGCGTGAAAGCGTGGCAGATATTGCATGGCACACCGAAGCAATTGCAGATCATTTACATGATGAACCCTTAATTCTCATCAAAAAAACAACCAATAGAGAACTGGCTGGTGCAACGCAGATTTTTATTCGCACCAAAAACCAAAAGAACGTTTTTGTTGCCGCGGCATCAGCATTGGATCATTTGAATCTCAGCATTCAAGACGCCAAGATTTACAGCTCAAATTCTGGTTATACCATCGACACCTTTTTTGTACTCAACCAAGATGGCAAACCGCTGGGGAGCAATCCCACATTATTGAAACAAATCCAGCAAACACTGCAGGAAGAGCTGCGTTTGGCAGATAATTATTCCGAAGTTATCAGCCGCCGCACACCGCGCCGCATGAAATATTTTGCAATGCCCACACGCACCAGCTTAAGCCACGACACCCTGCGCAACTGTAGCGTGTTGGAGGTTATTTCTCCCGACCGACCGGGATTACTGGCCTGTATTGGCCGCATCTTTATGCAATTTGAAATTCACCTGATCAACGCAAAAATTGCAACGCTTGGCGAACGAGTTGAAGATATTTTCTTCATTGTGGACAATCAAGGGAATCCATTGACTGACACAGCGCTAGCAGAAAATTTGCAGCGTGAAATTCGCGAACAATTAGACAAGCGTGCAGATCTGCATTAAACGCTAAAGCACCCTACATTTTGTGAACCACAACATGAATAAAGATTTAGATCTACTACATCCATACCCTTTTGAAAAACTCGCTGCGCTGAAAGCGGCAGTCACAGCACCAAAAGAGCTCAGCGATATTATGTTGTCCATCGGCGAGCCAAAACATGAGCCGCCCGCATTTGTATTGCAAACCTTAGTAAGCAACCTCAACAAGCTGAGCAATTACCCTACGACAAAAGGCATTCCTGAACTGCGCGAGGCAATTGCCACTTGGGCCAGTAACCGCTTTAAATTAAACACTGGAAGCTTTACTGCTGACCGACATGTGCTGCCCGTAAATGGCACACGTGAAGCGCTCTTTGCATTTGCCCAAGCGATTGTTGATCGAACTAAACCTGATCCAATTGTCGTATCGCCCAACCCTTTCTACCAAATCTATGAAGGTGCGGCCATTTTGGCGGGCGCAGAGCCTTACTTTTTAAACTGCACGCCAGACAATAACTTTATTCCCGACTTTGCCGCGGTGCCTGCGGATATTTGGCAGCGCACGCAATTACTGTTTATTTGCTCTCCCGGCAACCCCACGGGCTCTGTTATGGACACATCGCAATTGAAAGATTTAATTGCGCTTGCAGATAAATATGACTTTGTTATCGCGTCTGATGAATGTTATTCCGAACTCTATTTTGATGAACAAAATCCTCCTGCAGGTTTACTGCAAGCTTGCGCCGAACTAGGCCGCGATGATTTTGCTCGCTGTGTTGTTTTTCATAGTTTATCCAAGCGTTCCAACTTGCCAGGTTTGCGTTCGGGCTTTGTGGGTGGCGATGCTAAAATTCTGGAAAAGTTTTTGTTGTATCGCACCTATCACGGCTGCGCTATGCCCGTACCCACACAATTGGCGAGTGTGGCTGCATGGCAAGACGAATCTCACGTTATCGATAACCGCGAAGCCTATCGCCAAAAATTTGATGCAGTACTTAAGATTCTTGATGGTGTATTGGATGTGCAAAAGCCTGACGCCAGCTTTTACCTGTGGGCCAAAACGCCCATCAAAGGCGAACTGTTTGCACAAAAATTATTTGAAGCTCAAAAGGTAACCGTATTACCTGGAAGTTATTTAGCGCGCGAAGCTCAAGGTGTGAACCCGGGCGAAGATTACGTGCGCATGGCATTGGTCGCTCCGCTTGCAGAATGCGTTCAAGCAGCCGAACGCATTAAGGCGTTTATAAAATCGCTATGACGGAGCTAAAAAAATTATCAAAGCAGGAGCGTGCGAATTATATTCGGGTAAAGCTGCAGGAGCTTTACCCGGAAACGCCCATTCCACTTGATCATAAAGATGCTTATACATTGCTCATTGCGGTTTTGCTTTCCGCACAATGTACGGATGCCCGTGTAAATACAGTGACCCCCGCTTTGTTTAAACTCGCGGATAACCCCTACGACATGGCAAAAGTGCCTGTCGAAAAAATTCAGGACATTATTCGCCCGTGCGGATTGTCCCCACAGAAATCCAAAGCGATTTCAGTGCTGTCGCAAATGTTAGTGAATGAACACGGCGGAAAAGTTCCCGATGACTGGGAAGCGCTTGAGCGCCTGCCCGGCGTTGGCCACAAAACCGCAAGCGTTGTAATGAGCCAAGCATTTGGCCATCCTGCGTTTCCGGTGGATACGCATATCCACCGGCTAGCGCAACGATGGGGCTTAACCAACGGAAAAAATGTGGTGCAAACGGAAAAAGATTTAAAGCTTTTATTTCCGAAAGAAAGTTGGAATTCCCTGCATTTACAAATAATTTATTATGGCCGCGAACATTGTTCCGCTCGTGGTTGTGACGGTACTGTTTGCGAGATTTGCACAACGACTTATCCAAACAGAAAGAAACCCAAAATTGTATTGAAACCTTGAGACATGACAACTCTATACGGCATTAAAAATTGCGACACTGTAAAAAAAGCCCGCGACTGGCTAGCGAAGAATAATGTAGATTATCGCTTTCACGATTTTCGTGTAGATGGCTTGGATAAAGAACAAGTACAAGATTGGATTGCAGAAATCGGGCTGGAGAATCTTGTCAACAAACGCAGCACCACGTGGAAAGAGTTGGATGAAACCATTAAAACCAACTTTAACGAAAAAAGTGCTATGGCTGTGATTGTGGAAAACCCAACGCTCATTAAGCGCCCACTGCTCGACACTGGCAAACATAAAGCAGTTGGTTTTAAAGACACCGAATACAAAAAGATTTTTAGTTAATAAGGGAATCTTCATCCTCGCGAATGCGGGGATATAATATGTACGCTAGATGATAGCGAACTTTAAAAAATCAAAAGCGGGATCCCCGCTGCGCGAGGATGACGATTCCCTCGTAAATTTATTTTCACTTGATTAGGAAACATCATGACAACTTTATATGCACTTGGCCTCGGTATAGGCACTCAAAACGCTAAAGGTGAATGGCTGGAAGTTTTTTATGCAGCACCTCTATTGAACCCATCTGAAGCCATCGCCAATGCTGTGATAAAAGTAGCAGGCTACAGTGAAGGCAACCAAGCCATTGCTATTACCAACGCACAAGCGGGTGAAATTGCCCAAGCACTCGAAGGCATAGATGCCGAACAAGCAGCGCTGGCTAAATCGCTTAGCAACAGCAAACGCCCCTTAGTCGCAACCTTGATTGCAACAGATACTAATCCAGCCTCTGTACCTGAGGGCTACTTGAAATTGCATTTGCTTTCGCATCGCTTGGTTAAACCACATAACACCGTATTGGCCGGTATTTTTGGCGTATTACCTAACGTTGCATGGACAAACAAAGGCGCGATTGATGTTAATGAATTGCCCGCCGCACAATTACAAGCGCGCTTGAATGGCGAAGAGCTGGAAGTATCCTGCGTCGATAAATTCCCCAAGATGACCAACTATGTTGTCCCCAAAGGCGTGCGTGTAGCGCATACCGCTCGTGTGCGTTTGGGTGCCTACCTTGGCGAAGGCACTACCATCATGCATGAAGGTTTTGTGAACTTTAATGCCGGTACCGAAGGCCCAGCCATGATTGAAGGCCGGATTTCTGCCGGCGTGTTCGTGGGCGCAGGCTCAGATTTGGGCGGTGGCAGCTCTACTATGGGAACCTTGTCTGGCGGTGGTAACATAGTCATCTCCATCGGCAAAGAATCCTTAATTGGTGCTAACGCCGGTACGGGTATTCCACTTGGCGACCGTTGCAAGATCGAATCAGGTTTATATATTACTGCGGGTACAAAAGTTGTGATGCTGGATGACACAGGCGCAGAAGTACAAACCGTTAAAGCGCGCGAGTTAGCAAATGTTTCTGATTTGGTATTCCGTCGCAATTCTATTAGCGGCCGTGTGGAAGTCGTCACCAACAAAAGCGCATTGCAATTGAACACCGCATTGCACAAAAACTAATTTCTACTTTTTAACGCGGCATTAAGCCGCCATATTTTAAAACACCAAAGCGAGACAACTATTATGGGCGCTCAATGGAAAGCAAAAGGTCGCGAAGCAGCGGCTAGTGCAAAAGGCAAATTGTTCACCAAACTCACAAAAGAAATCATGATTGCCGCGCGCAATGGCGCAGACCCGGATATGAACCCGCGTTTGCGTCTTGCGATTGTGCAAGCGAAGAAGGCATCCATGACTCGTGAGACATTGGAGCGCGCCATTAAAAAAGGCTCAGGCCAATTAGACGGTGGCGTGAGCTACGAAAAAGTTGTTTACGAAGGTTTTGCGCCGCACCAGGTTCCCGTGATTGTTGAATGTTTAACCGACAACGTAAACCGCACCATTTCAAATATTCGTGGTTTATTCCGCAAGGGTCAGTTGGGCGCATCGGGCTCAGTATCTTGGGATTTCGAACATGTGGGTATGATTGAAGCTACGCCTTCCAATAAAGATGCTGACCCAGAAATGGCCGCTATCGAAGCAGGCGCACAAGATTTTGAAACTGATGATGAAGGCGTTACCTTATTTATTACCGACATCACTGATTTGGATCTTGTTCAAAAAGCATTGCCCGCACAAGGCTTTAATGTTGAATCGGCCAAGATTGGTTATCGCCCCAAAAATCCCGTGAGCTTATCGGGCGAAGCATTAGAAGAAGTTGAGGCTTTCCTTGCAGCGATTGATGACGATGACGATGTCCATGAAGTTTACGTCGGTCTCGCTGGCGAATAAGCAAAACTAGGCGGCGTCTGGCTTCGTTTTCTCAGACTACCGCCTATTCCTACCGCTATACCTCTTGTTAACGCCTAAGATGCAACCTACAAAGGCTAAATCGGCCTCTGGCGTTTGTCCTTTTGGATGGAAATACACAGATCTGAACCTTCATCGTTTAAGAATTGCTCTGCCCACTCAGGCATTTACTTTCATTCTTACTAAATTCAAAGGAATAGACGATGAAAACATCAAAGATAAAGCTGCTGCTAGGTCTACTGGTTATATTTTGTTACCAGAGCGCAAGTGCACACAATAATCTCAATGATCTGAAAAACTGTTTAGGACTGGATGCACCAGCCAATTTGCTGGGTATGGACCTAGTACTACAAATTGAAACAGCAACAACCAATCTTCCAAGTGGATATCCCTACAAAGGCGCAGTGGTTAAACGCTACAAAAAAGACGGCAAATTTACTGCGCAGGGCACAGGGACAATGCAAGGAATGGTTCCAGACAACCAGCAAGCATTCTACGGAACTTACAAATACCAACGCACCAGCCCAAACACCGCTATTGAAAAATCCATTGATGTTTCTATCAACAACACTCCCTTCACCGTTAAATACACATTTGAGACTGCAACAAGCGGAAAGTGGGAAGAGGATTTTGGTAACGGACAGCTTAAACTCTCAGGAAGTTTTACACTCACTCCGTCAAACTTACCGGCTGACCAGCATTTTGCACAAGCAGACAAGGCAGATACTAATGTTGGACTCATTATTAAATCCACCAAATCGGTTTTGCCCGCAGGAACTTACCCAGCAGCCGGGCTAGTTCTACAAACCTACGCGCAAGATGGCACTTTGGTATTTAAAGGATTTGGCCCCGGTACGTTAAACTCCACAGGAACCTATAAATACACCAAAATATCTGCTAACACTGCCGTGGAAGAAGTCACTCAAGTCAGCGACTTCTTTACGCTCCCGTACACTATGGTTTACACATTTGAAACAAGCAGTTCGGGAAAATGGTTCCAAAATTTTGGTGACGGATTGATTTTATTCTCTGGGACCTTTGATGTATTCCCTAACAAATAATTTACTTTTCTTAGGGTTATGGTGATAACTATAACCCTTGTTGCAGAAAAAGAAAATGACGCAATTACATATAGAACTGATAAAAGCCTGGTTTATATTTTCATTTAGCATGGGTTGCTGGACATGCCTTAATTTACGATTAAGTAAGCGTGGTGATAGCCAAGTTAAAAATGTCATTCTAGCTTTTATCATTTTGTTGTTAGCTCCACCGGTTAACGCTTACCTAAGCCTGGTAAACACGCAACCAATACATTGGCTCGCGACTTTGGCTTACAAATTAACGTGGTGCTACGGGCCCATCATGGTAGCGCTCATTCGGCATATTTTACTTCGCCCATTGAGCCGTTTTAGCTATGTGGTACAAGTTTTACCCTTTCTCTTATCATTAGCCCATGATGTATTTAACCTGCAGATCATTAGCTTCCCATTCATGGTGTCGCTGCTCTTTTTACACGTGTTTAGCTACTTAACTTACGCCACTTATTTACTAATAACGGAACGTTTGCTCTTATTAAAATTAACCAAACAATTCAAAAATACAACCTACTATTGGCTAATATATTTGGTCGCAAGCTTGTCATTTATTATGTTATTTGATCTTGGAATCTACTTTTCCATTTTGCGCGGCCAGGCCCCATCCTTCATAGTGACGGCAGAAATTGCTGGCTTGGTTGCAGTATTTGTTGATTCTATTGCGCTCTTTTCACTTTATCAGCCCAATGTATTTTTCCATGACATAAAAGTGCAGGAAGACCTGCAACCGGAACCAAAGCCGTTGCTGCGAAGCATAGAACTTAGCAAAGAAGCGGCACAGCAACTCAATTCACAATTAGATGAATTAGTGAAAAATCTTAAGCCACACTTGGATGAAGATATTTCCCTACCCAAACTTGCTGCTCTGCTGGGCGTTACCACTCACCAACTTTCTGAGTTATTAAATATTCACAAACGCATTAGTTTTTATGACTTTTTAAACGACCTTCGTTATCAGGAATCGCTACATTTTTTAAGTATTGGCGAAACCGAACTCACCATCGCCGACATTGCATATCGTTCAGGTTTTAATAATCGCAACAGCTTCTATAAAGTCTTTAAAGAAAAAACGGGGTTAACACCCAGCCAATACAAAAAGTCATCCGCAATACGCTAAGCTCGAATTACACAGGAATTCATTAAACCCCGAGAAACGACAAGGGAATGAAGTAGGTAATTGAACATCGTCATGATAGAGACAGAGGGGCTTCATAGCCTCGCTAGACGTGATGGCATTCGACCCGCATAGGCAGATCAATATATTCCAATGCTTAATGGCGCTGGAGCCAAAACTGACAACACTGTAGAATCGCGGCATCTACATACTGTCGGATTCCTTCATGACTATATCCCCTACACTTCAACTCGCCATAGATTTAATTCGCTGTCGTTCGGTCACCCCCGAAGACGATGGCTGTCAGGACGTGATGATTAAACGACTAGAAGCTATTGGTTTCGAAACCACGCGCTTGCGTTTTGGTGAGGTCGATAATTTTTGGGCCATTCGCGGTAGTGAAGGCCCTATTCTCACGTTTGCAGGCCACACAGATGTTGTTCCTACCGGCCCCGAAACCAACTGGAACAACCCACCTTTCGAGCCGAAAATTATTGAAGGCATGTTACATGGCCGTGGCGCCGCGGATATGAAAGGTTCGCTCGCGAGTATGGTTATTGCTTGTGAAAATTTTGTCGCAAAGTACCCAAATCATAAAGGCCGTATTGCATTTTTAATCACCAGCGATGAAGAAGGCCCTTCCATTAACGGCACGGTAAAAGTCGTTGAGTGGTTGGAAGAACGGAACACGAAAATGACGTGGTGCATTGTGGGCGAACCATCAAGCACAAAGGTTGTAGGCGATGTTATTAAAAATGGACGCCGAGGCTCGCTCGGTGCGATCTTAAAAGTGAAAGGGATTCAGGGGCACGTTGCCTATCCTCATTTGGCGGACAACCCTATTCACAAACTCGCTCCCGCATTAGCGGAATTAACAGCCGAACATTGGGATAACGGCAACGAATTTTTTCCAGCAACTAGTTTTCAAGTATCCAATATTAATGGCGGGACGGGTGCAACCAATGTGATTCCTGGTGAAGTGGAAGTTGTTTTTAATTTCCGTTTTTCCACTGAGTTGACCGAGCAGATTTTGCGCGACCGCACCGAGGCAATCCTAAATAAACACAAACTCCAATACGAATTACAGTGGATTTTAAGCGGCCAACCATTCCTTACACCACGGGGCGATTTGGTAAACGCCGTGGTCGATGCGATTAAACTCGAAGCTGGGATTGATGCAGAATTATCAACATCCGGCGGCACATCTGACGGCCGATTTATTGCACCCACTGGTGCGCAAGTGGTTGAGCTTGGCCCTATCAATGCGACCATTCATAAAGTCAACGAATGCATAAGCGCAGACGATTTAAATAAGCTCACAGCAATTTACGAAAAAACATTGGAAAAACTTTTGGCCTAAAAATAAAGCCCCGATACCGGGGCTTTATTTTAACTGAATGACGCCAAATCATTTAACTGACAGCCTTAACTTTTGTTGCAGTATAAATTGCTAACAAACTCACCGCACAAGCAATATAACCCACCCAGTCATAATGCAAAATTTCTCCGCTTGGCGCTTTAATCATAATGGCACCTGCAATTAATGCGGCGAACCCTGACCCCAAGTTTTGTACCGCTGAACTAAAGGCCATTACGCGGCCGCGGAAACGTGGCTCGCAAGATGCCGTAATTAATGCCGATGCAGGAATAAAACGCCCGCTAACAAACACAAAAAATAAGGTCGCGAAAACAAGCTGCCATACAAAGGCAGTTTGAAACGTTTGAGTCATTAGCACAATTGGAATAAGGCTTAACACCGTAGTCACTGCTAAAACTTTCCAATGTTTGTGCTTGTCGGTCATACGGCCAATCACGGGGCGTGTAAACAAAGTCGCTAAACCACCGCACAAATAAATATAGGGTAGTTCGTGGTCTGTCATTCCCGTATTGGAAACCATTGTTGGCGCAATGTAGGGAATTACCATAAAGCCCGCAAACATCACCAAGCAAGATGTTGCAAACGCCCACCAATGATTGGGAACACGAAACAACTCAACACAACTTCTAAAAAAGTTAACCTGAGGTTGATCCAAGTGCCCGCGAACATTCGGCACTACTTTATAAGCAACAATCAAAACAAGTACACCGGCATAAGTAATAAAGCTAAAGGGCGTTTGCCACGAAAAATGATTGGAAATAAATAATCCCAAAGGCACACCTGCAATAGCCGCTAGCGAAAAAGCGAGCATCACAATACCCATGGCTTTGCCGCGTTTTTGCGGAGGAAATACATCGCCCACAATCGCTAGAACAATTGAACTTAATACGCCACCAAAAAAGCCCGCAATAATTCGCGCAGACAGCAGGAGTTCATAAGAGTTTGAATATGCGCAAGCGAGTGTTGCGACCAGTAAACCAATGTAAGCAGCCAGCAACGCATTGCGGCGATCAAACCGATCACCTAGCGAAGAGGCTAACAAAGACGAAACACCTGCCGCAATGGAATAGGACGAAACCAGTAAACCGAATTGCGCGGGCTGAATAGCGAATACGGCCATTAGCTGTGACGATAGCGGCATCATAATCATGAAATCCACAATCATGGTGAACTGCAACGCCATAAGCGTGAATAGCATGATGCGCTCACGCGCGGGGGAGATTTCAACAGACATGGGATACTCACCGTTAAAAAGGGCTTAGTGTAGCTAACTGCAAAATCAAAAAGCTAATGACGCTTGTAACGAACGCCTTCTGTTCAAAGTACACGCCCAAAAGGGCCAGTATCGCCATACCAATGTTAGTAACCAGTACAACAGGCTAAGGTCGATTAGGTTTATCGAACACGAATAGGGATTTGATCTCCTGTTGCCCCCTATTCCATCACAGGGATGCAATAAGTAAGCAGCGAGCGAGGTACTAATCAGCCCCGCCCTCCAAAGAATCGATTATAATACGTCAATTTTGGTGCACTCATAACCGAGCCTAGTTTTTAAAGGCTTCATTCAATATCAAATCTATTAAAACACAACGACTATAAGTATTCGTACGGAGAACGCGGATGATTTGCTTGCCTCAGCCTGGACATAAACGCACCACGCTATTTACAAAAAACATCCTTCGCACAACAGGCCTCTTGTCGACTTTTTTAATCGCATCCCTGAGCCCGCTAACCAGTTTTGGTGCTG
The DNA here is from genome assembly GCA_964581625.1 of uncultured Cellvibrionaceae bacterium. GTDB lineage: Bacteria > Pseudomonadota > Gammaproteobacteria > Pseudomonadales > Cellvibrionaceae > Cellvibrio. Next base: position 14,763 of record CAZOPE010000054.1, read on the forward strand.
CGCCCAATACACCCACCTCGGGGGCCGAAATATCCCAACCCGGGTTGTTCGATGCCATCAGCTCACGCGCAAAACTACTCGCCAAAGAAAACTACAAACCCGTGGTTGCCAATATCCCTGAAGCACTCGCGAAGATGGATTACGATCAATACAGATCCATTCGCTTCCGCCCCGAAGCGTCACTGTGGCGCAACGAAGCCCAATTTGAAGTGCAATTATTTCACGCGGGTTATATTTCCAGAGAGCCAAAAATATTGCATATGGCCACCAACAATGGCGATTCCATTTTGCAATTCAAACAAGAATATTTTAATTATGAAGGGCCCGCCGCAAGCCTTGCGGGCATAGCGCCAAAAGATATCGGCTTTGCCGCATTTCGGTTGCACTACCCGCTTAACAACGTGAATTATAAAGACGAGTTTTTTGCGTTCAGCGGCGCAAGCTATTTTCGCGTGGTAGGGCCGAATCAAGCTTATGGAATTTCTGCACGTGGGTTAGCACTAGATACTGCTGAATCGTCTGGCGAGGAATTCCCCAGCTTTCGCGAATTCTGGTTATTGAAACCCACACCTGCAGAAAACCATGTGGTGATTTACGCGTTACTTGATAGCCCGTCTATCGCAGGTGCTTATCGTTTTGATATGTATCCCGGTGCAAAAAATCAGGTAAAAATTACTGCCCGACTCTATGCACGCAAAGATATTAAAAAGCTTGGCGTTGCACCTTTGACCAGTATGTTTTTGTTTGGCGAGAACAGCGTCAACAAATATAAATTTGACGACTTCCGTACCGAGGTACACAACTCGGACGGTTTGTTAATGCAAACCTCATCGGGCGAATGGATTTGGCGACCACTGACTAACCATCGCGCACTTCACGTTTCATCATTAACTGACAATAATCCACAAGGTTTTGGAATGTTGCAGCGTGACCGCAATTTCGAAAATTATTTGGATACCGAAGCAAAATACGAAAAACGCCCTAGCCTGTGGATTAAACCCGACATTCCATTCGGCAAAGGTCGCCTTGAATTAGTAGAAATTCCCTCCGACAGCGAAGCCAACGACAATATGGTTACCTACTGGGTGCCAGAACAAACCATGAAAGCGGGCGAGGAACGTGAATTTAAATATACGCTCTTCACCTATGATGCTGAGATCCCCGAGCAACCACTCGCGAAAGTTTTGCGTACTAAAACTGGTTGGGGTTCAGTTGCAGCGCAAGCGAATCCACCACCAAAAAGCAAACGCCAATTTGCCATTGACTTCCAAGGCGGCGAGTTGGAGAAGTTGCCCGCAGGCACAGTCGTTCAAGCTGACCTTATTAAAAATGCAGGCAAACTAACTGATTTGCAGGTGAGTAAGCTTCCTAACGGAAAGTCTTACCGCGTGTCATTCAAAATTGAGCCCGAAGGCAACAACGTAGTAGATATGCGTTTATTTATTAAAACTAAAGATAAACGCTTGAGCGAAGTATGGAGCTACCCTTGGTATCCCGATAACACGCCAAATTAAAATTTCAACTGGAAATAAAAAAAGGCGAACAAAGTGTTCGCCTTTTTTTATTTCACATCAAACCAAAATTATTTTTTCGGTTCAATCACTACTTTGCCCTCTACACCTGCTTTTTTATCGCCATCACCTTCAACCAATACACTCATTTGGCGGCGCCCCTCGGCTGCGGGTAAGTCAATATTTAATTCACCCGGTTCAAATGAATCTTTCTTAGCAACCATCACACCATTCAACCAAATTTCCGCTTTACCCGTAATGCTGTAGAAATGAAGTTTTCCGGTTCCATTCGCTAGGTTTTTGCGTGGAGTGAAATGGGTACGATACAAACGGTATTTACCTTCTTTCACTTCGCCCGGAACATTCACCATAGGTGGCTGGCCCCAGCCCCAAGTGTTCATGTCGTTATCAGCCAAGACTTGGTTTGGATCCAAGCGCTGGGCACTCGCGGGTGATACTCGCCAATCGGTTAACTGACTTAAGGGGGCTGCGGACTCTGCAACAAAAGGTACGGGCGCAACCGCTTTCACCGGAATGCTAACACGTGCAGTTTTTAAACCTGCTGCGCTTGCCGTAATTTTAATATCCCCTTTGGATTCAAAGTTGGATTGAACGATAAGTTGTGCAAGGCCATTGAATAGTTTGCGCGTTTTACCTTTTTCATCTTCATGCGAATTTGGGTTGCCGTTGCCGTGGCCGATAGATTTGCCGGCGCCGGAAATGTCGAAAGTCACTTCAGAATTATCGATAGGTACTGCACGCCCTTTTGCGTCCAACGCTCGCACAGTAATTGGCATTGCATCGCGTCCATCGCCAGCCAAACCTTTGCGATCTGGAATTAATTCCAACGCAACCGCTTTTCCGGTGGTTTCGACTTGCGCACGCGCTACTTCTTTGTCGCCATTAAAACCGATGACTTCAAGTTTGCCGGGTTGATAAGCAACTTTGAAGAAGTTCATGCGGTAGTTATCGACTTTTTGCTCACCTAACTCGCGACCATTCAATAACAGTTTTACACGCTCAACATTCGCCATAACCATAACGCGAATTTCTTGCCCCTCTTTACCGGCCCAATTCCAATGGGGTGCGAGATAAACCAGTGGACGATCTTTTATCCATTGAACCTGGTGAATGTAGTAGGCATCTTTTGCAAAGCCGTTGAGATCCATAATGCCGAATACGGAGCTGACCGATGGCCATTTGTTAGGCGTTGGCTCGCCGCGGTAATCAAAACCTGTCCACACAAAACCGCCGGCAACATAAGGGCGTGTATCAATGGCTTGCCATGCATCGCGGTGACTATTGCCCCAGAGCGCAAAATCGTCATCGTAACTGGCAATTAGATTTTTGCTTTGGTCTGTGGTGTATTCGCCACGCGTCATAAATGCAGAGGTGTCTTCCGAGCTAGTGAAGGGTTTATCAGGATGAGCATTGTGGAAGCGATCGTAATCAGCCACTTGATAATTTGCGCCAACTACATCCACCGCGTGCGACACATTAAGCGGTGTAAAAAAGCCGCTGTTCATTGCTGCGGTTACGGGGCGAGTTTCGTCCAAGGCTTTTACGGCTGCGCTCATGCGGCGAACCATTTCGTAGCCCACTTCTGTGCCTTGTACCGGCTCTTCGTTAAATACAGACCACAAAATAATGCCGGGATGATGACGATCGCGGCGAACCATCCATTCCAATTGCTTCATATAATCCGGCGATGGGTTGAAGTTGCGGTTTTCATCCATCACGACAAAGCCCATGCGATCAACCAAATCCAACACTTCAGTAGCAGGCGCGTTGTGTGAGAAACGAATTGCGTTAACACCCAACTCTTTCAGGCGACGCAAACGGTATTCCCAAATGGAATCCGGCACCGCAACGCCTACACCTGCGTGATCCTGATGGATACACACACCTTGTAACTTCACATGTTTGTCATTCAGGAAAAAGCCTTGCTTCGCATCAAAACGAATGGTGCGGAAGCCGGTGTTAAGCGAGGTTTCATCGATCTTTTTACCGTTTGCAATGACCTGCGTGGTAACACGGTACAGATTGGTTTGTTCGATCGACCAAATAGCAGGATTGCTCACTGCAATGGGCAGCTTGGCCGTGGTAGGCGTAAACAGGGGCACTTTGACGGCTTGCGTTTGTTTTGCGATTTGCTTGCCAGAAGGGTCGAACACACTCACTTCTACAGTGACATCAGCCGCTTGTTTGCCGCTGTTATCCAACGTGACTTCAACGGGAAGCTCCCAATTATTTGGGCCGGCAGCCTGACGAGGTGTGGCGTAAACGCCATCGGTAACGATTCGAACAGGGTCAGATTTCACTAACCACGTATGGCGGTAAATGCCTGCGCCCTCGTACCACCAACCCTCCATCGCCGTAGCGTCAGCTTTGACGGCAATCGTATTCATCGCATCGCCGTAGCGTAAGTAGGGGGTGATATCGATGTAATTGGAGTTATACCCAGACCAGTTACGGCTAACAATGTTTCCGTTCACCCAAACGGTTGAGTGGGTGGCTATGGCATCGAATTGCAATTCGAGATGGCGGCCTCGGTCGCTTTCATCCACTTTAAAATAACGACGATACCAAGATATGCCACGCGGACGAAAGCCTTGAGCAAGGCTTGCGTCGGGATCAAAAGGCCCTTCAACGGCCCAATCGTGAGGCAAGTCCAGTTTGCGCCAACTGGAGTCATCGTATTCGCGCCCCGCCGGCCCACGTGCATTCCCAGCTTTTGCGTTGCCGTAAGCGTCTTCATGACCCTTGACCGGCGCCACGTCGATATCGCCAAGATGAAATAGCCAACCGCGATCAAGTGATAAGCGCTCGCGGTTTGTGTCTGCAGCGTTCGCCAGACTTGCGCAAACAATAAGCACACCTGTAGCAATGACCCTTAGCCAAATAGCAGGAGAAGATAGGATTTTCATATGTGTAGTGACCTCGTTATGTTTATCGACTGGAATGATAAATCATATAATTTCACTATGCACGGATTTTACCTTGTGCTCTAGGGGTAAGCTCGCTAGGCTGCCGTCACCTCTTTAACCATCTTCGACGACTATGAACTTCCGATTATCCCCTTACCTTATTTGGCCCTTGGTGTTTATCGGGCAATTACTGGCAACCGGTTTGTTGGCATGGCACTTACTCGCCCAAATTAATTTTGCGTATCCAGTGGGGTATAAAGTGCTGGGATTGGATAAGCACATTGCTGAATATGCGCCGCTCAACCGCTACGTCCACGGCTTTCAATTCACGCGCCCCAAAGACCACTGGGACTTGTTTGGGCAGATTACCCACAGCGTGCAACACAACGGCGAAGGTTTGGCAGAGATATCATTTTTATTACCCAACAACACGCACCTACCGCTTATGCACGAGGCTGAAATTATTCACCTGCAGGACGTTAGTCACTTGATTAACACCTTTTATACAGTGGGAATGGCGGGTGCATTTGTGTGGGGCATGTTTTTGTGGATCGCTTACCGTCAAAAATTGCAGTTTCCTTCGCTAAGAAAAATCATCATGGGATTTTTAGCAGGAATTGTTTTGCTATCAACCATTATTTTGAGTATTGGCACTACCCGCGTTTTTTATTGGCTGCACACCCAGGTTTTCCCCGATGGACACCAGTGGTTTTTTTATTATGAAGATTCCCTTATGACCACGCTTATGAAAGCGCCTGATATATTCGCGTTTATTGCGGCGTTATTGGTGCTGGTGTTGATAGCTGTTTGGGGATTAAGTACGTTTGGGATGGCGCGCTTGCTGAGAACTAATCTTGAAGTTGTAGCTGAGGTAAAAACTGAAGAGAAGCAAACCAAGACCAAGCAAACGAAAAAGCGAAAAAATTAAAAACTTATTACTTAGAACAGGGAGTCGTCATCCTCGCGTAGCGGG
>CAZOPE010000055.1:0-18641 GCA_964581625.1 uncultured Cellvibrionaceae bacterium
ACACAATCGGGCAGATTGCATGATGCCATGAAAGCCATATTGGTCAGCGACTCTGGCCCAGCACCTATGTTTATCGGTTTTACCGGTACGCCACTGCTGAAAAAAGACAAACGCAAATCGCTAGAAGTATTTGGCCCTTATATTCACACCTATAAATTCAATGAAGCCGTGAATGATGGCGTGGTGTTGGATTTACGTTATGAAGCTCGCGATATCGACCAAAGCATCACCTCGCAAAAAAAGGTGGATGAATGGTTTGAAGCCAAAACCCGCGAGCTAACACCGTTTAATAAAACCCTGCTCAAACAAAAGTGGGGCACCATGCAAAAGGTGCTTTCTAGCAAATCGCGCCTTGAGCAAATTGTGAATGATATTTTGTTGGATATGGAAACCAAACCACGCCTAATGGATGGTCGCGGTAACGCCATGTTGGTGTGCGCTAGCGTTTACCAAGCGTGCAAAGTGTATGACATGTTTAGCAAAACCGACTTTAAAGATAAGTGCGCAATTGTTACTAGCTATAAACCTTCAGCAGCCGATATTAAAGGCGAAGAGTCTGGTGAAGGATTAACTGAAAAACTCTTTAAGTACGATATGTACCGAAAAATGTTAGCTGACTATTACGAGCTACCCGAAGATGAAGCGGTAAAGCGCGTTGAAGATTTTGAAAAAGAAGTTAAGCAGCGCTTTATTAAAGAGCCGGGGCAAATGCGTTTGCTGATAGTGGTCGATAAACTGCTCACCGGTTTCGATGCGCCTTCTGCGACTTATTTGTACATCGACAAACACATGGCAGACCACAACTTGTTTCAAGCTATTTGCCGCGTGAATCGGTTAGATGGCGACAATAAAGATTATGGCTACATAATCGATTACAAAGATTTGTTTAACTCACTGGAAAGCGCGGTAGAAAGCTATACCAAAAATGCGCTGGATGGTTACGATGCAGATGATGTGGCAGGTCTATTAAAAGACCGCTTAGGTTTAGCAAAAACAGAGCTAGCTGACGCACTTGAAACAGTTAAAGCCTTGTGCGAGCCAGTCATGTTGCCGCGTGACACTAAGGATTACATCGCCTATTTTTGTGGTGACACCATCAAGCCGCAAGAACTGTTAGATCGTGAAGCATTGCGTGTTGCGCTTTATAAAACCGTTGGTAAATTACTGCGTAGTTACGCCAATATCGCTAACGAGCTACGTGCAGCAGGTTTTACAGCTGAGCAAGCCGAACAAATTAAACAGGATGTTATTCATTTTGAGAAAATGCGCGATGAAGTGAAGTTGGCCAGCGGCGATTACTTGGATATGAAACGCTTTGAGCCTGCTATGCGTCATTTACTGGATATGTATATTCGCGCAGAAGGCAGCGAAAAGCTGGTCGATTTTGAAGAGCTAGGCTTAATTCAATTGATTGTTGAAAAAGGTGAAGATGCGCTGGATTCAATGCCGGAAGGCATTAAGACAAACCCAGAAGCCATGGCAGAAACCATTGAAAACAATATGCGTAAAACCATTATTGATGAAAACCCCGTTAACCCTAAATACTATGAACGTATGTCGGAGTTGCTGGATGCCATCATCGAGGAGCGTCGCAATCAAGTTATAACCTATCAAGAATATTTGGAAAAAATTAAGGCATTGGCTAATAAAGTTGTTAAGCCGCAGGGAGACACTAAAAATCCCTATCCATCGAGTATCGATACCCAAGCCAAGCGTGCTTTGTTTGACAACTTAAACAATGATGAAGTCTTGGCGAATAAAGTCGATGCCGCTATTCGCTACACCAAAAAAGCCGATTGGGTGGGCGACCGCTTTAAGGAGCGTGAAATCGCCAATGCCATTCGTGAAGAATCAGCTGGATACAATGTGGATATTACCGCGATTCTTGAGCTAGCAAAAAATCAACGCGACTATCAATAATATTTTGTTGTGCAATAGAATGTTAAGGCTGAAATTTTGGGCAGAATAATTGATGAGAGCGCAACGGAAAGCCTTTTAGTAATCAGCGGTATGGAAATCCAAGTGGTTCGTAAGAACATCAAGAATCTTCACCTTGCTGTTTTGCCGCCCGATGGAAAGGTTCGTGTAGCAGTACCTCATCATGTGACCGATGAGCGCGTGCGTTTGGCAATCATTTCAAAACTCGCGTGGATACGTAGACAGCAAGCCGATTTCAGCCAGCAGCCACGCCAAACCGAACGTGAAATGATTAATGGTGAAAGCCATTACCTGTGGGGGCGGCAGTATCGCTTAGAAGTGATTGAGCAAGTGGGTAAGCACCGCGTTGAAACCAAGGGCAAAAGTAAGCTTCGGCTTTATGTGCAGCCTGGCACATCGGTCGAGAACCGTTTGCTCGTCCTGAATAACTGGTACCGTGAACAACTAAAATTAAAAGTTGCCGAATTGGTAGAGCACTGGTCGCCCATCATCAAGCGCAAACCAAAAGCCTGCGGTATCAGAAAAATGAAAACCAAATGGGGTAGCTGCAATATTGAAGCTAAGCGTATTTGGTTAAATCTTGAACTCGTTAAAAAGCCGCCTGAATGCTTGGAGTACATCCTTGTCCATGAGCTGGTTCATCTACTGGAGCGCCACCACAACGACCGATTCCGCAAATACATGGATAAATTCTTACCCAAGTGGCGTGAGCATCGGAATTTGCTGAACAAATTGCCTTTGGCCTATGAGGATTGGCAGTATTAAGAGGGCTTTTTCATACATATTAAAAATTTATGTATGTCTTATACGACGCCTTGAGGCGATATTTTTGCCACTCACGCCAACAATCCCGCCATCAGCATGTAGGATTCGACGCCAAAGTATTAAACCTAATTCCAACACTTAACAGTAGCTAACGGGCTGGCGGCCCGAAAAGTATTAAACCAATTATAAAGTATTAAACCTAATTATCGCGGGACAGGTGGGAGTGATAAGGCATGCAAAAAGCCTGTATATAAAATCAATACTGTTTGCGCATACAGTTTTTTTGGTGTAGCCTAGATTCATAGCTTGAAGGTACCATAACTTCTTCGGCATATAATCCCAATTACTGTCTTCTACTTATTTTTCACGTTGAGGTGTCAAATGGATGCGAACAAAGAAAAGGCGTTACAAGCCGCACTAAGTCAAATTGAACGTCAATTTGGTAAAGGAACTGTTATGCGCATGGGCGACAAAGAACAAGTCGCCATCCCTTCTATTTCTACTGGCTCTATCGGGCTGGATGTTGCTCTTGGCATCGGTGGTTTGCCAAAAGGCCGTATTGTCGAAATTTATGGTCCTGAATCATCAGGTAAAACCACCTTAACGCTACAAGTGATTGCGGAAGCCCAGCGTGCAGGCGGTACTTGTGCGTTCATCGACGCGGAGCATGCCCTTGATCCTATTTATGCGGCCAAGTTGGGCGTAAATGTAGAAGACCTGATCATCTCTCAACCCGATACGGGTGAACAAGCTCTTGAGGTGACCGATATGCTGGTACGTTCTGGCGCAGTCGATGTCTTAGTTGTGGACTCTGTGGCAGCGTTGACTCCACGTGCTGAAATTGAAGGTGAGATGGGCGACCATCACGTAGGCCTACAAGCCCGTTTAATGTCTCAAGCTTTGCGTAAAATCACGGGTAATATCAAAAATGCCAATTGCTTAGTGATATTTATTAACCAAATCCGTATGAAAATTGGCGTTATGTTTGGCAACCCGGAAACCACCACGGGTGGTAATGCACTCAAGTTCTATGCATCTGTGCGCTTGGATATACGTCGTATTGGTGCGGTGAAAGAAGGTGAAGAGGTTATCGGCTCAGAAACGCGCGTTAAAGTGGTTAAAAACAAGGTTGCACCACCTTTCAAGCAAACTGAATTCCAAATTCTTTATGGTTCTGGGATTAACCGTATGGGCGAGGTAATCGACTATGGCGTTAAGCTTGGCATGATTGATAAAGCTGGCGCTTGGTATAGTTATCAAGGTAATAAAATTGGTCAAGGCAAGAATAATGTCATGAAGTTTTTGCAGGAAAACCCTGTTATTTCCAAAGAGCTAGAGGCGAAAGTGCGCGCTGAGCTGCTTGAGTCACCAGCGCTTTCGCTCAGCGCTAGCGGAGCTGACTCAGGCGATGATATGGATATGGCCGAATAAGTTCCTTCAAGGAGAACTGCGACGGTTTTTATAAGTCTAAGTCTCACTGTTGCGCGTCATAAGCAGTCTGAGTATGCTGCGCAGCAGTTCTGTTCTTTGGCTTCATTTAGAGGTTTGAAATGCTTAAAACCGGTTTTTTAAGTTTGTTAATAGTGCTTTGTGGTTTGAGTGGATGTGCCACCAAGCCTTATGTCGCAACCGATTATGAGGCGAGTTACAACTTCGCAGCGCTTAAAACTTTCGCTGTCAAAAGTGCCAAGCAGGATACTAAAGAGAACATTCTTATATCGCCATTTACCTTGAGCCATATTCACAGCATGGTTAATGAGGGGTTGTCTAAGCGCTATCAATCAGTCAGCGAATCAGCAGCACCGGATTTTTATGTGACTTACCACGTGGTAATGGAAGATAAACTAGAGCCTAGCACTTACGATCAAATGTATGGTTATGGCTTTTGGGGTAGAGGCTATCGCTATCCTTCGCCGCTTTTTTACCGCCCTGCTTATGATGGCGGGGTGAGAGTGTACAACCAAGGCAGCCTTATTATTGATATGGTCGACGCCAAAACTCAGCAGCCCATTTGGCGTGGTGTTTCAGAGAAGCGCTTGAGCAAAAGTCTAAGTCCACAGAAGCAGCGTGAAATTTTGACAAGTGCGGTAATGGAAATATTGGCTCAATTTCCGCCAGTAGCTAAATAATTACTCTTGTTTAAAAAGGCCGCCTAGCGGCCTTTTTTTATGGGCCAAATCATGAAAAATGAAATTACTCCTACAAGCATTCGCATGTCGGCCATGAATTTACTGGCACTGCGTGAGCATTCCGCCCATGAGTTGAAGTTGAAGCTCGCCCGCAAATTCGATCAATTGGATTGGATAAGCATTGAAGTTGATAAATTAAAATGTGATGGCTTGCAAAGCGATGAACGTTTTACCGAAGCCTACGTCAGTATGAGATTACGGCAAGGTAAGGGGGCCTTGGTAATTAGAATGGAGTTGAAAGAGAAAGGTATATCAGAAGCCCTCATCGCTGAATGCTTAGCGGAACATCAAGATTGGGATCAGCTGGCGTTGCGAGTCTATCTAAAAAAATTTGGCGATTCATCTGCCTTAGATGTTAAAGAAAAGTCTCGGCGAATTCGTTTTCTAAGTTCGCGAGGCTTCTCATCCTCTAGCATTCAATATGCTCTTAAGCATGCTATAGCCACCAAAGAATAATGTGCAAATACCGTTAATATTTATTAACTGCAATATGTTCAGTAATAAACAAGTGTTAAACTCGAGCGAATTATCTTACAAAATCGCTTTTTAATTGAACTTCGTAAAAACAACTCTGAATGATGTGTTTTTATTGCTACCAATCGAGATTAACTATGTCTTCGCTTTTATCGGTACGCTTATTTACCTGCGCACTTGCTTTTGTTTCGTTCCCTGTCATTGCACAGAAAACTCCTAAGCCCGAAAAACCCTTAGATGTCATCGTGCAATCGGTTGCATACCGCGAGCTTCAAAACAACATAGAGGCGCTAGGGAATTTGCGCGCGTTTGAATCCGTAACTATAACGGCTAAAGCCACCAAAACGGTCACGCATATTCGTTTTGAAGATGGCCAGCGCGTTGAGAGGGGTGCCACTTTAGTTGAGATGACCAACGCTGAAGAGTCAGCACTTATGGAAGAGTCTCGCTTAAACGCAGTAGAGGCCGGGAAACAGTTGGAACGTACACAATCCCTTGCAAAAAGTGGTGCTGTGTCTCCGTCACTTTTAGATCAGCGTACTCGAGAGTACGAAGCAGCGCGTGCTCGTTTTAATGCATTACAAGCTCGTTATAAAGACCTAATTATCACGGCGCCTTTTGGTGGTGTTGTAGGCATTCGGGACGTGAGTCTCGGTAGTTTAATCGCTCCAGGCCAAGTCATTACTACCTTGAACGACGATAGTAAAATGAAGTTGGATTTTACAGTTCCGGCAATTTATCTCCGCAGTTTGCGCACGGGTTTGCCTATTGATGCGCAGAGTCGTGATTTGGGTGATAAAACTTACAAAGGAAAAATATTTAGCATTGATAATCAAGTTGATGAAGCAACTCGCTCCATAAAAGTACGTGCAATATTCGACAATGCTAGCCATGAGTTAAAGCAAGGTTTGTTAATGACCGTTGTTGTGCGTGCAGATATTCGTAAGTCATTAGTTCTCAGTGAGGCCGCATTGGTGCCTATGGGCAGTAATAACTTTGTATTTGTTTTGCAACCCAATAAAGAAAATAAAAGTGCTCAGTGGGTCGCAGAGAAACGACAAATTTACATTGGACAGCGCTACAAAGGTTTGGTTGAGGTGGTGGATGGTTTGAAGGAAGGCGAGAAAGTCGTGACTCACGGATTACAGAAAATTCATGCGGGTCAGCTTTTAAACATTATGGCCGAGCAATCTAATGATCCTGCTAAAAAAACCGAGCCCTTAGCGGAACTCTTGCAACAGAAAAAAGCTGAGGGCAAATAATTATGATGCTCTCCGATGTTTCCATTCGACGACCGGTTTTTGCGTCCGTTATTTCGTTACTGCTATTAGCTTTCGGCATTCTCGCGTTTGATCGCTTGTCGCTGCGTGAATATCCCAACATTGATCCTCCGATCGTTTCAATTCGCACTTCCTATCCCGGTGCTGCCGCTAATATTGTTGAAACCCGTATTACCAAACCGTTGGAGGATCGAATCGCTGGGGTTGAAGGTATTCGTTATATCGAGTCCAGCAGTGAAAACGGGGTTTCCAATATCACCGTGACTTTCAATATAGAACACGATATTGAAGCAGCTGCTAATGATATTCGCGATAAAGTTTCCAGCGCCGTGAGTTCTTTACCGATTGAAGCTACTGCACCTGAAGTTCAAAAAATTAACTCCGACGACGAAGTTATTGTTTGGATGAGTCTCGCCGGTGAAGGTATGACTGTGCCGGAGCTATCTGATTATGCGAAACGTTATGTTGTAGATAAATTTTCTGCGGTGGAGGGCGTTGCTCGTGTTCGTATCGGTGGGGAGCAACGTTATGCCATGCGGGTATGGCTCGATAGAAAAAAGCTCGCCGCACATAATTTAACGGTGAATGATATTGAAAATGCATTGCGCACTGAAAACGTCGAGTTACCTGCAGGTAGCGTTGAATCAAAAGATCGACAATATACTGTGCGAATGGCGCGAACTTACAGAACCGACGAGCAATTTTCTCGGTTGGTTGTAAAACACGCCGCTGATGGTCATTTAATTCGCTTGGGCGATATTGCAAAAGTAGAGAAGGGCACCGTTGAAGATCGAAATCTATTTCGCGGAAACGGTGTCGCGCAGGTGGGCATAGGTATCGCAAAACAATCCACGGCAAATACTTTAGATGTTGCGCGTGGTGTTAAAGAAGAAAAACTTCGAATGAATGCTAGTTTGCCAAAGGGCATGAGCATTGAAGACAGTTATAACAGCGCTATTTTTATCGAGCGGGCCATCCACGAGGTTTATATCACGCTTGTGCTCGCGGTGCTGCTAGTGGTTGGTGTGATCTATGTGTTCCTTGGCAGCGTTCGAGCGATGCTTATACCGGCGGTAGCTGTGCCGGTTTCTATCGTTGCGACTTTTACAGTGCTAGCTGCATTAAACTTCTCAGTAAACATGCTCACTTTATTGGCGTTGGTGTTAGCTATCGGTTTGGTTGTGGATGATGCGATTGTTGTGCTTGAGAATATAGTTCGGCACATCGAAGAAAAAGGAAAACCTGTGTTGTTAGCCGCTTATGATGGCGTGCGTGAAGTGGGTTTCGCCGTTATTGCTACGACGCTTGTATTAATATCCATCTTCATTCCTATCGTATTTGTAAAAGGTGATGTCGGGCGTCTGTTTTCCGAGTTCGCTATTACTATGGCGGCGTCTGTTGCCTTCTCTGCATTAGTAGCTTTAACGCTCTCTCCAATGCTCGCTTCAAAAATTTTACGTAAAGAAACTAAACGTGTGGCCTTGGTCGAAAAAGTTGATGTGAAAATGCATCAGCTACGTGATTTGTACAAAAAAGTGATTTTAAAAAGTCTGCGTAAAAAACCTATCACCATCGCCGTATTCATTTTCATGCTCTGCGTGTGTTTTTTAATGGCTGTGTTTATTCCAACGGAATACGCTCCTAAAGAAGACCGGGGTAATTTCCAAATTATGATTAATGGCCCCGAGGGCGCAACCTACGATTACATGGAAGAATACATGGCAGAGATTGAAAAGCGTGTTATGCCTTATGTGGAATCCGGCGAAGTTTCGCGTTTAATGGTTCGTGCTCCGCGGGCGTTTGGAACCTTTGAAAGTTTTAACGGTGGTGTTGCCATAGTTGCGCTTAACGATTGGAGCGAGCGCCGTAACGCCTTTGTCATTATGGATGAAATCAAAGCGAAAATCAGTGATTTGCCCGGTGTAACAACATCTCTGGTTATGCGTCAGGGATTTGCCAGCGGTTCATCTAAACCGGTGCAATTTGTCATTGGTGGTGGTACTTACGAAGAGCTCGCAAAGTGGCGCGATATTCTGTTAGAGAAAATTAATCAAAATAATCCGGGGTTAACGAACATCGATTGGGACTACAAAGAAACCAAGCCGCAAATTGAGGTAAGGGTTGATACGGATCGTGCCGCCGCTTTAGGTGTAAGTGTTAGCAATGTGGGGCACACACTGGAAACCTTATTGGGTTCTCGTAGGGTAACTACTTACATTGAACAGGGTGAAGAATACGATGTGCTTATTCAAGGAGAGCGGGATGAGCAGCGCACTAAAAATAGTTTAGAGAATATGTACGTGCGCTCAGATTCTACCGGCAAATTGATTCCCTTAGCCAATGTGGTCACTCTTACTGAGGTAGCTGACGCAAGCCGCTTGAATCGCTACAACCGTATTCGCTCACTCACTATCGAAGCGGGGCTGGATGGCAAATATACGTTAGGCGACTCGCTCAATTATCTAAATCAATTGGTAAAAGAGAATTTGCCGCCCACTGCAACGGTGGATTATCGCGGCATGTCGCGCGATTTTAAAAATTCCAGTGGCTCTATGTTCTTTATGTTTGCGTTAGGAATTTTGATTACCTATTTAGTTTTGGCTGCGCAATTTGAAAGTTACGTACATCCTTTTGTCATTATGCTAACTGTTCCGCTCGCAATAGCGGGAGGATTGCTAGGGTTATGGATAACGGGCAGCACTATGAATTTATATTCGCAAATTGGTTTGATAATGCTAATAGGTCTGGCGGCAAAAAATGGTATTTTAATTGTTGAGTTCACAAACCAACTGCGTGACCGAGGAGTAGAGTTTACTCAAGCGTTACTTGAGGCTTCATCTGCACGCTTGCGCCCCATCATTATGACGAGTTTAACAGCTGTTGCAGGCGCGCTTCCGCTTGTTATTTCTTCCGGTGCGGGCTCAGAAACACGTTTTGTAATCGGTGTGGTTGTAATTTCGGGCGTAATAGTCGCAACTTTTTTCACACTATTTGTGGTTCCGGTTGCTTATGCGCTCTTGGCAAAAAATACAGGCTCGCCGAAAGATGTGAGCAAAAAGCTTGAACAGGAAATTGCACGCTTTAATGCGGTAGATGAGTAAAATTTATTTCGCTTGGGCGTCTGCCTGAGCGAATATGTAACAATAAAAACAAGTGGTGTCTACTGATCAAGGTGTTTGGCCTGTTATGTAGCAAGGTATTTGATACTGCAGCAAGAAATATTGAGGTTCGTTTAAACGAAGAAGTAATGTTGGATTGATACGCTTATTGAGCTGGAAATTACTGCTTAAGGCGTTAGATCCAACAATTATTCACCTGTCGGCAAACGCGTGCCCGCCTGAATCAAATTCATGGATTTGATGGTAATGTGTTGCTGGGCAAATTAACAAAGAATCAACTGCACCCAAGAGTGTTTATGCTGTTGGATAAGCTTCGCAAAGATAAAAATTTATAATTGCGGCGATCTAGTAATTTATACCAACTATTTTTTTTACCTCGTCGATCTGGCTGCGACCTGGTTTCCCGGAATTCGTAAGTACAATGAGTTGCGTGTCGCTCGCGTAGTTGATCATCAGTTCTGCTTCGAATCCATCCCACTCACCTGAGTGTCCAAACGTATTTTTATTCACGAAAAACCCATAGCCGCAATCGTAAGCGTTGGCGATTTTACTGTGGCTACGAGTCATATTCGCCAGTGTTTCTGACGAGATCAGAATGCCTTTCTTCAGTGCTGAAAAGAAGTTAAAAAAATCTTCTGTCGAACTTACCTGTCCCATTGACCCTTTAAGATATGTTGTAAAGCCATAATAGGTATTTTTAGATGCATAATTTAAGGCGTCACTAACTTTTATGCTTTGGTTCTCATCTGTAATGTAAGAATTTTGCATGTTCGCCGGCCCAAAAATATGCTGGGCCATATAAGCGGGAAAACTCATTCCTGTTTTGCGCTCGATGACAATCGCCAGTAACATAAATCCTGTGTTGGAATAGTCGCCATTAGTTCCTGGTTCGAATTCGAGCGTGGGGTTTTGGATTAAGTATGGAATTAAGCTATTGTTCGTTAGCCCGCTCAGAAGCGTTGGGTTCCAAAAATCATTGATAATGTCAATGACCCCAGATCGATGCATAAGTAAGTGTTCTATAGTGATTTTATTCCACGTTGGGGGGAGTTCGGGAATAAATTGCAAAATGGAATCCGACAGTTTTAATTCCCCTTTTTCTACCAGCTGCATAATCGCAATTGCGGTAAATGGTTTGCTGATTGACGCCAATTGAAACCCCGTCGTTTTAGAAATGAGTATGCGTGAATCTTTGCGCGCCATGCCTTTACTAGCGTAGATAGCTTCGCCGTTTTTAACAACCAGAACACTAATTCCTGCCTCGTCATCTTTTTGGTGGCCTGCTAAATATGTATCCAATGCCTGCGTCAGTGTTGCAGTCGAGGAAGTGCTTGTTGAAGAGCTCTCATCAACTTGACTTGCAGATTCATTGCCACCACAGTTCAATAGAACGGAGCAAAAAATTATTAGGAGAGTTAGCTTGGATATTGAAGCTGTATTATTCATTTTTTTGTGAATCCACAAGAAAGTTTAATGAGGCTATTTGGCTAGCCTCACCATGCTGGCTAAGGTTTAAATAGACCGATGATTTCAGCTTTTGCGATGATTTTGCTGGCATAAAGTGCTTCAAATTCGCTTCTTTTCATCGCCTTATTTGCGTTGACTGTGATGGTCTCAGAGTTCAGAGCATAAATCGCAAAGTAATAGTGGTGAGTTCCTGTACCAGTTGGTGGGCAGGGGCCGGAGTACTTGGGGACGTTGTCATCATTAGCCCCTTCAACGCTACCCATAGGCATTGCGCGAAGCGTTGCACCCTCAGCAATCTCTCTTGCTGCGCCGGGAATGTTGTAAACATCCCAGTGCACGTAGGGATGCCCCACAATCGCCACGGCGTCCATATCCTCCATAATCAACGAAAAACTTTTAACATCTGGAGAAGTGATTTCCCATGCCAAGTGCGGGCTAACTTCTGTACTAAAGCATGAGTATTTAATGGGGATGGCGGCATCAGCTACAAAACTGTTTGAACTCAACTTGAATGCAATTGAACTCGTTTGGCTGGAAGCGCTTGAATTTGATGAGCTGGAAGAAACTATTGATGAAGATAGAGAAGAAGACGACAGGCTGCTCGACGAAGATTGCTGGCTGCTCACGGAGCTAAATATAGAGCTGGAGCTAAGGGCGCTTATGGGCCCTGGTTCGGTAGTATGCTTTTTGCTGCCGCCACCGCCGCAACCCTGGAGTATCATCACCGCAAATATGAATGGTACGAAAACTTTTTTCATCGCCTAAACCTTTATTGTTAGTTGCACGAGGCTTTAAAACTAATGGCTTAGCGATGCTAAAGAGTCATTTTAGATAAAAGATGACTCCGGTACAGAGTGAAAAGCTGAATGAAAATGGATTTTAGTGATTGTTAATCAACAGATGCTAAGTTTGAATGAAGTTTAGTGCTTAGAATTTGCGCGCGAAATTGATTTGGTGTAACGCCTAGGGTGTCTTTGAAGGCTTTGTAAAAAGAATTTTTATTGTTAAAACCTGCTTCAAACGCAATATCCAGAATCCGTAATTGGCAATCTGACTTTTTAAGTAAGCTGCACGCATAATCCAATCTGTATCCATTAAGGAATTCATAAAAGCTCGTTGCCAAGTGCACATTCAAAAGTTCTGAAAGCTGATGAGTACTTACACCGAGCTGCCGCGCTAAATCAGGTAACGAAAGTTCATTTTGTCGAAAGAGCTGCTTAACTCGCATGAGCTTGGTTAACTCTTGCTCAAGTATTTGGGCAGAGGATTCATCTAGCTCGAGGTAACGGATTTTAGATTCGGTATTGCTTGTTGCAGAGACATCAGTTTGTACCTTTGAGGTTTCGTCGTCAGTCATTAGGGGGGCTTCGTTAAAGAATAGCCGTGGTCTGTAAACGGTAAGTATTCCAATTGAGAAAACGTAAATCGAAAAGAGTGGAAATGCACCAAAGTCCAAGAGGTTATAGGTGGTTAAAATACCTAAGTTGACGAGTGAAATAACAATGAAATCTACGCCAACCAACAGCATGAGTCCGCCGATAACATAGAGCAACCAAAAATAACCAGTATTTTTGAAACCCTTGCTCAAACTAGCGATGTAGTGCTTTTTTTTCAAAAGCCATATAAGGGCGACCAGTAAATACGCCAGCATATGGAGCGAGCCGAGTAAGGATATGGGTACCCACAGGTGATTGAATAACAAAAGGGTTGAAAGTGCAGCGAGCCAAGGTGCAAAGTGCAACAGACATGTGGATGTTTTCAGCTCACCACGTGTTAAAACCCCTAGGAACATCCAGATGAATGGCCCCTTTAACCATAAAAAGGTTGATGACACTAAAGATAGGAGAAAAATGCCGTTGGGAACAACCAGTGTGGCGTAGAGATCCATCTGAGGCGTAGTTAACGCAATTAAAAATACGGCAAACCAACGGTTCAATATTGGAATGCCGCGTTTGTCTTGAAATAAAAGAAACGCCGTCCATAGTGTTATGGCGATAGTGGAAAGTAGAACAATCTTAAAAACTTCTAACATAATTTTACTTCCCAACTGGAGTCCGTGTAGTGGGTGCCTAAATCTTAATTTTGGCTTTTAAAAACTCAACGATATCGGCAACAGGGACTTCTTGTTTCTCGGCATCGCGTCGGCCTTTATATTCGATATTGCCCGCTTCTAAACCGCGATCACCAATGACGATGCGATGTGGAATGCCCATCAAATCGGTATTGGCGAGTTGTACTCCCAAGCGTGCCTTCTCGTCATCCATAAACAACACGTCAATACCAGCAGCTTGTAGCGCGGTGTAAATGTCTTCTGCCTTTTTCGCAACGGCTTCGGATTTATTCATATTGATAGGCACGATTGCAACGTGGAATGGTGCAATAGCGTCGGTCCAAATAATGCCGTTCTCATCGAAATTCTGCTCGATAGCAGCGGCAACAACGCGGGTTACGCCGATGCCATAGCAACCCATAATCATGGTTTGCTCTTTGCCGTTTTCATCCAGTACACGAGCTTTCAGTGCTTCTGAATATTTAGTGCCGAGTTGGAAAATGTGGCCAACTTCAATGCCGCGTTTAATTTCCAGAGTGCCTTTACCGCATGGGCTTGGATCGCCCGCAACCACGTTGCGGATATCGGCAACTAATGTAAGTTGTGCATCGCGGCCCCAGTTCACGCCAGTGAGGTGGAACCCGTCTTTATTAGCGCCACAAACAAAATCAGCGGCGTGGGCGGCGGAGTGGTCAACAATAACTGGAATGTTCAAGCCGACAGGGCCAATAGACCCAACGCTTACGCCCAGCTCGGCTTTAATGCGGGCCTCCGGTGCGAAAGTCAGTGGAACGGCAACGCCGGTTAATTTTTCCGCTTTAATATCGTTCAGTTCGTGATCGCCGCGTACAACCAATGCTACGAGCGGTTGAGTTTTGTCTTCGCGTACTTCGCCCAGCACGATAAGCGTTTTGAGTGTTTGTTCTGGCGATACCTTCAAGAAGGTGCAAACTTCCTCGATGCTGTGCGCACCCGGTGTTGCAACTTCCTTCATGAGATGTTGTGGGGCAGGGCGTGGTGTTACAGGTGGCAATGCTTCTGCTTTTTCAGTGTTGGCGGCATAGTCGCTACCATTGCTGAATACAATCGCGTCTTCACCACTTGCTGCCAACACGTGGAATTCGTGTGAGAAAGCGCCGCCAATTGAACCTGTATCGGCCAACACCGGGCGGAACTCCAAACCTAAACGCGTAAAAATATTGCAGTAGGTTTGGTGCATTACATCGTAGGTTTCTTGCAAGGATTCGGTAGTGTTATGAAACGAGTAAGCATCTTTCATAATAAATTCGCGTGAACGCATTACGCCGAAGCGTGGGCGAACTTCATCGCGGAATTTGGTTTGGATTTGATAAAAATTTGCAGGCAATTGTTTGTAGCTGTTGATCTCATTGCGAACCAAATCGGTGATCACTTCTTCGTGGGTTGGGCCTAAGCAGAAAGGGCGATTATGGCGATCATTAATGCGCAGTAGTTCTGGGCCATATTGCTGCCAACGGCCAGATTCTTCCCATAATTCGGCGGGTTGTACCACGGGCATCATTACTTCTTGCGCGCCAGATTTATCCATTTCGCTGCGAACAATCTTTTCTACCTTGCGCAGTACACGCAAGCCTAAGGGCAACCATGTGTAAAGCCCAGATGCTAGCTTGCGGATCATGCCCGCACGTAACATTAATTGATGGCTAATGACTTCTGCATCGGCTGGGGTTTCTTTAAGTGTTGCAATTAAAAATCGGCTGGAACGCATAGATAGTCTTCTTCGCAATGTGGCTATAATGGAATTAAAGACGCATATTCTACGGTGCCGAGCGCAATTGGTACAGGCGCTAATCTACTGATTAACAGAGGTAAATCTTATGTTTGAACTCCACCCCCGTTTGGCCGCAGATTCGGTAGTAATTGGTCGTTTTGATTTGTCGTTACTGCTGCTCAGTAAAGATGCAAATTACCCGTGGTGCATTCTGGTGCCGCAGGTGGAAGACGTATTTGAAATCCATCATTTGAGTGAGGAAGAGCAAATTCAGTTAATGCGCGAATCTTGTCGTCTCTCGGAGGTGATGACTAGCTTATTTGATGCGCACAAAATGAATGTAGCGGCCTTGGGGAATGTGGTGCGTCAGCTGCACGTCCATCACATTGCCCGCTTTGAAAATGACCCTGCATGGCCGCAACCCGTGTGGGGTAAGCTTCCCACAAAAGACTATGCGCCTTCGCAATGGGCGGAACGGGTAAAGCGCCTGCAAAATGCGTTGGTTGGTGAAGGCTTTGCGGTTGTTTGATTCCAAGCGTTCGATAGATGTCCAATAATAAAAAACCCCGCGAATGCGGGGTTTTTGCTTTCAGAAGGGCACTAATTAAAGAGCCATTTCTTTCAATTTTTTCAACGGACGAACTTTTACAGAAGTGCTAGCTGGCTTAGCTTTGAACATCACTTCTTCACCGGTGAACGGGTTAATGCCTTTGCGTGCTTTGGTTGCTGGCTTTTTCACGGTGGTGATTTTCAACAAGCCTGGCAGTACGAATTCGCCAATACCTTTCTTCTTAACATGGCCTTCAATCACGTTGGTCAATTCGTCCAACACCGCTTGAACTTGCTTTTTGTTCAACTGAGTTGCATCAGCAATTTGTTGCAACATTTGAGTTTTGTTTTGGCGCTCTGCAATTGGTTTAACAACAGCAGGAGCTGCTTTAACAGCAGGTGCTTTTTTAGCTGGAGCAGCTTTAACAGGTGCTTTTTTAGCAGCAGCTTTTGGTGCTGGTTTGGCAGCGGCAGCTTTTGGTGCAGCTTTAGCTTTGGCAGCAGGTTTTGCAGCGGCTTTAGCAGCAGCAGGTTTTGCAGCAGGAGTCTTTTTAGCAACCATGGTGGATTCCTTTATTTGAGATGATCATTAGGTATGTTTATTCTGTAAGCAAGCGGCTCAATCGGTTGATGCGCTACTTCTGGCTCGCTCGAAAACCCCTGTTTTTCTAGGCTCAAAATGCCTAGTGCAAGGATTGGAGCTATATATAAAGGATTAAAATGGAATCAGCAACAAAAAACTCGGTTAATCCCCGAAGAAAAGTGCAAATTTTTGCGTTGAATATGCTTTTCGCCGAGTAAATCAGCCTTAAAGCCTATTAATGTAAGCAAATGGCTAGATGAACAACTGTTGTAATTCTGGCTCGATCTCACCGTATTGCCAAATGTAATCGAAGGTTTCGCGCAAACGTTTTACTTCAACAGCGGCATCAAAATTTGCAAATCCTTTGTAGGTCGCTTCGTCATTTTTATAGAGAAGGGCGCTGGTGTCACAGAGCATAAATCCCATATCAGTGTTTTCAGGCTCAACAGTTAATTTGCGCAATACAATTTTGCTGGAAAGTCGTTGATGAAGCTTTGCAAGTTGGTGCCCGCTTTCCACGAGTTGTTTTGTATTTTTAACAAGGATTTGTACTTGCGCGTAACGGTTGGTGCGTGCGAAATTTGATAGCGCTTGGATAAATTCCGGCGCACCGTAAACAAGCTGATCTAAGTCGCGGCTAAGAATCGCAATTGAACGACGTGATTGTTCGACCAGCTTTAGCGATTCAACTTGAAAGTCTTGTAAAGCGTGGAGCAAGAGAATATGGGGGCTAACAGCCGAGACTTCACTCATAGTTTTTCTCTTCTTTGTGATCAAACCACATTTCAATGTGCGGAATGCCTGCATCCATAAAAATGGAGCCGCGAGCAGTAAAACCCAAATGTGCGTAGAAGGCCTGTCGCTGCGTTTGTGCATGTAAGTAAATGCCGAAGCTCGGATACTGTTCTGTGCAGTAATTCATTAGCTCGCGCATTAAATAACGGCCAACACCCTGGTGACGATGTTCCTTCAAAACGGCTACACGGCCAATGTGAAGTAGCAAATTATTCTCTATCAGCAGACGCGCGCAGGCAATATTTTTGCCTTGCGCGTTTTGCACAAGAAAATGGATGGCAGTATCGTCGTTGTCATCCCACTCATCCGCAACGGGTACTTGTTGTTCATGTATAAAGACACGCTCGCGAAGAATCCGAAGTTCCTGTTCGTGTGTTTGCCAGTTAGTCGTGATGACTTTCATAGGTGTCTAGTTGAGTTGAGGAAAACCGAAGCAATCACTCATCAACGAGTATGGTTTCCTGATTGATAAGTTGAGTAACAACAGCTCTATCGTACAAATCTTCCACCAAGGGTTTAATCTGTTCCCAAGTAATTTCGACGTGAGCACACACTACTTCTGCAAGCTCTCGCGAACACGAAAACGCTTGGCCATCGGCAAACAATAGCGTTGAATCGCCCTGAGTGTGGAACGCCAAGCGTGCCGCTGGGTGACGCCACAACATTTGTCCTTCTGCAAGTGCAGCTTGCCAGTCATCGGCGGTTATCTCGTCATCGCTTTCGATGTCGTCTTGCCCATATTTACGCTCGGTCATATGCTTGCCGAACCAATGGGCAATATTCTCCGCTGTGAAGTGTTGCTTAATGATGTCCTGAATTTGCGCAATGGCATCTGCTTTAATTTCACCGGGGTTGGTTTGTAGCTTTAAGTAGGGATCGTTAAAACGTAAATCATTATTCAAGGTTTGCGCGATATCGTGGCTCAGTTCATCCACAATAGCCGCGTGGCTGGGGGCGCGGAAACCTATCGAGTAGGTCATGCAATCGCCCTGTGCGACGCCCCAATGCGCAACTCCCGGTGGAATATAAAGCATATCGCCGGGCTCAAGCACCCACTCACCCTGCGTTTCAAAGTTCTCCAGAATATGAAGCTGAGTACCTTGCAAGTGTGGTGAATTTTCATCGCATTGTTGGCCAATTTTCCAATGACGCTTACCAAGACCTTGTAGCAAAAACACATCATAGTAATCAAAGTGCGGGCCTACGCTGCCTTGGTCCGGGGCAAAGCTGATCATGATGTCATCCAATCGCCAGTTGGGAATAAACCGAAAGTTATCCAACAGCAAATTCACTTCAGGAACCCATTGATCTACGGCTTGAACGAGCAGCGTCCAATGTGTTGGTGGTAGGTTCGCAAAGGTTTCTTCATCGAAAGGTCCGTTGCGCAATTCCCACGGCGTATTGCCTTTTTCCAACACAATGCGCGATTCAACTTCTTCTTCCAATGCTAAGCCCGCAAGTTCATCACCGTCGATGGGGGACTGAAAATTGGGGAATGCGTTACGAATTAACAAAGGTTTCTTTTGCCAGTATTCCAACAGGAATTTTTGGATGGGCATATCGCCGAGATGGGTGAGAGCGTTTGTCATAATTCTTCTTTATAAATGAGTTTGTTTGCCTGCGGCGGGCCTCACTTTTCTTTGCTTGTCCAAAGAAAAGTAAGCAAAAGAAAAGACACCCAG
>CAZOPE010000056.1:0-16889 GCA_964581625.1 uncultured Cellvibrionaceae bacterium
CTGATTTCAGAATGCCGAGTTTGGATTATGAAGACCTCATAAAAGCCAGCAGCTTATTATGTCAAAGCCCGCGTGCGGGGCAAATGCAATTTCGCAGGGCGATGTTTAATTTATTTGCCTGCAATCAAGATGACCACAGTAAAAATTGGGCCTTCTTGCAAAATGATAATGGACAGTGGCAACTCGCACCTTTTTACGATGTGACTTTCAGCCCATCGCCTTATGGTGAGCATGCCACTGCTTTTGGTGGATATGGGAAACAACCGCCGCTAAAAATGATCCAGAAAATTGCCAGCCACGCAAATTATGCAAACTGGAAAGATGCGCAAATGGTTATTAAAGAAGTTGTAGAAAGCATCAATAAGTTTGCACAAGTGGCGGGTGATCTGGGTGTTTCCAAAGAGACTGTAGCGTTGATTACTCGCCAGCTGAATCAAGTGTATCAAGACAACAAGGCGTTGTTTTAATCCCAGCCGGAAGACTTTCATTGTGGCTGCGGGTTATTACCTACTTTGATAGCTGCCATATCACTGACGCTAGATGCCCTACTCGTCTCTATCATCAAATTTCACATACACCGTAGGTTGTCTAAATAATCTAGGAAGCCAGCCACTACACCAAGCGTTGTATAACCAACCAAAAACAACTACACATCCAAAGAAAACTAAAAAATGTAAGATATAACCGTGAGGTTCGAAATTTAGTACTGCCAAAAACCACATAAACAAAAATAATAAAATTCTGAATCGCCGCATAAATGTATCTCCAATGATCATCCTTAGCTAAGTTAGCAGCCAAAAATACTAATGCAAATTTTTAAAATTTCAATTGTCAGTTTAGCTAATTGTGGGTGAATTATTATGAATAACCATTTTCACATCCATTAATAGCTATTTCATATTATGCTCAAATGTAAAGACGTCCCAACACCGCGTCTATAAAACGGTCGTTTAATTTACACGCCACTTTGCCCTAGTAATTGATCTTAAAAAAGAGCATTATTTGTTTATAAACCCGTCCATTAATCTATGTAGAAAAAACGTATGGGAAAGTGTATTGGATATGCCCGAGTTTCAACAGATGATCAAAATTTAGACTTACAACGGGACGCGCTAAAGAAAGCTGGTTGCGAAGTCATCTATGAAGAAACCGCAAGTGGGAAAAATACATCACGTCCTGAGCTAGAGCATTGTCGGAAGGCATTACGCGAAGGAGATACATTGGTTGTATGGCGGCTGGATAGACTAGGGCGCTCTTTGCAAGATTTAGTAACCATTGTGTCTGAGCTTGAGCTTGCGGGTATCAGCTTTGAAAGCGTTACAGAGAAAATAGAGACTGGAAGCGCCGCCGGCAAACTCATTTTCCACGTGTTTGCAGCTTTGGCAGAGTTCGAACGAAATATTATTCGGGAGCGAACTAATGCCGGGCTCGCAGCGGCGCGAGCTCGTGGGCGTAAAGGTGGTAGAAAACTGGCGTTAAATGATAAGCAGGTTAGGGAAATTAAATTGCTACTAAGTGACCCTGAAAATCAAGTGACTGAAGTTGCAAAGCGCTATGGAGTATCCAGGGCAACAATTTACAAATATCTAGCTGCAAAAGCAGAGTAACCATTAGCATGTGTAGACAATAGAGCTTCAAATATTATGATAACTGCAATTAGTCTCATCGAAATAGCCGCTAAATGGCGTAGAGAGAATGATTATGTTGGTAAAGAAGGCGTTTTGATTATTTATAACGGCGAAGTTCAGAGCTGGGTAAATGTACTTCGAAATCCTGAGCATTGGGTATCGGGTTGTTATGCCATTTCAGAAAATAATGAGATATGGCAAACCATTGCAGGTGATGATTATAACGGTGCGCTGATGTGGCTGCGTATATTTGAGCCTGCATGATTAGGGATATATTATTTTCCGGTACACGCACACATAGGAACATCCAGCTCAGATGAAAATCTCCCTCATGTCGGATGTGCACGCCGAGTTTTATCGTAACGAACTAAACTGGCTCCCGCCACTGCCTGATCACCCGGATGTACTAGTGCTTGCTGGCGATATCCATGTGGGTAAAGCGCTTATTGATTTTGTAACACGAGTCAGCGCAGCGCTTCCTAATACACATATTGTTTTTATTGGGGTTCCAGAGAGTTTCCGCCAAATGTTGCATAGCTAGGCACATGTGCCGCTTGGCCGGAAACGCTTATTTCGTACTGTATTACGTACCATGTAATTACATACCGAATACTCAAAATATCACGCACCGTGGTAGTAATTTCTAACATTAGATAATCATGAATTATCTAATGTTAGGGCTGTTTTTGACGGAAACCCTTAATTTTCTCAGTACGATTCGATTGTTATTAACTGTAATAGTTATAGCCAAATGCATGGTTGCATGGCTAGGCACATGTGCCTATCATTGATTAATCCCCGTTTTTTGAGCCGTAGCGCTATGAAGAATAATGCCGAAACTTTGCAAGTATTGATGGATGAACTGCATCTTTCCCAAACCCGATGCGCCTTAGTCATCAGCGAAATAACCTTGAGGCCGTTATCGGCACGATCAGTCCGTGCATGGCTAACCGATCCAACTAATTCCAGTTCACGCAATTGCCCAGACTGGGCGGTTACGGCGCTTCTCGAATACAAAAGCCGTCCCATCGTATGGGACGATGAGGAACCGATGGTAGTGGAGCCGCCAATCAGCGCGCTTCCTGCGGAGGCCGGTAAAGTTGAGTCAGCGATTCAAAAATTCGAGCGAGCCTTTCCCTATACTCTTGAAGAACTAGACGCAGCGTTTACAGCGTCCATGGAAGAAGAAAAGAAACAGAAGGAGGATAAAATGAGGTCGAAGCTTGAGCAAATCCGGTACTGGTGTCCTCAGTGCCGTTTGCGAGTTTTTGGTAAGGCCGACTTATGGATAATTTGTGGTGAGTGTCGTTGTGCCTTGGAAGACAATGATTAACTGTACACCAGTAAGCACATGTGCCTAGCTATGCAACATTTGGCGGAAACTCTCTGGAACCCCTAACAGGTGCGCTATTGTATAAAGGCGTCGCATTAGGGTAATTGGGTTTTTGGTCGTCATTCAGGGGTTCCCAGATTAGCCGTAACGGGATTTCTTGGCTTTATTCCTTGTTATGGCCTGCCATTGGGTGGCCTGAATTGAGATACCAAGCATTTTGAGTGATCGCACCCAGCAGCAAGAGCAACGCCAACAACAACAGTTCAGTTTGATACACATTGACCGCATATTGAATTTTGAGACCCATCCCCGAAACGGTGGAGGGAAACAGGATGGCGGCAAAACTTAAGATGGTCGGCAATAGCGGAGTACAACATAAGAGCGGGCTTACCATCCCGATAACTATACCGCCCGCCGCCGGTGCCGTTCTACAACGGCTTTTCTGGCGTATCAGTTGAACCCATAAATTGATGAGCACGCTCTCCAGCGTAGCGAACAGAAACGCAAATAACACTATTTTCAGATTAAGATGTGAAAAAGAACGCAAACCAATGTCGGAACCCAGAGCATGCCCTGGCAGGACCACTAAATGAGCAATCAGAAATAGACTAAAGATGATCGCAGTGCGCCATTTTGAATGAGAATCCTGAACCGATATTTGAAATGCATACAGCACAAGTGACCAAAGGCGTTTTATAGTGCTCTCAGCTATCGCGTTCATTGGTTTACCTACTTATCCGGCGCAGCAGGACAGTTCTTTGACATCCTTGCTAAAGGTTTGCGCGCAGAGCTTTAAGCCTTCCACCATGGTCAGGTACGGGAAGAGCTGATCCCCCAGTTCGGTCACCGTCATACGGTTCCGAATCGCCAGCGCCGCGCTTTGAATCAGTTCGCCGCCCTCATGGGCCAGAATTTGAGAACCGATCAGGCGACCACTGGCCTTCTCAACGACCAGCTTGATAAATCCGTCGGTTTCGAAATTGGCCAAGGCGCGTGGTACATTTTCCATCTCCAACACGCGGCTGTCGGTTGCCATGCCTTGAGCTTTGGCTTGTTCTTCCGTGAGTCCAACGGTGGCCACTTGAGGATCGGTAAAAATCACGGCGGGCATGGTGGATAGATCCAGTTTGGCGTCTCCCCCTGTCATATTGATACCGGCGCGGCTACCGGCGGCCGCGGCGACATAGACGAATTGCGGCATGTTGCAGCAGTCACCGGCGGCGTAAATACCGGGAACATTCGTTTCCATGCGCTCGTTAACCACGATTTCGCCTTTTTTATTGGTTGTGACACCCACTGCGTCCATATTGAGTTTGCTGGTATTGGCGTGTCGCCCGGTGCTCACCAGCAAACGATCGGAGCGCAGTTCGCCCGCGTTAGTTTCCAACGTAAATTGGTTTCCATCGTGGGTCACCTTGGTGGCTTGCGTATTGTCTAAAACACGAATGCCTTCTTTTTCAAAACAGCCGGTCAGTTTTTCACCGATTAGGGGATCTCCACTGTAAAGCAGCGAGTGTCTGGCCAACACGGTGACCTCACTACCTAAACGCCGATAAGCCTGAGCAATTTCCAGTGCTACGACCGACGAGCCAATCACGACCAGGTGCTGCGGCAATTCCTGGGCAAACAGCGCTTCGGTAGAGGTCCAATAAGGCGTTTCAGTTAATCCATCAATAGGAGGAATGGTTGGCATGGAACCGGTGGCAATCAGGATTTTATCGGCGTGAACCTCCTGCTCAGACCCATCATTTTTTCTAACTGACAGGGTGTTCGCATTCTTAAATTGTGCCCAGCCTTTAAGTAAACTAAGCGCAGGGTTGGTCTCCAGAATATTCTGGTACTTTGCAGCTCGCAGCTCTTCGACCCGAGCAGTCTGCTGCTGGGCCAACAAGGCGCGACTCAGCCGGGGCGAATGATTTTCCAGTCCGGCAAAGGGATTATTGCGTTGCTGTTGAGCCAATTGTGCGGCGCGGATCAGAATTTTTGAGGGCACGCAGCCGACATTGACACAACAACCACCTATGACATCGGCACCTTCGATGAGGGTGACCTTGGCACCACCTTCAGCGGCTTTGATGGCACAGGCAAAAGCGCCGGAACCAGTACCGATAATCGCCACATGTTGAGACCTGTTGCTTTCTGTGCTGCTTATATTTTCGTTATCACAACAGGCGTTCGGTGCCGTGTTTTCCGCTAAGGGGGTTTCTTTTGCGGTATAACCCAGGGCTTCAATCGCGCCGATAAGATCGTTTACGCTGACTCCATCATTTGCAGTGATCGTTGCACTGGCGTTTTCATAAGATACTTCAACGTTATTCACGCCTTCGATTGCATCAAGCGCTTCTTTAACGTGGGCGAGGCAACTTGGGCAGGTCATCCCTTCTATCGATAGTAAAATCATTCTCTTTCCTCAAATAGCAGTCAGGCATTGCGTCGGGTTAAACCGCGCAACTGTCATCATCACAGCGTTTATTCGCGGGTGAAAAAATATCCCAAAGCGATACGGCAACCATCAGGCCTAATGCTGAATAGGTTACATAGCTGCTCCAGCCATATTGAAACCAGGCATAAAGCGACAGCAGTAGCAATACCGGACCTGCCATACCGAGCGCACTGCGGTGCCATTGCCGGTGATTGAACCAGCCAAGTCCGTTGAGTACCAGGGCTATCCCGGCAAACAGGGGTAATAGCGTGTTAACAAACAGACCTTCCCATTGGATGAGAAAACCCAGTCCGACCGCAGCGCCGAGGCTGGCGATGGCCGGGAAACACATGGCGCAGCCCATGGCGGAAACCAGTGCGCCCAATGAGCTAATCTTATCGCCGAAACGGGTCAGTAACCGCATTAGCATTTCCATGCTTTACTCCTTGATCGTAGACGGATAACCCGCGTTAGTGGTGGCTTCGGTCAGTGCTTTTACTGTGGTTTTTTCGTCATCGAAGGTGACTACCGCCAATTTGGTTTTAAAGGTGACTTCAGCTTTACTCACACCATCGACATTTTGTAAGGCCTTTTTGACCGTAAATGGGCAAGTCACACAGTTCATGGTGGGCACTTCCAGGGTAACCGTTTGCGGCGCGGCAAAAGCAGTCAGGCTGGTCAAGGCTAGCAAAGACAACAAGGCAATTTTCTTCATCAGGTTCTCCAGTAACGTATAAGTAATTAATAAAAGTAAGCTGTTAAAATGAGTGATCAAGCGAACCAGACAATCCAATAATTACTGGTAACTAACGCCAATGCCGTCAGTGCGGTTAACCAAAAAATGAGCTGCCGACGTTTTCGCACTTGTGGTACCGAACAGGCTGTGCCGGGTTTACAGGCTTCGACGGGGCGATAGACTTTCCAGCCCGCAAAACTAAATAAAGCCAATACCAGCAGGATAAAAATGGGGCGGTACGGTTCTAACAAGGTTAAATTGCCAATCCAGGAGCCACTCACCCCGAGCAGCAACAAGACGAAAGGACCTGCGCAGCACAGGCCAGCACCTACGGCAGCAATAACGCCGCCAATGATGGGCAGATTGGGATCTTTTTGGGACACGGCTTACTCCTCTGATTTCAGTGTATGGAGCAAGTGTAATCTCCGTACCTATGTACGGAGTCAAGCGTTTTCGCGGTGCCCGGGTAAAATTTTTTATGGCTGCAGGGAATCGATGATGGGACAGTGGCTGTCATCATCATTACTATGGCACTGTACGAGTAAGACCTTGAGCGCTTTCTCAAGGCGACGTAAGTCGGCCATTTTTTCTTTGACGGCGCTGAGTTTATATTCGGCCAGTTCCTGCACCTGAGCACATGGGCGGTCATTCAAGCTGAGCAGGTTGGCGATCTCTTCCAGGGTAAATCCCAACTCTTGCGCCCGCTTAATGAAACGAATGCGGTTCACTGTTTCACTGGCATAATGGCGGTAACCCAGTTCAGGTTTTGGTGGTTGCTGTATCAAGCCGCGACGCTCATAAAATCGTACGGTTTCTATATTGATAGCCAGTTCTTCGGCAACCTTACTGATAGTTCGTGTCATGCTTACATCCCGTTTACACTAAGGGTATCGATAAGAACCGCCATTTTCTCCATCAATATATGGGTAGCGTTATTGGAGAGTTGCTGTCCTTCTTCAATGTACTCCCAGACGGTAGCGTCGCTCTTCCACCCTCCTTGTTTTTTAATCAACTCAAAATCAACTCGCTCTCGGGCTGCCGACGTAGACAGACCGCGCCGGAAGCTATGGCTGCTCAGGTCAGGTACAAAATCGAACTGACAGGCGCTACCCAGACTCTTGAGTAATTCGTTAATGGCACCGGGATTCAGTGCTTTCGGCTGAATCTTATCCCAGCGGTTGATGGGGCGAAAAATCGGACCTTCATTTATGCCACCCAATTCTATCCAGTCCCTCAAGGCCGCAGCAGGACAGCAGCCTGGAGCACCAAAAGGCAAGGCCCGTACTAAGCCTGTTGCTTGCTGATCGGTCTTGGATCGGGGCAATTTAATGAGAAGTCCTTCAGGCTCCCACATCAGATCACTGGTTTTAATGGCCACCAATTCACTACGACGAAAGGCACCAAAAAAACCCGTTAACACCAGCGCGATATCCCGATACTTCTTCTTGCTGTCATGCAGTTGCTGTAGATGCTTCACCATCTGCGCAATGTGCTCCAGTCGCAGCGCCTTGGCTTTGCGCTTGGGCTGGCCATGCGTGCGGCGGATGCCATCCATAGTTTTACGCACTAAAGGATCGCGGATCGGATCAGGCAGCGCCTGAAAATGGTGCCACTGGCTGATCGCCGTGAGGTGCAGATCCAGGGTCCGGGGGTTTAGCGATTCGGCCCTGGCCAGCAGGTAGCGCACCACCGTGTCCCGATCCGTAGGCAGGCGGCCACCCCACTTTTCAAACTGCCGAATGGCCGAGCGGTAGGCTTTTCGAGTGTTGTCGGAAGTTGCTGCCTGGAGATATTGCTGCAACGACTCGGCTTCTCGGCGTGCAACCAAGCTTGAATATTCATTACGTAACGACAGTTCAGTGACGTTTTTTGGCAATTTACTGTTCATAAATAGGAATCTTATTGGACGCGCTGAAAAGGCCATTCTGTACCGGTGTTACAAGCCCACAATTTAAGTCTCACTGCTTTAGCAAACGATAACATTGATTATCGTAGGTTACTATTTAATTTTTATTAACCGAATAAAAGCTACTATATTATGTTATATTACGTTTTATGTAATACGTTACGAAATAATCACCGAGGAAAACTGTCATGGCTCGCGCCGGAATCACTTACTACGATGTCTCGAAAGCCGCAGAGGCTATCAAAATCCAGAACCAGGAGCCTACGGTAGATCGTGTCCGCGAGCATTTGGGTACCGGCAGCAAAAGCACTATTGCACCATTGCTCAAGCGCTGGCGGTCAGATAACGGGGAGGTGGTCGATGTAAGTGGACTGCCGAACGATCTCGTTGAAGTAGTAAAGTCCTTGCACGAACGGGTTCAGCAGATGGCTGACCAGCGCATCGCGCAATCCCACAACGAATTCAAGACGCTGAACGATGAACTCCAAACAAAATTGACCGAAGCCCGCAACAGCATCGCGCAGCTTACCGCCCGCCAGCAGGATCTGAGCACCCAGCTATCGCAAATTACCGAAGCAAAAGCCCTGCAAGGTAAGTCCCTGGAAGAGGTACATATCAAGCTAGCAACGGCAGAAGCCCAGCGCGACGAAGCCCTTTCACGAACTGCTGAATTAAAGGGAAGCGTTGCAGAACTCAAGCAGGAAAATAAGGATATTCGGGATCACTTCGAACACTACCAGCAACGCACCGCCGAAGACCGGCAGCAGGAGCGCGAGCAATTCCAGATGGTTAACCGGGGCCTGAAAGACCAGATTCAAGACCTGCAAAACCGGCTCATCCAAGCCGAGTCAAGAGCGTCCGAGCTGATAGACACTAATGCGCAATTACAACGACAAACGCATGAGCTCGAACAGGCCAATGCGATGCACAAAAGCACCTTGGATAGGCAAGTGGCCGATATCCAGAACTTGGAGCATCAACTTAACGACGCCTCGGCAAAAAACCGGGAGCGGAAGCATGAAAGCAAACAATTGGCGGATAATATTGCCGCACTCGCAAGCCAGAAAGCAGATGCCGATAAGCAGGTGGCCGTACTATCCCAAGCATTAGAGGTCACCAAAACGGATCTGAAAGCCTCTCAGAATAGAGCGGAAGTTCTGTCCGATGAGAACAAGTTGATTCTTCAGGAAAAAGCGGTGATTCAGGGGCAGTTTAAGCAGCTTCAGGAGTCACTGTCGCGATAAAGGCTTTAGTCAAACATTCATCGAAAAAGCTATATTAATCAATATATTATATACGAAGTGGCTAATTCCAACGCTTTTACCGGCCGGACCTCTATCTAGCTGCAAAAGCAGAGTAACCATTAGCATGTGTAGACAATAGAGCTTCAAATATTATGATAACTGCAATTAGTCTCATCGAAATAGCCGCTAAATGGCGTAGAGAGAATGATTATGTTGGTAAAGAAGGCGTTTTGATTATTTATAACGGCGAAGTTCAGAGCTGGGTAAATGTACTTCGAAATCCTGAGCATTGGGTATCGGGTTGTTATGCCATTTCAGAAAATAATGAGATATGGCAAACCATTGCAGGTGATGATTATAACGGTGCGCTGATGTGGCTGCGTATATTTGAGCCTGCATGATTAGGGATAACCAATAAATTCCCGTGGGTAGATGAAGCGGAATATGTAGATAACCGCAAACACTTCCCCGCGCTTAGTCGTAAACAAAAAACATCCATCCAAGATACATTTGACTTTATTTGGAACCATGTAAAAGAAAATTTAATGGGAACCTCAAAAGTTGATGCGCTTTATATTGCTTACGGCTTCGAACTTAAGATTCCGGTTGTAACTGATGACCAGGACATGACGACTCTCGCAAACGATTTTGGCTGCCAGGCTATGCCCACGCTTCAGGTTCTAAAAATCATGCTTGATGCTAATCACATCGATATGAAAACGATTGATGGCTTAGTAAATTATTGGCGCTATATCCGAGATGAACCTTCAAACCTAGCAAAAGATTACAGAAAATATTTCGGTAAAAGCCTACCCAAAAGCTGAACCTAACAATGGCTCAGTTAAGGGGTTGTAACAGTAAAAATGCACTGTAACGATGCTTCTGTTACAGTGCAAAATCGATGTTACAACCAAACTTTCAGCTTGTTCATTTTTAAATCTTCCCTCCCACCCCTTTAAACTTCTCCACAAACGCTGCGATTTTTTGAAAAACACTTTGTTTCATCGTGAGGTATTGCGGGTTTAACGGGCTCATCTTGGGCAGGATGGCGTTAAGCTCCGTGCCGGCGTCGCTTGCGTACTCTCGTTTGAGTGAGGTGGTGATATAACGCTTTGCGGCTTCTTGATTCAAGTTCTCGGAATTAATCAGCTCCTCTACTTCCCGTTGCAGTTCGGCTTGGGCATACTTATAGAAAGCTTCAATCACACTGACGGCATTATCAATCTTGTCGAGGTCGGTTTGATTGATGAAGTTAACGACGAGACTCTCTTTAGCACGGTTACCCAAGCTGGCGCGAATTATCCGGCGCATTTCTTCGACCAACTCAGCTTTGCTTTTGGTTTTCTTGTTGTGCTCGAAAATCAATTCCAGAATGTAATCCAGATTGATCTCTTGAGACTTCAACAGATCCACCTCAAACACCACATCATCCCAGTCAATGGTTGATTTTTCTTTCTCCTCCCCCGATTTTTGTTGGCGCTGCCAGTCGCGGATGTCGTTGTAGGTGGAGCGATAATCCTGGACTTTACGCTCTGCTGGAAGTCGTATGGTTTGCAACTCTGCCAGCTTTGCATCATCCAAATAATGTTCAGCTTTAAATGCCTCGACTGCTTCTGGGTCGTTTATATCCAGTTTTTGCAGGGCCTTCAGGCTGGCAAATTCGTCGTAGTTTTGCAGCACGTTTTCTACGCGAAGGAATTCACCAAAGAGCTTCGCAAAGGCTTTTTTATCGGACTCTTTTTCAATCGTAGTCGGATCAGGAAAGCGCTGTTCCAGTTCAGTCACTACATCCATAAAGCCACGCCGTGCCTCACCGGTCATCGCATCGGTAAAGCCTTCCATGTATTCTTTGTAGCTCTTTTCCAATACAACATTTTTGGTGTTCTTATCCCCAAATAACGTGATTGCATCCACGGTGGCCGTTTCCAGATCTCGAAAGGTCACAATATTGCCGAAGGTCTTGGTGGCATCGTATATGCGGTTAGTGCGCGAAAAGGCTTGCATCAACCCGTGGAAACGCAGGTTTTTATCAACGAAAAGTGTATTGAGTGTTGGCGCATCAAAACCGGTGAGGAACATGCCTACCACGATCAACAGATCAATTTCCTTGGACTTAACCCGCATGGCTAAATCACGGTAATAATTCTGGAAGCCGTTGCTATCGACACTGAAATTAGTTTTAAAGAACGCGTTGTAGTCGGCAATGGCCGCACTTAAAAATTCTTTAGCACTGCTGTTCATGGCCGAGACATCAAAGCTTTCATCTAGAATATCGCCCACCGCATCCTGCTCTTCATTGGCAGCAAAGGAAAAGATGGTGGCGACTTTCAGCGGCTTGTCGCGGTCTTTCTGCAGCTGGTTGAGCGATTCATAATACAGCTTGGCGGCGTCCACACTACTAACCGCGAACATGGCATTAAAGCCCTTAGCGTTCGCCTGCAAACGGTGAGTTTTCTGGCGATAGTTATTGAGAACGTACTGGGAAATCTCCCGAATACGCTCTGGGTGCAATAGAGCTTCCTTGTTTTCAGCAGCAGACAGTTTTTTCTCGTCCTTCTCGGTTTCGATGGCTTTAAATTTAGGGCGCACATCGTTGTAGTCCACTTTGAACTTGAGCACCTTTTCATCGCGTATCGCATCGGTAATCACATAGGAATGCAGTTCACGGCCAAACACGGTGGCAGTAGTTTCGGCACCCAGCGCGTTTTGCGGGAAAATAGGCGTGCCGGTAAAACCGAACTGGTAGAACCGCTTGAATTTTTTGGTCAGGTTTTTCTGCGCTTCACCAAATTGGCTGCGATGACATTCATCGAAAATAAACACCACTTGCTTGTTGTAAATGGGCAAGTCACCTTCGCTTTTCATCAGGTTGTTGAGCTTCTGGATGGTAGTAACGATGATCTTGTTATCATCCTTTTCCAGATTGCGTTTTAGGCCGGCGGTACTGTCAGAGCCATTCACGCTGTCGGGCGAAAAGCGTTGGTATTCCTTCATGGTTTGGTAATCCAGATCTTTTCTGTCCACCACAAAGAACACTTTATCGATAAACTCTAGCTCGGTCGCCAAACGCGCCGCTTTAAAGCTGGTTAAGGTTTTACCCGAACCAGTGGTATGCCAAATAAAGCCGCCACTGTCTGGCTTGCTCCAGTTTTTTGCCTGAAACGAACTTTTGATTTTCCACATAATGCGTTCTGTAGCGGCGATCTGGTAGGGGCGCATCACCAATAGCGTATCGCTTACATCAAACACTGAGTAATGCAGCAGTACATTAAGCAAGGTGTTTTTCTGGAAGAAAGTGGCAGTAAAATCTTTTAAATCTTTAATCAGGTTGTTATCGGACTTCGCCCAGTTCATGGTGAAATCGAAACTGTTTTTATTGCGCTTGGTCGTATTGGCGAAATAACGGCTGTCGGTGCCGTTAGAAATCACAAACAGCTGCAAATACTTATACAGGGACTGTTCGCTATTAAAGCTCTCTTTGCTGTAACGGTGCACCTGGTTAAAGGCTTCGCGAATCGCCACACCGCGCTTCTTCAATTCAATTTGAACCAAAGGTAAACCATTAACCAAAATGGTCACATCGTAACGGTTGGCGTGGCTGCCCTTTTGTTCAAACTGCTTGATCACCTGCAATTTGTTGCGAGCGATATTTTTTTTATCAAATAAGTAGATATTTTTAATGCGGCCATCGTCAAACACAAAGTCGTGAATATAGTCATCGTGGATCTTGCGGGTTTTATCCACGATGGTGTCGCTTGGCTTATCCAGATAGCTCTCTACAAAACGCTGCCATTCGTTATCTTCAAACTCAACATTATTGAGGTTTTGCAATTGCACGCGAATATTCGCCAGCATGGCCTCGGGGTTATTCAGGCCTGGCAGGAATTGGTAGCCTTGGTTTTGCAAATCCTGAATACACTCACGCTCAAGATCACCTTCGCTCTGGTAGTTTTCTTTAACTTCCCATTCTCTTTTATATATATCCAGAACGATAAAACTGTTCGATTCTGCGATAGTTTTGTAGTCAGTCATTGCGTCTAGTTCCCTGTATCCATTACCACTTATTAAATGAGTTGAGCGTACTGACGAAGCAGTGACACGGTTTGCGGAAGTTGTTGTTTTTGTAAATTGGCAAGGAAATCATCAACATTCATTGCAGGATTTTTTAAGGCATTACGTTGATCACGAAACGCTTCGCAGCAAATGGCCGGAGCCATATCAATTTGATAATAAATAAAATCGTCTGGGTGAATAACCTCAATTTGAAATGACGCCAAATAGCCTTCTGGGAAGTCTTTTAAATTTGAAGTCACAATGGCATCGGCCTTACTTTTAATCGCGGCAGCCAGTACGTGGCGATCATCTGCATCTGGCAATTCAAGCCCTTGAATTAAGCTTTCGTAACCCGTGACTTTGGCATCAGGCACGTGGCGATCCATCAGCTCACGCACCTTTTCCAATTGTTCCCGCGTATATTTTCCTTCTCTGAGCAATGCGTTAATCCACTCGTCGTGTATTCGGTCTGTCCAATAGGCTTTAAACAAATTTTTGCTGGCCAGACGCATTAAGCTATCCCGCAAGGGTGCGGGATAGAGCACGCAAGCATCAAAGACGACTGAAAACCTCGCCATTAGTGCTCATACCCCATACCTAATGATTGAGAGAGCGCGGTTAACTCATCTAATACTTGGCTTCTTTGGGTATCGATCTTGTCTTTGTACTCAAGTACATCTTTAGCCAAAACGCGGCGATGAGCGCCCACCTTACGAAAAGGCAGTTCGTTCTTCTCCAACAGGCTAACCAAATGTGGGCGGCTCACATTCAATAAATTGGCCGCCTCTTGGGTACTGAGTTCATGGTGAATGGGAACAAGGCTTATGGCGTTACCCTTGGCCATTTCTGAGAGTATATCCAGCAACAATTGCAGCACCGGGCCAGGTAAAACAAGGTCTTCTGCCGTACCATTGCTGCCTCTAAGCGACATTTGCACCCTGTCGGCATCCGCATACTTACTGAGCATACGGCTGGAAAGCTTGGCCTCCTCCATTTCGGGCTTGGTGGGTAAGTGCACAATATTATGCCGAGCGTTCATAACAACCTCCGTTATCGCCTCAAACAGGCTGATATTATTGAGGAACTATAGCATAAACGAAATAAACGAAATAAACGAAAAGCCCTAAAGAGGGAGGCGGACTACGTACTGCCCCCCCCGCTACCTCAGCATCCGGTTGGGAAAGCTAAATAACAGATCGCAGTAATGCTCGTATTGTTTTTGGCGCAATTCGATTTCACGGGGTAAGCCTTCGGCGATGGTTTTGTAGTCGGTCATTATTCAGCTTCCTTTTTTTGCAGCTGCAACTGCTTGGCGTTCTGCTGGCTCACCACTTTTTTGCCAGTTTCCGTTTCTAATTTTAATCTGGCTTCTTTGGCTACACCGCCACCGCGTTTGGCGACATTTTCATGCTCATCCATTGTTTGAGGATTAACTGCTTCAGAGATTTCTTTGGTGGATAACTCGGCCAGCATGTTCATTACCAATTCTGTGTTGGTCATGTTGTCGCGCAGGTTTTCTTTTTTAAGCCCTTTGTATTGCTTGTATTCTTTGGCGGTTTTACCTGCCCAGGTTTTGTAAATAACATCGGTTAAAAAAGCGAATTCTGTACCTTCTTGCAAACCGTGTTTTTTCCATTCATCGGTGAGTTCTTTGCGAATTTCTATGCTTTTTAGGCGTTGATTGATCCAGTTATCAGAATAGCCCAGCCGCTTGTAGTCCAGCATGGCTTGTTCTATGGAAAGCTCTGGGTCTTGCAGTTGATCCAGCCGCTCACTGCCTACCTTTGCCAACCAAAGTTTGAATGGTTCGGCTTTTTTGGAGGGGATGGATTGGATAAGGCGCAAAAGCTGCTCGGTAGTACCTACATCTGTCATGCGCAATTTGCCGTCGGCGGCAGGCATTTTCAAACCGTGACAATTTGTCACGGTTTCATTACCTTCTGCTTTTAGTCGCTGTTTTAGTTTGCGCCAATAGGCAGTGGCATCAAGGCTATCTGTCAATGCGGCCACTATATCGACAATGGAAAAAAACCATTCTTCTTGTTCTTCATCCCAGTGGCTGCGGATATGCGTAGAGTCAAATAGCTGCAATTTGGTATCGATTTTATTAGGCATTTTCAATTTCCTTTTGCTCCGCTTTGGGAAAACTCAACAATAAATCGCGGTAATACTCGTATTGCTGTTGGCGCAATTCAATTTCGCGGGGTAAGCCTTCGGTAATGGAGTTGGTTAGAGCGTCGAATTTATCTAGGATATAGACGATACGTTCTTGTTCGTCGATGGATGGAATTGGGACTTGAACGCCTAGTATTTGATCTTTGCGTAAATTTGTTTGATCAGCCCCACTGTCATATTTCAATAATTGTGGCGTACGATTTAAAAAATAATATAAAAATTTTGGCAGCAGTTCATTGTTATTTTTTACACTAATTGCACCAATGCGCTGATTCAAAGTGTACTTTTCATCCCTATCTACAATGAAGGTTTTTGAAAGCGCTTTACCATTCGGCAGATCACTCATTACGATTAAAATATCATCGATAAAAAGCGGACAAATCTGTTCGTTACAGTATTTGGCAACTTTTCCGTCTGTAGATATAAACTTTGAGTTTACAACAATGAATGCGCCATCTTCGACAATGTTTTTTTCATGTCCCTTCCCATTAGCGAAGTTGGCAACATCCTCTAACGTCTTCCACTCCACCTCCCCGTCTTCAAAACTCAACAACTTATCGCGATAGTAGTTGGATTGTTTTTTGCGGGCGGTAAGCTCGGCGGTAAGCTCGGCGGTAAGCTCGGCGATATGGGCGGTAAATGCGTCCAAAATGCGGACGATTTCGGCTTGGATTTCCAGCGATTTTTTTGGGTTTTCTGGGCAGGGGATGGGGACATTAAAATTTGATATCTGCTGTAAATTTAGATTTGGTTGTGCAGAAACCTTGTTGAATTTATCAATGTACAACTTCATGGCTTCGGTTTGCAAATAATGGAAAACATATCGCACATTGGCAGAACCATCTAAACGAATAATTGCCAGTGCTTGATTAGTGTTTGCAGGCAGTGTTTCCTTATTTACGACCACACATTTCCCAATTGATCCTGCAATAGCAAAAAGTATGTCATTTTCTTCGAGCATCGAACGCTTGAGTTCTTTGCTATGTGTTTCCTCAGAAACGAAGACTAGCTTTGACGGATCAATATTGTTTTTATTAAAGCTCTCTGTCTTAATGAAATTTATACCAACTTCACAAAATTCTTTAGGCGTGGTTCCCTTGGTGATTAATTTAGAAATATCTCCCAATGGCCTCCACTTCACCTCAACCCCATCCAGCAACTTTTCCATAAAACTTAAATTGCTCATGCGTCCAGCTCCTCGCCTTCAATCTCCGCCACAATCGCATCAATCTCTTTACGTAGCTGGTCGATTTTGGAAACAGTGATTTTGAGTTCGGCATTGAGCTGTGCAATATCAACAACTTCGCGGTTATCTTTCGCTTCTACATAACTGCTGACTGACAGGTTGTAATCGTTGGCCGCTACCTGCTCATAGGGTATTGATTTGGCAAG
>CAZOPE010000057.1:0-16483 GCA_964581625.1 uncultured Cellvibrionaceae bacterium
TTTTGCTGCGCAAAAGTATTCCACAAAACCGCAACTTAAAAACTGCCGCTGAACTTAACGTTAGGCATCAGGGAAAAATAGTGCAAACTGAATCTGAAAAAACCACCCCAATTGGGTTGGTTCGTTATGCACAAGATTTTTATGATTGTGCAATAGCGGCTGATAGAGTTGTTGGTATTTGGTATGAGGCCGGGTTATGAAATAATTGCCCCTGTGCCAGTTATGTACTTGGTTGGGCATTCTATTGAGCGTTGCTTAAAATCCTATCTATTATTTTCTGGCATACCAATCAGAATTTTACGTAACAAACCTTACGGGCATGACCTAACCGCATGTTACAAAAAAGCGAATGAATTGCAGCTGTCCTCTCATGTCGAACTAAGTAAGGATGAAGAGGGCGTTCTTGAGGTATTAAACGTTCTTTATTCTAAAAAATTGTTAAACTACATAGAAGTTGGTGAAAAAACTTTTCCTGTTTTCGGTCCAATTCAAACTGTAAATATTAAGTTATTAAAAGCGGTAAAATTGTGTGTTGGGTACCCTGAATTATAAATGCCTACAAGCCGCTCAAGCACCGCGCACTACGTGCGCTGGACAGTTTTTAAGTCGCAGTTTTGTGGCTTTGCTGTGCAAAAGTATTCCATAAAACCACAACATAAAAACTGCCGCTGAACTCGGCGTTAGCTTTATTAATTCGAGAAATATTGAGTTGGAAAATATGAACAGGAAACCAATAATCTTAATGCCGGGAGAAGGACGATCATATTCAATGGGTTCTATCTCTGCCCTGTTTAAAGCTGACGGAAGCGAATCGGCGGGAAATTATTCCATATCGGAATGGTGGCTGGAGCCTTTATCAAAAGGTCCGGGAGCACACAGTCACAACGAAGATGACATCTTCTTTGTACTAGAGGGAACAATGAGTTTTCTAATTGGTAAAGAATGGAAAGAAGCCCCCAAAGGTTCATTTATTTTGGCGCCTAGTGGCGTAACCCACGATTTCGAAAATCGAAGCAATGCTCGTGCAGGAGTGTTAAATATTTCAGCCCCCGGTAACTTTGAACAACATATGCCTAATATTGTTTCATGGTTTAAGGAAAACCCACCGGGTAAAGTAGGCAGCTAACACTCGCTCAAGCACCGCGCACTTCGCGCGCTGGACAGTTTTTAAGTCGCAGTTTTGTGGCTCGCTGCGCTCACGGTACTGCAAAACTACAACTTAAAATCCGCCGCTGAACTCGGCGTTAAATACCGGTAAGGAGAAAATCTAAAGCATTCAATATATCTGTTCTTGCATATTCAATATCTGTAATTGCTTTACCCAACTCTTTACGTTGAATGCCTGCCAATTGAGGTGTAAGCATTAGATAATCCACGCCATCAATTATAAAGGTCGGCGTTAACTGAGTTAAAACCTTATCCCTATTTGCTTCGAGTCTTTTGAGTGGAACCACAACTGTGGTCTGTAAAGAGTCGAGCAAGTTAGTTTGAATGTCCAAGAGTAAAGGGTACTCTTTTTTACTCTGTGAGTTTTTATTTTGGTAAATTGTAAACTGTGTCATTTAGAAGCTCCGAAGGCCATCGCTAAAAGCTCCGTTTTCATCTACTGACTTATTGTAAGCTGCTATGGCGTTTCTGTTTTGCTCTAGCCATTGCTGTGCTTGTTTAGTTTTTAGTTGGTTCGTAAGTGCTTGCTCTAAAGCAGCAGAGAGATTTATTTCTAAATCTCTAGCTTTTTTCAGTAAGTCACTGTTTATACTGAGGTTTGTTGGTTTTTTAGGCGCATTTGGGTCGTAAAGTGCAAGCATGGGTTACCTCCGCTCAATGTATGCGTATATGTTATGCGCATATGTGACATGAGTCAAATGCGCAAAAAGCAATTTTAACAGGCGTTGCAGCATCGTTCCGCTTCGCTGCACTGGACAGTTTTAAATAGGGAGTGAAAAATCATGCCGTCATTGGATCTTTGGAAATCATTTGTAGATAGTTTTGCGAGTATTCACGACGGAGCTCATCAAAAATGGATTGTTGAAAACGGCTCATATCCGAAAGTTGGTGGGAATGAAAAAATTAATGAATTTTTGCCCTCTCTAAATGTAGAAAACCGAGAAATACTCGCGGCCATGATGGTGAGCGCTCGCAGAGGCGGTGTGCATGATGCACTTGTTGTGCTTAATGACCGTATGGCTATTGAAAATGCCAAATATTCTGAAAACGGAGTAGAAATGGAATTTCAGCCTTTTGGTACTTCGTTATATTACGACTATGTTTGCAGGCGTGAAGGTGATGAGTGGGAACAAGAATAGAACATAACAAAGCGGTCAAACCCGTTCCGCTTCGCTCCACTGGACAGAATTTATGTAGCTTTTTTGTGGTTTTACTTCGTAAAATATTTCAACAAAAAAGCTACATAAATTCTGCCGTTTACCGCAACGTTATGGCTGCGCAACTCAGTACTGATCGTAGTGGCCACCAATAGCGAAAATGTAAATGCATTTTTCATCGAACTTATAAATTAGGCGGTCTTTCTGTGAAATACGTTTTGACCATAAGCCTGTTAAGTTGTGCCTGAGCTGCTCTGGCTTTCCTAGACCTGTTGCGGGATCGCTACGAAGCATCTCTTTAAGTAATTTACATAGTGCTTTATGAAGAGCCTTATCTTTTTCGCGTAGCTCTTCATATGTAGCCCATGTATTACCCTCAAATACGAGTGATCTCATTCATTTCCTCGGCAGTTGGGGTATAACCTTTTTGCTGTGTGTGCGTAGCTAGCGAATCAGCAATTTGTACCATTAGACTTTTACTTTGTAGAACATGAAGTGTTTCCTGCTCTCGTTCCCAGTCATCGGCACTAACCACCACAAAAGCTTCACCTGCGCGACGGGTAACCTTTATGGGGGCATGATTGCTAACCACTTGTTCTACAAAGGTTTTTAAGTTATCTCTGAATTGGTTTACGCTTACGGTATCCATAGTTATCACCAGTTGTACGGAGTTTCGGTACAATATAGCATACCGGTAAAGGTAAAGCCATAACAAGGCGTTCCAGCACCACTACGGCACTTCGTACCTTCGTTGGACAGTTTTTAAGCCGCGGTTTTATGGTTTTGCTGCGCAAAAGGTTTCCATAAAACCACAACTTAAAAACTGCCGCTGAACTCGGCGTTATGTTCGCGAAAATATGAGATTAATTATTTTATGGAAAGAATGAAAAAGATTATTGTTGGTGGTTTGGTAATAGTTTTCTTTTTGGGAGTTGTGGGCCACTTATTAAAGACGAAGTATGATTCTATGTTGGTAGCTACCTCACAAGGCATGCTCCTTGGTGAGAAATTTGGAAGAAAGGTCGAGCAAAGTGATTGCATTACAGGGTTACGATTTAAATATTCGGTTTGCGACACAACAGAATGTGAGCTATCAGCAGGTGGCTATATAGAACAGTGCATGAAAACTGCAAAAAAAGACGCTTTTTGCAGCAACGTACCGAGGCTTGAAAAAACACAGGAGTCTGTGAATTGGGTTCTAAATGAATG
Source organism: uncultured Cellvibrionaceae bacterium (assembly GCA_964581625.1). Classification (GTDB taxonomy): domain Bacteria; phylum Pseudomonadota; class Gammaproteobacteria; order Pseudomonadales; family Cellvibrionaceae; genus Cellvibrio. The sequence continues at coordinate 3,534 of CAZOPE010000057.1, forward strand.
CAATAAAAATAATCTAGGCGAAACTAAATGTTTAAAATATATGCATGAATTTGTCAAAGTATGTTCTGAGCAAAAGGAAAATAGAAAGCTTTCAGATGCTGAGTTAATTAAAAGCAGTTTTGATAAAAGTTTGGTAGAGAAAACCAAGTAAAACATACAAATCGCTCAAGCGCCGAGCACTACGTGCACTGGACAGTTTTTAAGCCGCAGTTTTATGGTTTTGCTGCGCAAAAGTATTCCACAAAACCACAACTTAAAAACTGCCGCTTAGCTCGGCGTTACGCAGGATAATTTATGAAAAGTATTGAAATATTTGGCGAGCCAGATGTTTATCTTCTTCGGACTTGGCTATTACCTTCATTTTTTGGCTGTCTTCTTGTTATTGATTTTTTTATTTCACATAAAATTAATTATTCCATTGCATTTTCTTTTCTTATTTGGTTGCTTATAGTTATTTCGATTCGTCAGGGGCATGCAGGAATCGGAAGCAAAAAAAAGTACACTTTAGAGTTCGGTAAGCAGGACCTAACTTGTAAATTTCAGGGTGTAGTTTTTTGGCATATTCCCTATACAAAGTTATCCCATGCCACCGAAGAATCAATTCACTCTGGAAACATTTTATTTCCAAAGAGAGATCAGTTTCTAATATACACAAAAGAAGGTGATTCATACTCATTACCAATTCAAATTCCGGCAAGTCAGGTTTTTGAAATTAAAGATGAAATTGATAAAATTAAAAATGCATAACAAGGCGCTGCAGCATCAATCGCTTTGCTACTTGGGCAGTTTTTAAGTTGTAGCTGAACTTAACGCCATGTGAAAATGTTTGAAGTAAATCGTGGCAGCAGATTTTTCTAAGTTACAGCGAGAGAAGCACCCCATGCCGTCCTTTGTCAAAACGGCTTTGGAAGAACATGACCTAATGCGAGATTATCTTGATCGGCCTGAATATCAACAAAATGATTATATCGGCTGGATTAGCAGGGCAAAGCAGGATGCAACAAAACGAAAGAGGTTGATTCAAATGTTGTTTGAACTTAAACAAGGTGGCATTTACATGAAAATGTCACACCCCTCATCGGTTAAAGAATAATTACTGAAAAGCTCGAACAATCACATAATAAAAATTTTTGTGGGCAATAGAAAAACCTTTTGCTGATTTGGTTTTCTCACAGGCAGTAGTGCTCTAATTTTTATGGTTTTCCTTCATGGAGTGCTGGTTCGATTGAGGCACAATGCAGCAAAGCTGCTTCAATTTTTCGGGAAGAGATATTGTGCTGCGCAGATAATGAATGCTATTCAGAGAGTAGCCCGCTGTTAGCAGCGGGCTTTTTTTGATGTTAATTAGGTTTCACAAATCCATTTATTTCTAACCAGTAGATGTAAGACTCGAACCACTTGTTGCTAGTGCGATTTGGATTGCCTAAACCGAAACCGTGACCGCCGTTTTGGTAGAGGTGAAATTCAACGGGCACTTTAGCGTCGTACCAGGATTTGATGAGCGCTGCTTCGCCATGAAACAGGAAATCGTCAGTGGCGACAGCAAAAAACATGGGTGGAGCATTTTTGGGGACTTCAACGCCTTCCAAACTGCCGTAAATGGGGGAGATAAACGCTAATTTCGCTTTCTGCGATTTCAGCGCGGTCTCCATGGTTAAGCGCGCGCCAGCTGAGAAACCCATCATTCCGATTTTATCGACATTCACGTTCCACTCTTTGGCGCGAGAAGTTATCAACGCGTATGCGGCTTCAACATCTTGCAATTGGTTAGTGAAATCGTTGCTTGGTCTTTTGGGCGCGCTGCCTGCGGATGCTTTAGCGGCGTCTGCCATGCGTTGATTCATTTGCCCTTCAAATCCTTCAAGTGTGTCGGCCGTTGGCTGCAAACGGTATTTGAGCACGAAGGCGTTGATGCCGCGCGCAGCAAGCGCTTCTGCCACTTCCCACCCTTCATTACCCATAGATAACCACATGAAACCACCGCCGGGTGCAACGATTACGGTCGTGCCATTTGCTTTTTTGGGATCTGCCAAAAATGGAGTGAGGGTTGCTTTGGTGATGTTGCGGGCCATTGGGTCACCCCATTGGCGGAACCAGGACTCTTTGGCGGGCTGGTTGGCAACGCCGCCGGTATTAAGTGGAATTGCATTGGGCTCTTTGGGAGCATCCATAGGGTACATTTTGCCGTCTTGCGCTAAGGCGACCACACTGGTAAGCCAGATACAGCCGGCCGCCATGAAGGTAGCGAACAGTTTAAGTTGCTGCTGCATGTTAAATCTCCTAGTAGGTTTTTATGTGTTTGGTCAGGAAAGTCTTCAAAGAAAAAAGTTTTTACGGAGAGATCAGGAAATTACTTTTATTGTTTTAAAAACGATGGCATACGCCGAGTAAGCGACGACCCAAGCCGGTAAGTTATATTATATGACAACTTATAAGCAAGTAAGGATTGTGTAAGCTTTGTGCAAGCTTGACTCGCACACAAATTTTAACCTGTTTGAACTTTGGCATTGTTAATACCAAGAAGAGATTCAAATTGCCGTGCTGGCACAGGTTTTCCGAAAAGGTAGCCTTGGCCTTCGTTACATCGCTCCCGCTGTAAATAGCTTTTTACTTCCTCGGTTTCAATTCCTTTTGCGATGGTGTCTAGATCAAAACTGCGCGCCATATCGAGAATTGCGCGAATGACAGAGGCATCGCGTTTGGAATGTAAAATCCCGCGAACAAAAGATTGGTCAATTTTAATGCGCGTAAGCGGATAAGTTTTTAATAAACTCAAGGATGCGTAACCTGTTCCGAAATCATCAAAGGCGATAGAGACACCCTGCTTACTCAAACGCTCCACAACATCGAGCACAATATTGTCGTTATCTAAAACGATATTTTCAGTCACTTCCAATTCGAGTGCTGATGGGGGTAAACCATGGCGATTTAGCACGTCCAACACTTCGCCAGCTAAATCACTCACACGAATTGGAAAAATCGTGGTGGGGCTTTCCATCGAGCACGCACAGCGCACCAAGCGCTAGACCATCAGGGGAAAATAAAGGAGCACCCGCGTAAAAACGTATGTGCGCATCGCCAGTAACAAGGGGATTATCGTGGAAGCGTATGTCGAGCTTTGCGTCAGGCACTAACATTACGCCATGTTGATTAATGGCGTGAGCGCAGAATGAAACCTCGCGACGCATATCTACCTCGCCCACTCCACGGCTAGCGGCAAAAAAAACACGGTCATTACCAATCATGTTGACAGCCGCTATAGGCATACGAAACATGTGCGAGGCGATGCGCACAACGGGATCTAGGCTACTCACTAAGGCTTCGTTATCGAGCCCATATTCGCTTAGAGCCTTTAAGCGCTCTTCTTCGTTTGGGAAAATAGCCGGGCAAAGCATTAAATCATCCTCATGTCGTCCGGGTTCACAGCAAAAAACTCCTTAAGTTACTTAAAAAAACCTTGTCTTTCAGTTAGCCCCCACACATAAGAATAGTTAGCTTGTTGAACAAGTGTACAAATCCTTTCATAAAAAACACCTCCCCTTTTCAAAATATTGACAGCGGCCACGTAGATCTATTCAGTTTTTTCCTTAAACATTGATGTAATATTGCGTAAAGTTTTAAATATTAAAATGATGTGAATAGTCACTGTGTAATCCAACCGCTAGCAGATATGATCATAAAATTTTTAGCACGAGAATATTACCATGCTCGATAAAATGAAAGATTTGGGCTCTAAAGCCGCCAACACAGCTACTGATGCCTTGGGTGGAATTTCCTCAACAATCAAAGAAGGTGTAGGAAGCATTTCAACAGCGGCAACCTCCATGACTGAGTCACTCAACGAAAAAGCCGTGCGAGCCTCTACCGCACAGGTTTACCGAATATTGGAAATTGCGATGGAAGAATTAAAAGACAGGCCGCTTTCGAGCAAACCTATTTCTTTAACAGCCAGCGTAAACTTGGGTATTGCTGCACTAGAAATGCAAGTACATTTAGACCCTCAGCCAGAAGCGAATGTTGCGCGCGAAGTTATTGTGGTTGATGTGCCTGACAACAAATAATCTACAGGCTCAATCAATGTAAAAGCCCAATAAATATAAAGGCTCAATTAATGCAGGTTGATACATCACTTAACGCTAATCGCTTTATTATTTTTACCGTCTTTTTTAACGCACGCGCTTACTATCCTGTTCTCGCCATTCTTTTTTTAGATATGGGTTTGAGCCTGGATCAATTTGTATTTTTGAATTTGATTTGGGCCGCTACAATTTTTTTGTTTGAAGTTCCCTCTGGAGCTTTGGCAGACACTATTGGGCGTAAGCGTTTATTGGTTGCTGCATCTGTTTTAATGATTATAGAAATGCTGTGCCTTCTTATGGCACCGCAAAATGGCGGCGCACTGCTTTTGTTGTTGTGCGTTATCAATCGAGTTTGTTCCGGGCTCTCTGAAGCGTGCGCCAGTGGAGCAGATGAAGCCCTAGCCTATGATTCACTTGATCATCAACATCGCACCGCCGCTTGGGATAAGCTCTTAGCTAAAGCCATGCGTTGGCGTTCTATTGGGTTTGTAATATCAATGGTTCTTGGCGGCTTACTCTATGATCCGCGCTTTATCAATTATCTCTTACCACTTAGCTGGCAACTAACAACTGAAACTGTGCATCGGTTACCCGTAGCATTAGTGTTGTGCCAAGCGGTTGTGTGTTTGGTCTTTACATTACGCATGGTTGAACCTATTCATACCGCCAAAAGCCAAACCATTAAACACGCATTTGGCTTAACGCTTTCAACCGCCCGCTGGGTGTTTAATCACCCCAAAATATGGGCAGTGATATTAATTGGTGTGGCTATAGATTCTATTGTGCGTAATTTCGCAACTATTAATAGTAGCTACTATCGCCTTATTGATTTGCCTGAATGGACTTATGGATTTATTGGCGCGGCACTAGGAGTTGCGGGCATATTTGTACCCTCCATTGCAAAACGCTTAAACGAAACCTTTAGCACACTCACGAACCTGTTACTGGTTGCACTGGCATCGCTCGTGGGGCTTATTCTTATAGTCCCAGCGTGGTCAATTTACGGTGTAATACCGGTCATTTTTTTGATGACAGTGATGGGTTTTTTAAGTTTTACGGTTAGCCGTGTGTTGCATCAGGAGGCAGATTCCTCGCGAAGAGCGACTGTTCTGTCTGTGAAGGGATTGGTCTTTAACTTAGGGTATGGGCTATTCAGTCTCGGCTTTTCTTATCTTTTGGCAAATATTTCGCAAGAAGCCCCCGCGAATGCTTTGCAAAAATCTCTTGCATGGCAAGTACCCTACTTCGTCACTATTATCCTAATCTTGTTTATTTGGGCGCGAAGAACTTTAAACAAGCCATAAAAAAATGAGCGCCAGGGCGCTCATTTTTTTAGTGACACAATTGATTAAGGCTTAACTTCTCGTACAATTTTTACTTCATCAATTTCTACACGACGATTAGGTGCTAAGCATTTAATCAGCTCTGCTTTGTTTTTATCGTTACACTGAACGATTGGATCAGCTTCACCTTTGCCTTCGGCAACTAAACGATCTGCCGATACGCCTTGGCCTACAATGTAATCCTTCACTGCTTGCGCACGGCGCTCAGAAAGCTTCTGATTATATTCTTCAGATCCTAAGCGATCCGTATAACCGGTAACCACAATTTTCTCGGGCGAGCCTGGGCCTTTAATTGCATTAGCAATTTCCTGCAATTTTGGTTGAGGTACATTTACCGCAGAGCTATCGAACGCAAAGAGTTCAGTTGCAGACAAGGTGTACTTCTCAAATTTTGGCGCCGGTGGTGGCGGTGCAACAACTGGCGCTGGCGCTGGCGGCGGTGCAACTACAACAGCGGCCGGAGCAGGTTTTGAGCCGAAGCGATAAACCACACCGAGTGAATACATGTGCGCATCTGCCATTTGACTGATTTCATCGTTAAAACGATATCTTTCAGCTTCCAAGCGCATTGCCCAATTGTCATTGAAGGCATACTGCAAGCCCACACCAATTTTACCGTTTAAATCACGACCTTTGTCGCTCATACGCGTAAGTACCGCAGCGGTACTACCGAAGTGATTTTTAGCTTCTGCGTAATTAACACCAGCTCGAGCAAAGCCCGATAATTTTTCAGTGAAAGGAACTGAAGCGACTACATCTAGATTAATACCACGCAACTCTAACTTACCACCAAAACCACCCGTGGGGGATGCTGTTGTAGTGTTGTACGTAAATTCCCCTAAATCGAAATATCCACCTTCCAGTGCAATGTAGGGATTAAATTCATAACCCGCGTACAACTTGTAACCGCGATCAGTATCATCCAACGAATTCAGTGTATGCGTTGTTCCCACTTGTGTAATATTGCTTGCTTGGCGCTCTATATTTAAATCGCTCTCGGTTTCGCCAATATTTCCACCAAGGTACCAACGCCCATCATCGGCTGATGCGTAAGATGTTGCAGCAACTAACGCACAGGCTAAAAGGTTTGCTTTTTTCATAAATGTCATGTGTGTATCCTCCCAAATATTTTTACGATCACTAAACTTGCAAAGGCTTTCCACCTTTATAACGAAACCGCAAGTTTGACTGCATACTAGACTTCAATGACGCTTAACTCTGTTCGGTAACCCACTTGGGGATTACAATAAGGGAACTTTTTACGAAGCCTATAATTCACCTAATCAGCTAAATGCCCGCAATGCGAATATCACGTGGAAGATATAATGGAACCTGAAACAAATAAGCTGTCTAAAACCTTCACACAATTCTTTGAATCAGAAAAATCCAGTGGGATTATGTTAATTATTTGCACAGTGATTTCACTTGTAATTGCCAATTCATTTTATAGCGCTACCTACTTAGGATTCTGGCACTCATACATTGCAGGTTTAAGTATTGAGCATTGGGTGAATGATGGGCTTATGGCGATTTTCTTTTTGCTTATTGGCCTTGAACTCAAGCGTGAACTTTATATTGGCGAGCTTTCCAGCATAAAGAATGCCTTGCTCCCTATAATTGCTGCAATTGGTGGCGTGTGTCTTCCCGCAGCAATTCATTTCTCATTTAATGCTGGCACACCAACGCAAGATGGAATTGGCATTCCCATGGCGACAGACATAGCTTTCGCCCTCGGTGTTCTTGCGCTTTTAGGTAGTAGAGTACCGGCAACGCTTAAAATATTTTTAGCGGCACTTGCTGTTATGGATGATCTTGCAGCAATTATTGTCATCGCGGTTTTTTATACGGCTAAATTATCTTTCGTTTACCTTTGCGCTGCTTTATTCATTTTTGCAGCACTCGGCATCTTAAATCGCTTTTTTAAAGTCAGGAGTCTGCTGCCCTATTTAGCCGGTGGGGCACTCATGTGGTTCTGTATGCTGCAATCAGGTATTCATGCGACAATTGCTGGTGTTTTACTTGCACTGACTGTTCCTTTCTCCGCAAAAGATGATGACGAAGAATCCCCTTCGTACCGTTTGGAACATATTCTTCATAAACCTGTTGCGTTTATTATTCTGCCAATATTTGCACTCGCAAATACCGGCATAGTAATTGGTGCCGATTGGGCTCATGAATTAACCGCTAATAATAGCTTGGGCATAATGAGTGGCCTGATAATAGGCAAACCCATTGGTATTACTTTGCTAAGTTTTATCGCTGTCGCTATGGGCATTTGCAAATTACCATCTGGGCTCAATTGGAAACATATTTTTGGTGCCGGTATGCTAGGCGGGATTGGTTTTACCATGTCGATATTTATTACCAACCTCGCGTTTACAGGCAACCCAAACGAAATAACAGCCTCCAAAATAGCTGTATTACTTGCATCCCTCTGCGCAGGCATATTGGGGTACTTATGGCTAAGACTAGCCACGACCAATCAAATTGCAGAAGAAAAATCCAGCTAACAATGTTGTTAGCTGGATGTAAACTCACGTTTTGTTTCAAGGTTTTTTAGCCCATTTTTGATTGACTTGCACGTATTGACCAGAGGGTGTTTTTTCAATGGCTTTTTGACCGGCCATTGCCTGTACATCGGCTATTGCAATAGTGTTGTCTTTTGCCAACCGCTGGTATTGAGCAAGCCTTGCTTCATTAATGAGATTCACGATTTCAGTTGCATTACCTGAGCTGTTAACAACACCTAAATAACCATCAGCCTGTTCGCCCACCCACCCCTGAGATTTAGCCTCTGGCAAACTACTCATTGCTTGTTGCAGTGTCATCGCCATGAGCGGTAAAGCTGCCATCAAAATAGCGCACCCAATAAAATATCTCATCATTTTTTTCATACACACCTCACGTTGCCTAATTAAAATAATCCACTGGATTTACTGAAGAGCTCGTCCAGCTGCTTATCTACTTTGATATAAATTTCATGCTCAATTTTTACATTGAGGTTGATATTAATAGGCTCTTTGGGAACAGCTAACTGTACCGTTGGCCTACACGCAATCATTAACGTGCAACACAAAATACAAAGCCCGCGCTTAATCATGGATATTGCCTCCCGTTTATTTTTAACCCAATGTGATCACCGCTTAATAGAGATGTCACCCGTGTGTGGCCTTTTCTGTAAATACTCCTGCAAACGTTTTTTAATAACATCATTTACCTTACTGCTTAATTGAATACTGGCTAACATTGCCGGTATGTCTTCCTCGAAATTGATATTAAAATGAATCGGGCGCCCCTTTTCGAAAGAAGGGTTTTTACCTTCAAGCCGAACAGAAAGCATTAACTTCCCAGATTCATTGAAATTGACATCACTCGACAATACCGAGTATTGGAAATCGTTCAGCGCCTCTGTTAGTAACTTCATGCTCGGCTGGCTTTTTGCCAATTGCACAGCTTTAGCAGACGTGTATTTGAGCTTCCCTCCAGGCACTTCCGCAGCAATGAAACCCTTTTCTATACGCACGCCGTTTTTATTGATTTCCAATGGAATGCTTCCAGAAATCAAACCACTCCCCGAGAGTTCGCTAGTGGGATATTGCTGCAGTAAATTTGTTAAATTAATTTTATTTACATTAAGTAAAAGATGTTGTGTCGATCGCATGAGATCAAAGCTTTGGGCGGGTGTACTTATTGTTCCTTGTGCGACTTGGCACTCCAGATTTGATAAAGCCAATTTCCCATTAAGAAGTTTTTCCCACACAGCTTCGTAACTAACAATTGCCTGTATTGGCCCAAATACAAAACCTTTATTAATTTGGTTAAGCTGCACATGATCAGACTTAACTACTAATGATTTAGGGCTTGTATTGATGTTCAACTGTGCGCCAAGCCCCTCAAAGGTTGCGGTATCGTAAATTCCTGCCACATCTTGAAGCCGCAAATAGGATTCACTTTTTTTGAGTAATTTTTCTTGAAAATTGTATTCAACATTTCCATGACCCGTTATTTTTCCTCGCGCCAATGTCAATAAAGATGGCCATGCTTTAAGTGCTTCCGAGAAAGGGTTAGCCGCAATGAGATAAATATCTTGGAGGGACCATTCGGCAACCACCTTTGACGGATTTAACACTGCCCTGTGTTTGATATTTAAAGAAGAACCCATATTTAGCTCACCCTCAACCATTAAATTCTTCAGGTTTCCAGTGGTTTTACCTTGCCAAGCCCATGAATTTTCTTTGAGTTGAATGTGAGAGAGCTTGTCAACACTCAGCCTGCCATCAAACTCCACGACCAAATCGGGTAGCACTAAATCGCCCTTCACGCTTTTACCAGACACTGTTAAAGATGGTGTACGCACACGTGCAGATTTAGCGTTAAACGATTTACTTTTTATATCCGATGAGACACTGCTCGGTTTAATTAAATTGAATGCAAAGCTTTCAGGTTGCCAATATCCAACTGCACCAACGCTTAAGGCAATATTTTTAAATTCATAATTATCTAATGTAATTTCTTTAGCCTTGGCATCAACTATTAATCCATTCGCAATCACTTTTTTGGAAAAAAGGTCAAATACAAAATTTCCATCAATTTTTGCAGACACTTCCCCTTCTAACTCCAAGGATGCTTTCAATGAAATTGCAGATAAACTGATATTTTTGTTTTCATTGGAAACCATATTAAAATGCATTTTTTTAATCTGTGGGATACGGTTATTCCACGGATCAGGTAAATGTAACGACTCTGCGTTTATATCCGCCAGCAACGAGTAGCTTTTTATAACCCCCTGCGCCGCTTCCACTTGCAAAGACGATTTTCCATTAACAGATCCAACAAACGGGACCTGAAAACCTTCATCAATATTTGCTTCAAGAAAAAGCTCACCATTCAACGCTTTAGCGTATTGATCGAATTCTGATTTGAATGGCACTTGCAATAGTGAAGTTAATGATAAATTCCATTTTCCATTGAGATTTAAACCTCCTGTGCCAAAAGATTGAAAAGACTTGCGGTTGGCTATACCTAACTCTTGCAACCAATTTTCATCTAAACGCTTAACCACACCACTTATGCTGCCACCCCAATTTATGCCTGTCGTTTTGTAGAGATATGTTGATAGCCGGAGCTTGCCCGCAAAATCGCTGGATAAATTCGCATCCAATTTAGGTAATTTATTTGCAACGGAATAAATGATGTTCAATGTCGTTTGATGCACGGAATCAATCGAAACTCCCGGGCTGAAAATTCCCTTAACAGTTAATTGTTCCCGCTGTGGAGAACCAATATCTACTTGCGCCGATATACTACAAATAACATCCCCACAAATTCTTTCCCACAGGATGTGATGAATATTTACGTGTTTGGGAAAATAATTGGGCACACGCCAGTCGTTGGGGAGCTCAGGTGAAGTGATTTTATCTTGAGAGGATTCTTGCGTAATTTTTGCAGAAGAACTTTTGACAATAAGTTTTTCAATATCCACGTTGTTCAAATGTGGAGTTACGCTTTCCCATTCCCAATTCAACTGCGCATTATGAAATTCAACGCTTAGCGGATGGGACTTGTGCACGTAAGTAAAGGACAAGCGAGAAAACCTAGCGCCATTGAGCCCTAGAGTTTCAATTTGAAAGTGCAGATCTTTTATGGACGCATTGCTTAACAGACGATTGAATTGCCACACAGATGTGATCGCAATCGCCACAAGCAATATCATTAACGCCAAGAGTATGGTGAACCATTTGCGCATAGGGTCTGTCATCTTCAACCAGTGAATTGACAATAAACCTAACGAGCGTGAGGCGGCGCGCGATTACACCTTATGCGTTTGCTGCAAGGTTGTTGGCTTGCCCGCTCAATGCAATTCGCATCACATTTACCTGACGGCCACCTAAACGTGTTTTACGCACAATTTCCCACGCGCGCTTTTGGTAGTAGTCGGTAAATTCCGCGGCTGACAACCAAAGCTCGTTAGCTCCAATGTCGTGAGCATATTTCTTGGCAGCTTCTATCAGCACATTTCCAAAGCCTTGCTGGCGATTTTCAGGCGAGACATAGAGGTTGCTAAGCCATACTGCAGCCGAGTTTGCGGGGATTAATACGGAGCTGTCTGTGCGGTAGCTATAGTTCACGAGACTAACGCAACCGACCAGCTGAACGCCGTCGAGCGCGATAATAGTCTTGGGGAGCGCATTTTGTTGGACGTGTAGCAGCAAGCGCTGCTGACGAATAGCGAGAGTGGATTGCAAACCCTGTCGTTCACATTCCTGATGATGCCACGCCGCCACCTGCGCAAAATGCTCAGGCGCTTGCTGTAGCAAACGAATCTTGATGTTGGATTTTTTAATCACAGGAATAAACCAAAAAAACAGGTTCTTAGAGCATAGCTGCCAGAACCTGTTTTGTTTTAGGCGAGTTAAACGCTTTTGGCGGGCAAGAGGCTGCTAATGTCCTCACCATGCGCCTGTTTATCGGCGTGGTAAGAAGAGCGCACCAGTGGGCCACAAGCGGCATGTTTAAAGCCCATTTCTTCTGCTAGGCGTGTGTATTCGGCAAACTCGTCGGGGTGCACGTAACGCGCTACTGGCAAATGGTCTTTCGAGGGTTGCAGGTATTGGCCGATGGTGAGCATGTCGATATCGTGATCGCGCATGTGTTGCATCACTTCAATGATTTCTTCCTTGGTTTCACCCAAGCCAACCATAAGGCCAGATTTGGTCAAGACATCGGGGCGGCGCACTTTGTATTGTTTCAGCAATTCCAAAGACCAGTTGTAGTTCGCGCCTGGGCGCGCCTGACGATACAAACGGCTCACGGTTTCCATATTGTGGTTGAATACATCAGGCGCTTCTTGTTCAAGAATATCCAACGCAATATCCATACGCCCCCGGAAATCCGGTACTAACACTTCAACTTGCAGTTTTGGGCTCAACGCGCGTGCTTCGCGGATACAATCAGCAAAATGCTGGGCCCCGCCATCGCGCAGGTCGTCGCGGTCTACCGAGGTAATCACCACGTATTTCAAGCGCATTTCAGCGATGGCTTCCGCCAATTTACGCGGCTCATCCACATCCAATGGATTAGGTTTGCCATGACCAACATCGCAGAAAGGACAGCGACGGGTGCATATGTCACCCATGATCATAAAAGTCGCAGTACCACCGCTAAAACATTCACCTAGGTTCGGGCAGTTAGCTTCTTCGCACACTGAGGATAACTTGTTTTTACGCAGGATATTTTTAATGCGATCCACTTCTGGCGATGCTGGAATACGCACACGAATCCAATCGGGTTTGCGCGGCAGCTCGTCGCGGTCGCTGGCAATCACCTTAACCGGAATACGTTCAACTTTGTCGGCATCGCGCAGCTTCTCGCCTTGCTTATGGCGCTCGGTACGCTTTACGGGTTGCAATTCCTGGATTTGAACGGGCGGTAGATCAGACATAAAAGGCTCTTTGGATGAGTCCCAAGTTTTGGGCACTTTTGGAAAGGTCGGGATTTGTCGGTAAAATATTTGGCAAAGTAAATAGAT
>CAZOPE010000058.1:0-16143 GCA_964581625.1 uncultured Cellvibrionaceae bacterium
GGGCGGGAGGGGGTTAAGCTCTAATCTCTATTCCCCGTCTGAAACAGCCTTTGTTTATCGCGAGCCCAATCCCGCTCTTTCTCAGTTTCACGTTTGTCGTGTTCTTGCTTGCCCTTCGCCAGAGCAATTTCGCATTTCACCAAGTGGTCTTTCCAATAAACTGCTGTTGCGATCACGGTGTAGCCTTTTTGTTGAGAGGCTTCTTGCAGCCGTGTGATCTCGCGGCGGTTGAGTAGCAATTTACGGGTTCGCATAGGCTCTACCACAAAGTGAGTAGATACGCTTTTGAGCGGCTGGATTTGTGCACCCAGCAGAAAAGCTTCGTCATTTTTGAAAAAAACATAGCTGTCCGTGAGCTGCAACTTGCCTGCACGGATACTCTTAACTTCCCAACCCATCAACACCATACCCGCTTCAAAGCGGTCACTCAGGTGAAATTCAAATTTGGCTTTCTTGTTGAGGGCAATGGTGGTGCCGTTGTTTTTTTGCGAATTCTTTTTAGCCATAAGGTCGTTGAGACTCCTATTATCTGACACGTGCTAGCTACCGCGTGTCGTCTAGCGCGCCATGCCTGTTCATTGGCAAGGCCTGCGAGGGCAGGGGGCGCATTATACGCAGACTTCCGCAGAAATTTCGCGCTTGGGCGTGAACTGGGCGGACTTATGTTGCGTCCATATTCCCGATACAATCACCCGCTCTCAGGTTCCATTTGGAGTTTTGTGCGTGAAGCGACTTAAACAACATGCGATATGGGGGCGCGGCAGCTTCATTCTAGCGGCGACCGGTTCAGCAGTTGGCTTGGGCAATATTTGGAAGTTTCCTTACATCGCCGGTGAAAATGGCGGGGCAGCCTTCGTGCTTCTCTACCTTGTCTGCGTTCTGCTCGTGGGCATTCCTATCATGATGGCCGAGATTATGCTCGGCCGTAAGGGGCGTTCTAACCCCATTACCGCTGTTGACAACATAAGTATCGACGCGGGTGCTACACGGGTTTGGTCGGTTATTGGCTGGATGGGGGTGGTCGCGGGTTTTGTGATTTTGTCCTACTACTCCGTAATTGCCGGTTGGACTCTGGATTATCTTGTCTCTGCACTGCAAGGCAAATTCGCAGGCCTTAACGGTGATTCTTCCAATGAGCTTTTTAACGGCCTCTTGGCCGATAAGAGCCGCTTGGTGCAATGGCACACGGCGTTTATTGCCATCACTGCGTTAGTCTTGATGTTCGGTGTGACCAAAGGCTTGGAAAACGCGATTCGCTTTATGATGCCTTGCTTGTTGCTACTGTTGCTCATTCTTCTCGGTTACGCCTATACCACGGGCGAGATGGTAACCAGCGCGCGTTTTATGTTCAGCTTTAACTCTGACGATTTATCCTGGAATTCAGCGCTTATCGCTTTGGGCCACGCGTTTTTTACCTTGAGTATCGGCATGGGTGCAATCATGGCCTACGGTGCATATATGCCTAGTACCGCTGCCATCGGTAAAACGGTTATCACCGTGGCGATTCTGGATGTCATGGTTGGCCTGCTCACCGGCGTGGCAATTTTTGCCTTCGTTTTTGCAACGCCCGGCATTCAGCCTAGCGGTGGCCCCGGTTTAATGTTCGTTACTTTGCCCGTTGCCTTTGGCTCTATGCCCATGGGCGCGTTTGTGGGCATTGCCTTCTTTGGAATGGTGGTGCTGGCGGCTTGGAGCTCCACCATGTCTTTGCTAGAGCCTGCGGTGGCTTATTTCCACGAGCGTTTTGGTTTTCATCGTATCAGCGCCAGCTTTTTGGTGGCGGGCGCTGCTTGGTTGTTAGGTTTGGGGTCTGTGTTGTCATTCAACGAGTGGTCTGAACAACAACTCTTGTGGGGTATGAATTTTTACTCCTGCCTGGATTTCTTCACCACCAACCTTTTGTTGCCCATTGGCGGTTTGCTCACGGCCATATTTGTCGGTTGGAAAATGAAGCGCGAAGTCATCGCCCACGAAATGCAGCAAGATCACCCGCGCTTGTTAGCCATTTGGCGCTGGGTGTTGCGGTACGTGTCGCCCATTGCGGTGCTCGCCATCATTATTAACTTGTTTTTTCCCATTGCGACTCGCGTCGCGGAGTAAAGCTTTTGTCGCACACTGTTAACCGTTCTGCGCTGGTGACCTATTCGGCGCAGCAAATGTTTGATCTGGTCAATGATATTGAAGCCTATCCCCAGTACATGGATGGTTGTGTGGGGGCGAAAATCCTCAAGCGCGAGGGCGATTGGCTAGAGGCGCGTTTGGATTTGAGTCGGGCGGGTGTGCACCAGAGTTTTATTACTCGCAACCATCTGCAGGCCCCTTTCAGCATGAGCATGACCTTGGTGGATGGCCCTTTTAAGCAACTTCAAGGCGGCTGGAAGTTTACGCCCTTAACCGAGTCTGCCTGTAAGGTTAGTTTTGAATTGGAGTTTGAGATGCAAAATAAACTCTTGGGTTTAGCGGTGGGCAAACTGTTTGAAACGGTTGCTAGTAACCAAGTGGATGCGCTTTGCGAGCGCGCTCGCCAGCTCTATTCCTCTCCCGCATAGGGTTCCGCCGTGGCTGATTTTGATTTGATACGTGTAGAAGTGGCTTACGCTTTGCCGCACCAGCAAAAAATCATTGCCCTGTTGGTGGAGCCAGGCACAACAGCTGTGCAAGCGGCTGAACGTTCTGGTATTACGGGTTATTTCCCCGAGCTTGATTTAAGCACAGCCAAGATGGGCATCTTCGGCCAAGCCTTGGGAACAAAGGGGTTGGGCTCGGCCGATTGCCATGTTTTACACGATGGTGACCGGGTAGAAATCTATCGCCCGCTGAGTGCAGATCCTAAAGAAACCCGCCGCAAGCGCGCTGAGAAAAACGTGTCCGCCCAGCGTTAACAACCTACACATCCCCCCTTCTTTTTAGTCACTCGGCAACTAATTTTCGCCACCACATTTGGCTGCTAACGCCCTATCCATCGCCAATTCTGCACTACACTCAATGGAGAACCCCAAGCCCATCATGGGCCTTGGCTTTTGGTATTCATGAGATTATCGATGGATTTAGAAAATAAGCCGCTTTATAGCTTGTTGCCCTGGGTTATTTCAGTGGTGGTTTCGCTTCTGTTTGCGCTCTTGTTGCGCAATGAATTGGCTTATCAGGAAAAAGACTGGCAAGAGTATCTCCATGCGCAACTCGCAGCGGATGAATCTGCGCGAAATATTTCGCAGCAGCATTTACTTCAGCAAGCTTCAGGCTACGTGCAACTCATTGCGCAAGATAAAGAAGTGCGCAGTCTGGTGCGTCGTGCGGCTGACGTTTATCAGCAGGAAGGGCGCGATGACAACGCTGAAAAAGCAATTGCGATTAGAGCCCAATTGCAAAAAGTGCTTGGCCATTATTGGGAACAGATTATTCCCTTGGGTGTGCGTGAACTGAATGTTCATTTTGCTGCGCAAGACACTGTGTTTTTGCGCATGAATAGTAGTGATCGATTTGGTGATAGCCTAACGCAGGCCAGCCCGCTTTTAGTGGCCGCCTTAAAAAAGGGAGAGATTACCAATGGTATGGAAGTTGGGCATTACGGTGCAAATTATCGTGCCTTCTTTCCCTTAACCGCATCTGATTCTTCCCCTGAAATTGTCGCCGCAGTGGAGGTTGGCGTAGGGCTCTTACCAAAGCAAAATCAGCAAGGAAATAAGGGACAAGCTGTACTTATCAGCTCGGTATTGACCAACCAGTTTTTGTGGGACGGTGCCCAGCAGGAAATTATCTCGAATTCAAAAAAACGCCACGGGCCGTGGTATATCGAATCTTACAATCATCCAATAGTGAAATCCTGGCAGCAAAGTGGAGTTTTTGATGAGATAAGTTTGGAACGGCTTGGTCCAAAAGTGATTCAGGATCAAGGAAAGACGTTTATGTTTGGTGTTATGCCGCTCGAAGGTTTTGCCTTACCCCAAATGCTAACCGTATCACCCCAAATAGTGCTGCTAATGTGGAGCGATATTACACAAGGGCAAAGCGCCTATACCAAAAGCTACAAACACACGGTGATAAAGTTTATTGTCAGTTGGCTTTTTACATTGGCGGTATTGTGGGTTTTATTTCGCTTTAACCGCCGACATGTTGTTCAACTGCTACGTGAACACAGCAAGCAATTGCAAAAAGAGCGCGATCTCAGTGATCAAGCGCGCCAACGTTTAACGCTTGCACTCGTTAGCAGCGAATCTGGTTTTTGGGAATGGAATATCGCAACTAACCGTGTGATTTTTTCAAAAGAATGGCGTGAGTTGTGCGGTTTGCCAAGCATTGATAGTAAAACGCCCGATGGTAGTGCGGACGTCGAAGAATGGTTAATGCGTGTTCACCCTAGCGATAAGCGCACAAGTTACACCGACATGATTCGCCATATAAAAGGCGAAACCCCCATGTTTGAAAATGAATACCGCTTGCGCGTAGCGGACGATAGTTACAAGTGGATTTTTACCCGGGGCAAAGTCGTTGAATGGGCACCGAATGGTAAAGCGTCACTCATGCTCGGTGTTTACACGGATATAACGCAGCGTAAAAGCAATGAAATTATTGTGGTTCGTCAGCAAGCGGCTTTGCGCGCGCTCAACGAAATAGCCTCTTTGCCAGCGCTGGATGCAGAAATTCAATTGCGCAAAGCGCTAGAAGTTGGCGCACGTTATTTAGGTTTGCCGCACGGAACTCTGAGTGAGGTTCGCGGTAATCAATACCAAGTTAAAATCGAATTGGGTAAGCAGTGGGATCGTGACGAGATCACTCCCCTCTCAAATTATTTTTGCGAGATCACCTTAAGAAAAAAAGATATTTTTTATTGCGATCACATTTCACAAAGTGAATACACAGAACACTACGCGTACAAACATCAAAAAGTAGATACCTATATAGGTATACCCGTCTGGATGCATGGTCGAGTTTACGGCGTGTTAAGTTTTGATTCAGAGCATGGTCGTCATCAAGACTATGATGAACTCGATCGCGATTTTATGAATTTGTTTGCGCGTTGGGTGGGTGTTACGCTCGAACGCTGGCAATATCAATCTGAGCAACAAGCGCTCATTAATCGCTTTGAAACACTGTGCAATCAATTGCCAGGCTTTCTGTACCAATTTCAGCTGAATGCCGATGGCACCAGTTTATTTCCGTTTTCCAGTTCAGGCATAGATGAGATTTACGGCGTAAAACCGCAAGATGTTATTGATGATGCTAGGTCAATATTTGCGGTGTTACACCCTCAGGATCTTGGCTGGGTGAGTGAAAGTATTTCTGCTTCTGCATCAACCTTAAAAGATTGGAATGCAACATACAGAGTTAAACACCCACGGCGCGGCGAAATTTGGGTAAGAGGCGAAGCGCGGCCAGAGCGTTTACACAATGGCGCAACCTTGTGGAATGGCTACATACAAGATGTGACTGACGAAAAACTAGCTGCCATAAAATTGCAGGATATTAACGCCTTACGAGAGGCGATTTTTGATGCAGCGAGCATTGCCATTATTTCCACCGATCAAGCGGGCATTATCAAAACATTTAATCAGGGGGCAGAAGAATTACTGGGTTATTGCGCTACAGAAGTCATCGATAAGATGACACCTGCACCGTTTCATTTGCCAGAAGAAATTGCCCATCGAGCAAAGGCCTTATCACAAGAGTTTGGTGTGGAAATCGCACCGGGATTCGATGTTTTTATTACTCGATCTCGAGAGGGCGACAATGATGAAAATGAATGGACATACGTACGCAAAAACGGCACTACAGTTCCTATCATACTTTCTGTGAGTACATTGCGTGGTTCTGACGGAGAAATTACAGGGTACTTAGGGCTTGCGCGCGACATCAGTGAGATCAAACGTATTGATCGAATGAAAAGTGAATTCATATCCACGGTAAGCCATGAGCTGCGTACACCGCTCACCGCGATTAGTGGTGCCTTGGGAATAATTGTGAATGGCGCTGCTGGTGCTATTCCCGATACCGCAACCAAAATGTTGAACATTGCGCATAAAAATAGTTTGCGGTTAATTCATATCGTGAATGATCTTTTAGATATGGAAAAACTCACTGCAGGGAAAATGCACTTTGACATTAAGTCGCAACCGCTTGAGCCCATTGTTACTCAATCGCTCGAAGATAACGCCGCCTATGCGGCGCAATATAAAGTGAAATTTCAACTCCATAATCAGATTCGTCCAGATGTGCGCGTGAATGTTGATGCACAACGTTTGCAACAAGTGCTGGCTAACTTTATGTCCAATGCCGCTAAATTTTCCCCTCCAGATGAGACAGTTGAGGTGCGCATTGAATATGTCTTTAACACGGTTCGCGTTTCTGTTATCGACAAAGGGCCCGGTATTCCAGAGGAATTCAGAAGCCGAATTTTTCAAAAATTCTCGCAGGCAGATTCGTCCGACACTCGTCAAAAAGGCGGAACCGGGTTGGGCTTGGCCATCTGCAAAGAAATTATTGAACGCATGGGCGGGAAAATCGGATTTATTTCTGATGGCGCCAAAGGCTCGCAATTTTATTTTGATTTGCCCACCGAAGAATATGTATCTACACATGCAACCTTGACTCCGCGCGCGCCTACCGGTGAGCGCTTGTTGGTGGTTGAAGACGACCCAGAAGTTGCAGAGCTATTTGCCACTATGCTGCGCGCACAAAATTATCGGGTGGATATTGCCTACTCTGGGCAAGCGGCGATGGAGCGTTTAGCGCTTTACACCTATCATGCCTTAACCATGGATCTCGAATTGCCAGATATGAATGGTATTGAACTCATTAAGCAGTTACGCAGTGACGCCATTACCAAAAATATCCCCATAATTGTTCTCTCTGCCAACTTGGATTCAGAGCGCATGGCTCATCGGAAGCTAAATATGTTTGCCGATGTGCAGTGGCTACAAAAGCCTCAATCCTCAGCGGCCATTATTGGCGCTGTTAAAAAAGCCATTGCGCACTGAGGGGTGAATAATGAAAGCTGAATTGCCTGTTAATGAAATGCTACGGCTAAAAACCCTGCAGGATTTGGCTATTCTGGATTCACCACGCGAGCAAAGTTTTGATGATGTTGCGCTCGCCGCTATGCACGTTTGTACAGTGCCTGTTGCTGTTGTTTCTTTGGTGGATAAAGATCGTCAATGGTTTAAGAGTTGTTTAGGTTTGGATGCTAAGGAAACGCCGCGCGACGTTGCTTTTTGCGCTCACGCCATACTCACGCCAGACGATATTTTTGTTGTAGAAGACGCCACGAAGGATGAGCGCTTTAAAGATAATGATCTGGTTACGGGCCCTCCAAACATTCGTTTTTATGCGGGCGCCCCGCTCGTAACGGACGACGGTTTTGCACTTGGAACCCTATGCGTAATTGATTATGTGCCACGTCAACTTAATGCACAGCAACGCGAAGTTCTATTTGCTCTGTCGCGTCAAGTTGTGCAGCTATTACGCTTGCGTTCGGCTCATGATCTTATTCAAGAAAAAGAAAAACTGGTAAGTAGCTTATTAAAAAATTTCCCCGGCGCCGCCTATCGTTGTCAGGCAGATGAAGAGTGGACACTGCATTATTTAAGTGAAGAAGTTGAGCAGCTAACGGGCTATCCAATAAGTGCATTTATGCAAGAGCCTCGTTTGGGTTTTACAGATCTTATGCACCCAAGTGATGTTGTACGCATGAATGAAATATCAGCGCGAGCGCTAAATAGTAAAACGCCGTTCGAGTTGGAATATGCAATTCAGCGGGCCGATGGAAACTGGCGTTATGTTCAAGAAATAGGTCGCGGGGTGTATAACAAAAAGGGCGAGTTGGAATTTATAGATGGCTTTATCTGGGATATTCAAGCTCGTATTGATAGCGAATATGAAAAGCGCGCAATGGCTAACAAGATGGCCCAGTTTTTTGAGTCGGCATCTATTGGCATTTTGCAGGTGGGGGATGATGGAAAAATTCTGGCGGCTAACCCGGAGATATCAAAAATGCTGGGTTACAGTTCCGCTGAACTAAAGAATATGCATTTTCTGGATATCACCCCAGAATCGGACAAACTGAAAAGTAATTTGAATGTTGAGCTGATAAGAACCACAGGGCGCTTCGGGCCTTTTGAAAAGCATTATGTTCACAAAAACGGTAATCCTATTCCGGTGGAAATTAGTGGTTTTCTTATCAATGTTCACGAAGGGCAGGGGCAGGCTTGGTGGACTCTGGTAAAAGACATTCGCGAACAGCAACGTATAGATCGACTTAAAAGTGAATTTATTTCTACCGTAAGCCATGAACTACGCACACCGCTTACCTCAATATCGGGAGCGCTCGGTTTAATATCCAGCAATGCTTTGGGTGTTTTGCCCGACAAAGTAAAAAACATGTTGGATATTGCCTACAGGAACAGTCAGCGCTTAAGTTTTTTAATAAATGATTTGCTGGATATGGAAAAGCTTATTGCCGGCAAAATGTCATTTGAAATGGGCAACCATTTGGTCGAAAAATTAGTTCAGCAAACGATGCTGGAAAACACATCTTACGCTGATAAATACCAGGTTAGTTTTGTTTTGGAAGATAAGAGCCCCGGTGCTGTCATTCGGGTGGATGCCTTTCGTTTTCAGCAAATACTTAATAATTTTTTAAGCAACGCAGCCAAGTATTCTCCACCACAATCCAATATTCATATTGTTGTTGAAGATGCAGATGGGTGGGTACGTATTTCGGTGCATGATCAAGGCCAGGGTATTCCAGAGGAATTTAAATCACATATTTTCCAAAAATTTTCACAAGCAGATTCGTCAGATACGCGTGAGAAAGGTGGTACCGGTTTGGGCTTGGCGATTAGCAAAGAATTGGTGGAGCGTATGCAGGGTAAGATAGGTTTTGAAAGTGAACCCGGCAAAGGCGCTTTATTTTTTGCTGAATTTAAGCGCGCCCAAATGGATTCACTTGGTAATTAATTTAAAGACAGGCTACATTTACTTTAACAGACTCAAAGGACACAGATATGGCGAGCACCTTAGATAAGATTCTCTATGTAGAAGATGACCCCGATATTCAAGCGATTGCCGTTATGGTGTTGGACGCGATTAGCGGGTTCACATTGCTGGCATGTTCATCCGGCGCGGAAGCTGTGAGTAAAGCGGTTGCCTTTAACCCAGATTTGGTGTTGCTTGATGTGATGATGCCGGGTATGGATGGGCCAGAAACCTTGCAAGCACTGCGAAAATTGCCAGAGCTTAGCAATACGCCAGTAGTGTTTATGACAGCAAAAGTGCAGCCGCAGGAAGTTCAGGGTTACTTGGAGTTGGGTGCTGTTGGCGTTATTGCAAAGCCCTTTGATCCTATGACACTGGCGGATCAGTTGCGTGAAATTTGGGTTCGTGTTGCCAATAAAAATTAATGTGAGATCCCCAGCGATCCAATAAGTAACGTCAACAGACCCTAGAGGTTCAATCGCTCATGCACCCATGGTTTCAAGGCAAAAGCAGTAGGCTGTTGACGACATTGCTGTTGGTGTTTTTGCTTTCGTTAACTTCGTTTATCGGCTGGGCTATGCATGGCCAGTCGTTGCGCTATGCGCAGTTGGCGTTTGATGCACAGGTTGATCAACTTGCACAAAGTATTGATTTGCGCATGCGCGATCACGAGCAAATATTGTTGGGTGCAAAAGGCTTATTTGAAGCCAGTGAAAATGTGAGTCGTGATGAGTTTCATCGCTACGTTAGCACTCTGGATATTGAAAAGAAATTTCCTGGCATACAGATCGTAGGGTTTACAGAGTGGATAAATGCTAATGAACTTGCTGCATTTACCGCACGTATTCGCAGTGAGGGCTTTCCGCAATTTAATATTAGACCTGTGGGGCAGCGACCGAGCTATTCCTCCATTATTTACATGGAGCCCTTTGCGAACCGAAATTTGGCAGCCTTTGGGTTCGATATGTTTTCTGAACCTGTGAGGCAGCAAGCCATGAGTGCGGCGGTTGCAACTAATCGCGCAAGCCTTTCAGGTAAGGTTAGGCTCGTGCAGGAACTTTCGGGCAATGCTCAGGCGGGAACGCTTCTTTATTTACCCATATTTAAAAAAAATTTACCGCTTGATACAGAAGCCCAACGCTGGGCCGCGCTCTATGGGTTTGTGTATATCGGATTTCGCATGGGCGATTTAATGGATGGCATATTGCAGGAGCGCCATTTAACCGCGCAGTTCACATTGTACTCATCCAGTCCAACGGCAGGGCAAGAACTCTATAACTCTGCTAAAAATGACGACCAACATTTTACGCCTGCCTATCAAAAAACCCACCCTCTTGAAGTTGATGGTCAACCTTGGTTTTTAAAAGTGGTTAGTGTTAAAGCCTTTGAACAAAACCATAATTCGCATCAAACACTTATTGTTGTGAGTTTTGGATTCATTCTCAGCTTTTTGTTGTGTGCCATTTTTTATGTGATTGTTAATGAGCGTCAGCGAGCGCTGTTGCTGGCTGGTAGCATGACAGAAGATATGCGCGTGAAAAACGTGCAGCTGAAACACAATCAAGATCGTTTTGAGTTAGCGTTAGAATCGTCTGCAATGGGAATTTGGAGTTTGCATTTTGCAGACAATTCACTGCAATGGGATTCGTACATGTATGTGTTATTTGGCTTGTCTGCTGACGATGCCAAACTGACCTACGACCGCTTTTTTATGTGTGTCCACAACGATGATCGCCAACGTGTGTTTGAAGAAATTGCACAAGCCATTGAGGGGAAAAAAGGGTACGACACCGAGTATCGAATAGTATGGCCAGATCACAGTATTCATTATGTGGCGTCGCGCGCAAAAATTATTGACGAAGGAAATGAAGCCGTTTCTATGATTGGTACCTGCTGGGATATTAGCGAGCGCAAACGCCTGGATAAGGTGAAAACAGAATTTGTGTCAACCGTGAGCCATGAATTACGGACACCTTTAACCGCAATTACTGGCGCATTGGGTTTGGCGGTGAGCGGTGCCTTATGTGTATTGCCCGATAATGCAAAGCAAGTGTTGGATATAGCTTACAAAAATGCGCAGCGCTTAAAACTCCTCATTAATGATTTGCTGGATATGGATAAGTTGCTTGCAGGAAAACTGGAGTTTCATTGTGAAGCGCAGTTAATGATGCCGCTGATCGAACGCGCTGTTACCGAGAACCGATCCTATGCTGATCAAATGCAGGTTCGCTTTGTGATTGTGCCAACGGAATTAGCTCCACGTATAAATGTTGAAGATATCCGGTTTTTACAAGTGATGGCTAATTTCTTATCCAACGCTGCAAAATTTTCCAAACCGGATTCTGATGTTCTTATTAAGTTGGAAGTTGTTGATCAACTCGCGCGCGTTTCTGTTGTTGATACGGGTGTAGGTATGGATGAAGAAAGCAAGAGCCACATGTTCGAAAAATTTTATCAAGCTGATTCATCTGATACGCGTAAAAAAGGTGGGACAGGTTTAGGGCTGGCAATAACAAAGGAGATTGTGGAGCGAATGAATGGCCGAATTGGCTTTACATCTATTTTGGGGGAAGGAAGTACGTTCTACGCAGAGTTTCCAATTGCAAATAGCTAGGCTCAATAGATCTAGCCCATCCACAACTCATCAAGGTTTCTGAATCCCCAATCGTCGGGTGACTCACGGCCAATAATTTTATCTTTTCCAATAAGCATCGAAAGATCCAGCGTTTCTTGCAAAATAGGTGTTTTCAATTTTGCAGAAAAAAATACTTTTACTTTAGGCGTAAGCAGAGAGGTCTCGCTTTGTTCAGTCACTACGCCCAAGCGCCCGCTCTCAAGCCTTACGAGCGAACCTGTTGGGTAAATTCCCACGGTTTTAACAAATGCTTGAAAAACGGCTTCGTCAAAATGTCCTTTACTCCACTCTGCCATTTTTCGAATGGATTCGGCGGGTGACCAACCTTTTTTGTAAGGACGGTTTGATGTGATTGCATCATATACGTCGCAAACCGCGCCCATTTTGGCAAACAGGCTAATGGTGTCGCCCGTAAGTCTATGTGGATAACCGCTGCCATCGACCTTTTCGTGGTGATGCAAGACGACGTCCAGCACCATAGGGCTAACCATGGGGTTATCCATTAAAATATTCGCCCCAATTTCGGGGTGGGATTTGATGGTGGTAAATTCTTCGTCGGTTAACTTCCCCGGTTTATTCAAAATCTTGTTGGGAATTCCCATTTTGCCAAGATCATGTAACAAACCGGCTAATCCAGATTCGCGCACCAAGTCTTCATCCAAGTTTAATTGGCGAGCGAGCGCAATCATGAGCGCACAAACGGCCACAGAATGCATGTAAGTATATTCGTCAGCATTTTTTAAGCGGGCAAGGCTGATGAGTGCGTGCGGTTGGCGCAGTACTGAATCTGATATTTCTTCAACAAGTTCTTTGGCTTGCGCCACTTCAATCGCTTTGCCCATACGGGCGTCGTTGAACATTGAAATCACGGCTTGTTTCGATTTGCTACAAACCTTTTGGGCAATCCTCACTTCTTCATCCATGCTGGTTTTTTCTGTCCTTTTTTCGCGCATGGCGTCGCGTAACATCTGTTCAGTTTCGCGCTCTATGTCAGATAGGGTTTTACCCGGCACTATTTCGTCCGTATCCAAACCTTTAGATGTATTAATCCAAACTTCTTTAATGCCACTTTTAATTAAGCTATCTAAATCTTGCTTGTCTTCCAACAAAAATTTGGTTTTGAAGAAGGGGTGTTCCATCCAAGAGCCGCAGAGTTCAGTAACGAACATTCCCATGCGAACATCTTTGACGGCAATACGTTTGAGCATTGAAACGAGCCTCGGGCTTTCTGTTATTGGTTTTACTGACGTTGGGTCTAGGTTTTAGAGCCAAGATCAAAGGGCGCTAGATCTCTAGCGGGACTAAATTGAAACCTTATGGTGCAAGTATAGGTGAGCTTTGGCGACGCCTTAGAATATTTACGGATGTTTTTCGCAGGTATTAAGGTCTGTTGACGGTTGCTTGTTGTACACAGGCAACCGTCAACAGGCCCAGGTTAAAAGACTGGGTGTTGTTCAAATTGGCGAGCATAGACGAGCGCCTCTTGCAGCGGCATAGGTTTACCAAAGTAAAAGCCTTGTGCATCGCTACAGCCGCAGTTACGCAAAATCTCCGCTTCCAGTTGCGATTCTATCCCTTCGGCCGTGGTTTCAAGCATAAGCGCATCTGCCAGCTGAATAATGGCATTTACAATCGCGAGAGAACTGGTGTCTTTGGACAATGAGCTAACAAAGGATCGGTCAATTTTTAATTTGTTAAGCGGGAAGCTTCGCAAATAAGCGAGTGACGAATACCCCGTACCAAAATCGTCCAGTGCTATGCGCACACCCAATTTTCGTAAGTCTGCTAAGGTCTCCTGCGCTGAAAAATTATCTTGAATCAACAAGGACTCGGTAATTTCCAACTCAAGTCGTTCCGGTTTTAGTCGGCTAACTTGCAGCGCCCAACGAACCACATCCACTACGTTTCCTTCGCGGAACTGCACGGCCGATAGGTTAACTGCAATACGCCAATTTTTTGGCCATTTTGCGGCATATTTGCAAGACTCAACCAACACCCAAATACCAATAGGCAGAATGAGGTTTGACTCTTCCGCAAGCGGGATAAACTGCGCGGGTGAAATTAATCCTAGCTCTGGGTGTCGCCAGCGAATGAGCGCCTCGAACCCAATAATTTCTTGAGTTGCCAATTTTATTTGGGGTTGGAAATGAATTTCAAATTGCCCAACGATGGGCGTTTGTGGCCATACCAAATCTTCACTGAATGTTTTATTCAGTAAGGTATTGGTGGATGCATGTTCCTCTAAAGCCGCGCGCATGTCGTTCAGCAAATGTAATTTTTGCTGCGCGATAATTTCCATCCCTGGTTCATAAAAGCGATAGGTATTTCGGCCAGCGGATTTGGCTGCGTAAAGTGCCATATCAGCATTTTTTAATAGGGTTTCGGTATCTTTGCCATGCTGTGGCGCCAGCGCGATTCCAATGCTGCAACCAATTTTTAAGCTCTTGCCATTGATGATGCAAGGCGCAACAAATGTATTGAGTAGACGTTGTGCTAAGGTAGTTGCTTGCTCTGCTGAATCTTCTCCATAACTGATAATCGCAAACTCATCGCCACCTAGCCGCGCCAGCAAATCTTGGTTGCGAACTGAACGCAGTAATCGGTGCGCAAATTCCTTCAATACCAAATCACCCACACCGTGGCCGAGTGAATCATTCACATTTTTAAAATTATCCAAATCGAGAAAGAATAAAACGAACGACGAAAACTGATTTTGTTTTTTAAGCGCTTCCAGCTGCATATAAAAATGGTGACGGTTTGCGAGGTTGGTGAGCGAATCCACGTTCGCAAGGCGGCGCATTTCTAATTCTGCGGTGTATTTGTGAGTCACATCTGAGCCCACGCCACGCCAACCGGTTATTTGATCTTTATTGTTAAAAAGGGGTTTGGCGGTGAGCTGCCACCAGCGGCGCTCATCGCCAATCAAAATGGGAATCACAAGTTCTCTAAATGCGGTGTGCTGTTGAAGATGCAATTCCAATGCTGTAATAGGATTGTTGTCGGCGAAATTCTCGCGTGAGTAATCTGCATCAAACAATGTGGCAAAGGGCGTTTGCGTAAGATTCGTTGCCCTAGCGCCTAAGAGTGCGATCAGTTTTTTAGAGGGCGCATGCACATGCCCTTTGCTGTTTAGCTCCCAAAGCCAATCGCTCGCATGTGATTCAAAATCATGGAGCAGTAAGCTAATTAATTGTTGTTGATGTTCAGCGGCTGCTTCTGCCATCAAGCGCGCACCAAATGTTTTTGCCGTGGCAATAACCGCAAAGCAAATCACTGCAGCGTAAATCACCAATAAAACCGCCAAATTCCAATGGTCGAAAATGCCATCGCGAATAATGGCAGTCAGACAGCCCAGCGACATCACGCATACGTAGCTGATGGCCGCTTGTGGAATGGTGGCCAACGCAAAGCCGCCCGCGCAAATCATGCCTGTGCAAATGGTGGTTAAAAGGAGCGTGTTGTTGGCGTCTGCATGGGTATCGAAGATCAAGATGGGCAACATGCCCCAGATAGCGGCAAGAACTGTTGCGTGGATTGTGGCGCGTTTGATCGCCCGTTTGGATGCTTGAGTTGGTGCAGGTTTATGGCGTTGAATAACCCAGGCTCGTGTACCCAAGACCACCGCAATCATGAGAAAAAAGGACCAGCTTAGAAGGGTATAAAAATAAGCGGTTTTCCAATAAATACTCAGAAGAACGCCGGTGTTCAACACATTCGCCAGCATGGTGAAGGGCGTAAGGCGCAAAATCGCACCGATTTGCTGCGCGCGAAAGCCGGGCGTTACGGCAGCATCGCCTTCGTAAATACGGAACTGTGCCGTCAGTGTCCGCAGGGCTTTGCGCCAAATATGGGTGAAATAGTCCATTCAAACTTCACGGATTAAGGTGGGTGCTAATAACGCAGCGGCAGTTGTCAGTATTGGGGCCGAACGCAATGGAGGGGGTGAAACTTCATACCACCTCTATTCAGCCTAGTTGAGCAGGAAAAGGTGTCAAGCAGTTGCGAATGAGCAGGAAGGGGGCGAAACCGTGAAGATTTGGTAGTAAAAGCCCATCCTTGGGCGCTGTGGAAATTACTTGCGCTCGTCTATAACGGGCTCAGGCTTTTTCTCAATATTGGTGGGTAAAGGCATATCGCGTCTTACGTTATCCAGATACTTCTCGGACTTGTCTTCGCTGAGTGGCGCTTTGCCGGGAAGGTAATCACCTTCAGTTTTAACCAGCTTGTCATTTTCAAAATACACGGTAAATAGGTGTTTAACATATTCACCCGAGTGGCCTACCTTCACGCTATAAAAGTAATCCCAACGGTTGTCATTGAATGTATCTGGCAAGAGGGTGTTGCCCAAGACAAAGCGAACCTGACGTTTACTCATGCCCAACTTCAGCTGGCTAACCATGTCGGCGGTGATAATGTGCCCTTGTTGAACGTTGAGTTTGTGCACGCTGGGGAAAAGGCTGCAGCTTGTCAGCGTCAATGCACAGAGGGTGACCAGTAAAATACGACTGGCTAATTTCATAAGAGGGCTTCCACTAAAT
>CAZOPE010000059.1:0-15855 GCA_964581625.1 uncultured Cellvibrionaceae bacterium
GCCAACAATGGGAATGCACAGTCATCCAATTCCATTGCAACGCCTTGCAGCGCCTTAAGAGCTGGGGTGATTTCCAACAATTGCAGAATTACTGGTTGATCTTTGCCCAACATGTCGCCTGCGGCGATGCGGAACAGTAATGAATAGCTGATTTGGCCAGCTGCGCCGGTGACGGTAACTCTTACGGGTGCTTTCACAGTGAGACTCCATTTACGGGTGATATGGGATAAAACAAAAGTGTAGGGCATTTTGTGCCGTCCGCCTGCCTTTTACGACAGATCCGGCGGCATTATAGAGATTTAGCGGGAAATTTCACCCTGTTTGTAGGGAAAACCCTCTTACACGACCATGATTAAAATTAGATTGTGTAACGCACCTTAAGCGCTGCATAAAGCTCATCTTTAAATTCGACTTTAGTGGCATCCAAACTCAACACAGCCTCCACTAAATGCTCGTTATCCTCACGACCATCATGCCAATGCTTGCGATAGGATCCGTCTTTGTAGCCATGATCTTGGCGAAAGAAATTCAACACATTTTTCCCGACATAACCACGGTAAAGCTGCTCAAAGCTCATTCCGATACCAGCCATCAATCGGCCAAATAAACCAATATGAAATTGGCGATCATTTAAAGTAGCAGCAACAAATCTCTCCAAGTCCAAGCGAAAATCACTTTCATCGGTGTTGATAACCAAAGCATTTTGAATTTGCGCAACAATCAATTCTGGCTTGGTTCCGCTCTGCAGCAAAATGCTTAAACCGAAATGCCAAATATCAATTAACTCCAGCGCAACTTGCTCCGTATCGGGTGATTGCTTTTTCCACCACTTCCAGCCGTAGTGGTCAAGCAGTTCAGCACACTCAACCCAGATGGCGCGGTACCATTCGTAGCCTTGCGTTTTCCAATCAGCATTCACTTTGGTGTTCATACCATCTTGCAGGTCGAGCATAATTTTTATTTGTTGTGCGTTCATAATGTTCTCTACAAAAATTTATTGCGGTAAGTATTGTTTGGCTCGGCTAAACAAACGGTAGAAGTTTTCACAGGTGTGCTCGCCCAATTTTTCAATGCTCATGCCTTTTAAATCGGCCACGAACTGAGCCACTTCGTAAACATATTTAGGTTCGTTGGGCTTTCCTCTATAAGGAATGGGGGCGAGATAAGGTGAATCGGTTTCTATAAGCAAGCGGTCTATCGGCATATTTCGCACAACATCGCGAATTTGTTCTGCGTTTTTAAAGGTGACAATGCCAGAAATTGAAATGTAGTAATTCAAGTCCAATGCGGCTTTAGCCATTTCCCAATCTTCCGTAAAACAATGCAGCACGCCGCTGTGCTCCAAACTACCGTGTTGTTTAATCAGAGCTAGCGTATCCGCTTGAGCTTCACGCGTATGAACCACTACTGGCAAACCGATTTTCTTGCCTACATCCAAATGCATGGCAAAACTTTCGTGTTGTAATTCTTTGCTTTCAGTTTCGTAATGATAGTCCAACCCAGTTTCACCGAGAGCGACCACCTTTTTTTGGGATGCCCATTGCATGAGTTGTTCTGCGGTAGCAGTGCCATCTTTTACATCACAGGGGTGAACGCCTACAGAGGCAAATACGCAAGCATGAGCCTGCGCAATATCAATAACGGTTTGAATATTATCCAAACTAACACCGATACATAGCATTTGTTGAACGCCACGTTCGTTTGCAGCCGCTATAGCATTGGCAAGGTTGCCGTCATAGCGATCAAGATTAATGCGGTCAAGATGGCAGTGGGAGTCGATAAGCATGTTGAAAAGCCGTTAACTAAAAGTGCGGGGATTATAAGGGATAAGGGTATAAATCAGAAGAAAGCTCTCTCAACTTGACTCGAATGCGTTGGCACGTGAATTTCGGCTATTCATAAAGCAGAGCATCCGCATGCGTAACATTGGGTTTCCTTGAAAAGGCCAACTGAGCGCACCAGAGCAAACCATGACCACACCCCCCTCATCTCGTATGGTCATGGATCCAAGCGAGCACTGAATATCCACACTTCAGCAACCTACTTTTCGCAAGCATTAGCAACTAGCGAATAGCCGCCCATTGCGTCGGAAAAGGCTAAATCTTTGAAACTTTTAATATCTGAACTGATGAGAGTTGGAACTAGCAGTTTGGATGGAATAACAAACACAGAATCCGAGCATCCGTTATTTTCGATAAGTACCACATCTGGTAAATATTCAAACTTCCAAACCCTGCAAAACCTCATGGATGTAGTTTTCTATTTGTGAATAGTTAAATGTTATATATGTAAAACTTATCGCTAAAAAATGCTGCCCAACACCCATTAAATAATGTTCTGAGTTGGCGGGTTCTTGTTCATCCGGCCATTGCCCTTGGTACACATATTTTTCAGCGATGCGTATGGAGGTTTTTACTTTTGCGGGTTTACCTATCAATGAATACCACGGTAAATTTTTTAGTGTGGATTCATGGCGAACTGATACGAAATCGGATAACTTTTTATCGCCCTTTTCATAAAGAGTGGCGGCCACCTCAAGCAAACCATTCGGCGATATCAAACTCAAACGCTCTTGGCTTTCATCTTTCCAATCACGCGAGACAATAAAACAAAGCTCATCTTGGTGCGGATAAAAAACGCGTACGCGTTGAGGGTTCCCCGTTGGGTCTAATAATCCCGCAGGGAAATAGCGGCCTAGGCTGATTAGATCTACTTCTAGATTACAGGCTTTAACAATGGCAGCAGATTCAATACTCCAATAGCCGCTGTAACAGGGTTGTTTAGATTTATGGGAGTCATACCACGCGCAGAGTTTGCGTGACGTGTACCAGCGGAAAAGATGCGCCTTTAACTCGGCAAGCTGAGTTTCAGGTGTGGTTGCGAAGATTGCAGCACTGGCATGCACAAACCACTTTTCTTGCTGCAATTTACAATTAGCCGCCTGCTGTGCATATTCAGGGTTCCGCTTGGCGATAATAGCCATGATTAAGCTGTCTTCCAAATTCAAACTTAACCAATGAGTCACAATTTTATTCCAATAGGTGTCATCAATATTGAATAAATACGCATAGCAAAAAAGAGATAAATGGCGCTGATAGCTATCCAACCCCAGCACCTTTTTGGTGTTTATTAACACATCACCTTGCGAGTAAATGTTACAGGCGCGAATAATATAGGACTCAATTACAGACTTACCTAATCCCAGAGAGTAGGAGTTGTCTGCTGTAATCACGCAAAAATGAAATATCCCGCGAGCTAAGGACGCTTTCGCCTTTTCTGAGCAATTTGGCTCCAACAAAGTGGATTCGTCATTAGAGATAATCCTATTAGAGCTTTCCAACATTAACTCTAATTGTTGCCGCCTACATGATGGATTATTTAACATTAGAAACCCTCTAGCTTGCCGGCTCTATCTACATAGCCGTCATTTTTCAATTGGGTGTACGCACCTCACCGGCCGGTGAAACTTTTGCAACACTCAACAAAAAAGCCAGCACGGTGGCTGGCTTTTTGAGAGCTAAGAATTGCTCACATAGTGTGCGTCGGCTTATCGGAATTAATAGAGCCAGCGAGATAAGTTTCAATTTTGGTTACGGCGGTGTTGTCTTGATCGGTAAATTGCACACCAATTCCCGCAGCGCGGTTACCTTGGGCTCCTCGCGGAGTCACCCAAATCACTTTTCCTGCAACCGGAATTTTTTCAGGCTCTTCCATTAAGCTCAGCAACATAAACACTTCATCGCCCAATTTATAACTTTTACCCGTGGGAATAAACATGCCTCCGTTTTTAACAAAAGGCATGTATGCAGCGTAGAGCACTGCTTTGTCTTTAATGGTGAGGGAAAGTATGCCGTTTCGGGCACCGCCGCCTATCGCTTGCATAAAGTCAACCGTCCGAATTCAATAGACTGAAACGTAATGTACTGAAACATAATTGAATAGTTTAGACCTGTCTAGCCGCAATTGCGTCACTATTTTAGTGGACAATCAGCGTTGCTACTTAGCCGCCCTTAAAAGCGCGCCCCAATCCATTAACATTTCTTCTAGCAATAACTGCTTATTGGGGTTGGAGTTACCCAAGAGTTGACGTTTCGAAGTTAGTATTTTTTCAAGGTAACGGTGTAGAAGCCCATGTGGAACTTTACTCAGCCGGTCGCGAAGATCCTGCGGAAGTTGGTTAATCAACACGTGTTCTGCACCAACTTGCCAACGAATAAGGGAATGCAGCCAAACCAAAAACCATTCGACTAAGGCAGTGACATCTTCTTTTTGCCACTGTGAAGCAACCTCAATTGCCGAGATTTGCCCGGTGCTGAGCCGAACCAAGTTTAGCAGCCATGCATCGCGGCGCTCCAATGCATCGCCCTCTAAAAAAGATAAAGCAGTTAAAGGCGCGCCGCCGGCAGCATCCATTAGCTTCTCAACAGGAATACTGCTGCCCGCCATCAAGGGTTTGAGCCAGTGAATTACTTGCTCGGAGTTCGGGGTCGCTAACAAGCGCATTTGGCAACGGCTTCGAATAGTTGGGAGGACAGCACTTGGGGTATGACACACCAGAATCAAAAGCGTGTTTGCGGCAGGTTCTTCCAAAGATTTTAACAAAGCGTTGGCGGCGTTGGCGTTCATTGCCTCTGCGGGTTCCAGCACAACGACCTTAAAACCGCCTTGCTGCGAGGTTTTACCCAAGTCTTCTATAAGCGCGCGAACCTGATCCACCTTGATTGCCTTAGCACCCTCTTCTGGCTCCACCACAATAAAATCGGGATGGTTGTGAACACGGTTCAACATACAGCCACGGCATTTGCCGCAAGGCGTGCCTTCGATGGGCGATAGACACAACAGCAACTGCCCGAGTGCCTCTGCCATGTGGCGCTTTCCAATACCCTTAGCGCCCGCAAACATAAGCGCATGGGGCAATTTTCCCGCAGCAATCTGCTGGTTCAATTGCTGCCATTCTTGCAGTTGCCAAGGATACGGATGTATAGGAAAGTCAGACATAGAGGTGCCTAAAGAATTGAGGCGGCAAGCTTACAAGCGCTATTGGCTCTTGGCAAACTGGTGGATGGGTTTGTTTTCGCAATTTAACGGTAGATTTGCGATAATTGCCGCCCTTTTATTCAGCAGCGCCAGCATGAACGATTTAGCTCTCAGCCTCGGTCTTGATATTTTGCATCTCGACGACGATTTAATGATTTGCAATAAACCCGCGGGGCTCTTAACTGTTCCAGGCAAGGGGCCAGAGAAGCAAGATTGTTTGATTAACCGCGCGTTAAAATTTAACCCCAACGCACGCGTAGTTCATCGGCTGGATCAAGGAACATCAGGCATTGTGATGTTCCCACTGAATTACATGAGCCTGAAGATTCTCACCAAACAGTTTGAAGCCCGCGGCATACACAAGCGGTATGTGGCAATAGTTAGCGGTTTAGTGGAAGAAGATGAAGGCGAAGTCAAACTTCCGCTGATTTGCGATTGGCCGAACCGCCCCTTGCAAAAAGTGTGTTTTGAATCTGGCAAACCCGCTCACACGCGTTACACCGTTTTGGAACGTAACGAGACCAACAACCACACACGTGTTTTGTTAGAGCCCGTTAGCGGACGAACCCATCAATTGCGAGTTCACATGCTGAGTATTGGGCACCCGATGCTGGGCGACCAACTTTATTCTCCACCTGAAATTCAAGCACAAGCCCCACGCTTACTACTTCACGCCCAACATATTCAACTTACGCACCCGATTTTGCGACATAAGGTTGAGGTGGAGTGTCTTGCCGAATTTTGAGGCAAAAAAAAGCCACACAGCTTTTGGATGTGTGGCTTTTTCGTAATGACTAGGTTAACAACCCGTTGTGACGGTAGCAAAAGTCGGCGGCAAAATAGCCGAGGTTGCCTCC
This sequence comes from uncultured Cellvibrionaceae bacterium, assembly GCA_964581625.1. Taxonomy (GTDB): domain Bacteria; phylum Pseudomonadota; class Gammaproteobacteria; order Pseudomonadales; family Cellvibrionaceae; genus Cellvibrio. The sequence goes on from CAZOPE010000059.1 coordinate 5,895, forward strand.
GTGTAGCTAGCGGTGCAGTTTGTAGTCACTGTCACTGTCGTCGCCGTACCCGTAGTTGTCGAGGTGTAGTCTGGCGCGGTCAATCCAGACAAAGCAGCAATAGAAGCCGCATTGGGATAACCATTTACAAAAGTGACCGCAACACCTTCAAATGTTTGCGAAGCCACCGGATTAACCAAAAACTTACCGTGAGCCATATTGGCTGCCGATTTCATTGCCCCTACCGCGGCGTTAACTTTTGCTGTGCGAGCGTCCGTTGAGAGGTTTACGAATTTAGGAATCGCGGTGGCCGCAAGAATCCCTAGGATTACAATGACTGCAATCAGCTCAATAAGTGTGAAGCCCGTTTGTTGTTTGTTCATCTCATCACCGTTTAGTTGGAGTTATTTTACAAAAGCTATCTCAAACAACTTTAGATATAGCGATTCATTACTAACTCTAGACTAGATTGAAAGGCGTGCAAATTTAATGCTGTTATTCCTTTTTTAACGGAGTAACTGATGCAACACCTGTTCAATATCCGATTGGACTTTAGCCAGCTCTTGACCCGCGTCTACCACGGCATAGCGATTGGGTGCAGCAAGTGCTCGCGCTTTATAAGCGGCGCGTACGCGCTCAAAAAAACCTAATGTCTCACTTTCAAAGCGATCCAGTTCACCGCGCTGCCGGGCACGGTTGAGCCCAAGTTCTACGTCTATATCGAGAATCAAGGTTAAATCCGGGCGAAGCTCGCCCTGAACCAAAACCTCCAACTGCGTGATTACCTCTTTACTCAGGCCTCGTCCGCCGCCCTGATACGCATAGGTAGCGTCCGTGAATCGATCACTTAACACCCAGGCTCCACGTTCCAACGCTGGCTTGATCAGCTGGGCAAGATGCTGAGCGCGAGCTGCAAAAACAAGCAAAAGTTCAGCGGTCTCATCCACAGATTCTTCGCGTTTACTCAGCAACAAACCGCGAATTTCCTCAGCCATAGGGGTACCGCCCGGCTCGCGCGTTACCACCACCTCAATACCCTTGGCAACTAGCCAATCACGTACAAAGGCCAAATTGGTGCTCTTCCCAACGCCTTCTGTACCTTCAATGGTGAGGAATTTCCCGTGCATGGATTCATCTCGCTTTTTATTGGTTTAAATTTGGATGATGCAAATCTAACGCGTGGCGTTTCTTTGCGATCATTGAACGCGTATCATACCCGCTTTTTAAGACTTACCGACTTTTTGTCCTCTTGTTTAGGAGCTCCACCATGATTACTTTACATACAAACTACGGCGACATAGTGATTGAATTGGATTTCGATAAAGCGCCAAACACCGCGGCTAACTTTTTGCAATACGCCGAAGAAGGTTTTTACAACGGGACAATTTTTCACCGCGTGATTGATGGCTTTATGATTCAAGGTGGCGGTATGACGGAAGACATGAGCGAGAAAAAGAAAACTCGCGACCCGATTCAAAACGAAGCTGATAACGGCTTGAAAAACGTAACGGGTAGCCTCGCAATGGCTCGTACGAACGATCCACATAGCGCCACCGCGCAATTTTTTATTAACGTAAAAGACAATAGTTTTTTGAACCACAGTAGTAAAACTAGTCAAGGTTGGGGCTACGCGGTATTCGGTAAAGTTACCGAAGGTATGGATGTTGTGAACAAAATTAAAGGTGTGAAAACTGGTAGCAAAGGTTTTCATCAGGACGTTCCTGTTGAAGCTGTAGTCATTCAAAATGTTTCCGTTGCTAAGTAACCAATCTGCGGAATAAAAATGACTACCTTTTTTATTTCTGATTTGCATCTACACGAAAGCCGCCCGCAAATTACGCGGGCGTTTTTTCAGTTTCTGCACACTCAAGCTAAGGGCGCCGAAAAGCTGTTTATATTGGGCGATTTTTTTGATGCATGGATTGGCGACGATGACGATGCGCCGCTCAACAGCGAAGTTGCAACAGAGCTAAAGAAATTAAGCGATGCGGGCACAGCTATTTTTTTAATGCACGGCAACAGAGATTTTCTGCTGGGTGAAAATTTTGCGGCGCAAGCAGGCGGGCAGATCATTCCCGAATACACCACGATTGATCTATACGGTACACCCACACTGCTGCTGCATGGCGACAGCTTGTGTACCGACGATGCTCAATATCTAGCATTTAGACAGCAAGTTCGCTCGCCACAATGGCAACAGCACGTTCTCTCACAACCACTTACCGCAAGGCGTGCGTTAGCGGCGCAAATGCGAGAAAAGAGTCAAGCAATGAATAGCTTGAAAGCGGAAGACATCATGGATGTTAACCAAGCCGAGGTTATCAAAACCATGGAAAACGCCAGTGTTACTCGCATGATTCATGGCCATACTCATAGACCCGCACGCCACCTCTTTGAGATCAATAGCGAGCCCGCGGAGCGCTTAGTATTGGGCGATTGGCACCATAACGCGTGGGCCATAATTGCAGATCAAGATAAAACTGAATTGGTGAGTTGGCCAATTTAAAACGTCAAATCATCTCACAAAATTTACTCCAAAAAATGGCAATCAATCGATTGCCATTTTTTATTCCGTATCATTTAATTCAGCATCTTTCCAATATTTAGTGCCTTTTAACGTAGCTTGAAGCGCTAATCCACTTTGCGTTAATTGGTAAATCGTTACACCCGTTAACAAGGCTTCAACGCCTACCGCCGCCCCCTTGTCACCCGCTTTGGCAGCAGCATCGGCATTGACGCCAAACTCCCAACCCTAATCGATAAACGAATCCAAAGACTCCTGAGTTTTAAAAATAAATACTGCGCGGAAATCTTTTATACCCAAACCACACCCTATCCCGGCTCCGGTTTATTTGAGGCACAGCTCATTAAAGACATGAATCAGTATATCGGCCGGCTATTTTGCGATTTAGAAATTAGGTCACATTTGATGTGAAGCAATTACACTTTCGCGTCATGTTAATTCACAAAGACTAAACTTATGGTTATGAGTTCGACAATTCGCAATTGTTCCAGCTGCGATTTTTTAAGACTTAACGTAGAGTCTAGTGACCTTCAGCTGTGTACACTGTGGTTGAATTTTCCTCAATTAAGCTCGGCCAAGTGCCATTCAGCCTTTCAAATTTAACGGTGAGAACACAGAGTGAGGCAAATTCAAACACCACCCGAAGGGCTGGAGCGATTTTTCCATCCAGCCGCGTTAGCAGTCGTTTACCTCACTCCTGCTGCCTTGCTGGCTGAAAAAACGGCTTCCAGCAGTGCAAACAGGCAATCGTCAACAGCCTCTAGAGTTGCAGCTATGTTTTTGATCATTTTAATTAACATAATTTTGGTGGGAGCCGCAGTTCTTATCCACTTTGAAGTCTTAAATTGGCTTTCACTTACGATTCCCAAATTACCCATCAACCGCCGCATAAGCATACTTTTTGGGGTATTCGGCGCCCTCATTGCACACGTAATTGAAGTATGGTTATTCGCGTTTGGTATCTATTGGGTCGTTATATCCCACAAATTCGGTGAACTTGTCGGGCCAATAGAGGAAACCCTGCTTGATTGCGCCTATTTCTCGTTCACGTGTTATACAACCCTCGGTTTTGGCGATGTACATCCCGTTGGTAGCATACGTTTTCTCACGGGATTGGAGGCGCTAACCGGTGTAGTCTTAATTGCTTGGACCTCCTCTTTCATGTTCATCGAAATGCAGAAGTTCTGGAAAGTAAGATAGCAAAGCTTGGCTATACTCAAGGCACCTCAATTCTCAGGTTAGTCACCCTACTTTGATTTCTCGCTCGCCACTGCCCAAAGGAAACCTTTGTTTCCTATGCCTTTGCTGGATACGCCGGTCGCGCGGGCATTTGCTCGGCGCAACATTTCTAATGGCGATGTTGTGCTCTGCCGACCTCAATATCAATAAATTGGAAAACACCATGCAATCCCGTTTTGGGATTGCTGGCATTGCCAAATTCCACACATGGAATCTGTTGATTGAAAATAATAAAGACAAAGACACAGCCGAAAAAATTAATGCGGTTAACAACTATTTCAATAAAAATACGCGCTTTGTTGACGATATCATTCAATGGAAAACCAGCGATTATTGGGCAACCCCTTTAGAAACCTTAGGTGCCGGTGCGGGTGATTGTGAGGATTACACGATTGCAAAATATTTCACGCTTTTGCAACTTGGTGTCCCCCTTGAGAGCCTGCGTTTAATTTACGTTAAAGCGCAAATTGGCGGAACCACCAGCAAGGTATTTCAGGCGCACATGGTGCTTGGCTATTATGAGCAACCTGATTCTGTCCCCCTGATTTTAGACAGTTTGGTTTCAGATATAGATCGTGCCGACAGGCGTAACGATTTGCACCCTGTATTTAGTTTTAACAGTGGCGGATTATGGGTTGGCAACCAAGCGCAACCACAAATTGATCCCACCGCACGCCTCTCCCGCTGGAGAGATGTACTGGAGCGTATGAAACAAGAAGGCTTTTAGCATGTCGCAAAGCCGTATATAACGAAACAATTATTAAGAGAAACAATTATGTCGTTAATTAAACAATTGTGGATTGGCATTTTGGTGCTGCTGCTACTCGCGCTGGGCGGGAGTTTTGTTATCAGCATTATGTCTGCGCAACAGTATTTAGAAGAGCAGCTGCGCGTTAAGAATATGGACAACGCAACCTCTCTGGCTTTATCCATGTCACAAATGGAAAAAGACCCAGTAACTCTTGAACTGTTAATCAGCGCGCAATTTGATACAGGCCATTACGAATACATCACCTTGGCAGATCCGCAAAAGAAATTATTGGTATCACGTCGTTACGAAGAAAATAAAAACACACCTAAATCTGCCAACGTGCCCCAATGGTTTATTCATCTGGTTAATTTTGACGCAGAACCCGGCGTTGCACAAATCCAAGATGGCTGGCAACAATTTGGAACTCTTACTGTAAAAAGTCACTCTCGCTATGCATGGCAAGCGTTATGGCGCAGCACCTCGCAATTACTAACTTGGTTTGTTATTGCGGCTGTTTTAAGTGGCGTTATTGGAACATTGGTTTTGAAATTTATTTCAAGCCCATTAAATACTGTAATCAAACAAGCTGAAGCTATAGGTCAACGTCGTTTTGTGACATCAGATGAACCCAAAACCACAGAGTTCCAACGCTTGGTCCGCGCTATGAATGCGCTTTCGCAAAGCGTAAAAGCCATGCTGGAAAAAGAAACACAACAACTGGAAAAGCTACGTCGCGAATCACAATTAGATCAACTCACTGAGCTACCCAATCGCAATCATTTTCTCAATTTATTGGAAAGTAAATTAAGTCGAGATGACAGCGACAGCGCGGGGGTTATTGCGGTGGTGCGCTTTTTGAACTTGGCCGAAATCAATAATCACCTCGGCCGTGCTGCTGCAGACCATGCGCTTTTGCAAATCGCCGGAGTTCTTCATCAATTCATAGACCGCTACCCGGGCAGCCATGCTGGGCGCTTAAACGGCAGCGATTTTATGCTGGCGATTTCTAGCAACCCTTCTGCGGAATCTGTTGGAGCAGAACTTACGGAACAATTAAGCGCGCAGCTAAGCGACAAAGATTTGCACACAATTCAATTGCCCGTAGCGGTTTGCACCTACGTTAGCGGGGAAAAACGCAATGAACTTTTACACAAACTTGATGGTGCTCTTGCCCAAGCAGAATTAAAAGGTAACCGCGCATTAATTGTATTGAGCAACAGTGGACAGCCTGTTGTTCACCGCAATCTAAGTGATTGGCGAGATGCAATAACGCATGCGCTTCAATTAAAGAAAATTCAACTCGCTCATTTCCCTGTGCGTACCCCAACTGGAGCCACACTTCACAATGAAGCCCCCGTGCGCTTATTGCTCGATGATGATTGGCAACCCGCAGGATATTTTATGCCGTGGGCCGCGCGCTTGGGCATGATGCCCGCTATCGATGTAGAGGTGATAAAAAATGCACTGAACAACAACTCTGATTCAGCGATTGCTATTAATATATCCGCCGATTCATTATGCAACGCAGATTTCCGTGAACAAGCAATCGCCCTACTCAACCAATCCATTCAAAATGCACAATATTTGTGGTTAGAATTTCCAGAGTCTTGCGCTTTGCGCCATATGGCTGAATTGCGCAGCTTTACGAACGCCTTGCGTACACTTGGTTGCAGAGTTGGGCTTGAACACGTTGGGCTAGAGTTCACTAAGATTCGTGAACTCCAAGATATTGGTTTGCATTATTTAAAAATTGACGGCGCTATAGTGCGCGAAATTGATACCAATTCCGGCAACCAGAGCTTTTTATCTGGCTTGTGCAAAATTGGACATTCATTGGGAATGGTAATGATCGCCGAAGGCGTTCGCTCGGCACAGGAAAAAGAAAAACTTATTCAATTAGGAATTGATGGTTTAACTGGGCCTGGTGTGTAAGAGAACATCTAATACTTAAAAAAACGAAGGTGCTCTCGTGAACATCTGAAAAAAGCACCTTGGCTTTTTAAATACTTAAATCGTCATCGCCATCATCCAACAAATTCATTCCTTGCCGCTGCCCACGCAATTCTCTACGCGAGAGCAGTTTTGTTTGCGCTGCTTGCGGTAAATCGGTAAAGCGAATGGTTCCTTGATCCACCAACAAATTAATAACGTCCTCCAGCACCCGTGCCATCGCTTGGTCAGATTGTTCCAGCGATGCCATTTGCTCAGGCTTTAATGACTGCAAATAAATGTGCAGCTCTTTGGAATCATCACTCACAAACTCGCTAAGGTCATTTTCTGCAATTTGACTAATTGCAATGATGGCGCCTTCTTGGTTTCGCTTTATATACATGCTTATGTTTCCGGTTTTGCTCATCCTTGAGCAGACATTCATTAATCGGTAATTAAATTACTGTTGGTTTTCAACAAATTGATAATTGCGGTATCACTCCCCGTTAAATTCACTGAGTTCAGCACAATTTTTTGATCAGTGGCCGTTGCGTAATTTGATCCGTTAAATGCGCCCGTACTGCTAATTGAAACGGTTGTGTTGGTGCCATCGCTAGAGAAATGCAAATAGTTAGAAAGATTGCCACTATTTTCACCTTGAAGGAGATCGCGTAAATCTAACTTGTCACCAGTTGCGCCGGTGGTGAAATCGAAAATCGTATCCAACGTGGGGGCGGCAGTTGTACCTTTGTCCGCCAAGTTCCACACGAAGGTATCCGCTCCTGTACCACCGGTTAGCTGATCTGCACCCGCACCTCCCGTAATGGTGTCTGCTCCGCCGCCACCGTTTATGGAGTCACTACCAGCGCCGCCCCTTAGCGTATCGGCACCGGTACCACCGGTTAGGGTATCGCTGAATCCGCTACCGATTAAGGTAGCCGCACCACCAGTATTCACGATGGTATAACCTTTAGAGCCTGTCGCATTTGTCATATCTACATTCAATCCAACGGTGGTAAATACGGCTGTACCGTTGTTAGCTGTTGCAGTCGTTGCGGCATAAGCGCCTGTTACGGTCACGTTCGCCGTGGCGCCTGAACTTACTGTGAGTATGTCGTTGCCACCGGTACCGAGATCATTGATCGTGTCGGTTCCGCTGGTGACGTTGAAAGTGTCTGCGTTAGTGCCACCCCAAAGGGTATCGTCTCCGCCCCCTCCGCTCAGAGTATCAGTACCAGAGCCGCCTACAAGTGTGTCATTGGCACTACCACCCGTGAGCGTATCGTTACCGCCAAAGCCATAAAGTGCAGTGGCTGTAGTATTTCCAGAAGCGTTTAACGTATTTCCTCCGCTGGTTCCCAAGGAAAGGTTGATAACGTCAACGGGAGACGTAGCATCGGTAACCTTCAATACACCTGTAACAACACTTGATTGCTGGGCAACGGTAAGCGTAGTGCTAGCTCCGTTGTTAACAGTTGGATTACCGAAGGAAGCCGCGAAGGGGGCACTCAATGCCAAGGCCGTACCCACATCAGCATCATTTGCGGTGAACGTAATAGCGGTTTCCGAAGCAGAAACACCCGATACAACCGTAATATCATTCACCGGGAGTACATTCATGGTAACCAGCGCGGTATCAAACCCGCCGCGACCATCGCTAATGGTGTAGGTGTAGGTAGCCAGCCCATAGAAGTTAGGTGTAGGTGTGAATATCACATTGCCACCCGACAGGCTAACAGTCCCATTTACAGGACTCTGAACACTGACCAAGGTTATTGGATCAGCGTCTGGATCACTGTCATTTGACAGCAGGGTCGATACAGGCACACTCCAGGAGGTATCCTCATTCATGGAATGCGCTGCGCTGTAAGTTAATGGCTTGCCGGACATAAGGTTGTAGGTAACGCCGTTGTCATCGCTCAATTCAAGCTTAAATACCGCCTGACCACCCTGATCCCAATAGAGAACTTCAATACTATGAACGCCGCTCGTAGCAACAGTAAATTGGGCGTGCACCGTTCCCGTAGGTGATTGAATTTGGTCTACGGTGGCTACCGCAACACCATCAACTTTAACTTGGTAACCGTCATCACCGCGAATCTTAAAGTTGTAGGTCCCTGCAGCTAATTCTACAGCGCCGAACATTCTAATAATTGCATCACTGCTGTTACCGGGATCATTGCTTAGAGATGCAGCATCGCTGCCTAGAAACGCCTGTAGATTCGTGCCTTGGCCCAAATCATTGCTAAACAAATTATCGGAACCGTAATCAAATGTTTTGGCAACAAAGGTTGCCGTTGGATTATGAGTGGCGATGAACGCGTTGATTACAGCCAGAGAGGTTAAGTTAGGGCCGTCTGTACCTTCAACGTATGAATAGTATTCAGAGTACAAGCCGACTGTGGTTGAACCACCACCGCTAGGGTCATTCACTGCAATAGGTGCTTGGTTATCAACGATTGTTGTGGTTACGCTCTTCGCTGAATTGTTCAATGCCAAATTCTCGAAGCCGCCCCCTGTTGCGCCACCGATGGTTACTGTGAAGTTTTCGTTGCCTTCTGTTGAGCTGTCAGTCATTGCGTTGATTGTGAAGTTGGCCGATGTGGCACCTGCTGGAATGGTCACAGTGGTTGCACCACTAAAGTCCACTCCATTGGTGGCTGTTCCGGTGTAGTTGAGCGTTACAGTAACTGCAGTTTGCGCCGGGTTAGTTAAGGTAAGGGTGTAAACACCTGAATCCCCCTCTCTGAGAGATGCAACACCGCTCAAACTCAGACTAGTTTGCGTTGCATTATCGGTAACCGTTGTACTGACGGTAGAAGTGGTTCCGATAACCTCGTAATTACCTCCAGACGTACTTGCGATACCAGCAGTCAGTATCTGATTTCCCTGCGCATAAATGTCGTCGGTGCGAACAGAAATCGCTGTACTGGTCGCAGAGGTAGCGCCCACAGGTATGGTGATTACGGAGCCATTGTCCAACGTAACCACCAACGGCGTTCCGGTAACCGCGTTATCAACTGTTGCTGTGTAAACGATGGTGCCGCCTTCATTAACAGTTGCGGCTGCACTTAAGGTCACGTTAGTGATACTTCCGTTATCGGAAACAACCGTCGTGACACTGCCGCTGGTATCAATACTTTCGAAATTGGCGCCGGTGGTACTCGTAATACTTACGATCTCGTTTTGAGGTGCTTGTACATATGCATCATCTGAACGCACAGAAACAGGTGAACTTGTACCCGAAGTTGCTCCCACTGGAATGGTAATACTGGAGCCGTTGCTCAGGTTGATCACCAGTGGTGTGTCCGTTACCGCATTATTTACGCTTGCGGTATACACAATTGTTCCACCTTCATTGACCGAGGCAGCCGCACTCAAACTCACGGTTGTCACGCTGCCGTTGTCACCAACCACTGTGGTTGCAGAACTGGCTGTATTCAAGGATTCGTAGTTGCCACCGGTGGTACCAGTAATACTCACCGTGACGTTCTGATTTCCTTGGGTGTAGGCATCATCCGCACGTACTGCCACGGGTG
>CAZOPE010000060.1:0-13979 GCA_964581625.1 uncultured Cellvibrionaceae bacterium
TAAGGGCGGTGACCATTTATGGCAAGAAGAAATCACGCTAGACGCAGTAACTCATACAACGGAAATTCTCACGGTAGTTTCGCCGATGAAGGCATCCAAAAAGGTTTGCGACATAAATCGTCGCGAAAACAGCCGAGAATCGATGACAACATAGTTGATCTTAAATCCCGCTCTAAACAAGTCGAAACAGCTTACTCTCCCCCTCGCTCTGCCCAACCTCTCCGCGCAAAAAACCAAGCCCAACAAGATTACATTACCGCGATTAATCAACATGCGTTGACCTTTGGTATTGGCCCAGCAGGTACCGGTAAAAGTTATTGTGCGGGTGCTTTGGCCGCGGAGGCTTTGGAGTCAGGGCGAATTGAACGAATCATTCTGACGCGACCAGCCGTAGAATCAGGTGAGAGTTTAGGATTCTTGCCTGGTGATTTAGATGAGAAGTTTTCTGTTTATATAGATGCCTTTCGCGACATTCTTAATGAGCGCTTGGGCGCGGGCACTGTGGATTATTGTTTGCGTCATGGACGTATTGTCGCAGCGCCGCTTGCCTACATGCGAGGTAAAACGTTCAATAGCAAAACATTTGTAATCTTGGATGAGGCACAAAATACCAGCGTCGCCCAAATGAAAATGTTTTTAACGCGCATTGGCGAAGATTGTAAAGTTGTCATTAATGGTGATGTTAACCAGAGCGATATTCGCGGCCCTAACGGTTTGGCAGATGCTGTTTCGCGTTTAGGCGATTTGCCGAATGTTTATGTGCATGAATTTGCGCGGGAAGATATTGTGCGCAGTGGTTTGGTGCGTGATATTATCGACCGCTATGAGCTAAACGAATAAGTTTTCGTAACAGCCAAATATTGAATGATTGAAAGGATGCGTTATTTATAACGCATCCTTTTTTATTTTCGCTTTATTTTGAAATGAAACGATTTTTTGTTTATTTTACGATGCAAAGATCTATGGATAAATTGATTTGCCCATTGTGTTCACTTCCGTTAATGGCAAATGCACAGGGCATAGCTTGCGCGAATGGCCATCAATTTGATCGCGCGAAAGAGGGGTATTTTAATTTGTTACCGGTTCATCATAAGAACTCACGGGAACCGGGTGATGGTAAACACCAGCTAAGTGCGCGCCGGGCTTTCTTATGTGCCGGTTATTTTTTGCCTTTATTGGATAAGTTGAAAAGTATCATCAATCCAGCGAGCCAATCTCTATTGGATATTGGTTGTGGTGAAGGTTATTTCACGCGTGGATTGGGTGCGCACTGCGAGCAAGCTGATATCTATGGGATTGATATTTCGAAAGTTGGCATACGTTTGGCTTCAAAAATAGATAGTCGTACAACCTATGCGGTAGCATCGAGTCACATGCTGCCTTTTGCAGATGCAAGTATGGATGTGGTTCTTAGAATTTATGCTCCCAGTAAGGATCCAGAGCTGGTGCGAATCATAAGCCCTAAGGGGCGATTGATTATAGTGACGCCTGGTGAACAGCATTTGATTGGTTTGCGGCGAAGTATATATAAAGAGGTACGGCCTCATCCGAGGCAGGTGGCTCCGGAGGGGTTTAGAGAAATCTATCAATCGGCTCTAGGCTTTGAGTTGAATTTACCTCCTGGCGATCAGGCCAGCGCTCTTTTGGCGATGACTCCATTTGCATGGAAGATGGGGAGTGAGCAAATCTCTGCTTTGGAGGCGTCGGGTATAAGGGACGAGGCTGACTTTCGAATAAGTGTTTACGGGCTTCTTTGACTGTTGTTTGTCAAAAAGGCGTGCGCGCAGTCTGTTTCTGGGTTTTTATGTGATGCGCATCACAGAATGATGTCGTGTGTTGTGAAATGTGTGCGGCTCAGTTATGATTAGCATCTATTTTAAATGCTATTTAGAATGACTTAGTTAAAAGAAGTGGCAGAAATAGTTATATAAAATGTTCAGTCTGAGGGATTCGCGGCCAAACTATGGATAATCGGTCTAAAGCCTATAAAGGTTCAAATTGATGAAAATTGCTCCAAAGTTTAGTGTTGGTTCGTTAATTTCTCTCTCATTTTTGAGTTGTCTGATTGCCTGCAGTTTCAGCGCTTATGCCGCTCCAGCTGTCACTGTTCGTGATGCTGCAGCGCAGGCAATAGAGTCAAATCCGGACGTTCAAGCAGCTTGGCACTCCTTTAAAGCGGCAACCTACCAAGTAGGTGAGGCCCGCTCTCGTTATATGCCTTCGGTAGATGTGGCTGCCAGCAAAGGTAGAAATTATCGTGATTTTGATGGTCAGGGCCGTTACACAAATAGTCAGGGGCAGGTTTCTCTAACCCAAAGTTTATTCGAAGGTTTCCGCACTTTAGGGCAAGTCGAGCATTTGGATGGCGCTCGTTTGGTGCGTTACTACGAATTGCTGGATAGTGTTGAAACCACAGCTTTTGAGGCTGTTCGTGCCTTTGAAGATGTAAGCCGCGAACGCCAGCTATTGAGTTCTGCACGCGACAATTATGCTAAACACCAAGATGTGCATGCTCAGATTGAAGAGCGCGTGACTTCGGGTGTTGGCCGTAAGGTGGACTTGGAACAAGTTGCTGGGCGTTTAGCATTGGCAGAAACCAACCTTCTTACGGAAGCATCAAATCTGCATGATGTAACCGCCCGTTATTTGCGTATCGTTGGCCAATTGCCGGCAGCAGATTTGACGGCTTCGTCGCTCTCGCAAACCAATTTGCCCGCCAATATTCGTGAAGCCTTACAGTTGGCCTACCAAGGCAATTCTGGCTTTCATGCTGCTGTTAAAAATATCGCCGCTATGCAAGCGAACGTGAAAGTAGAGCGTTCAGGATACTATCCAAAAGCTGAATTGCGTGCACGCCAGGTTGTAAGCCGTAACACAAATGGCTTTGATGAGCGCGTGGATGCGGAACGCTATGGCGACGAAAGCGCAGTAGAGTTGGCTCTTACCTACAATTTATTTTCGGGTGGAGCAACGCGCTCTGCAGTACGCCGTGCACTGGAAGAGGTAAATCAAGCTAAAGATCAACGCGATAAAGCTTGTATGGATTTACGTCAAAATACGCAAATCGCCTATAACGATTCTCAGCGTATAAAAGAGCAACTTAAGTCCTTGGATCAGCATCGTCGGTCTAGTGATAAGGTACGTATTGCGTACGGTGAGCAATTTAAAATCGGTCAACGTTCGTTGCTTGATTTGTTAGATGCCGAAAATGAATACTTTCAGGCCAATCGTGCTTACACCAGCGCACAAGCGGATTTGAATATTGCGCATGCGCGCACCTTGGCTGCGATGGGCAAATTGTTGCCAGCGCTCAATATCACCCGCGAATCTTTAGTTCAAGTCAAAGACGCCAAGGTTAATGTTAAGAATCTTGACGATACAATCGATGGCGCTAACGCCTGCCCAACCGAGGTTGTCGAAGGTTTTTCTCGCAAAGACCTGATTTCAGAAATGATTCGGATCAGTGGCGATGCATTGTTTGACGTGGGTAGCTCAGTTTTAACGCCAGCTGCTTCCCAAAAATTGGATGTGTTGGTTCAACAGATAAAAAGCACACCTAATGTTGTACAGATTAAAATCGATGGCCATACGGATAATTCTGGTACAGATATGATCAACATTCCGCTTTCAAAAGCTCGCGCGGAAAGTGTTAAAAATTTCTTTATCCTGAATGGTTTGGATCAGATTAACTACCAAACAGAAGGTTATGGCGCCACTCGCGCAGTTGGCGATAACACTACTGATCAAGGCAAGGCTGCAAACCGTCGAGTAGAAATTACTGTTTCGCGTCAGCAATAGGTTATTCAATGTTCAAAAAGCACAGTGAACCTCAGGGCACTGTGATTTTTTTCTATCTGAAACAAACAGTTATACTTATTTTAAAAATTGCGGAACGCAAATTTCCGACTATATTTAGGTTAGTTTGTCCGGCTTCGTTTAACGGGTGATGTTGTTGCCTGCACTCAGTCGATATGCGCCGCGGCGTTTAGTTTTAAATTCTGGCCTAGGTTTTAGAGTTAATCTCACGGGAGTTCTGCATGGTGGTGCAACAAAATGGCGCATTAGAAAAAGGTGGGCCCTTGTTGGAGTGCTTGCTAATTCTTACCCGTGCACACGGCATTTTGGCAACGTCTGAAACTCTTTTGGCGGGATTGCCGCTCGTTCACAATCAATTAACACCTTCATCATTTTCTCGTTCAGCCAAACGTGCCGGTTTAACCAGTAAAATTATTGCGCGCGATTTAATGCAGCTTAACGATGCTTTATTTCCCGTTATTCTTCTGCTGAAAAATAATTCTGCTTGTGTGTTGCTTGAGCTGACCAAAGACACCCAAAGTGCCCGCGTTGTTTTTCCCGAGCTCGGCGCTGCACCTATCCAAATGTCGCTTGCGGATCTTTCAGAAAAATACGGCGGACAAGTTATCTATGCACGCCCAGAAGAGCAATTCGATGCACGCACAACGAATATTGCCAAAGTAAAACGCGGTCATTGGTTTTGGAGTGTTATAGGAGAACACCGCGAGCTTTATCGCGATGTACTCTTAACTGCTTTTATTATTAATGTTTTCGCGCTTGCTTCACCACTGTTTGTGATGAACGTGTATGACCGTGTTGTACCAAACCACGCAACGGATACGCTTTGGGTATTGTCGCTCGGTATTATTTTAATGATTAGCGCAGATTTTGGTTTGCGGATGATGCGCGCGTGGTTTGTCGATTTGGCGGCGAGTCGTACAGACATAACCTTATCCGCAACCATTATGGAACGCGTGTTGGGAATGAAATTATCTGAACGTCCTGTGTCGGTGGGTTCATTTGCGTCCAGCTTGCAATCATTCGAATCCATTCGCAGTTTTATAAGTTCGGCCACCGTACTTGCATTTGTTGATTTACCTTTCGTGCTTTTATTTGCCGTAGTCATTGCGCTTATTTCCTGGCCACTTATTTTACCTATTCTTTTGGGTATCGTTGCGGCCATTATTTACGCTGCTGCAGTTCAGCAAAAAATGCACAGCCTATCAGAAAGTTCAATGCAAGCCTCTGCTCAACGCAACGCAATTTTGGTGGAAAGTTTGCAAGGTCTTGAAACACTAAAAACCACTGGTGCGGAAGGCCGCATGCAGGCGATTTGGGAACAAACGACTCTATTGTTGTCACGCACTTCTGTGAAAATGCGCATGCTGTCTGGTTCTGTGGGCGCGGGCACTGCATGGATTCAACAAGTGATTTCCGTCATCATTATTATCGCTGGTGTGTATCTTATTATTAATGGTGATTTAACTCAGGGTGGTTTGATTGCCAGTTACATGTTGTCCGCGCGCGTAATGGGGCCGATCAGTCAAACAGCAGCTTTACTCATGCAATATCACCAAGCTGCAACAGCGCTTACCAATTTGGAACAGATCATGAGTAAGCCAGTGGATCGTCCACTGGGGGCTAATTGGATTAGCCGTGCACGTCTGCAAGGTGGGATTGAATTTAAACAAGTCGGTTTTAAATATCCGAACGATGAGCGCGAAGTTCTGCGCAATATTTCATTCAAAATTAATCCGGGCGAACGCGTTGCAATTTTGGGTCGCAATGGTTCTGGTAAAACTACGTTAGAGAAAATGATTGCCGGTTTATACGAGCCAACAGAAGGCACAGTGTTGGTTGATGGTATAGATGTTCGCCAGCTCGACCCTGCTGAACTTCGTCGCAACATCGGTTTTGTATCGCAAGATGTAAATTTATTTTTTGGCAGCCTGCGCGATAACATTGCCATGGGGGCAGGGCACGTTAGCGACGAAGCTTTGTTGGAAGCTGTTCGCTTGAGTGGGTTAACAGAATTTGTGAATCAGCATCCAGCGGGTTTGGCTATGCCTGTAGGCGAACACGGGCAATTGTTGTCTGGTGGCCAACGTCAAAGTGTTACCATTGCGCGTGCGCTTTTAAATGATCCTTCCATTTTATTATTCGACGAACCCACTGGCGCTATGGATCATTCGAGCGAAGAAGAATTCAAACGCAATATTGCCGCTTATTCCCAAGGTAAAACTTTATTGGTCATTACTCATCGTACCTCTTTGCTTGAGCTTGTGAATCGCATTATCGTCATAGATGCGGGCAAAATTGTGGCAGACGGTGCTAAAGAACAAGTTGTTGAAGCTTTACGTCAAGGTCGTATCGGGAGGGCTTCGTAATGAACGCGCCGCTTCCTGAAAAGCCGTTATCCAAATCAGAAGTTTACTTTAAGAAAGTAGGGCAGTGGCTCGATAAAATTGGTGTACCGGCTAGCGTTTATATCGACAAAATTTACCAGCGTTGGCTAGCACCTATTAACGAACAATCTCACGATTGGTTAAGTGATGCTGATTGGGCTCGGGTACAACAAGAACCGCTGCGCGCTCGGTTGTTGTTAAATGCTACGGCAATTATTTTTGTTATTTTATTATTGTGGGCTGCGGTAGCCAAAGTTGATGAAGTGGCGCGCGGTGAAGGTAAAGTTATTCCATCGCAACAACTGCAAGTGATCCAATCATTTGACGGCGGCGTTGTAAAAGAAATTTTGGTTCGCGAAGGCGCTATTGTGAACAAAGGCGACTTATTGGTTCGTATAGATCCAACGCGTTTTGTGTCCAGCTTTCGTGAAAACAACGCTTCTTTGGTTTCGTTAGAAGCTCGTGCTGCGCGCTTGAGAGCGCTCACATCGAATACGGCACTTGATATGCCTGCCGAAATTATTAAATCATCACCAGATATCGCGGAGCACGAACGCAATTTGTACGAAGCAAATCGACGTGAATTAGATGAACAATTAAGTATTTCTCGTAGCCAATTAGAACAGCGCCAACGTGAGTTGCAAGAGGTGCGTGCAAAACTCGTACAGGTGACCCGCGCATTGGAATTGGCTAATCAAGAATTAACCGTTACAACGCCGCTGTTAAAAAGTGGTGCGGTTTCTGAAGTTGAAATTCTTAAATTACAAGGCGAAGTGTCTAACGCTCAAGGCGCGCGTCAACAAGCCTTGGCGCAAGAGCAACGCTTACTGGCTGCGGTTCAGGAGTCTGAAGGCAAGGTTCGCGAAGTTGAATTAAATGAAGTTAATAAATGGCGCACAGAATTGTCAGAAACGCTTGCAAAACTTTCCAGCTTGAGTGAAACGGGAACGGGCCTCGCGGACAAAATTAAATACTCCGAGATTCGCTCTCCTGTTCACGGTACGGTTCAAAAACTGTATACCAATACCTTGGGCGGCGTTGTGCAGCCCGGGCATGAAGTTATTGAGATTATTCCGCTCGATGATCAGTTATTAATTGAAGCGCGAGTTGCACCAAAAGATATTGCTTTTTTGCACCCAGGTGAAACTGCCATCGTAAAATTTACCGCTTATGATTTTGCGATTTACGGAGGCTTAACCGGCACGCTTGAACATATCAGTGCAGACACCATGAAAGACGATAAAGACAATGTGTTTTATCTGGTGCGTGTGCGTACGGAGCGCTCCGGCTTTGATGCTTCTTTGCCTATTATTCCTGGCATGACAGCACAAGTTGATATTCTAACGGGTAAGAAAACAGTTCTCTCTTATTTACTCAAGCCTGTTTTGCGGGCAAAACAAAATGCCTTAACCGAGCGATAATGCAGTCAATATTTATTTCTCCGCCTCACATTGAATCCCCGCGTTGGCAGCAGGCATTTCCAGCTGCGCAGTTTTTGGTTGATGATAAAAATCTGCCAGTTGATCTGCATGGCTATTTAATTTGGGTGATTTTGGGTGAGTCCTACACGCTTGCAGATATAAGCCGCTGGGTTGCAGCCGGTGCGCGCGTGGTTGGATTGACGCAAGCAGAAGATCCGCATCAGGCAAAACAAATATTGGAAGCTGGCGCGAGTGGCTATTTACACTATTTAGCTGTGGTGCCTGTGTTGCAGCAGGTAAGTCAGGTTGTAGAAGTGGGTGGGTTGTGGCTGGGCGTAGACTTAATGCGGCAGTTGGTGTTTGCAACAGCCAATATTATTGAACCTGTTACTGATAAAAATCAGCTTCACTTACTCAGTGCGCGTGAGCAGGATGTGGCTAAAGCTGTCGCTGCGGGTAAATCTAATAAAGAAGTTGCCCGCGATTTAGAGATTACTGAGCGCACCGTAAAGGCCCACTTGAGTGCGGTGTTTGAAAAATTAAACGTGCGTGATCGTTTGCATTTGGTCTTGGTTCTTTCTGGTCGTCAATAAATCACTTTTCTTATTACTTTATTTCGCATTTATGCGAGATTTTTGTGTTTCTTCTTTTATTGTCCTTCAGTCCAATAGCGGCTACGTGTTTGTCCGCTAGACTTCATTAAAATCCCAAATTCTCATTAATTTGCATCACCTTTTTATCCTCTTGGAGTCCTTTATGGCTAATTCTGTCGCCACCGTTGCATCTCTTGAAGGTCAAGCTTGGGCTAAAAGCCCAGACGGTAAACTTCGCCCTTTAAAAGTGGGTGATACGGTCACAGCTGAAGAGGTTGTTATTACCGCGACCGGTGCGCGAATAGAGCTGGACTTTGGTGATGGTCAACCGGTGTTTATTGCGGGCGGCCAAGAAGTTTTAATGAACCGCGATTTGTGGACTGACCTTGCCTCGGACAACAAAGAAGCGGCTGTTGAAGATGCCTCTGTGCAAGAAGCCTTAACGGTTTTGAACAACGGTGGCGACTTAACTACAACGCTTGAGGAAACTGCTGCAGGCTTGAGTGGTGGTGGTTCAAATGAAGGTCACGGTTTTGTTGCGCTTGCCCGTGTTGTAGAGCAAACGGACCCTAATGCTTTCAATTTCGGTGTGAATAACCCTGATTCCGGCGCTGCACCTACTACGCAATCTTCTCCCGACAATAAAGCTCCATTGGTTGATGCTCAAGGTTTCACTGGGGATGAAGACACGCCTATTAGCGGTCGCGTAGTTGCTACGGATGTGGAAAACGATACCTTGACCTATGCGCTGACGGGGCAGCCTGCTAATGGTGTTATTGTGCTTGACCCAGCTACAGGCAACTTTACGTACACGCCGAACGCGAACTACAACGGCCCCGATAGTTTTATCGTTACCGTGACCGATGATCATGGAAACTCCACCACCGCTACCCTAAGTCTCACCGTTAATGCCGTTAACGATGCTCCTGTTTCCGCCAACCAAAACCTTACCACCTTGGAAGACACACCTGTTTCGGGCCAAGTGGTTGCGACAGACGTGGAGGGCGATACTCTTACTTATAACGTCTTGACTAACGCTGCGCACGGAACCGTGACTCTCAACCCAACAACAGGTGGGTTTGTTTACACGCCCAACGCTGATTACAACGGTTCAGATACCTTTGTTGTGACGGTTAATGATGGCAACGGCGGCTCCACGACCAGCACTATTACAATTGGTGTTACTCCTGTTAATGATGGCCCCGTCAGTGGCGATCAAAACCTGACCACTCCAGAAGATACACCTCTATCAGGTAGTGTTGTCGCAACCGATGTGGATGGTGACCAGCTGACCTATTCCATTAGTTCTAATGCAGCAAATGGCACGGTTACACTCGATGCGACCACCGGCGCCTTCATTTACACCCCAGGTGCTAACTACAACGGTTCCGATAGATTTGTGGTTACCGTTTCTGACGGGCAGGGCGGTGTAACCACCAGCACCATCAATATTGGTGTAACTCCCGTCAATGATGCGCCGACTACCGATGACCAAAACCTCACAACGCTGGAAGATACTCCGCTAAACGGCCAAGTGGTCGGTACTGATATTGAAGGCGATACCTTAAGTTATGCGGTGACTGGTGCAGCGGCGCACGGCACCGTAACCATCAACCCAGCGACAGGTGCATTTGTTTATACGCCCGCGGCTAACTACAACGGCGCTGATCAGTTTGTGGTAACCGTATCGGACGGCAAGGGTGGCGTTACCACCAGCACTATCAATATCGGCGTAACGCCTGTTAATGATGCTCCAGTAGCCAACAACCTTAGCCTCTCAACCCCGGAAGACACGCCCGTTTCTGGCCAAGTATCCGCAACTGATGTAGATGGAGACACACTCAGTTACTCGTTGGGCAGCGGCGCAGCAAACGGAACTGTAAGTCTCAACCCAGCCACGGGCGGATTTACTTACACACCCAACAACAATTTCAGCGGTAGTGACTCTTTCTCCGTCACCGTAAGTGATGGCAAAGGCGGGTTTGCTACGAGCATTGTTAATATCGGCGTTACGGCGGTTAACGAGGCCCCTGTTAGCAGTAACCAAAACTTATCAACATCACAAAACACTGCAATCAACGGTGCTATTAGCGCAACAGATCCCGATGGCGATCCATTGTCGTACTCCATCAATGGTGCGCCACTCAATGGTACCTTGGTGTTAAATTCTGCTACTGGCACATTTGTCTATACACCTAATGCAGGTTACACCGGTAGTGACAGTTTTGTGGTCACCATCAGTGATGGCAAGGGTGGCGTTTCTAGCAGTACGGTGAATATTGGTGTATCCACAGCAAACCATGTTCCCGTCGCCAATAATGATTCCGCCAGCACAACTCAAGACAACGCCGTAACTGTTGCTGTTCGCGGAAATGATACAGATGCCGATGCTGATAGTCTGACAGTGACCGGCGTAACACAAGGTGCGCATGGCTCTGTCGTTATTGACGGGGTCACCGGTAATCCAATCTACACACCCAATGCGGGTTACGTGGGTAACGATACATTTACTTACACCGTTAGTGATGGCAAGGGCGGTACTGCAAGTGCCACGGTTTCTGTCACAGTGAATGCGCTCGCTCCTGTAAACCAAGCCCCTGTCTCTGTGGCGGACAGCTTCACCGTTGCCGAAGGTGGAACCCTTTCTAATAATGTACTGACCAACGATACCGATGCGGATGGCAATACCCTGAGTGCGATTTTGGTCAGTGGCCCCGCACATGGCACCTTAACGCTCAATGCAAACGGTACATTCAATTACATACACGACGGCAGTGAAACGACTGCCGATAGTTTTACCTACAAGGCGAACGACGGCACTGTAGATGGCAACATCGTCACAGTTAATATCGGTGTTTCGCCCGTTAACGATGCCCCCATCAATTCTGTTCCTGCAAGCCAGTCACTTACCGAAAATGGTTCATTGGTGTTCAGTTCTGGTAATGGCAATCAACTCAGTCTTGGTGATGTCGATGCAGGCTCTGGCTCTATTCAGGTCACCCTAACAGCGACTCATGGTCTGATTAATCTGTCGGGCACTAGCGGTTTATCGTTCATCGTAGGTTCTGGAGTGGGTGATGCAACAGTCACTTTTGAAGGCACTCTTAGCGACATCAATAATGCATTGAATGGTTTGGTTTACACCCCAATGGCTGGCTACATAGGTTCCGCAAGCCTGCAAATCACCACCAACGATCTGGGCAATACGGGTTCCGGCGGTGCAAAAACCGATACAGATACCGTTAGTCTTACCGTCAGCTCTGCCGGAAATCACGCCCCGGTTTCGGTTGCAGATTCTATTGCCGTGAGTGAGGGGGGCACAGCAACAGTGTTAGTTGGTGGCTCAACCAACGTATTGGCAAATGATACAGATTCAGATGGGAATTCCCTGAGTGCCGTATTGGTGACAGGCCCGGCACACGGCACTTTAGTTCTGAATGCGAATGGCACTTTCAGCTATACCCACGATGGAAGTGAAACGACAGCAGACAGTTTTACCTACAAGGCGAACGATGGCTCTGTAGACGGAAATATCGTTACGGTTAACATTGGTGTGACTCCGGTGAACGATGCACCCGTAGCCGTAGACGATTTCTTTACCATCAATGAAGACGATGTATGGAGCACACCTATTGCGGCGCCGGATTTGCTGGCGAATGATGTGGATTCAGACGGTGATGCATTACGGGTTGTCAGCTATAGCAATGCCGTTAATGGCACATTGAGCGTTGTTGGAGGAAATCTGGTATTTACGCCAACCGCTGAATTCAGCGGGACAGCCAGCTTTGATTACTTCATCACCGATGACAAAGGTGGGGTTGATAAAGGCACTGTATTTATCAACGTTCTAGCAGTTAATGATCCAACCCAGGCAATTGATGACGTTAAAACCGTTGCTGAAGGCAACAACGCCTCCGGGAATGTGTTGGCGAATGACATAGATCCAGATACTACCCCGCAGGTTGCCAATTTCGTCATCAATGGCACTACTTACGCTGCTAATGACAGTGTGACCCTGCCGGGAGTGGGGCAATTCACTTTACTTGCGAATGGCGACTATACCTTCGAGCCTATCGACAACAACTTCAATGGTGCCGTGCCCACGGTGACCTATACCACCAATACCGGTGCAACTGCAGACTTGGATATCACGCTGACCCCAGTGAATGATGCGCCAGTGGCGGTGGATGACACGTTTACGATTACCATGAATACGAACTTGTCACTGCCTATGCCCTTGTCGATTCTGGTCGCCAATGACACAGATGTGGACAACGATACATTGCGTGTTACCACTGTGACCTCAGAAGCGAACGGTACTCTTCAGGTTATCGGTGGAAATCTGGTGTTTACACCCACTCCCGGTTTTACCGGTGTTGCCAGCTTTAATTACATAGTGACTGACGATAAAGGCGGATTCGATTCAGGCAAGGTGAATATCAATGTGGTGCCCACGCCTAACCAAGCGCCGGAAACCAATGCGCTTAATGTTTCTGGCAATGAAGACACACTAATTACCATCAACCTAGCTGGCAGTGATAGTGATGGTTCAGTTGTAGGTTATGTAATTAAGTCTCTGCCGGTAAATGGGCAGCTTTATAGCGATGCTGCTATGACCACGTTAATTGGCGTGGGTGATCTGGTGAGCGGGCCAGCTTACTTCAAACCCAATGCCAACTGGAATGGCACCACAAGCTTTGATTATGCTACACGTGACAACCAGAGCGCTGAAGATGCTACTCCTGCTACCGTAAACATTACCGTCAATCCCATGGCTGATGCCGCCGTGCTCAGCGCTGGAACCGGAACAGTTAAAGAAGATAGTCCCGCGCAAACCACGGCGTCCGGTACTCTGAGTATTACAGATCCAGACGCAGGCGAGGCCAGTTTTATTACCCAAACTAATACTTCTGGAACTTACGGCAGCTTCTCCATTAACAACGCTGGAGCTTGGCAGTACACGATCGATAATGCCAAGGCTAGTGTGCAGGCACTTAAAGATGGTGAAACAAAAACTGAAACCTTTACGGTAAGCAGCTTAGATGGTACGACTACCACGGTTAACATCACCGTTGTCGGTACCAATGATGGCCCCGTTGTTGTCGGTGACACTGCAAGTGTGAGTCATGATGCAACCTTGACTCTCACACCAGCGCAGTTATTGAGTAATGATTCTGATATCGATGGTGACACATTAGCTATTGATTCGGTTCAGGGTGCGGTAAATGGGACTGTCAATATTGTGGGTGGGAATGTAGTTTTCACGCCCACAGCAGGTTATTCAGGCCCGGCATCATTCACCTATACGGTTAACGATGGTCATGGTGGAACCGCCACCGGAACCGTTCAAGTTGATGTGGTTCCGCCAGCAGGAACCGTAAGTCTTTCGGCAACACCCACTATCAGCGAGGCGGGTGGCAACATTACTTATACTGCCACCTTAACGAATGTTCAAACGTCTAATGTAACTATTCAGCTTGCAAATGGCGAGTCGATCGCCATTGCCGCTGGTCAGCTGACTGGTAGTGTCACAACGTTTGCTGCAAATAGTGATGATGTTTATGTTGATGGCAGCAATATAAACAACTCAATTTCATCTGTAACAGGCGGTATTCCAGGTTTAACGGTGGCAGGCGGCAGCGTTTCCACCGCGGTAATCGATACGATTGACACCACGACAGTCAGCCTATCGGCGACAGGTTCAGTGGTGGAAGGCAATGCAATTACTTACACCGCCACCTTAACCAACCCAGCGCAAGGCGCAG
>CAZOPE010000061.1:0-13193 GCA_964581625.1 uncultured Cellvibrionaceae bacterium
TTGGTGGAGCTAAGCGGGATCGAACCGCTGACCTCAACACTGCCAGTGTTGCGCTCTCCCAGCTGAGCTATAGCCCCAAGGTCTTGCTTGGGCTTCGTCCTGAAGCGGGGCGCATTGTATGCAGCCGCTTTGGGAGTGTCAAGGAAAAGATCCCTTGGACAATCCCGTTTTTCGAGGTTTATCAAATGGTTAAAGATAACGCTCGCTTTTAAGCTTCAGTTGCATCGCCTTGCTCTTGGCCTAATCGTGCGTAGATCTTATCCAGCTCTTTTTGCTTGTTCTTACCAAAGCCACCCAATGCATTCACCGCGTGACGCAAACGCGCGCGGCTCATATCGGGGCCGATGATTTGCATGGAATCTACTACTGAGAAAGATGCGGTGGTACCTGCTATAGCAACAAAAATAGGTGCGAGTGCATCTTTGAGTTTAATGCCCATTTGATCTGCAAGCAGTTTAAGCTCGTTGAAAATAGTATCGCGTTCCCAGAAGCGCAAAGCTTCCATCCGCCACAGGGCAAACTGCAAATACTCTTTTTGTTTTTCAATATCGAGCTTGTTAGCTGCAAAGCTGGCTTCGTTGATATTCAACATACCGGAGACCAGGAAACTGGCGAGCGGCGCAAAATCACTCAAGGTATTCATGCGCGATTGCGCGTGCGGCAAGGCTTGCAGCAGGGTTTCTTTATTGAATGCCCAGTTGTGAATGCGTTCGGCAAGTTGCTCAATGGTGAAATTCTCGCGAATCCACAAGCTGTTTAACCAGCTGAGTTTTTCTACATCGAAAATCGGGCCGCCAAGCGACACGCGGTTCAAATCAAAATGCGCTTGCATTTCTTGCAGCGTAAATTTTTCGCGCTCGTCGGGCATAGACCAACCCATGCGGCCAAGGTAATTCAACATGGCTTCGGGCAAATAACCCATGCGTTTGTAGTAGAGAATACTGGTTGGGTTTTTGCGTTTGCTGAGTTTGGATTTATCTGGGTTACGCAGCAATGGCAAATGGCAAAGTACAGGCGCTTTCCAGCCAAAATATTCGTAGAGTTTGAGGTGCTTTGGCGCGGAGTTGATCCACTCTTCACCGCGAATCACGTGGGTAATTTTCATTAAATGATCATCCACCACGTTGGCCAAATGGTACGTCGGCATACCGTCTGCTTTTAACAGAACTTGCATGTCTACCTGCGACCATTCAATTTCAATTTTGCCGCGCAGCATGTCATCAATTTCACAGACACCTTCCGCTGGCAACTTCATGCGGATTACATAAGGCACACCCGCGTTAAGTTTGGCCTGCACTTCTTCTGTAGTCAGTTTTAAACCACGGCCATCGTATTGCGGTGTTTGGCCATTGGCGATTTGCTCGCGGCGCATTTCGTCCAGCTCTTCAGCTGTAGCAAAGCAATAAAAGGCGTGGCCTTTTTCCACTAATTCCATGGCGTATTTGCCATACATATCCATGCGTTCACTTTGGCGGTAAGGGCCGTGCGGGCCGCCCACATCTGGGCCTTCATCCCACTCCAAACCTAGCCAACGTAAGCTATCCAAAATCGCTTGTTCGGATTCAGGCGTGCTGCGGGTTTGGTCTGTATCTTCAATACGTAACAGGAATTTACCGCCGTGTTGGCGAGCAAAACACAGGTTGAAGAGTGCGATGTAAGCGGTGCCTACGTGCGGGTCGCCAGTGGGTGACGGGGCAATGCGGGTACGGACTTCAGACATGAAATGGCCTTTTGCTACAAATTTTGAAAATAGGGAAACACGAAAAGGCCGCATTATACGCGGGAACCGCCAAGTTGCGGCCGTCACCGAACAAAATCATCCGCTTAAGAAAGCGATTTCAAAAAATCATGCAAATGCTGCTCACCCTCTGGCCAATCTCCAAAACCCGCTTGGGTATTGATATGCCCTTTCGCACCCACATTAACAAGCCGGCTTCCCCATACGTTTGCAAAATGATTGCTGCGTTCAAGTGAGCAGTAGGGGTCGTCCGAGCTAGCCACCATAAGCGTGGGTATAGCAATCCGTTGGGTGGGTGTGGATGAAAACCCACAAATGGCCGCTGGAAAAGAATCAGCATCCGCATCAGGAACAGCCACCAAAAGAGCGCCGCGAATTTTTTGCTGTACGCGTTCTGGATACTGATTGGCAAATTCAACAAATGCCAAACCGCCCAAGCTGTGACTAATGACAACAACAGGGCTGGAAATTGTAGCCAAGACTGAATCTATGGCGTTTACCCACTCATCACGTTTGGGGGCTTCCCAATGTTGTTCAACCCAAATATTGCCTAGAAAGGCGTTAAACCACTTCGCCTGCCAATGGTTGCCCGTTGAATTGCCGTAACCGGCAAGGAATAAAAATTCAGGGTTTTGCATAGTCGCTCTCTTAATAACAGTAAATTCTGTACGGCCAAGCTTGTTTGACTGCGGTTCCCGAAAAACAGCGCCTGATGAATGATCCGTGTGGTAGTGGATGAATTATTCGTATCGTCAATGATTGTATCGCCCCTATAAGTGTCACCAATATGCGAAAAGGATTCTCTTCCACCCAAAATCTACGTTTAACCGAATCTCGTTTCCCTCAGCAATATTTTTTATTCGCTGCGAATCCTTTTGAAGCGTTTAACCCACTAGGTAATGAGGGCTTGCCTCATTTAATCATTAGGAGAAAACTATGTGGTACGTTAAAAATGTTCCAACGTGGGAACGCGTATTAAGAATATCAGCTGGCTTAGGCGCACTGGCTTACAGCTACAGCGCTTTCGGAACATCAACGCTGGGCGTGATTGTTGGGCTCTCATGCGCTGGGTTTGCGTCAACGGGATTATTTGGCTACTGCCCGCTCTGTGCAATTGGCGGCCGTAAAATAGACTCATCAAACTAAGGAGCTCATGTGAACAACGGGGATCAAATGTCGGGATTGATTCTAGCCGCCCAAACAGGCGATCCCTCTGCACTGCAAAAATTACTGGAACACTGGTATCCGGATCTGCGCCGATATGCGCAAAAACATTGTCAGGCCAGTTATGTTGACGACGCCGTACAAGAAACCCTGCTGGTAATGAGTAGGAAAATTCATGCGGTTCGCAATATTTCGTCATTCTCTGCTTGGTTGTTCACTATTGTAAAACGACATTGCCAAGCCGTTTTTCGCCGCATGCATTTGAATGTACATATTAACGATGTTGAATGGGCAGAATTTATTGATTCAAAGCCCCACCCACAATTACGGTTAGAATTAGTAGCCGCATTAGAATCCCTACCCGAGCACTATCTACACATTATTTTGTTGCGCGATTTTGAAGAATTAACGCTGCGCGAAATTTCTGAACGCTTGGGGGAAAATATCCCCGCTATCAAAAGCCGCTTACACAGGGCAAGGACGTTGGTACGGGAATATCTTGTAGGACACGAGTAAACCCCCTAAAGATTATTGAACGACAAGATGATCTTTCTCATCAAATATCCACACATCCTCATGATCTACTTCAAACAAATGACCATCTGGATCGCGAAAGTAACCAGCTGTGCCCCACTGGGTTTTGGTGGCCGGTTTTACCAGCGTTCCGCCAGCTTCCACTGCGCGCGCTAAAGTCAGTGCCACATCTTCTGATTTGGGCACCAAGTGAATTAAGGCGACGCCGGAAAACCCAGTGCCTTGAGCGCTTGGTTCCAAGGCATCTTTGGCCAAATCTTCGCGGGAAATTAAGGCCAAAGCAAAACCACCCAAATCAAATTTAACGAACCCGGCATGGCTGGTGGGAGCACGCTTCCATCCTAAGGCCTCATAAAATGCAGCGGCTTTGGCAACATCCTTTACGCCAAGCAAAATAATATGAAGGCGTTGCTTAAGTTGAGGGGCAGTAATGACCATTGGTTTCGCTTCCTGTTGAGTTATTGATGTATGTTTCGATGCAACGCTTGCCACGCTAACCAGCAGCAAGCACCATCCAAGCAAAAAACTTAGTTTCATCAGGCCGCTCTCGCATAGTTAATGAAGGCTTGGGTTTGCGCAGCAGCGTCTTTTATTTGGTTTTCGCCGATGATTTTACGCCAGAGAAACCCAAGCGGCCCCCAAATTTGCACCTCCATATGGATGTGAGTTGTATCCCCAACCCGCACGTATTTGTGGGAGGTACGCATTTTTGCGAGGGGCAGATGGGCAACATCAATAACCTCAAAGGGCCACATTTTCTCAATCGTGATTTTAACAGCCGGGCCGCCCTTGGGTTTTAACATAAAAACTCCGCCGGGCTTGGCATCACTCATCAGCTGAGTGTGCTCAATACCTTCATCCCATTTATTCCAAGCGTTGAAATCAGTAATTGCTCGATAAAGGTTCTCTGCTGGGACATCTGTAGTGGTTTGGAATTTAGCTTGCCACATAGGGAGGCTCTCCTTGGTTATGTGAAGGTTTCTGATCGTTGGACGCATCTTAATCCCAACCACTGACAGAAAGTGTCAGCAGAAATTAATGCACCCATAACGTGATTTCATTCTTCGGAAAGCTCCAGAATGTCACATCAAACAGAATTTATAATTTACGAAAATCAAAACATTCTCATCATTCACAAACAGTCTAAACAGCCCACTATTTGACCTACCCAATTCGCTACTCCTATATACACTTCAAATGACAGGATTACGCTTTGGTACACGGAGTTGGTCTAGCGGGGACTAGGTACCAGAAATCAGGATACGTTTGTTAGCTCAAGAATGATGCGGAGATACAGTATGACTATGAATGATATAGAGATAATCCGGGCGGTAAGAATCTTGTGTATTCAGCACCGATTTGACGAAGCCTTGAGACAAGCCAGCCAAGTGGAGAATGAACAAAGCCGTAAGACGCTAATGGCTATTTGCAATTCCTTCCGTAACTCGCAAATTTCTGTGAGAGCTGCGGGCTAAAGAGTGTTCTGCCAGGCCACTTGGAGCGGCGATCTGCTCTGAGTGCGCCCTTATTTTGGACTGACGCGTTCAGTTCACACACCTGCGCACACAAGGCCATAAATTTGCTAAGATGGCCGCCATTCAAAATACCCCCGCTAAAGAACCCAAAGAGACTTAACTATGCTGATTGAAGCCCCAATATCCCTTGGCGAACTCATCGATAAAATCACTATTCTCGAAATCAAAGCTGTGAATATCAGCGACGCGGGCAAACTCAAAAATGTTACCCATGAACTAAATGTACTTAACGCAAAGGTTGATCAGCTTTTAGATGCAGCAGGCGTGAGTAAACTCACTCCACTTAAGCAAGCGTTAAAAGATATTAATCAAGAACTTTGGATCATTGAAGATGACATCCGCGATTGCGAATACGCTAAAGATTTTAGCGATAAGTTTATTCAACTTGCACGCGCAGTCTACGTAACCAACGACAAGCGCGCCAAAGTTAAAAAAGATATTAACCTTGCCTTTGGTTCTGAGCTGGTCGAAGAAAAATCTTACAAAGATTACCAATAAACCCCGATGGAAAACTCACCTGCCTCGCTTAGAATTCTGCTTGTAAAAATGTCGTCTATGGGCGACATTTTCCACACCTTTCCAGCAATCAGTGATTTAAAGGCACACCACCCCAACGCAATTATTGATTGGGTTGTTGAAGACGGCTTTAAAGAAATTGTTGATTGGCATCCTGCAATTAACAAAGCCATTCCAATTAGTTTGCGCCGGTGGATGAAAGAACGCAGCAGCAAAAGTTGGCGCGAGTTCCGTACGTGGAAAAAACATCTTAAATCCGAAAGCTATGATGTAGTCATTGACGCACAAGGCTTGTTTAAAAGTGCCATTATTTCAAAATGCGCCAAGGCAAAAGAAATAAAAGGCTTTAATAGCAAATCGGCACGTGAACCTGTCGCTAGTTTGTTTTATAACAAACACTACTCCGTAGGCAAAAATCAACACGCCGTTGAGCGTACTCGCCAGCTTTTTGGTCAGGCATTTGGTTATACACCTGCGCCAAACCTCAATTTTGGTATAAACCAAAATTTCTCCCACGTCGTTAAAAACCCACGCAAGCTAATGTTCATCATAGGTACAAGCTGGGTTACTAAACTGTGGTCCTCCTTCCATTGGCAACAGTTAACGGCGATCGCCATTGAAGAAGGGTTTGATGTAGAGATTATGTGGGGCAGCGCAGAAGAACGCTCCATTGCCGACAGCATAATCGCTGCATGCCCCAAAGCATCGCGCCCGCAACAACGTATGTCTATTACAACAATTGCTGAAAAACTGGTTGAAGCTGCTGGTGTAATTGGTTTGGATACCGGCTTTTCACATCTGGCAGGCGCATTGGAAACACCAACGGTCGCACTCTATGGCGCGACCTCTCCAGTCAAAGTAGGATTGATTGGCGAACACACAAGTAATTTGCAACTCGAACAAATTCTTTCTTGCATGCCATGCCACAAGCGTCAATGCAAATGGCTACCCGAAAACAGCCATGAAACCCCTCCCTGCATGAACGGTATAAAACCCTTCAATGTTTGGAACACTTTAATTGCCAAAATGAATCAGTAGTTCTATCGAGAACCTTTATGTATCGCTTTTTACTTCATGTTACCTACGCTTATGGTCTGCCGATTTGCAAACCTTTGGAACAGGAAATAAAAAGCCGCGGTTACGACGTGAAATGGTTTTCTGAAATGGAGCAAAGCAGTTGTCTGCTGCGTGATTCCGGCGACTTATTGTTAACACCGCAAGACGTTATTGATTACGAGCCACACGTTGTTCTGTCGGCTACAAATATAGTGCCGGATTTTTTCCCGGGAATAAAAGTACAAATTTTCCACGGCTTTTCTATCAATAAACGCTCTGCTGAAAAAGGCCATTTTAGGGTACGTGGATTTTTTGATCTTTACTGCACCCAGGGACCGTCTACCACAGTCCCCTTTCAGCAAATTGCACAAGAGCTCGGTTATTTTGAAGCTATCGAGACTGGCTGGTCCAAAGTCGACCCTCTCTTCCCGCTTGAACCAACCGGCAATGTGCGCCCTCGTATTTTAGTTTCATCAACCTTTACTCCTAAATTGAGCTTGGCACACAGTGATGCGTTTATTGCTGAATTAAAAAGACTCATGGAGCTAAACCGTTACGACTGGATGATAACTATGCATCCATTGATGGATAAAGAACGCGCCGATAAGTTCAGGGCTTTGGAAAACGCTAACGTCACATTTAAAGACACTACGGATTTAATTCCTCTGTACAAGCAAGCCGACTTGATGATTGCTGATACCACATCTGCTATCGCGGAATTTTTGTTGCAAGAAAAGCCCGTCATTACATTTAACAACAACAAGCCCGGAAAACATTTGTTAGACATTAAAACGCCAGCGCAATTGGAGAGCGCAATTTCAACTGTACTAAACCACCCCACAGAACTTCTGGCCAATATCCGGGAATTTATTGCAGAAACCCACCCCTACAAGGATGGGTGCTCCAGCAGAAGAGTAATCGACGCCTGCGTCAGCTTTTTACGCAAAGACAAAACAAATCTTAAAGGAAAACCACTGAATTTTTTACGAAAACTGCAAATCAGAAAGAAATATAAATTCTTTACGTTTCGCAGTTACAGTAAACCGATCACCTTGAAATAGTTATTTTTTTAAATAACGATCAAGCAGGGGTTTTAATCCATTCCATACCCGTTCCACGGTCATAAGATTAAACCGCTCTTCATAGGTCATGGCTTTTTGCTCTGACTTGGAGCAAAAATCATCTGGGCTAATGCCAGCAAAGCGATCTCCTTGAGCCGGTAGCCAACGATTTTTGGCGATCTTAGGTGGAAAAATAGCAAAGGATGGAATATCCAGCGCTTGCGCTAAATGGCGAGCTCCGCCTTCATTCCCAAAAAAGAAGTCACAATTAGCGCTCAAAGCACACAAATCACGCAGGGAATTGGCTTCAATATTCGTGAAGATATTCGGGTGATTATTCATTTCCTGATGAATATTTACAGCGAACTCTCGCTCCGCATTTACAAAGTTAAAAATAATTTGTGCATCGTATTGTTCAATAACGCGATGAAGCACTTGCTTCATACGTTCTTTATCCCAAATTTTGTGCTGCAAGCGGGCAGAAACAACAGCGAGCATAACAGGACGCGAAAAATTAACTCCCGATGAACTCAAGTAGTCACGGAAACCTTGCTTTTCGCTTTCCGTTACATACAGCTTAAAATCTCTGCAATAGATAACTTCAGCAACTTTTTCTAATGGCTTTAGGAATGCTAAATTCTGATCAATCATGTTACCGGTTTTATCACCGCGATTATTAACGGGGTGATTGAGCGCAATAGCGCTGTATGACTTTTGGGTGCCAATGCGGAATTTGGTGAAAGGGGAAAACAATGAAAACAATAGAGTTCTCACTGTGCCGCGCATATCGATGATCACATCGTATTTATTAGCACGAACAATAGACCACACTCTTCGAATATAACGAAAAAAACTCTTATCATCCTTTGAGTCGAAAGGAATAACCTTATCAATATCGGGGTGCCCATCGTACAAAGGAGCAATAGGCGTATTCAGCAAGTAATGAATCTCCGCACGGGGAAAGGTTTTACGTAAACTGGTGCACAGTGAAGTACCCAGCACCGCATCACCCACGCGACGAAAACGAATGACTAATATTTTTTTGATGTCTTTTCTTTCGGTCATTGCCCAGTTCCGATTATGTCGCGATACACAGCCAAGGTCTTTTGGGCCATCACTGGTGTAATAAATTGGCTATAAAGCAACTTGTTACCATTATCTGCAAGCGCTCTTGCTTCATTAGGATGATCCAAAAGGTACATCAAATGCTGTGCAAGAGCCTCATCATCACCTTTCTGTGCAATAAAACCAGTCTCACCCTGCTTAATAATTTCTGCGGCACCACCCGCATTGGTAGTCACTATGGGCACACGATGGTAAAAACATTCGTAGAGAAACTGCGCTATGCCTTCAAGCTTGGAACTCATAAAACCTATATCAAATTGCGGAATAAAATTGGATGCATCCTCAGTAAAGCCCAAAAAGGAAACATAAGCTTCCAGATTATAATGTTTTACCAACGCCATTATTTCTGGCGTCTTATCCGCAGGTGAGCCTATCTGCACGAAATGAACATCTTTACGACCAAGGTCATTAATCAAACGATTGATCGTGCGAACATAGGTAAATAAATCTTTTGCTGGGTAATGATTGGCAATATTACCAACGATTTCCACTTCATCGGCAATACCTAGCCTTTCTCGCAACTTAAACGGCGTAACGTCACTTTTGTTATCAATTCGCGTACCGTGATACAACGTCAATATCTTTCCTTTATCCCTAACCGCCTCGGCCAGCACGCCCTGTGTTTCCTCAGAAACACATAAATATTTTTTAATTTTTTTATAATTATATTTATACAGCGTGAGAAAATTTTTCCGCACTGGGTAAGATATTTTCTTACTCAACACAAACGGTGGAAGATTAGAAAAATGATCCGCAATAATAGCCAATTGCATGGCGGTTGGATCGTGCAAATGAATCAAATCAATCGACTCTTGCTTACACACGTTGATAATGGATGAGATGAAATTAAAATCGATGCGACGACGCCGTCTTGCAGTGATAAATCTAATCTTTAGCTTGGTAAGTTTCTGGTGAAACTGTCCCCCCTCAACACACAAAACAATGTTGTTAACTTCCGGGTTAGATTGGGCCAGTTCGAAACATAAATTCTGTATATGATTTTCACCACCGCCCCATTTGAGTACGCCGGAAATATGCAAAATATTCATAGAAGTTTTGTATCCAGAAGAAGCAGGTCAATTAATGCTAAATAGAGCGGTGAAAATCAAAAATCGGGCGAACATGATACCCAAATGAGGTTTAAAAATCTCGTTTGCCAGCGCAGACAAATAAGCCTCTCGCCCGCTATAATTGCCCCCCTCTCTTTTTCGTCACTTTTGCCAAACTAGGCGCCCTTTTGCCAATTTAGGTACTTATAGAGCTTGTTATCGCTATGGAAAAAACTTACGAACCCCATGCTATCGAACGCCAGTGGTATGAAACCTGGGAAGCCAAAGGCTACTTCAAACCTGCAGGTGAAGGCACTCCCTACTGCATGATGATCCCGCCACCCAATGTCACCGGCAGCCTGCACATGGGCCATGGTTTTAATAACGCAGTTATGGACACCATGATTCGCTATCGCCGTATGAAAGGCGACGATACTTTGTGGCAAGTAGGTACTGATCATGCGGGTATTGCGACACAAATGGTGGTTGAACGCCAGCTAGCTGCGCAAGGCGTAAGCCGTCACGACTTAGGCCGAGATGAATTCCTTAAAAAAGTGTGGGAATGGAAAGAGCAATCCGGCGGCACCATCACACGCCAGATTCGTCGTTTGGGTTCATCGGTAGATTGGAGCCGTGAGCGATTCACAATGGACGATGGTTTATCCAAAGCAGTCCAAGAAGCTTTTGTACGCTTGTATGACGATGGCTTGATTTACCGTGGCAAGCGTTTGGTGAACTGGGATCCAAAACTGCATACCGCCATTTCCGATTTGGAAGTAGAAAATCACGATGAAAAAGGCTTTCTGTGGAACTTGCGCTACCCCCTAGCAGATGGCGCAGTTACAGCAGAAGGTAAAAACTATTTGGTAGTTGCGACAACTCGCCCAGAAACGATGCTGGGCGATAGCGCTGTGGCAGTACACCCGGAAGACGAACGCTACAAATCCTTAATTGGTAAATTCGTTGAGCTGCCATTAGTTGGTCGTTTAGTGCCGATCGTTGCAGATGATTATGTAGACCGTGAATTTGGAACCGGCTGCGTAAAAATAACACCTGCGCACGACTTTAATGACTACGAAGTGGGTAAGCGCCACAATCTTCCACTCATCAATGTACTCGATAAAAATGCGGCCATTCTTGCGATTGCACAAAGTTTTAATGTTGACGGAAGTTTAAATACCGATGTCAACAACGCCTTGCCTACTGAATTTGCCGGATTGGATCGCTACGAAGCGCGCAAGCAAATTGTTGCTGCTTTTGAATCGGCTGGCCTGCTCGAAAAAATCGACGATCACGCATTGAAAGTACCGCGCGGTGATCGCTCGGGTGTGGTGATTGAGCCTTGGTTGACCGACCAATGGTATGTAAGTACTAAGCCGTTAGCAGAACCGGCAATTGCGGCTGTGGAAGATGGCAGAATCCAATTTGTGCCTAAGCAATATGAGAATATGTATTTCTCGTGGATGCGCGATATTCAAGACTGGTGTATCAGCCGTCAATTGTGGTGGGGCCACCGTATTCCTGCTTGGTATGACGCAAGCGGAAAAGTGTACGTTGGCCGAAATGAAGCAGAAGTACGCAGCAAATATTCCATCGCCGCTGACATTACGCTCAATCAAGACGAAGACGTTTTAGACACTTGGTTCAGTTCAGGTCTTTGGACTTTCTCAACACTCGGTTGGCCAGAACAAACTGACTTTTTGAAAAAATTTCACCCAACGGATTTGCTGGTAACGGGTTTCGATATTATTTTCTTCTGGGTTGCGCGCATGATTATGCTCACCATGCATTTGGTGAAGCATGAAGATGGCACGCCACAAATCCCGTTCAAAACCGTTTACGTTCACGGTTTAGTGCGTGATGGCCAAGGCCAAAAAATGTCGAAATCCAAAGGCAACGTGCTCGACCCGCTCGATATTATCGACGGTATTGATTTAGAAACCCTCGTGCAAAAGCGCACTACAGGCTTAATGAATCCAAAAGATGCGGGCAAAATTGAAAAGCAAACACGCAAAGAATTTCCCGAGGGAATTCAAGCTTACGGTACAGATGCGTTGCGCTTCACTTTCTGCTCACTTGCATCAACCGGCCGCGATATTAAATTCGATATGGGCCGCGTTGAAGGTTACCGAAATTTCTGTAACAAAATCTGGAATGCAACACGCTATGTGCTGATGCAATGCGAAGATCAAGATTGCGGGCAAGACAATTCAACAAATTATGAATTGTCTATCGCGGACAAATGGATTATCAGTAAACTGCAATTAGCGGAGAAAGCGATTTCTGAGCATTTAGATAATTACCGTCTTGATCTAGCCTCGCAGGCTATATTTGAATTCATTTGGAACGAATACTGCGATTGGTATGTTGAGTTATCCAAGCCCGTTTTGTGGGATAAGTCAGCAGAGAATGAAGCATTACGCAAAGGCACCCGAAGAACACTTATTCGCGTGCTCGAAGTAATCCTACGCCTTGCTCACCCATTAATACCATTTATTACCGAAGAGATATGGCAAAAAATAAAACCATTAGCAGGCGCTACCGGTGACACGATTATGCTTGCCAAATACCCTGAATATGACGAAGGCAAAGTCAATCAGCAAGCGCTAGACGGTGTTGAATGGCTCAAAACAGTTATTGTTGGTATTCGCAAAATACGTGACGATTTCAAAATTGAGCAAAAGAAACTTATTAACATCTTTGTCAAAAATGGTTCTGAAAATGATCACAAACAAATTCAGACCAATGATCGCTTGCTGAAGAAGTTAGTTGGCCTAGATATCATCACGTTACTTGGCAAAAACGAAGAAGCGCCAATGTCTTCAACTGTATTAGTCGGTCAAATGGAAATCTTAGTGCCAATGGCTGGCTTAATCGACAAAGCTGCCGAGATCGCGCGACTAACAAAAGAAAGCACAAAGCTCGAAGCGAATGTTGCCAGTACTGAAGCAAAACTTAGCAATGATGCTTTTGTTTCCAAAGCGCCTGAAGCAGTAGTAGCAGCAGAGCGCGCACGCGTCATCGAACAAAAAATTGCGATAGAAAAATTACGAGAGCAAATCCAAAAAATTAATGCTCTGTAAATTTCTTTTTCAATTCAATTGACTCAGAGGGATGAATATTCATCCCTTTTTTAACTCTATTATTTCTTATTTTATTGCAAACAATAAAAAAGGCTCAATCTTGCGATTGAGCCTTTTTTATTTAAACCTATTAGCGGTTTGGAATAATGGCGGTGAGGGAGGGAGTCGAACCCTCGATACCGTTTAAAGGGTATACTCCCTTAGCAGGGGAGCGCCTTCGGCCACTCGGCCACCTCACCGTATCTGCTGAGTTGAAGCTTTATTACCGCTCCATTTCAGTAGGAGCGGCATAATATCATACTTCAAAAAAAATCAAAGACTTAAACGCAATT
>CAZOPE010000062.1:0-12433 GCA_964581625.1 uncultured Cellvibrionaceae bacterium
GCCTCACTTTTCTTTGCTTGTCCAAAGAAAAGTAAGCAAAAGAAAAGACACCCAGCTCGTTCGTGTTTCCTGCGCGTTTCGGAAAATTGCCGTCGTTCCGGTGCGACATCCATGTCGCATCGTCACTAAAACGCACTTCCTGTGCGTTTTACAGCAATTTTCCTCCAATGCTCGGCGAACTCACATGGGACCCATCGGTGCCAGCTGCAGATTCTTATATGTTGAAAAAACTAAGGGCTCCGAGGAGCCCTTTTTAAACTTGCAATCTTAAATCGCTTTGGCTTGCGCAACCGCATTCCCAATATAATTTGCAGGTGTCAGTTCACGCATGGCTTGTTTTGCATGTTCTGGAATATCCAAGGTTTCAACGAATGCTGCCAATACTTCTTTCGTAATGGTTTGGCCGCGAGTCAGTGCTTTCAGTTTCTCGTAAGGCTCGTCAACGTTGTAGCGGCGCATAATAGTTTGGATTGGCTCGGCTAATACTTCCCACGCGTTATCCAAATCTTGCGCGAGGCGCGCGCGGTTAATTTCAAGTTTGCTCATGCCCTTCAATGTTGATGCGAAAGCAATCATCACATAACCAAAACCAACACCCATGTTACGCAATACAGTCGAGTCGGTTAAGTCGCGTTGAAAGCGTGAGATGGGGAGCTTTTGCGCGAGGTGATTGAACACAGCATTCGCAATACCCAAATTACCCTCAGAGTTTTCGAAATCAATCGGATTGACTTTGTGCGGCATGGTGGATGAGCCCACTTCGCCTGCGATCGTTTTTTGTTTGAAGTAACCGTAAGAAATGTAACCCCAAATGTCGCGGTCAAAGTCGATTACGATAGTGTTGAAGCGCGCGATAGCATCAAACAATTCGGCGATGTAATCGTGTGGCTCAATTTGCGTGGTGTAGGGGTTCCAGGTCAGGCCTAAGCTCTCCACAAATTGTTGCGCGTTAGCCTGCCAATCCACTTCCGGGTAAGCGGAAATGTGCGCATTGTAGTTGCCCACAGCGCCGTTGATTTTGCCCAGCAATTCCACCTCTTTTACAAGTTTCAATTGGCGACGCAAACGCGCGGCTACGTTTGCCATTTCTTTGCCGACAGTGGTTGGTGACGCGGTTTGGCCGTGAGTGCGCGAGAGCATGGCGTCTTCAGCGTAATCGTGGGCGAGTTTTACGACGCCATCGATAATCGCTTGCGCGTCTTTAATAAATTCTTCACGGCCTGCTTTCAACATCAATGCGTGCGAAAGGTTGTTGATATCTTCCGAAGTACAAGCGAAGTGAACGAACTCCAAAACGGCTTCTAATTCTGCATTGCCTGCAAATTTATTTTTGAGGAAATACTCAACCGCTTTAACGTCGTGGTTAGTGGTGCGCTCAATAGTTTTAACGGCTTGCGCGTCAAGTTCGCTAAAGTTTTCTACGATGCTATCCAGCTGAGCATTTGTAGCGGCGCTAAACGCGGGAACCTCAGGAATGCCTGCATGACGACTGAGTTGTTGCAACCAACGGACTTCCACTTCTACGCGGAAGCGAATTAAACCAAATTCACTGAAAATTTTACGCAATGCAACGGTGCGATTGCCGTAGCGGCCATCTACAGGTGAAACAGCATTGAGTGCGGTGAGTGTTGCAAAGGAGTCGTTGGATGTAGGGGCCATGCGGGTTCTCGTTTAAAAATAAAATAAATAAAATTGATGTTCCGGTTTGTCCTGAATAAAAATCATCAAAAAGTTGAAAGTTCTTTTTAATTGCTTTATTCAAGGCGAACGGGAATATCAAATTCCCTTTTTAATGCAGCGGATGCGTTTGGAAAAGCTTACATTAGAACATTTATACTGCCTGTTCAGCTTGTCTCAAAAGGCCGCCATCATAACTGAAAACGCCTGATTTTTCAGGCGTTTTCAGTGAATCAGTAAGGTAAAGCGCGTAGCAAGTGGTCTATTTGCGATGCGATTGCCTTTCGTTGCAACAGCAGCTGCCAACGGGTTCCGCCCAGTTGTCGCCACAGCATGGCAGAGCGAATGGATGCCAACAGAAGCGCGCGGATTTGGCTGGCAATACGCGGTTGTTGAAGGTAATTGTAGTCGCCCATTACCTGAATGCGAAAACGAAAAGTACTGATGGTCTCGCTATAGATTTGACCTAGGTTGCCTACTACATTGTCATGGGTCGAGGTGAAATGTTCGGCTTGGATGGCGGCTTGGGATACTCGAGTCCCTAGCGTGTTGATCATGTCTCTGCGCCCCGCCAGTTTCTTCTGAAGGTGTAAGGCGCCCAAGGCGTAGCGCATGGCTTCTTGATGCTTATGTTTACCAGAAAGCATGTCGCGCAAGGCTTCTAGGCCAACACGTAGGTTTTGTGGGTTACCGCCGTAAACCGCGAGCGTACTGGTGGGGTTTAGGTCAAAAAGGCTTTCTACGCTGCATTTATAGGCATCTTGCTGCGCAAATCCGGTCTTAGCCACTTGGTTCACCAGCACGGCGGCTTGCACAACACCTGCTAGTGCAAGGGTAATGTCTTGAAGGTTTTTACTCACAATGAATACTCGTAGTTGCGTCTGTGCGTGTGAAGGGTCAGACGTTGTCGGTAGACTCAATCACGGCGCCGCCAAGGCAAACATCACCTTGGTAAAAAACAACCGATTGGCCCGGTGTAATCGCGCGTTGAGGTACATCGAATAGAACGTCTAATGTCCCGTCCATCAAAATAGTTACACGGCACGATTGATCTTCCTGCCGGTAACGGTTTTTAGCGGTACAGGTAAAGCTAGATGAGGGCGTGTTATCGGGATTTAAAGGCCCACCAGTCGGAGCGCCGTTAATCCAATGGGCTTGTTGGGCAATAAGATGATTCGTATAAAGCAATGGATGATCTGTTCCTTGCACTACCACCAACACATTACGATTCAAATCTTTACAGGCAACGAACCAAGGCTCCTCGTTTGCGCCCTTAACACCACCAATTCCCAACCCTTGGCGCTGGCCAATAGTGTGATACATCAAACCAGAATGCTGGCCAATTACGGTGCCTTCGGGTGTTTGTATGTCTCCCGGTTGCGCGGGTAGATACTGCTGCAAAAAGTCCTTAAAGCGACGTTCGCCAATAAAGCAAATGCCGGTGCTGTCTTTTTTGTTATGGGTGACTAGGCCATGTTCTTCGGCGATACGACGAACTTCCGGTTTTTCGATATCGCCGACAGGGAAAAGTGATTTGGCAAATTCCGCTTCACCCACGGCGTGCAGGAAATAGCTCTGGTCTTTGTTGGGATCCAAACCTTTCAACAAATAGGTGTGTCCATCGCGATCGGCTCGGCGAACATAATGGCCGGTTGCTATGTAGTCACCACCTAAAATTTTGGCATATTCCAAAAAGACCTTAAATTTGATTTCGCGGTTGCAGAGGATATCTGGATTAGGCGTGCGGCCTGCTTTGTATTCCTCGAGAAAGTGCTCAAATACGTTATCCCAGTATTCGGCCGCAAAGTTGGCGGTGTGTAGCTTTATCCCAATCTTTTCGCATACTCGTTCAGCATCCGCCAAGTCAGTTTTAGCGGTGCAGTATTCGGTGCCGTCGTCCTCGTCCCAATTTTTCATAAACAGGCCTTCCACACGGTAGCCCTGTTGTTTGAGCAGTAAAGCAGATACAGAGGAATCGACACCACCGGACATTCCGACGATGACTAAAGGTTGGGGGGCAGATTGGGACATAAGACGAAACACGGCTGGGAAAATGAGCTACGCATTTTACGCAGGTTGGCTGGCCACTTCAAAGAATAGGCAGGGTAAATCTGGAGCGGCATACAAAAAAAGAGCCCTGATGGGCTCTTTTTGAGGGGGATGGAGTGAATTAGCTTAGCTTACGACGCGCCGCAATTAAGCCGACAAGTCCAAGGCCGAAAAGAATCAATGGGCTTGGCTCTGGTACTTTTGCCAAGGCGACGTGGCCGTCAATGGCATCGTTCCCGCAAGACATAGTCCAGTGAGCATCTAATACAAAGTTTGGTTGCAAGCCCACAATATTGGAAAGGTCCAAGGTAAAGATACTGTAGTAAGACTTGTCACCACCAATGGTGCCGAAGCCTTGAGAAAAATTGCCGCCGTTAGCTGCTTGCAACAAGCTTCCGTTTGATACGCCATAAGGTGCACTGTATCCACCGTGGGTGTAGAAATATATGTCATTGTTCCAGCTGTTAGCTTTGTATAAGCCAGCTGTATCGGAACCTGAAGCATTGCCTTGTGCACTGATTTTAGTCGTGCCCGCATAGTT
The DNA here is from genome assembly GCA_964581625.1 of uncultured Cellvibrionaceae bacterium. Taxonomy (GTDB): domain Bacteria; phylum Pseudomonadota; class Gammaproteobacteria; order Pseudomonadales; family Cellvibrionaceae; genus Cellvibrio. Next base: position 4,268 of record CAZOPE010000062.1, read on the forward strand.
TTTCGTTACATTACCAAAATCGATGGCGTATTCGTAGGTGCTTTTATTGCCGTCAAAAGAGAGGGCCAAGTCACCGGCGTAGTAACGGTGGCCGTCAGTAAAGAGTTGGCCGTTATCACTAATGATATCGAAACCGGTTTGTAGACCAATTGAAAGCAAATTGCCTTGTTGTTTGTAGAACAAGTACTCAGCATCAAATGCTTGGCCGCCCCAGCCGGGTGATAAATAGTAGCTGCCGCTACCCGATTGGTCTTCTGAGCCAAAGGTGGTCCAGCCACTGAAGATTGGCAATTGGCCCGCAAAGCTTGCGCCGCATGCCAAGGATAAGGTTAGAGCGCATAACGATTTGATGACAGTTTTCATTCAACCCCTCAATAAGGTGATCTGGTTTTATATTTAATGTGAATTGCGTCACATTGTTGGTGCTTTTGAGTAGGCAAGGATGGTGCCATTCTCAAATAGTTAGCCAAATCAGTAGCTTACAAAAATTATGATGAATTAGGTGTCAAAAAAACCGACGCTTTGCCCTCTTGATTAGATATTGCTAGCCAACCACTTCCAAGGGAAAGCGACGTCCAGCGCGATAATCCTCAATAATTTGCAGGGTCATAGGGCTGCGGAGTTGGTCTTTACGGGCGACCAATTCTTCGTAGGTGAGCCAAACGGCTTCGATAATACCTGTATCGAGCTTTCTAAGGGGATCATGGCTGAGCGCCTCACCAATAAAGGTGGTACGCATGTAAGTCACACCGTTGCTCGGGGCGGTATAAAGATTTACTCCAACCACGCCAGTTAAGTTGATTGCCCAGCCTGTCTCTTCTAAAGCCTCTCTAATAGCAGCTTCGCCTAGAGTTTCGTCGGGGTCCAAGTGGCCGGCGGGTTGGTTGTAAACCTCTTTGCCGTCAGCCTCTTCATAAACCATGAGATAGCGATTATCACGTTCAATAATGGTGGCGACTGTTACATGGGGTGCCCAGGTCATTTGGAAATCCTTACTCTTAAAAAGCAGCAATCCTAGCTTGTGTAAGTGTACGAATGCCAGCGGATCTAGACTTTCCTCGATCGCAGATTAAAAATTGTGGCGCGGCGAAACCTATCTAACCTCCGTGAAATTCCCTAAATGTGGTGCTCAGATCCAATGTATGTGCAAGGCCAAACACAAGGCCAATGATTACAATTACGGCAATTAAAACGAATGCAGGCTTTTTCATATGCTCTCCTGAGGTTATGGATTAAATTGTGTCGCTAATAAAAAATGCTTTTAGATAAAGTTGAGAACTTCACGCAACTTAAAACGCATTGCATGTAGTGCAGGTGCAAGGCTCGCGCTAAATGCACCTAAAAAAATAAGTGCGAACCAAACCACCAGACCTTTCGTCGAGAAGGCAAGGCCAAGTGGTTGAAGTGAAATATGGCTAAGACTGCGCGCCATTAATGTTGAAAATACGGCTGCCATCGGAATGCTTAATAAATAACTCAATAGGGCGATTAAAAATGCTTCGTTGATTACCAGCGAAAAAACGGTGGAATTTTCTGCGCCCAAGCTGCGCATAACTGCAAACTCTCGCAACCGCTCACTGATATTGGCGCTCATCACCGTGGCCAAACTAAACAGGCCAACCACACACATGGCTGCAGCGATCATGACCAATATCAACACCATAATCATCAAGTGACCCTTGCCGCTTTGTTGGCGAAAATTTTCTGTAACAAGGTTGTTAATCGGCACACCGGCTTGTGCAAATTGCAATTTTAGTTGAGAGGCAATTTGCTCAAGATTGGCGGGCGCTGTGTTGTGTAATTGGATGCGAAGGCTATTTACCTTGTTCGATATCAAGGGCGCGTAAAGACTTGCTCCCGTTAGCGGTTCTTCAATAATTCCTGCTAATTTGAATGTGCGATTTTCGTTTTGAACCTTAAGATAAATTTCATCGCCAATGTGTTTGTCGGCAAAAAATTGATGGTAAGCCATTTGGTTAACAACAATTTCATCGGTTGTTTGAAGCCAGTGCCCGCTCTGCATATTTAAAGACACGCTATGAGTTTTTATAGGTAGGCTAATTAAGCTCAAGCTGCCGTGACCACCATCGGGATAGACCTCTTTTATAATTAACCCATCAGCTCGCGAAGCAGAGGCGCTCGTCCGGTTAAAAAACTCTGTGTGTGCGATCTCCGGGTTTTGCTGCACAAGAACCTGAATTGATTCGGTGAATTGCGTTTCAGGAAAGCTGATATCAATTTGATATTGACGATGCTCATGAGCAGCAATTGCTAAATGGCTCCAGGAGGACAATAAATTTTGGCTGGACAAAAAGGTCGCTCCAGCAATCGCTAGCAACAACAAGGTAAAGCTTAATCGGCCAGGGCGGCGAGAAAGATTGCGCAGAATCATAGCCCACAAGGGCGATAAAAAGCTGATAGATGTTTTGATATTTGCTTCTGTAACACCATGGTCATCCAGTGCTGTCCGTACACTTTTATTGGCTGCGCGGCGAATGGGGAAATATGCCAAAAACACCGGCAAACCCACGCAAAAGGCGCCATTAAAAACCCACAGGCTTAACGGAAGTGAAGTATCAATAATCTTAAGATTAAGTGAATCAGCTGTCATATTTACTAGCCCACGGCCAGCCGCGATGCCTAGTGGAAAACCAATCGTCACCGCTATTAAACCTATTGCGATTACCAAGATTAAATAGAGCGCAGTGATTTGTGATGAGCTTGCGCCTAGTGTTTTCATGATGCCAATTTGGCGTACCTGCTGTGCGAGCATTCCCCACATTGTGGTGGCAATTAATAAAGCACCCAAAAATACGGCCAGTAAACTGAACAACAACAGCATATTCAAACCGGTGATCATTTGTGTTTGGTGGGGGTGCAAATTCGGCGGTGGAATATGAATTTCATAAACTTGTGCAAATTCAGCGATATTTTTTATTGCATCTGCTGCAATTTTTTCTATGGCTGGGCGATTCATGTTTTCAGGCGCAACAGCCATTTTTAAATAGCGGCTGCTAACGGGTTCGTTCAACGTCTGAAAAGTCGCGCGTGAAATATAGCCATAAATCATGTGCTCGGTGTTGGCGGGCGCAAGGGCAGGGTCGTGCACTAACCCGCTGATCTTGAGAGGGTGAGCAGATGTTTTTCCGTGGAGTTTAATAGAGTTACCTACATCGAGCTTGGCAACTCCCAGCGCTTTTCGCTCTAATAATATTTCTCCTTCCGCTGGCCAACCTCCTTGATCAAGTTGTGGTTTATTAATGTGTAAACTACGTGGATCATCAGCAATAAAAATGAGTGCTGTAACAAACTCTTTTGGTGCCACTTCAACCTGGAAATACACTTTTTCGCCCAGTTCAGCGCCGGTAACTAACGGGAAATTGCGTAAAGCTAGTAGTGCTTTTGCAGATTCATCAATCTCACCTTGTGTATTAATTAAAATATGTGCAGCTGCGGGATTAGTCCCTAAATAATTGCTCTGCATTTCCCGCGTAAGCACTTTATAGGTGAATAACATAGCGATTACAGCAGCCGAACAGAGTGCTATGGCAATAATCATCATGGCAAAGCGACCAGGCGTTGCGGCTAAGTCGCCCCACAATTTGTAAAGCGCGGTTCTCATGTAGATGTCTCCACAATTGCACCATCTTTTAATGTAATAACACGATCTACGTAGCGGCTGATGTCGCGTTCGTGGCTCACCAGAATTAATGTTTTACCATCCTTAGCGAGCCCCTCAAATAAGTGCATTACATCGTTTGCGGTATTGGAATCCAAGTTTCCCGTAGGCTCGTCGGCAATGATTAATGCAGGGTCATTGGCAAGGGCACGCGCTATTGCGGCGCGCTGTTGTTGTCCTCCAGATAAGGCGGAAGGTAATTTGTGGGAGTGGTCGGCAATGCCCACACGTGCTAGTAACTCTAACGCGCGTGCTGAGCGCTGAGCCCGTGAAAATTGGTTGCACAGGTCCATCGGTAAAATAATGTTTTCAAGGATGGTCAGCGTGGGAAGTAACTGAAAAAATTGAAATACTATGCCGACATTTTTGCCTCGCCATCGCGCGAGCGCGTTCTGGCTCAGGTGAGTTATTGCTTCTTGCTGAATAAAGATTTCGCCGCTAGTGGGCGCATCTATGCCCGTAATTAAATTAATGAGAGTAGTTTTACCGCTACCGGATTTACCCACAACAGCAACGCGTTCACCTTTTGCAATATCAAAATAAATATCATGCAAAACGCACACATTTGAACCGGCAGTTGAGTAGGATTTACAGATGTTTTGCAGTGAAATGAATGCGTGTGAGTGTTGGGTGTGGAGAGGTGTTTTTTGGGGGTCGATCATGGCTGCATCCTTCACGTATTTTTAGCGTGTACACTCTTCCACGCTCTTATATGCGGAGCGTGGATGTTAAAGGTATTATCTAAAAGTAATAACGTATGAAGGGTTAAAGATGCTGAGCGGAAACTTTAAAGGATGAATGGTAATTAATGATGCATGGATGTAATGACCACTATTTTCATACATCAGTGAATTTGCGCGAAGGCTTAACAATCACCTTGGTCGCAACCTTAGGATTCGGCGCAGTTTTAGGTGTGCTGGGTTTAGATACAGCCGGCCTATGCCCGCCGGGTTTGCGTGGTCGAGGCTTGTTGTCGCCAGCAGGTCCGTTGGAATTGTTTCGGGGCGGACGCTGTTGTCCATCCTTCGTTTGTTCTGCGGATGATGGCTTGCGCGCTTGACCTTGGTTGGGTCTGTTATTGCGATTGCGCGGAGCCTCTGTCATCGCCGATTTAGGCAAGTTAACCGTGGTCGCTTTGTATTCCCCTGGCGCTATGCCTTCGAGTGTCCAGTTGCCAATTTTTACGCGCACCAAGCGTAAAGTAGGGTGGCCAACGGCAGCGGTCATACGGCGAATTTGGCGATTTTTGCCTTCGGTAATCACAATCTCAATCCACTGGGTTGGAATATTTACACGGCTGCGGATTGGCGGGTCGCGTTCCCACAGTTTGGGCGTGGGTATTAAACGGGCTTCGGCGGGTAGGGTGATTCCATCATTCAGCTCAACGCCTTGGCGAAGTTTGGTTAGTGCATAACTGTTAGGGGCTCCTTCAACTTGAACCCAATAGGTTTTCGGCAGTTTATGCGCAGGGTGTGAAATGTGGTGTTGGACCTGACCATCATCTGTTAGCAGTAACAGGCCTTCTGAATCGTGATCAAGCCTTCCTGCCGGATAAACGTTGGGCAGCTTGATATATTGCGCCAATGTGGGGCGATTCTGGTCTCCCGTACTTCCAGCAGTAAATTGGGAGATAACGCCAAAGGGCTTATTAAACAAAATCAGTGATGACATGAAGCAGCCAAATCCAGTAGGAATAAAAGAAGAGGGGTCATTTTGATGACTCCCGCGAATGCCAAAAGTTTACAGCACTGTTATACTGCGCGCGATTTTTTTGACGGCAGAGCTTGCGGTTTTGATGAGCCTCGCCCGCTAATTTCTTTCCTTTTCATAATCTCATGGCAAAGCTCAAAAGGCCCAGTTCCATGGTAAGTCTCATGAAATCCACGGAGTTAAAGTAAAAAATGACCGATTCTAAAATTATTTATACGCAAACCGACGAAGCCCCCGCACTAGCCACTTACTCTTTGCTCCCCATAGTTCAAGCCTTTACCAAGTCCTCCGGCATTGCCATTGAAACTCGTGATATTTCGCTCTCCGGCCGCATCATTGCCGCCTTCTCTGAATTCTTAAAACCTGAACAACGCATCGGCGATCATCTTGCCGAGCTGGGCAAATTGGCTACCACGCCTGAAGCCAACATTATTAAATTACCGAATATCAGTGCGTCAGTTCCACAACTGAAAGCCGCAATCAAAGAATTGCAATCTCAAGGTTTCGCCTTGCCTGATTACCCTGAGGTACCGGCAAACGATACAGAAAAAGATGCGAAAGCACGTTACGATAAAATCAAAGGTTCTGCGGTAAACCCTGTGTTGCGCGAAGGTAACTCAGATCGTCGCGCGCCATTGTCTGTAAAAAACTACGCGCGCAAGAATCCCCACAAAATGGGTGCTTGGGCAGCAGATTCAAAATCACATGTTGCGCACATGAGCGCCGGTGATTTTTACGGCAGTGAAAAATCGGCGTTAATTGCTGATGCGGGTAGCTTGAAAATTGAATTGGTTGCCCAAGATGGCAGCGTGAAAGTGTTAAAAGAATCGGTAAAAGTGTTGGCAGGCGAAATTGTTGATGCATCTGTGCTCAGCAAAAGCGCGTTGCGTGCATTTATTGCTGCGCAAATTGAAGATGCGAAAAACAGCGGTGTGCTTTTGTCAGTTCACTTGAAAGCCACCATGATGAAAGTATCTGACCCGATTATTTTCGGTCATTTTGTATCTGTGTTTTACGCACCCGTATTGGAAAAATATGCTGCGGAAATTAAAGAACTTGGTGTAGACGTAAACAATGGTATTGGCGATCTCTACACCAAAATCAAATCATTACCAGCAGACAAGCAAGCCGCAATCGAAGCTGATATTGCAGCGCTTTACGCAGCTCGCCCACAGTTGGCCATGGTTAATTCCGATAAAGGTATTACTAACCTGCATGTTCCTAGCGATGTGATTGTTGATGCATCCATGCCTGCGATGATTCGCGATTCTGGCAAAATGTGGAATACGGAAGGCAAGCTGCAAGATACCAAAGCGGTTATTCCAGATCGCTGCTATGCAGGTGTTTACCAAGTTGTTATCGATGATTGCAAGAAAAATGGCGCATTCAATCCTGTGACTATGGGTAGTGTTCCCAATGTAGGTTTGATGGCGCAAGCAGCTGAAGAATACGGTTCACACGATAAAACGTTCCAAATTTTTGCCAACGGTGTTGTGCGTGTAACTGATGCGTCTGGCAAGGTCGTATTGGAACAAAACGTAGATGCTGGCGATATTTTCCGTATGTGCCAAGTAAAAGATGCTCCCATCCAGGATTGGGTGAAGCTTGCAGTAAATCGTGCGCGCGCATCATCAACTCCAGCGGTTTTCTGGCTTGATCCAAAACGTGCGCACGATGCGCAACTGATCACGAAAGTTGAAACTTATTTGAAAGAACACGATACCGCTGGTCTTGAGATTTATATCAAGACTCCAGAAGACGCAACACAGTATTCTTTGGATCGCATCCGCGCCGGTAAAGACACCATCTCTGTAACGGGTAACGTATTGCGTGACTATCTCACCGACTTGTTCCCAATCATGGAGCTTGGTACTTCTGCAAAAATGTTGTCTATTGTTCCACTGATGAACGGCGGTGGTTTGTTTGAAACGGGTGCGGGCGGTTCAGCTCCCAAACACGTTCAACAATTTGTTGAAGAAGGCCACTTGCGTTGGGACTCTCTAGGTGAGTTCCTTGCCTTGGCAGAATCTTTGGATCACTTTGGCAATATTGCTAATAACGCCAAAGCCAAAGTCTTTGCAAAAACCTTAGACCAAGCGAATGGCCTTTTCCTGGATAACAACAAGTCTCCAGGCCGCGCCGTAGGTGAATTTGATAACCGCGGTAGCCATTTTTACTTAGCAATGTACTGGGCACAAACCTTGGCTGCGCAAACTGAAGACGCCGCACTGGCTGCGCAGTTTGCTCCTTTAGCGAAAGCGTTGGCTGAGAACGAAGCCAAAATCGTTGCTGAGTTGATTGCTGCAGGTGGCAAACCAGTCGATTTGGGTGGTTACTATCGTCCAGACTTCGAAAAGACCTCTAAAGCGATGCGCCCAAGCGCAACCTTCAATGCTGCTTTGGCAACCTTGGGCTAATTAATCGGTAGTTGCAAAACAAAAACCCCTTGGGTGGTGATCCCAAGGGGTTTTTTATTTGATGGTTTTTTGCAGAGAGGTTAGGCGGGTTCTGCGGCTTGTCCGCTTGTGCTTGCCTGTTCTTCCATATCGGGAGCGCAAATATTTACGGCATGCAGGCCTTTGTCGCCTTTGGTGATATCGAATGAAACCTGCTGACCTGCTTTGAGGGTTTTGTATCCCTCCATCTTGATTGCAGAATAATGCGCAAACAAATCTTCGTTACCTTGATCGGCTAAAATAAAGCCGTACCCCTTCGCATTATTGAACCACTTAACTGTACCTGTGGGCATATTGAATTCCTGCGCCTTGGCACCATAT
>CAZOPE010000063.1:0-11729 GCA_964581625.1 uncultured Cellvibrionaceae bacterium
GCTTTACTGGCGCTGTAGGGGCTATTGGGTTCGTATTGGTTGGTTTCCGAGAAGGGCGGATCTTCTTTGGAGAGTGATCCGTAGACTTCATCGGTAGAAACGTGCAGAAAGCGGAAGGCAGCCTTATCGGCTTCTGGCAGATCGTTCCAGTAACCACGGACTGATTCAAGCAGGTTGAATGTGCCAACGATGTTGGTCTGGATAAATTCACCCGGGCCATGGATAGAACGATCCACATGGCTTTCAGCGGCAAAGTTAATCACGGCACGTGGTTTGCAGTCTGCCAGCAGATTGGCCACGAGGCTACGGTCGCCGATGCTGCCACGTACGAACTGGTGACGTGGGTCACCTTCCAGTTCTTTGAGGTTCGCGAGGTTGCCGGCGTAAGTGAGCAGATCGAGGTTAACGACCGGCTCATTGCATTGCTCGAGCCAATCCAGCACAAAGTTTGAGCCGATGAAGCCGGCGGCACCGGTAACGAGAACAGTCATAAATCCTCGTCAGAGGAACGCAATTGCATAGCAACTCCATTAATCACCAAATATTTTACCATTAATTTTTCTAGCTATTGGCTGCAGTTTTTTTGGAGTCAGCATATGTAAAAATTTTCTCATAAGCGTTTTAAATGGACTATTTGCTCTTGAGACCCAAATATCGAACAAATGAGGGTGAACACAATTCATAAACAATAAATTTTTTACTGGGAGAGACCCAAAGGATTCCAATTTATTATTTAACAGCGAAGAGCTCTTAACATACAAGAATGTATTTTGTTGATACCAGACTTCTACATCGGGGTTCCCCCAAAAAAAAGGACGAAATATATCGTAGGGAACGTATCCAAAATCTAAAAAAATTTTGGCCCAGTATGTATGTGGTTGTTCATTTATATGATCACTGCCACCTTGATGGGAATACGCAGCACCGAAAAGAACAACATCAGACAAATTGGTTAGTGCTGATACAAAATTTCTTGCAGAAGATAAGCTTAGGTGTTCTGCAACTTCAAGGGACATCGCCAAATCGAATTTATCATTTTGATTAGGAGTGAACGAATTCAAATTAACGGGCTTAAAACTTATATTTTGGTCCAACATTTTCTCTTGACTATTCCAACTACCGTCAAATCCGACTAAATTTTTCGCTCCAGCTTCTCCGAATGCTTTGAGCCAAGTTCCTCTTCCGCACCCGAGATCGACAACTGATAACGGCATGATATAGTTAGCGAGATGTTTCACATATAACACAGCACTTTTATACGATCCATCCATTTGGAAATCGTAGAAAGAAGAATTATAGCAGTCATGATCTTTTGTCATATTAAATTTTAGCCTTTTAAATAAATTGAGTTAAATAAGTTGATTAGTAAACAAACGTTTTCTAAAATATCGAAGCATGCTACTTAGATGCCACAACATATACCGTAAATTTCTTCTGCTTCTACGTTGTGCTAAATGAATAACTTGTTCAGCTGGGTCAAGAACGATTTTCCAGCCACCGTTGTGCATCCTTGCGCAAAGATCGACATCTTCGTAATACAAAAAAAAATTTGGGTCGAATCCACCGATGCTAAGCATGGCTTCTCTTCTGATCAACAAAAACATACCAGCGGCCCAATCAACCTCAGTGGGAGCCTTATCCACAGCACGTTGAACACCACCATCGGCCAATCTTAGTAATTTAAAGAACAAATTGAAGAGAGTTGGAAATTCACGAGTACTATCTTCAGCAACGCCTTCATCATTGGTAATAACTGGACATACAATTCCAACCTTAGGGTCTTCAAAGTTTTTAAGCAATGCTGGAAATGGGTTGTTCGTGAACCTCAAATCAGGATTTAAAACAGCGAAAAATTTTGCGTCTGAATGCTCAAACGCTGAATTGTGATTAGCTCCGAAGCCCTTTCTACTAGAATTATCAATAATGATTGTTTCATTTGAAATATGGAATTCTTTAAAATCAAATTCTTCAGGTAGATTTTTTGTGATAATTAACCGAGAGCACTGTACATTAGAATCCACAGCATCATGGAGCAACTTTGAAAGCATTTCGGATTGGCCGTGACTTACAATCGAAATATCTAAATTCATTTTTTGTAGAACCCGCTGAAAAATTTAATCTTTACCACTCTACTCAAAACCAAGCGAAGCATGATGAACCGCCACGACAACCTCTTTAAAAGTGGCACAGCAGATACCCCTCCAGTCGAAGATAGATTAGATCCATGTCGACGATAGAGAATATAGGCTTCGGAATTTATTTTTACGTCGAACAAAATTTGACATAGAATTGCAATCCACCAATCGTGCATGGGCAGACCCTTTGGAAACGGAAGAATTGCATTTAGAACGACTTTATTCATTGCCATGCAGCAGCCGGTATATCCGTTTACCAGAAGAGTCGTTGGTACACTGTCCTTCGGTTGTCTATGGTTAATTTTAATAACATTCAACTTGGCATCAACGGATTTAAAGTTTACCAAAGACAAATCACTTGATTGCAGTGCTTTGAGAGCAACTGCGAGCCTACCAGGCAACCATACATCATCCTGATCACTTAGAATTAAAACATCTCCAGTAGATGATGTAATTGCATTTTCAAAATTATTACAAACCCCTTTTTTCTTACAATGAACTAGGCGTATCCTTCTATCATTTATCTTTGAAATTATTTCTAGTGTGTTATCAGTAGAGCCGTTGTCTGAGATCACAAGCTCATCAGACGACTCCAACTGTACAAGAATACTATTCACCTGATCGATAATATATAGCTCGCCATTGAAAGACGCTAGGCAAACACTCACTTTGGGCCTAGTTTGAAAAGATTTAGTCGATTGCTTGGTAGTAAGTTGCATAAAATATTATATTGATAGCCTGCGCAACCAAAACAATCAAAAAAACAGGCCAGCCGATGCGTGGTTTAGCCTTAATTAATCCGACGATTAATATTGGCAAAAATGAAAGGAACATATCAGCCAAACGTGAACCCACCACAGGCTGCGACTGAAACAAACACATAGCAATAAGTGATATATATGCTGATAGCGCAGCGAATAGATATGGGAACTGCTTTGGCAGCCAACCCAAGGCACAGGAAAACATTCCAACAATCGAGACAAAAAAGACAAAAATTATTCGACCAATGCCATAGCTAGCAGCAGATGCAACCAAATAGCCATCAGCATACCTATTCGGAAGATAGTCATAAAGCAATGATTCGTTAGAAGTAAGGTTAAAAACCGTCAATCCAATTAAGTAACTTACTGTAATTATAGATATTGCGAGAATAAGTTTTTGATTACCTAACCGCCCAACCCTTATAAATTTATTTAAATATGCAAAAATAACAACTATGGCGATTGCAAAAACAATAAAGGCACTATAGTGGAAAGACGTTGCCAGAACAGACAGAATTATTGCCCAAAACATCCTTCCATCCATGAATAGAAACATTGACAACCATAATAAACCTAGAGCGGCACCAACTCTGACTTGAACCATTTCTTGCAAGATGAAATTACCTGAAAAGTAAAGTAAGAGTGCCAAATATGGATATGGTAGCCTACGCATAATCAAAATTATTTTAGGGACAATCCCCAATGCTGCATACGCAAAGAGCAAGCCAACAGCTCCAGTTCCAAAATTGAAGCTTATGCTTGAAAGAAACTCAAAGCTGGGTTCTGCATTTACTTCAAAGCCATCATTTGCACGGGTAGCCATTTCAATATAATTGTTTGTATCAAAAAAACTATCTGGAGGCCGATGTGCAATAAAGAGGCTAATCATCAATCCTGCCGATAGCCAGAACAAGGTTGAAAAATTATTTCGCATCAACAAAGGAGTTATTAAGAAACCAACTATAAGCTCGTTTTGCTAATTCCGAGCCACCTTGACGCGAAAGGTGAGAATCATCTAAATAAAGTATATGATTATCATAATAAACGACGCATGATAATTCGTCACACATCAATTTCTTAGGATCAAATTTTACAACATCGTATTTACCAAGCAATTCTTCAATAAATTGACGATAACCACCGTCTCGTTGATCTGCAACTTCCTTAGGAATATCACATTGTCCTACGGAACTCAACGGATGTCTTGAAACGCAAGTTCTTGGGAGAGCGCCAAGCGGGACATTGTATACAAAAACTACCTTTCTATTATTTGCAGAAAGTCGTGTTAGTGTTGTATCGAGGCCTACTCTTAGTTTATCAAGCTCTGCTGGATTTTCTGGGTGGTAATAGAGGGGCCATTGACCGGCCAAAAAAACAGGAATTTTTGGATCGAGATTTTCAATAAATTTAATTGCAACTTCAGTAAATACTACGCAGTCATCACTTCCGACACCTATAACCCCTGGGCAAAGACCTCTTCCTATTTGAATGTAATCGTTGTATTGAGGAAAATCCGTAGATAATTCATCGAATACGGTAGTAAGAGAATTTGATAGGCTATCCCCTACAATAACCAGATTGGGGTGATTGATATTAGCCACTTTACTCCTGCAACGATCATCTTTATGTTCTGTTATGCCTAAAAATTTACAGTTATCTTTGTAGTCGAGTTTAAATGTATTGGTTGAAATCTCATTTGAATTGGCTTTCATAATTGCACGATTTGAAGCTGGTAGTATTTCCTTAATCGAAACCAACAAAATAATTGATATGATGCTGAACAGAAAGAGCGCTTGTGTACTTCTCCGAAACCTTAAAAATTTAGGCACAATTTGCCTGTCAGTGAAATGCGCTGCTAAAAAAATTAGAATTAACGTCAAAAACCGCTGAGATATTGTAGGAACTCCATAAATCTGCTTCAGAATTTCAATGACTGGAAAATGAAACAAATAAAGGGAGAAGCTAATACTTGAAATGTAATAGAACACACTTATAACAGCGCTTGGCAATCTGCATGATTGTTTTGCAAGCAAATAGCATACAGACGCAAAAACAGGAAAGACAGCAACAAACCCAGGATACTCCGTACCAGATCTGACAAATATAATCGTTAGAACAAACAATACTAACGATGCAATGAGAAACAGTTGCCATTTAATCCTATTGATAGCAATCGTTTCCATCAATAGATAACACAAGCCACCGGCCAAAAATTCCCAAATTCTCAAAGGCGTAATAAAATATGCATCAAAATGATAGATTTCTGTTATTAATAAACATGCGACAATACTTAAACAAGTAACAATTACAACAGCAGAAATTCGTCCTATTTTAAAAAATTTCGACGCAATGAAAATGACCGGAAGCACAAAATAAAATTGGAACTCCATCGATAGAGACCAAGTATGCAACATAGGCCTAAAGTTAACTGCATCAGTAAAGTATCCCCCATTGAGATACTCACGAATATTCTGTACTTGAAGTAACGCAGCTATAGATGAGTTTATCAAACTATCAAACTCATCGTCGAGCAAAGAAAAAAATCCTACAATACTGAATACCAATATAACTATCAATAGTGCAGGATATATCCTTCGAACGCGATTCAAATAAAAATTAAATATAGTCGAACCTGTACACCAGATGTTAACCATCAAGTAACCAGATAACACAAAGAAGATATCTACACCAACAAAACCCCATGGAACATAACTTGGAAAGAAATGATAGCCAATGACAACCAGAACTGCAAATGCTCTTAGAAGGACAATATCAATATTATATTTTTTATCTATCATTTAAATAATTTCACAACAGCTTTAGTCTTCTAACAAAGTTTTTTATTTTGACCCAAATTGACAGTTCCCATTCACTTGGAAGATGATACCCATAACCGGTATGCCGAACAAAACCTCTTTTGTTGTTCGATATCGCTCCGCGAAAGCCTAATTCACCATATAGTACAGACAGGTCCGATTCGGTAACTCGTTCCCTTTGCCCTAACGTAGCTTGAATCTTCTGTTTCGCATATGGGTAGAGTAGCCGACAGTCTTGGGTGCGTCTCAAACCAGGGTTAAGAGTGAAGCCCGACCAAATTTTATTTAAATCCTTCTGCATCAAATAATACTCAGTGCCGGACTTTGTTATATTTTTTTTAGCTTCAATTGGGTGAGCATTTGTGTCATTGTGCCCCCTTAACCAAACACAGAATATTTTTCTATCAGCCGAGAGAATATCAATCGAAGTTTCAACAAATCCCGGCGTAAAAAATTCCCAATCATCTTCGCAGTGAAATATATATTCAGTATGCACCAGTTCGTATGCACGATCAATCGATGCGAGTTGGCCAATGTTAAATTCATTCTTAAGAATTTTTATATTTGCTGGATTAAGGTTTAGTACTTTTGAAAGCAAATCTACGTCAAGATCAAGACCGCCATCTTCAACAAAAATTGCTTCACTTAGTGGGTAGGTGTTATATTTTGCGAAAGTATTAATGGTTTCTAATAAGTGTGCCATCCTCCCGCATGACGTAACGACTAGTGTAACCCCTCCACTTAGTTCTACGTCTCTTCCGATAGTTGATTTCATATTTAAAAAATGTACGAAAAGTCTTGTATAAGCTTCAGCTTGTGAAATTCAGGCTCATATATAGACTTTCCATTTCCCTGATTCACCCAGGCCGAATGACCGGTGACACCGTTTTCCCAATGGGCATACATCAATGCTCTTTTTTCCTTTTCAGGAAAAGGATCGTTGTAACCATAGCCCATTTTCACAACCTTATAGAACCAGTATGCTGCAATATCTCCATTAGCGTCATAGTTTCCAAAAAAAACTCCCTCTCGCTCTGATATTTCCTTAGCTACATCTACATTAATCAAGGAGCTCCACTCATTGATGCGACATGCCCAAGCATGAGACCCAGACCTCACTGCGGTACTTGGCCACATCTCTGACGGAATATGTCCAGCTAAAATCTTTTGGGGTGTACAACCATCATTCGCATATGCGCAACGCCAACATTGGCCCAGCTCTCCAACTATTGCCATTTTCTCATTACTCTCAATTTTATTGAGATAAGCGGAAATTATATCGCTTTTAAATTCAATATCATCGTGCATTACAAAGATGTATCTCTTGTCAGTACATTCGATAGCCCACTGATAGCGCAAATCCATTCTGTTAACGTATATTGCACCGACCTTATACAAATTCCACAACATTCTTTTAAATCTAAACCAAGTTGTCTGGTAGACAGGCTTTACTCCACGGACGAACGAGACCCACCATCCCATACGCTGTGTATTTTCCCGTACATTAATTTTCCAAGGGGCCAAAGCACCGCTTTCAGATAAACGATGGTATGCCAATAGCACATCGCCTCCAGAGCAGTCATCATTGATCCAAACTGTATCCACTTTGTCTTTACAAAATTTGTGAAGTGAAAATAGAGAGTAAATTAACTGCTCAGGTTTCTTATACGATTGAACTGCAACATCAACTTTCACGCCAGGATCCTTTTCGTTGACAACGTATGCATTTTAAGCGAAGCTGCACAAACTAGTGCGCTAGCAATCAAGTAACTTATAGCGATACTTTTTTCATTCAAATCATTGCCAATTATAAAAATTAAAAAGAATGGAACTAGTATTTTTAATACAGATATCCAATATAAGTCATCTCTCCCCAATGATTGATTGAATGACATAAGCGCAGTCGAGCATGAAATCAGCGGTATTGCAAATCCTAACAACAAGCCTTCCAATGGCTGTAACAGCTTATCACTAGCGTTAGGTAACAAAGGCAAGATTATTCCATATCCCAAAATCACACCGGCCATCACCAGTGAAAAAGTTATAAAAGAATGCCTTATTAATATTTTCGACAATGCCCAAAATTTTTCTTTAGCATCTGCTGCAGCTAAAATTGCAAGCTGAGGCAATCTCGAGCCAATTGGCGTGATTGAAAAACCAACTGCCGCTGTAACTATCTGAAGTGCGACCCCTACTTTTGCTGCCAAAATAACATTACCTGTTAACGAAACCCCCAGAACCCAAGCTTGATTAGTAAAGTACCCAGCTATGCTATTAGTCCATAATCGCCATTGCAAAGACCAATCACTTCTCAATTGAATTATCGAAATCCAATCCAATCCGACTGAAAATACCTTTTCTATATTTAATAACAATCCCGCCCTAAAAAATAAACGCATGATTATCGCAATTCCAACCAAAGCTGAAGTTGTAATCAGTATTGCGACACTCGCGGAGCCTAATTTTAACCAAAGAGCCATAAAAAAAACTGATTGAGATATTAATGCTTGGAAGAGCCTTACCTTTGCAACTCCAATTAAATAACCCAACCCCTCAAAATAATTTAAAGCAGTCGTCAATGGCAATGTTAATCCCAATGAAAAACACAACCAGAATAGGGTATTATAATTTTGGTAGATGTTTACATCTATAAAATTATAAGCAAAAAAATACCCTGCGCTCCCTCCAGCCCCACCAATTAATATCGCGACACCTATGTAATGTTTCAACGTCGGCAAAGCAGCTTCAATCTTCTGAGACATGCTTAAGGATTGCCAACTAACATCAGTTGCAATTCTGCAAGCCTTTTGAAGTATTACAATTGGCAGACCAGCTTCTAAAACAAAAAGCAATCCAACAACACTCAATAACGTATAAATCAAGCCAGCTTCATATGCAGTGTATTTTGAAATAATAATCGCGGCAGCAACCAACCCACCTATCGAATTTATAATTCGTGTGCCAAAGACAATCGGATAATAGCTTTTGTTAATATTGTTCAATTTTTAAATCAAAAATTTAAGCCCGTCGGTTTATAGCCAAGCGGATTCACCTACCGCCTTGAGACCTGCAAAATGAATAGCCGAGTCAATTTTGTGGGATTTACCATGATTAATTTAACTATTTTCTAAACTCTTAAAATCGCAAAGCGCTTGCTAATGCCGTTTAGCGGACTCATCGTCCGGCACAAAACCCAGCGGGTTCATCGACTGCCAGCGCCAGTTATCGGCGCACATGCGTTCAATGCCGTGCCGCGCTTCCCAGCCCAGCAAGGCTTTGGCCAAAGTAGGCTCGGCGTAATACTCCGCCAGATCACCCGCACGTCGCGGTGCGATTTCATATGGCACTGGCTTGCCTGATGCAGCAGCGAAGGCTTCGACCATTTCGAGCACGCTGTAAGGTCGGCCCGTGCCAAGATTGACTGTTAACGTCTCGGCCGACTGATTTAGCGCGTTGAGCGCGGCCAGGTGCCCCGCCGCCAAATCATCCACGTGGATGTAATCGCGCTTGCCCGTGCCGTCTGGTGTCGGATAGTCGTTTCCAAAAACCGCCAGCTTCTGACGCTTACCAATGGCGACTTGCGCGACAAACGGCATCAAATTATTCGGGATACCACAAGGATCTTCGCCAATCATGCCGCTATCGTGTGCACCCACGGGGTTAAAGTAGCGTAGCAGTGCGATGCGCCAAGCCGGATCTGCATGCTTGAGATCACGCAGTACATCTTCGACCATGAGTTTGGTACGTCCGTAAACGTTAACCGGCTTCAAGGGCAGATCTTCGGTGTATTGAACGACACCTGGGTCGCCATAGACCGTGGCTGAGGACGAGAAGACTAAGGTCTTAACGCCAGCGCGGGCCATTTCTTCAAAGAGGACGACGCTGCCGGAAACGTTGTTGTCGTAATACTTGAGTGGCTCAGCAACCGATTCGCCGACAGCCTTGAGGCCCGCGAAGTGAATGACGGCGTCGATCTTGTGCGCCGCAAAGACACTGCGCAACAATTCGTGATCACGGATGTCACCCATCACGAATTCAGGGCGCTTACCGGTAATACGTTCGATACGATTCACGACCTCGCGCTTACTGTTGCAGAGGTTATCGAGCACAACGACCTTATAGCCAGCGCCTAGCAACTGCACCACCGTGTGCGAACCGATATAACCCACGCCCCCTGTCACCAAAATCGTCTGATTCAGGAGCGCTTTTTCACCGCCTGAGTTAGACGGCGCGGATGGAGCCTGCAGATTAGTTTGCTTTGGGGATGACATAGGTATTACAAAAATCGAAACGTCAGAAAGCACACCGTGCACCTAACTTTGCACACGCTACCGCCCTTGGATTGAACGTTGGTTTCCAAAAAACGGCCTTGCCTAGATTTTTTACACAACAAAATAACCAAAATAAACCGTAGGTTATATAAATTTATTTGCGGTAATTATAGCACCCCCCCTGCGAGCGCTGTGCATAAAAAGCACCTAGCAGGGTCAGGGGATATCGCGCAAAGCCTGGAAGGCTGCCATCACTGTTGCCAATGGAATATAGCGGATTTCTGGTTCTGCAACATCAGGGCTGTGCACCACTCGATTCGTCTCGCACCATGGATACCAATGGTTCAGTTTATAGCGGGTGTTCTCAAAAAGCGCGAGTACTTTTTTATTGAGCGCCGCCGCCACGTGCATTGCGCCACCGTCCGTTCCAATGAACACATCACAGAGCGATAACGCTGCGATGAGTTCCGTAAGGTTTTGCGTGGGCATCGGCATCAGTCGTTTACTGTTAACCGCTTGAATGAGCTCTTGAGCAGCGTCATCATCCCCCGGGTGATGCGGATCATCCGCTTTACCGGGCGACCAGAACAACCCTATCTGAGCTTCAGGCTGCTCAGCCAATATATGTTGTGCAAGTGCAATAAAGTTTGGGTTACCCCAACGACGCTCTGCTTCTCGTGCGCTGATATGAAGTGCAATACGGTTGGTGGCTTGTGGGTATCGCTTTTGCAGCTCGATCACAGACGCAGGATTAGGAAATACTTGTAAAGGCCCCAAAGCACCATCGACGCCCAAGGGCCCTAGCAATTGGTTAACGGCCTCAACCTCATGGCAGGATTTTGCATCGGGGGCAGCCAACCCAATGTCTGGCAACCCATTGATTTTACGATCTTCTTGCGGCAAAAAACCAATCACATTCTTGGCGCCGATCTGCCGCGCGAAATGAAGGCCGTGACGGTCGTAACTGGATTTAGCCAATATCGTTACATCCGGCTGCCAGCTGCGTAGCTTGATGATTAAGCGCAACCGCTGTGCAATGGCTTTTAATCGATTCGCCAAGCCGCCTGCATGCTTGAGCTTTTGGTAAACGAAGACTTGGTCAACATGTGGGTTACCGCGTAGAACTTCAGCGTTATACGAGTTCACCAAAGCGGCAATTTCCGCGCCCGGAAAATGTTGACGCAATGCAGCGAACATTGGCGTGGTGCACACTAAATCGCCAATATTGTCGCGGCGAATAACTAAAATTTTATAGGGTATTTTAAGCACAGGCTAACGTAGAATTATGAAAACAATCGTCCATCCACTTACACCCTACCATAATGCATACAATCGGACTCGAACCGCCACTCGTCGTCGACCTTGATGGCAGTTTAATTAAAACGGATTTATTGGTGGAGTCCGCCAATGAGCTGTTGAGCCGTAACTTGCTCCAGCTTTTTAACCTACTCTTGTGGCTGCGTGAGGGGCGAGCAACCCTTAAATCAAAACTGGCCGCTCAATCCGCTATCGACCCAGCCACCCTTCCTTACAACAAAGCCCTAGTCGCCTGGTTACACCAGCAAAAAGCGCTGGGTCGTACGATTATTCTGGCAACGGCCAGCCACAAAATTCTGGCCAACAAAGTTGCGGTTCACCTTGGCTTTTTTGATGAGGTGTTGGCAACAGACGCAGGATTAAATCTCAAAGGTGTGCATAAGCGCGATGTCTTAGTCGATCGTTTTGGTGAGCGTGGATTTGACTATG
>CAZOPE010000064.1:0-11701 GCA_964581625.1 uncultured Cellvibrionaceae bacterium
AGATATTCCAGTTTCATTGCGCTCACTCAAACAACGCATATTGTAAAGTAGACATCATTGTCTTCATTGAATAGTGGTTCGTCACATATTTATTACCTGCGTTCGATAAATGTGACCACTCTTGGTCATCTTCCAAAACCTGCAATACATAGCGCGCAAAGGCAACTGATTCAGTTGTTACAGGAATCAAATCAGCCAACCCAGGCAAACCTTGGGCTCCAACCTCGGTAGTAATTAGCGGTACGCCGTAAGCCATAGCTTCTACCACTTTGTTTTTTACGCCCGCACCAAATCGAAGTGGCACAACAGCTACGCGTGCGCTGGCATAATGCTCTGCTAAGTCTTCATCTGTAACGTATCCAGTTACCTCAATACTATTCGATTGAAGTTGCAGCACCTGGTCAGTTGGCCGCGAACCGATTAAATAAAGTTTCACATCAGCTCGCTGCTGTAAAATATGAGGGAAAACTTCTTTCACAAACCAAAGTGCTGCATCTGTATTTGGAGGATGACCAAACCCAGCAACAAAAACTATTTTGTTGCCCTGCACAACAGGACGCTGCGCGTATTGATGGATGTTTTCGTAGACATAAGGACATATAGCTCGCGCATTAACGGCGGGCGATATTTTTTTAACAGACTCAACCTCTTCCTGCGATGGATAAAGCACAGCATCCATTTGATTCCAAACAGACGTCTCCATATTAAAGTAATGATCAATTTCTTTTTTCAAACTTGAGCTTGGATTTAACTCGTACTCACGCTGAAGACGCTCAAAGTGAAGATCATGACCATAGAATATTCGGCGAATGTTTGGAAAGGATTTCAAATCATCCAAATAATTCGTAGCCACATGTGGGCGATTCAGGAGTACATGAGTAACAGCATTTTCTGTTGATGCGAGCCACTGCTTGAATCGACCGCTGTATTCTCCACCATAAATAACTTCAATTCCGCGCTGTTGTAATTGCGGTGTATATTCTGGGTCGTACCACAAATTGTCGGGCCAGAACTTCACATTGCAACCCATTTTTTGTAATCCAGAAATAATGGCAAGGGTAGATCGCGATCCCGCATCGCGATCCGGTTGCAGCACATAGTGATCCACAACTACTACACATGGCTTACCATAACTTCGATCTTTTGCAGTAAAAACCAATTCAGCATTGGGATAATGTTGCGCCAGCGCAGACTCCCATTTTTCAAAAAATTTCTTTTGGTTTTCGACTTGATAGGCTTTGATACCACTGCCGGTATCAGTACCATTAGATACGCCTTCGTAATGAACTATAACCGACGCAGGTTGGTAATAAACTTTTTTGCCAGCTGCGCGAACTTTAAACGCAAGATCAGTATCTTCGTAGTATGCGGGCACATAAAGCTCATCAAAAAGGCCGAGCTCGATAAAAAAATCTTTTTTTATCAGTAAGGATGCACCTGAACAGTAATCGGCTTCTTTCAAATAATTAAATTCAGGCTGCTGCGGATTTTGCAGCCGACCAAAATTCCAAGCTGAACCATCGCGCCATAAAATACCGCCTGCCTCTTGCAACCGGCCATCTGGATAAACCAGTTTTGAACCCACAAGCCCGCAGTCGTCGCGCTTAAATACCGCCACTAAATTATCCAGCCAGCCTTCAGTGACTTCGGTGTCATTGTTTAATAAATAAATGTACTCACCTTTTGCAAGGGAGAGCGAGCGATTGCATGAGCGAAGGAAACCTAAATTATGAGGATTCACTTCATAGCGAAGCCCCTTAACCTGTTGCAGCAAATGTATTTCATGATCCGGTGAGTGATCCTCCATAACGATCACTTCAATAGAAACCTTGGGAATATGACGTGCGATTGACGCAAGGCATGTGAGTGTAACGGGCAGATTTCCGTAACTCGGAATGATTACCGACACTAAGGGTGAATCACTCACCGGAAGCTCAAGTGATTCAAGAACAGATTTTATATCTGCTTTTTCGATGGTTCCACGAATGGCGAGTTCTGGCAAATCCGGTTTACCACTACGGCGCCACATTTCGTAATGCACCACACCTTCGAACATCGGCCCAGCGATTCGATAGACAAATCCCGCGAGTAAATTTTTAGCCGCTCTGGGTAATGGAAGATATTGGTAAGCGTAACGCGCAAATCGCAACAGACGCGGCTTCAGTGCAGCAATAACTAGATGGGTTTCACCGCGCATGAGACGCGCCAAAACACGCAAAGGGCTGGTTATTTTCCAGGAGTGAGATGCAATAATTTGCTGATAATTTCTGTTGGCTTCTGCCAACTGTACATCAAGGCGCATATTATCTTGCTGCAACACGTCCCTTTCATGAACTTTTAAGTCGAGTTCACGCTTGGTATCTATTACTTCCTGCTCAAGTGTTAGGCTTTTAAGTCGCAGATTAGCTTCAGTTTCTTTGAGCACAAATAATTCGTTGTTAACCGCTATAATTTTTTGATTTTTATCGTGCAGCTGTGCATCGAGATCTTGCGCCCAGCGAGTTCTATCTTCAACATCTTGCTCGAGCGATTTTGCCCAGAGGGTGCGTTTTTCAAGATCCTGTTCTAAAGCTTTTGCCCAGAGAGTTCTCTCATCTACCAATTCTTTTAGCTGCTTGATATTCTCGTTCGCGTAGACGTAATCAACTGCGGACTTTTCAATTTCATCTAGCAAACAATATTCTGTCTCCAATATAGTTTTGAAGCGCTCGTAAAACTGGTGAATGGGTTGAATAGCCTTTTGGTTGCTTTCATGAACCAAAGACTGAAAAATATCGTAAGCCTCAATAATTTGAGGTTTGCATAAGGGATCTAAGACTAGATCTGCACGAGAATATTTAGTGTGCCTTAATTCGCCATCTAAAAACGTTTCGCAAAAATTCTGTGCTTCGTCTTCCATTAAAGGAAGACATAGTTCCTTGGACAATCGCTCCAGATGAGCGCGCGGAAACTCCAATAACTGATCGTAATCCAACGCGATCAAATTACTCTCTGATGCAAACTCATTCAATACAGCAAGATTATAACTGAGCCACAAAAGATAACCTTTGTAGATAGGTGTTTTATTACGTTTCAATAAAGATTTTGCAACACTTAGAGGATGCCGGAGACACAACACATAGCTGACTTCAACATCCAAGGTGACGAAAACACGCCTCCAAAATTTAAATAGTTTGGACACTCTAGGATCTTTGAATCCAAAGACAAGATGCCCTTCCATTTTATCTTTCATTAGACTCTGGGCGCGTTCCAAATAACCTTTTTCAACGAGAGTAGCTACATCGGCTTCGGAAACTAATGACAAACTAAACCAGTGCTGCCCAATCACTCCCAACATTTCTATATTGAGGTCATTGATAGATTTGTCTTCAAAGAAACCTTTAGGATTATCCACACCGGGCTCAAGAAGCTCATCACCCAAGCTTGCTCCCAAACAGGTCAGTGCATTCATAAGTGCGCTGGTACCACTTCTATGCATGCCCAGAACAACAATTAGTTTTTTGGTATTCTTCAAATCGATTTCACTCATCAGTCATTTACTGCCTGCAAATATTGAATGATATGCTCCACACATTCCTCCGCAGTATATTCGCAGGTATCAAGACGTATTTCAGATTGTTGCGGTTGTTCGTAAAGACTATCAATACCGGTAAAATTTTTTAACTCGCCACGTCGTGCTTTCGCATAAAGACCTTTTACATCTCTCTTTTCACATTCACTTAAAGGGGTGTCTACAAAGATTTCTATAAATTCACCTTCCGCAAAGAGATTTCGCGCCATCAAGCGTTCAGCACTATACGGCGAAATAAACGAAGCCAGCACCACTAAACCGGCATCAACCATAAGCCGCGACACTTCGGCGACACGGCGAATATTTTCAACGCGATCTGCCTCGGTGAAACCCAAATCTCGGTTTAACCCATGGCGAAGATTATCGCCATCTAATAGGTAGGTATGAATTTTTTTGTCGAACAATCGCTTCTCCAATAAGTTAGCAATTGTTGACTTGCCAGATCCAGACAAACCTGTGAACCATAAGCACATAGCTCTTTGTTGTTTTAATTCGGCACGAGCGGTTTTATTGACTGTTAATTGTTGCCAGCGGATATTCGTCGCGCGATGCAAAGCAAACTCAATTACGCCTTGACCTAAAACTTCTTCAGTTTTTGTATCTAATATAGAAAAGGAAGCGCGATCTTCGAGAGCCAGAGTTTCGCTAGTACTGATATTAATTAGCGCTCGCTCATTTGCGCTCACTTGTTTTGCCGATAGATGCTCCCCTGTTTGCTCATGCTCGCGGTATTTAATGGCAGTTACACTGAACAGGATTGATTGGTTTTCTCTGACCATAATAAAGCTGCGCCCAGCAATCAGCGGACGAGTAGACTGCCAAAGTATTTTTGCTTGAAATTGATCAGCTGTTTGCAGCATAACTATTGCTCTCGCCAAGGAATACCAATTCGTAATTCCATTCTATTTGCAAGGCTTTTGCATAGAGAGTTCCTTACCACTATTGATTTTTTAACATCCAATCTACGGTTTTTTGAATGCCGGTTTCAAAGCTTTCGGAGGGGCGATAATTTAATTCTGCGTGACATTTACTTGGGTCGATTGCGTATCGGCGATCATGCCCAAGGCGATCTTTAACGTAAGTGATCAATGAATTTGATTTATCGCCGTTGGCACAAGGCGATGAAGGGAACCGTGAACACAGCTGCGCATCTTGGGCAAAGCGCTCATCGAGTATGGTGCAAATCAAATTCACTATATCAATGTTACGCCACTCGTTTTCACCACCGACGTTATATACCTCTCCAGGCCTTCCACGCTGGAGAATTAAGTCTATAGCACGGCAATGATCTTCTACATACAACCAGTCCCGAATATTTTTACCATCACCATAGATCGGCAGTGATTTACCATTCAATATATTTGAAATAATAAGTGGAATTAATTTTTCCTTATCTTGGTAAGGTCCGTAATTGTTGGAGCAATTACTGGTGGTCACGTTAAGCCCGAAGGTGTGGTGATAGGCACGAACCAAATGATCCGACGCCGCTTTAGAAGCAGAATAAGGAGAATTGGGAGCGAATGGAGTTTGCTCTGTAAAAGGTGCGGCAGTGTCGGTCAAAGATCCATAAACTTCATCAGTGGATACATGATGAAACCTGTGATCTTTTACCCCGGTATCCAACCAGAATTTCTTAGCCGCTTTTAATAAGTTGTGCGTACCAATAACATTAGTTTGGATAAATGCGTCAGGCCCAGAAATTGAACGATCTACATGAGACTCAGCCGCGAAATGCACTAGAGTATTAATTGCATATTCGCCAAATAGCTCTTCAACGATGAGTTGATCGCAAATATCACCTTGCACAAATACCAAGCCTTGGCTTTCCAAGCTGGCGATGTTTTTGCGATGGCCCGCATAAGTTAAAGAATCTAATACAACCAGCTTGTCTTGCGGATAACGCTGTGCCCAATAGTGGCAAAAGTTAGCGCCTATAAAGCCTGCACCGCCAGTTATCAATAAATTGCTCATGCTTTCTCCTGATCAATCAAACGTGCCAACATGCTGCGCAACGCAACGCGCCAATGAACCGGCGCTATATTCAATTCTTTCCACGTTTGCTCCTTATCGAGCAAGCTGAACTGCGGTCGCTTGGCGGGGGTCGGATAATCACTAGTTGTAATTGGTTTTACCGGAATATTTTTTTGCAACAGCTGCATTGGAACAGCTTCTTCTATGATTGCAGTAGCGAAATCATACCAACTTGCCACGCCAGCATCCGAAAAATGCCACGTAGATACTTCAGGCTTATTTTCAATGAGTTGCCAAATCATGTGCGCAAGATGATGCGCATAAGTGGGAGTACCAATTTGATCGGCTACAACACTGAGAGTCGGCTTGGTAGCCGCCAAACGCAAAATAGATTTTACAAAATTATTGCCATGTTCTGAGTAAACCCAACCCGTCCGTACTATGTAATGATTGCATTCAGATTTGCGCAAGGCTTGTTCGCCGGCCAATTTCGTCTCGCCATAGTAATTTAACGGTGATGTATTATCGGAGGGTTTATAGGCGGTGGATTTATCGCCACCAAAAACAAAGTCTGTCGACACATGAACGATGGTGCAGTTATTAGCAACACACCATTCAGCAAGATTTTCTATGCCCTGGACATTGACGAGCCTTGCTTCATCCCTTTCAACCTCGGCCTTATCCACTGCAGTGTAAGCAGCTGCATTGATAATAATATTGGGTTTTAATTGCTCAAGCTGTTCGTGCAAATGCTTTTTTTTGGTGATATCGAAAAATTTTCTCCCTACGGGTGTAACGATATTGTATTCCCCGTTAATCATTGCGGGAGCGCTATCTTGTAATGAGCGCCCCAACTGGCCGTCCGCGCCAGTTATCAAAATTTTCACGGATATACCTCTGCATTTGATAGTGGTTTAGCCATGACATCCTTAGAGGACAAAATCGGCTCTTCATATATGGGCCACTGGATACCCAATGCTGGATCGCTCCATAGCAGCGAGCGATCGTGCTCAGGAGAATAATACTCTGTACATTTATAGTAGAGTTCAGCTTGTTGACTCAAAACAGTAAACCCATGCGCAAAACCCGGCGGGATCCATAGCATTAATTTATTATCACCCGATAAATTAATACCGACGGATCGCCCAAAGGTTGGAGAAGATTTTCGCAGATCTACTGCAACATCAAAAACCTCGCCAGAAATAACACGAACCAACTTTCCTTGCGGATATTTAATTTGGTAATGCAAACCACGTAAAACATTTTTTTGCGACGAGCTCTGATTGTCTTGCACAAATTTTATATTCAAACCTAAGTCGTCAAACCAAGACTGACGAAAGCTTTCGTAAAAATACCCGCGTTCATCACCAATAATTTTGGGTTTTAAAATTAGAACGTCGCTAATTGCTGTTTTAATTACTTCCATCAGAACACTCGATCACTCAAGATTTCTAACAAATATTGCCCGTAGCCACTTTTCAGAAGTGGTTCAGCCAAACGCGTTAATTGCGCTTTATCGATATAGCCCATGCGGTAAGCTATTTCTTCAGGGCAAGCAACTTTCAATCCTTGGCGCTTTTCTATAGTTTGGATGAACTGGCTCGCCGCTAAAAGATTGTCGTGGGTTCCCGTATCCAACCAAGCAGCACCACGCCCCAGCAATTCCACGGTGAGTTGGCCGCGCTGCAAATAAACCTGATTAACATCGGTAATTTCCAATTCACCACGCGCCGAAGGCTTTATCGATTTTGCAATTTCAATAACACTATTGTCGTAAAAATATAATCCCGTAACAGCATATTTTGATTTGGGTTGTGCTGGCTTTTCTTCGATGGATAGTACGTTGCCCTGAGCGTCAAACTCCACAACACCGTAAGCACGAGCATCATCGACGTGATAACCAAATACTGTCGCGCCGGTTGTGCGAGCGTCTGCATTTTGCAATAGACGTGAAAATTCATGGGCGTAGTAAATGTTATCGCCAAGCACTAAAGCACAATCGCTATCACCGATAAACTTTTCACCAATGATGAATGCCTGCGCCAACCCGTCTGGTGAAGGTTGTTCTGCGTATTCGATTTGCAGACCCCAATCGCTTCCATCGCCTAGCAAGTCGCGATATGTTGGCAAATCTCTCGGCGTTGAGATAATCAATATTTCGCGAATACCCGCCAACATAAGTGTGGTAAGGGGGTAATAAATCATCGGCTTATCGTAAATAGGGACGATTTGCTTGCTTATAACTTTCGTCAGCGGATATAAGCGGGTTCCTGAACCACCCGCCAAAATTAGGCCTTTTCGCATGTTAAATGAATTCCGTATGCTACATGTATTTAAAAAATTTGAGTTCTTCCCAGCAAAGATCACGGAGCATTTCCGACTCTTCTGGATCATGATCCTTATCGCGCGCTTTTATCACAGATTTACTGATGTTTGCCTTTCCGTGGTAATGCAATGCAGCGTTAAATTTATTCACATAAACGTTCGGCTGCTCTATCAAATCTTCGTACCGCCACAAATGTATCTGTTCGCTTTGATTCATAAGCGTTTTTGCAAGCATTCGCCACAACAGGACTCTGCGAAGCTTTGGATTTTCTGCGTTAGCAACCTCATTCAAGCTGTTGCGTTGCCACGAAGCCCAACTTGGGTAGCTGGGATTTGCGACGGGGAAATTTAGCACATCTGCATTTTTTAAATGTTCAAATGTGTTACGCCAGGATGCAAGGGTGTCTGACGGATGCCTTATCATTGCAACGATTGGCCACTCCAATTTAAGCAGCTTTTCCAAAGACGCCATGTATGCCAAGGTATTTTTTGATCCCAACCAAAAATCTGCTCTACATATTTCTGGGTTATAGAAATTTCTTCGATCTAATTGAGCAGTGTCTTCAACTACCCGACCATTTAATACCTTATTCTCAATAGGTTGCCCAAGGATAACTTGCTCGCGACACGCCACATGGTATTTTTCGATACCTGATGCATCACTCCTCGTTTCTAACTCCGAAAATATTTGCGCGGGCTCGTTGATCACCAACCAGTCTTGTTGTGCATCGAGAACAGACGCCAAATAACTGGTACCGCTACGAGGAATTCCAGTGATTAGAAAATTGCGATGTTTATTACTAGATCCCAGACCTAATTTAACAACCGGATTTAATAAAGCCGCCCAAGCTGCGCTGTTTAGAACTAAATCCCGCAGCAAAGGCATTTCAGCAATTGCCTTATAGAAAAGATTCATCAATCTAGGCTGCGTTAGGAATATGGCCGGATTGTGATAGTGACATAGACCTACAGAATGCTCACCAATAGATCGCAAATGCGCTGGAAAATTAAAGTACTCACTCAAACAGCCCCAGGTGCCCGCTTTTTCAAAAGCTAGGGGTAAGGTAATTTGATCCAACCAAGGAAACTTATTTGAGACAGCACCATCTTTAATGAGCTCTTTCGCCAACGCGAGCCACTGCGCGCTAAGTTGTTTTGGCACACAAGTCGCGACTACGCCGGCGTTAAAATAGGGAAGTGACAAAGTGTTAGACACCGTTAACCGTACCCGACGGCTGGGAAAGTTTAGGCCCGCTTTTTGATAGATATATTCCCAATTTTCAGACCAAGTACCTAGATCAGCTGGTTTTGCCAAGCTTTTCCCTTTGGGAATTTCAAAGAACCAAGGTTCCATTGAGACAATATCTGAATCTAGAAAGCACCCAGGCTCATTATCTGGCAGCAATCCTATGGCAGTTATTTTATTGCCAATAGGGTATTCCTCACCAAACGGTGAAGGCATATCTAGCAAAACGACGCCAAGAAAATTCAACAATGCAGTCGTTTCTTTCGCTAAATAGTTCCAATCGCCCTGCTGAGGAATAGCTGCATATAAATTCACGCTGGCACCATGAGTGTTGCGTAAGCTCCATGCTAGCAACACTGCCTTAATTTCCAGCTCGCCCTTCTGACATATGAAAACAATATTCATGAGAGAACCTCACATGCGCCACCCAAATCCACGACAGCGTCGAACGTTCTGTAAGGTGCTACAACGGTAAAACTTAATAATCCCACTTGTTTATCCAATAAATTTACCTGATCGACATCATCCGTATCATCCAATCTTAAGGTAACTGAATATTCGCCGAGCTGAAGTGCCGCTTTAAATGAATAACATACGGATATGTTTCCATCCGCATCTGGCTGCAATTGCTTTTGGTCGAATAGGTTGTTGTAACCAAAGAGGTTATACCCTCGAGAATCTCGAATGGTCATTTGGATTTTTGGACTTTTTATTGAGGCATCAACGCGAATTTGAACATAGAGTTTTGCACGTTCACCCTGTTTGATTATGCCTACTGGAGAAAGTTCGCCTTCTTGCATAAAGCCAGTTTTTACTATGCTTCCAAACGAACTGTATTGATGTTTAAGCGATGAATCAGCCTGCAATGCATAAGTCGCTGACTTTCGTTCTCGGGTTTCGTACAAATAGAGTTCTACACCCTGCTCAGGGTCTCCATCGAAAGCCAAGTTGCCATGATTTAAAAATAAAACTCTATTGCAATAGCGCTTAACCAATTGGACATCGTGGGTAACAAGAAGTACCGTCACCCCTTGATTCATAAGCCGTTCCATTCGCTCCAAACATTTTGCTTGGAAACCTACATCACCTACAGATAAAGCTTCGTCCACTACTAGTACATCGGCATCGACAAAACTGCTTACAGCAAATGCCAAACGAACGATCATACCGCTCGAATAGGTCTTCACTGGTTGGTGTATAAAATCCCCGATGTCCGCAAAAGCAACGATATAACTGTAACGTGCCTTAATTTGTTCTGTACTGAGCCCCAGCAACGCGGCGTTCATGAAAATATTGTCATGTCCGGTAAACTCTGGGTTGAATCCTGAACCCAATTCCAACAAAGCAGCAACGCGCCCCTCAACTTTTATTTCACCCTGAGTCGGTTGCAAAATTCCGCAGATTAGCTGCAGAAGCGTAGACTTTCCCGATCCATTGGCCCCTATAAGACCAACAATTTCACCTTTATTGATCGAAAAGCTGACATCCGTAACTGGCCAAAATTCTTTATAAAATTTCTTTCGGCCTCGAAAGATCGCCTGCTTTAAACGATCAGCAGGCTGCTCATAGATTTTATAGACTTTGGTTAGATGCTGGACTTGAATCATCAAGACTTTCTCACAAAGTGGCAAGAGTAGCGTGCGAGCCATGCTGCAGCTGGGCTCTTACCGCTTCGAATATCATCAAGACGCTTTTTTCAATAAAGCGGGCGCAGAGGCAGGCTTTTTTGCGACTAAATATTCCAAAAGTTCGAATAGCTCTTCTACGCTTTTTACGGACTCGGTATCGACTTGATAAACTCCATTTACTATAAATGATGGAGTTTTCATTATCTGTGCTTGTTTTGTTAGCGCAGCTGAAGCGGCCAGCCTTTTGTTGACCTGCTCACTTTTCCAGGTTGCCCAGAACTTATCTTTGTCCACTTTATGCTGCTCAAGGAAATAGTTTACTCGCTCTACACCTTGCAATTTTGTTTTGTCAGTTTGAACCATAACAAACCCTTCTTCATACATTTCACCCAAAACGCCCATTGCGTCAAACGTATGGAATATACGTGCCTCCTCTACCATCGCATTTTCAGAGTGCGCAGGAACCAAAGCCACACCGATATTTTTTGTCGCACTCCATTCCGCTATTGCAGGTGCAAGCTGAAAGCACGAACGGCACCCGTAATACATAAATTCCATGACCGGTGCACCTGGGTTTGATGGCAGAGCCTGGGGTAAGACTTTGTAGTGCTTGCCCACAACAAAGGTTTTATTAACCGGCGGCTCTTTAGATGGGGATTCATTGGCAGCCAAGGCTAAATTTGTTGAAAAACTTACGACTGCGAAGAGAGCAATTAAAATGCGCTGTAACATATTATCTACCTTAACTGAAGATTGTTCCGGTGGGGGTTTGGCAGCGAAGTATTATAAGTTGAATCCATAAAAAAAGGCTCCCGAAGGAGCCTTTTTTTATCTCGCGATTAACTTACGTCAATCGCAAAATTACTAACACAACTTAGTTGCTAGTGTTAGAAGTACCAGATTGATCATTACCCAAACGACTGTCATCACCAGAGTAGGTGGTAGAAGTCATGTTAACCA
>CAZOPE010000065.1:0-11422 GCA_964581625.1 uncultured Cellvibrionaceae bacterium
AAATCACTTTGATTGCTAACAAAATTTTATTGGAATAGCAGATGGAAAATCTCGCTGCGCTTACGCAAGAAGCGCTCAAATTAGTTACTGATGCTCAGGATCTTTCAGCTCTCGATGCTGTGCGTGTTGATTATCTTGGTAAAAATGGCAGCATTACTGCGCTGATGAAAACCCTTGGCAAATTATCGCCAGAAGAGCGTCCTGCTGCCGGTGCAGAAATCAATAAAGCCAAAGATACTGTGCAAGCTGCGTTAGGCGTTCGTAAAGCGACTCTCGAACAAGCAGCTATTGCAGCCAAGCTTGCCGATGAGGTGGTTGATGTAACGCTTCCAGGGCGAGGTCAACACACTGGCGGTTTGCATCCTGTAACGCGTACTTTGCAACGCATTGAAGATATTTTTTCTGCAGTTGGTTACACCGTAGAAGTCGGCCCAGAGATTGAGGACGACTACCACAACTTTGAAGCGCTCAATATTCCATCTCACCACCCGGCGCGTGCAATGCACGATACCTTCTATGTGGATGATACTCATGTACTTCGTACGCACACGTCGCCCGTACAAGTCCGCACCATGGAAAACAAAACGCCGCCGATTCGAGTCATTTGTCCTGGCCGTGTTTATCGTTGCGATTCCGATGTAACTCACTCGCCAATGTTTCATCAGGTTGAAGGTTTAGTTGTCGATAAAGACATTAGCTTCGCCGACTTGAAAGGCACTATGGATCAATTTCTCAAAACCTTCTTTGAGGCCGACGTGCCGGTACGTTTCCGCCCATCTTATTTTCCGTTCACCGAGCCTTCGGCTGAGATGGATATTCAGTGTACCCAATGTCGCGGCAAAGGCTGCCGTATGTGCAAAAACAGCGGCTGGTTGGAAGTAGGTGGTTGCGGCATGGTTCATCCAGAAGTATTTAAGGCGAGCGGTGTTGATCCTGAAACTTATACTGGTTTCGCCTTCGGAATGGGCGTAGAGCGCCTGGCAATGCTGCGCTATGGCGTAAACGATTTGCGCTTGTTCTTTGAGAACGACTTGCGGTTCCTCAAGCAGTTTTAGATTTCTGTAATGTCGGAAACACTAGGTGATCCGATTGAGCATGTTGGGCTACATACCTCAGCCCAACCTACGGACGAGTTATTAGAGACTTAAAAGATGAAAGTAAGTGAATCTTGGTTGCGCGAATGGGTAAATCCCTCGGTTAGCACAGACGAATTGGTGGCCCAGCTCACTATGGCAGGCTTGGAAGTGGATGCAATTGAACCAGTCGCTGGCGATTTTACCGGCGTTATCGTGGGTGAGATCGTAGGCTGCGAGCAACATCCCGATGCAGACAAATTACGAGTAACCACAGTCGCCGGCTTGCCTGATGGCCCAACTCAAGTCGTGTGCGGCGCGGCTAACGCTCGCGTGGGTATCAAAATCCCATTCGCCACCATAGGTGCGGAATTGCCGGGTGCCAGTGAAGCCCCAGAAGATAAATGGCACATCAAGAAAGCTAAGCTGCGCGGCGTTGAATCCTTCGGCATGCTTTGCGGGCAAACAGAATTAAAAGCAGGCGATGATGATACTGGTTTGTGGGAATTAGCGGCTGACGCTCCGGTGGGCGCAGATATTCGTGAATACTTAAATCTCAACGATAAATTGATCGAAGTTGATTTAACCCCAAACCGCTCGGACTGTTTGAGCGTTAAAGGCATTGCGCGCGAAGTAGGCGTGCTGTTCCGCGCTCCGGTGCAAGCGCCGGCTATCAACTCAGTTGTAGCAACTATTGCAGATACATTCCCAGTAAAACTTTCTGCCAACGCGGCATGTAGCCGATATGTTGGTCGCGTCATCCGCAATATCGACATCACCAAACCAAGCCCCGCTTGGTTGCAAGATAAGCTGACTCGCGCTGGCCTACGCAGTATTGATGCTGTAGTTGATGTGACTAACTATGTGTTGGTTGAGTTGGGTCAGCCAATGCACGCATTCGATTTGGCAAAACTCTCTGGTGGTATTGATGTGCGTCTTGCAAAGCAAGATGAGCAGCTGGTTTTGCTTGATGGCCAAGAAGTTAAGTTGAATTCAGACACTATGGTTATTTCCGATCAGCAAGGCGCTTTGGCGATTGCGGGTGTATTTGGCGGCAAACCCAGTTCAGTGACCACTGAAACTCGTGATCTATTCCTTGAAAGTGCTTTCTTCAATCCGTTGGCTATTGCTGGCCGTGCGCGTTCATATGGATTGCATACGGACTCCTCTCATCGCTTCGAGCGTGGTGTGGATTACAATCTGCAAGTTGAAGCTATGGAGCGTGCAACTGCGCTCTTACTGGAAATCGTTGGTGGCGAAGCTGGGCCATTGGTTCACGTAACTAATGACCATTTACCGCAAGAGCGTCAAGTCACTTTGAGAAAAGCTCGTATTGTCAGCGGTTTAAGCTTGGAGATGGCCGATAGCGAAGTGGTGGATATTCTTACTCGTCTCGGTTTGAGCTTGCTATCGCAAAACGCCGACGGTTGGACCTTCAATGTTCCAAGCTACCGTTTCGATATTTCCATCGAGGCTGATTTGCTGGAGGAACTCGCTCGTGTTTATGGCTATAACCGCCTGCCAACGCGCGCTTTAGCGACTCCGATTCAGATTGATGAGCGTCCAGAGGCTGTTCTTGGCATCTCTGCAGTGCGCCGCCAACTGGTGGCGCGCGGCTATCAGGAGGCCATCACTTTCAGCTTCATTGAGCCCAAGCTTTCTGCGTTGTTCGACCCCGCGTGTGAACCTGTCGTGTTGCGCAATCCCATTAGCGCCGACCTAGCTGCTATGCGTACCAGCTTGTTGCCCGGTTTGGTTACGGTGCTTCGCAACAACCTCAATCGTCAACAAGAACGTGTGCGTTTATTTGAAACGGGCTTGCGCTTTGTGCCTACTGCCGCGGGTGGTGTTGAAGGTTTGCAGCAAGAAGCGACGGTTGCGGGCTTGATCTATGGCAGCCGCTTGCCCGAGGCGTGGGCGAATACTGCTGAGCCCGTGGACTTTTTCGATGTTAAAGGCGATTTAGAGTCGGTATTGGCGGTAACGGGGAATGCGAAAGAGTTTAGCTTTCAATCTGGCGAGCATTCTGCCTTACACCCCGGCCAAACTGCCGCGATTTACCTGAATGGAGAGCTCCAAGGCTATGTGGGCGCATTGCATCCAACCTTGCAGCAACAGTTAGATATTCCTAAAAACGTCTTTTTATTCGAGCTGAAGTTGTCGGCAGTGACCCAAGCGCGGGTACCTGCTTTCAGCACTTTGTCGCGTTTTCCTGAAGTTCGCCGCGATTTGGCTATTCTTATAGATCGTAAGGTGGCGGCCAAAACCCTGACTAATGCGGTAGCTGAAGCTGCCGGCGAGCATATGACAGACTTAAAGGTGTTTGACGTATATGTGGGCAAAGGCATTGATCCACATAGAAAAAGTGTCGCTTTGGGGTTGACCTTTCAGCATCCTTCGCGCACTCTTAACGAGGATGAAGTTAACGCTTCCATAGATGCGGTCATCAAGTCGCTGGAGGCCAATTTCTCTGCCACCCTCAGATAGCCCTATGACAGCTCTTAATAGGAAAAATAACTATGTCGGATGGTGCTTTAACCAAAGCGGATTTAGCTGAAAAGCTGTATGAAGATCTCGGTTTAAACAAACGTGAAGCCAAGGAGTTGGTGGAGCTTTTCTTTGAAGAGATTCGCCACGCACTTGAAAACAATGAACAAGTTAAGTTGTCCGGTTTCGGTAACTTTGAGTTGCGTGATAAAAGCCAGCGTCCGGGTCGCAACCCGAAAACTGGTGAAGAAATCCCGATTAGCGCGCGTAGGGTAGTTACCTTCCGTCCCGGACAAAAACTTAAGGCTCGAGTAGAAGCTTATGTTGGAACCCAGTCATAACGACGAACTCCCGGTCATACCCGGGAAACGCTATTTTACCATCGGTGAAGTCAGTGAGCTTTGTGCGGTCAAGCCTCACGTGTTGCGTTATTGGGAACAGGAATTTCCCCAATTAAAGCCCGTCAAACGCCGTGGCAATCGTCGTTATTATCAGCGTCAGGACGTAATGACCATTCGCCAGATTCGTTCGCTACTATATGACCAAGGGTTCACCATTGGTGGCGCGCGCTTGCAAATGAGCAGCGAGAGCTCGCAAACAGACGTCAATCAATTTTCGCAATTGGTGACGCAAATGATTGGTGAGTTAGAGCAGGTTTTGAAGGTGCTAAAGTCACGCTGATGCTCCAGAATTTGCTGCATAACTCCGCAAAAATTGGTCCCATTAGTTTCTTGCAATCCAAATGAATTAGGGTATTATGCCCGTCCCTCGCGGCACTGACTTACAGTGTTGTTTAGGAAGTTTTATTGTCGGAGCGTAGCGCAGCCAGGTAGCGCACCATACTGGGGGTGTGGGGGTCGTGGGTTCGAATCCCGCCGTTCCGACCATTTTTTTAAAAGGCGCTTATAAAAGCGCCTTTTTTATTGCCTGCTGTTTTCTAGGCTAATTGTTCTAAAGATTTAATTCCAAGTTAGTGGCACCTGAGAAACAAAGTGCTACCATTCGCCTTCCTAAAAAAATACGTTCATTTATAAAAGCACTCCGTGCGCCAAAATAAAAAAGAGGTATCTCTGTGTCAAAACAATTAATGATTTACGATAACATTCAACCGTTGTCTGATAAGCATGCTAAGTGGTCTATTGATGTTAAAAACCACGCTTTCATAAGCCATTTAAACTCTGTTCCTATTCTGGCCAGTGAAATATCTGTTGCCGCTGCCGAATTCCCCATTATTTTTTCCAAAACCAATGTTGAGGGAGAATATGTTCCACTCGCGGTTATGGGCTTGAAAGAAGAGCAAAATCTTCTTCTCAATGAAAAAAATACATTGATCACGCGCTATGTTCCTGCTTTTGTGCGTCGTTATCCGTTTATTTTAGGTGGTTCAGAAGGTTCTGAGATGATGGCGCTTTGTATTGATGAGGGTAGTGAGTCTGTTGTTCAGGATGGCGGCCGCGGCGAGCGTTTGTTCAAAGAGGATGGCACCAACTCCGACTTTTTGAATGCCATTATTGAATTTCAACAAGATTATCAATCACATGCGCCTTTAACGCGTAATTTCAGCAAAAAACTTCACGATTTAGGTTTGTTGGAACCAATGGCCGCTAATATTTCCTTCAAGGGGAAGGAGGAAGTTAAGCTGAATCTAGGTGGTTTCTTCGTTGTTAAGCGTGAGAACTTAAAAGCTATTAGCGATGAAGAAGCGTTGGATCTTTTCAAAAAAGACGGTATGGAGCTTATATATGCTCACATGAATTCGCTGTCTAACTTTAATCGCCTAATTGATATTATGTCTGCTCAATTGGCAAAAGAATAAGTTATTTACCCTATAAAAAAGCCGGAGTCTCGCAAGAGCCTCCGGCTTTTTTATAGGGTCGATTTTTACTACTGAAGCGTTCTTTTCCTCGCGGTGATTTGTTTAACCTTGCGCTCGGCGCTATTAAAGGCATCGCGTACAGCAAGGTGAATGGATTCATTGTTTTGAGTAACAGCTATGGGGTGGCCTTTGATATCAATCTCAATAGAGGCTCGGAATTGTTTGCCTTTGTGCTTATGATTGTGGGGGGTATCTAAAACGACGCGGCTGTGCAAAATTTGGTCGGAAAAGCGATTTAGTTTTTCTAGTTTCTTAGTGATAACTTCGTTGAGTGCGGCAGAAGAATCCAAATCACGATATAGAACATCGACAGCAGTTTTCATCATTAAGCTCCTTAACGTTTTATGGTAGAGGAGAGGGGGCTTAAAACCATCATCCTCAATTTCAATATTGACCCTTCGACGCTAAATAGCAAGGCAAAGTTCGACTTGTTTAATAACATTTTCGTCTCTGCCTCTTTCGTTAAGTTTTATAAGGTATAAGGAATAATAATTTCCTGTTAATGGTGCAACAATTGATTTTTAGGTGTTGCTATGAATTCGAATGGTGCATATTTACAAAAAAATAGAAAATTTTTTCTGGAAAAGACTTGAAATGATTTTGGGTGTCTACATATCTCTATTGCAGCTGCCCATTTGGGAGTTGCGCAACAAACCGACTTGATCACAGTGATAAGTCATTTTTTATATTGCTCAGAATTGAGGATATTTTTATGCGTAATTTCGATTTTTCTCCGTTATACCGTTCTGCAATTGGCTTTGATCGCATGGCCAATATTCTTGACAGCTTGAACCGTGCTGAACAAAACCAGCCTAGCTATCCACCTTATAATATCGAGCTCACCGGCGAAGATAAATATCGCATCACTATGGCGGTCGCAGGTTTTGATCGTTCTGAAATTAATATTGAGGTTAACCAAAACAACTTAACGGTGTCTGCCAATAAAACGGCGGAAGAACAGCAGCGAACTTATTTGCACCAAGGTATTGCTGCGCGTAGTTTTGAACGTCGATTCCAATTGGCGGATCACGTTCAAGTGCAGTCAGCCAATTATGAAAATGGTTTATTGCATATTGATTTGCAGCGCATTATTCCCGATGCTATGAAACCACGCACCATCCCAATTGGGAGTAGTTCTGCAACAGATAAGCTGACTCATGTTGCAGCCGCAAATGCTGAAAATGATGCGGCTTCAAAAGATGCGTCAACAGTAGCTGCTTAATTTTACGTATTGATAGGGCCCTCGGAAACTTTCGGGGGCTTTTTTTCTATGAGGCGCTGAATAGCTTTGCTCTCACTGTTTCGCGATAAGCCATTGGTGTGGTTGCTAAATGTTTTTTGAATAAAGTGGTAAAAAACCCCACATCCTGATAGCCCACTTTATCCACAATTTCGCTAATCGAAAGGTTGCTGGTTTTTAATAAATCTTTGGCGATATTGACCCTCACTTCCTGCAAAAAATCTAAAGGCGAAATGCCAACAGCTTCTTTGAATCGACGGTTTAATGTGCGTGTGCTCATGCCAAATTTTTCTGCTAGCTGTGCCATTACTATATTGCGATGGTAATTATCTTGTAACCAAATTTGGATCTGAGTGACGTCTTCGTCTGGATGAATGTTGTGTTCCTTTTCGAAGAATCCACTCGCCTCGTAAGCCCGACGAATTTCATGGGAAAAATGTCGCTCGACGTGATGCGCAATTTCTTTTCCAAACAAGCGCTGAATGAAATGAACAGTTAAGTCAGCGAGTGAGTTGACGCTAGCGGCGCAATAGAGAGTACCTGCCTGCGTAATAAAATACTGTCGTTTAAGTTGTACCAACGGATAGTCTTTTTGAAATTGATCAAAGTAGTGCCAATGAGTAGTGGCAGCTTTTCCGTCCAATAATCCCGCTTCTGCCAAAAAGCAGCATCCCGTACCTACTGCGCTAATCAATGCGCCGTTTTGGTATTCCTGTCGCAACCAGTCGAGTAAGGCTTGGCTCTTTTTGATAAGTGGTCGAGGATTCCGCCAAAGTCCGGGAATGTAGATAAGTTGGCTGCCACTGAAATCCTCCAATGTGCCGCCCGGCTGCCAGCGCAAACCCGAGCGTGTTAGTACTGGCTCACCGGTATAGCTTGCTGTGTTAATTTGAATGGGCGGGGGTGTTGGGTTATTGGATGCTTTATCTCTTATCAAGGCAGCGCTCTGGGCTGCCATTAGCATTTCAGAGGGTAGGGTAGCGCTTGTGGCGAGCATGTCATCCATCAAGACGAACGTGATACGTGTGTTTTGCATGGCTTCCATCGAATGGCTAAATTGCCTTTCATTATGGCTGAAATGACCATGACTTTATACGTCTGCCACAATACACTGCCTGCATTAGATGCTATTAGTGCAGAGGTTCCGATGTCGCATTTACCTATTATCGTTGGCTTTGGTGGTTTTAGTGCTGCGGGCCGCAGTTCAGGCCATCACGCATACCGGCGTATGGTCATTGAAAGTTTGCCAGAGCAAGAGCGTCAGGAAACCCTCGCGGGTCTCGCGGTCATGATGGGCTTGGTTAAGTGCGAGGATGGCAACTACCAAAGCCTCGAAGGTCAATCATTGAGCTTCGCTCAAATCGAATCTGAATATGGTCCGGCGGTTTTGGACGGCACATTGATTCGTCGAATCGAAAAAACCTTTTTTGATGTAGATGCTGCGCACTGGCAAAAAAATGCAGTTCTGGGTTCTGATGGGGAGCCTATGGTGTTTGAGCTGCGTCGCCGCGATTTACCTGAGCCTATTCCCGCAGGCTGGCAGCTCGCCGAGTTGGATGATGACCGAGTAAGAGTTACCACATCCGGTGGAATTGAAGTTAAATTCGATAGCTATCGGGATATCCCGGTTAAATCTGCGGGCCAATTGCCGCGCGGTTTCAATCTGGGTGCTCTTTATAATTCCCATTACCATCCGCGTGCGCTGCAATTGGCGGTGATTGGAGCCTCTGATGCGGTTCAATCTATTGGTATCGAATGGCAAACCATTATGGATGCGGTTAATCCCGATCAAATTGGGGTTTACGCCAGTAACGTCATGAGTCAAATGGATGAAAATGGTTTTGGCGGTTTGTTGCAGTCTCGGCTAAAAGGCGGTCGTGTAAGTGCCAAACAGTGCCCCTTAGGCTTGAATACCATGCCTGCAGACTTCGTGAACGCTTATTTGTTGGGAAGTGTAGGGCATACGGGTGCCATAGTCGGTGCTTGCGCGTCCTTCCTCTATAACTTGCGCGCAGCAGTAGAAGATATTGTTGCGGGCAAATGCCGTGTTGCCGTTGTGGGGAATGCTGAGGCGCCAATCCTGCCCGAAATCATTGATGGTTACGCCACGATGGGTGCCTTGGCGAGCGAAGACAAGCTTAAAAAGCTCGATAATGTTGAAGAGGCCGATCCCCGCCGCACCAGCCGTCCCTTCGGCGAAAACGTCGGCTTTACCATGGCTGAAGCTAGCCAATATATTGTGTTAATGGACGATGCCTTGGTGATGGAGCTTGGTGCTGATATCCACGGAGCTGTGAGCGATGTGTTTATCAATGCCGATGGCTTTAAAAAATCCATATCCGCACCGGGCCCCGGCAACTACATCACCATGGCCAAAGCAGTTGCTGCAGCGCGCGCCTTATTGGGCGATGAGGCAGTGCGTGAACGTTCTATGATTCAGGCGCACGGCTCAAGTACACCAGCCAACCGCGTCACAGAGTCGCAAATTTTTGATCTGGTGGCGCAAACCTTTGGCATTACAAACTGGCCAGTTTCAGCGGTAAAAGCCTATGTTGGTCATTCGTTGTCGGCAGCGAGCGGCGAACAGTTAATTGCCAGTTTGGGTGTATTTAAATACGGATTGATCCCCGGCATTAAAACCATCGACAAAGTTGCTGATGACGTTTTTGCCGATCGCCTTCAAATCTCCATTACAGATGTTGATCGTAAACAGTCGCCCATTGATGTCGCTTTCCTGAACTCTAAAGGCTTTGGTGGAAACAATGCGACTGCCAATGTGCTTGCGCCTCATGTGGTCGAAACAATGCTTGCGCGTCGTTACGGGGAGAATGCGCTATCGGCATATCAAGAGCGTCGTAAAGTTGCCGTTGCAGACGCGCAATCTTATGATCAGCAGGCATTAACCGGTAATTTTGAAACCATCTACCACTTTGGTAAAAACCTGATCGATGAAAGTCAAATCACCATAAGTCAGTCTCAAGTAACCTTGCCGGGGTTTGCTCATCCCATAGACCTGCATTTACCCAATCGGTTTGCGGATATGACGGAGAAGTGATTTCGATGGGAAATAACCCGATTCGTGGTGTTATTTCCCATATCTAGTGTTTATGGGGCTAAACAAAGTCTATACAAACCCCTAGGTTTCCCTTAAAATGCCGCGCCTTTCGCATACCTTGTTGTGCGATTAACATTTTTCTAACTGAGAGCATCATTGTTCTCCTCTAAATAAACACAGGAAGAAGACCTCAATGGTAACTATTCGTCTGTCACGTGGCGGTTCAAAAGCCCGTCCATTTTATCACTTGACCGTAACTAACAGCCGTAGCGCTCGTAACG
This sequence comes from uncultured Cellvibrionaceae bacterium, assembly GCA_964581625.1. Lineage (GTDB taxonomy): Bacteria > Pseudomonadota > Gammaproteobacteria > Pseudomonadales > Cellvibrionaceae > Cellvibrio. The sequence goes on from CAZOPE010000065.1 coordinate 10,013, forward strand.
GCCGTTTCATTGAGCGTATTGGTTTTTTCAACCCAGTTGCTCGTGGTCAAGAAGAGACTTTGCGTATCGATGCAGATCGTTTGGCTCACTGGGTTGGCCAAGGCGCTCAATTGAGTGATCGTGTTGCTGCTCTCGTGAAAAGCCAAAAAGCGGCTTAATTGACGCGTTTGCCTGATGTCTACTAAATCGAATCTGGTTAACGTCGGGCGAATTACTGCGGTATTTGGTATTAAAGGATGGGTGAAAGTCCATTCTTATACATCGCCAGCTGAGAACCTTTTTGAGTATCACCCTTGGTGGCTAAAGACTGCCCACGGTGTCAAAAAAGTCGAGATTGACGAAGCAAGGCCTCATGGTGACGCTTATGTTGCACATATTGTTGGGGTGGATGATCGCGATTTAGCGCTGACCTTCACTGCAGTTGATATAGCGATAGAGCGTGATCAAATACCAGAGCTGGACGACGGTGAATACTACTGGAGTCAGCTAGAGGGCTTGGTGGTGTACACACAATTCTCCGGTACGCGTCAGCGTTTGGGTGTTGTGTCAAAACTGTTTGAAACAGGTGCTAACGATGTTTTGGTGGTAGTAGGCGATGCCGAATCTATCGACCAAAAAGAGCGGTTAGTGCCTTATGTTCCCGGGCAATTTGTACTCTCTGTAGATTTAACTGCAGGCGAAATACTGGTTGACTGGGATCCTGAGTTTTAAATAAAAGATTTTAAAAACATTGAGGGGATGTGGTGGATAATCAACCACAAAGTGAGTCGCCGTTAAAAATAGCGGTAATCTCGATTTTCCCTGATATGTTTGGCGCTATCGCCAACTTTGGTATTACCAGCCGCGCGCTCAAGCAAGGTTTGGTGGAGTTGAAAACAATCACTCCGCGAGATTTTGCCCATGATCGTCATTCCACAGTGGATGATCGCCCCTTCGGTGGCGGCCCCGGTATGGTGATGATGGTGCAACCCCTACGAGATGCAATCACAGAAGCCAAAGCTTGGGCGGGCAGTGAATCCAAAGTGATTTACCTATCGCCACAGGGTAGAACCTTGGATCAAGCAGGTGTTGTACAGCTTTCGGGCTACAACAATATGATTTTGATCGCAGGGCGTTACGAAGGTATAGACGAGCGCTTGCTCGACACGGTTATCGATGAAGAATGGTCCATCGGTGATTATGTGTTAAGTGGCGGCGAGTTACCGGCGATGGTGTTGATAGATGCGGTAACCCGGTTAATTCCGGGGGCTTTAGGGCACGCACTATCGGCAGAGCAAGATTCGTTTGCCGCGGGCTTGTTAGATTGCCCGCACTACACTCGGCCGGAAGAATTTGAAGGCATGAGGGTTCCAGAAGTTTTAATGTCTGGTAACCATGAACTGATTCGGCGCTGGCGCTTGAAACAAGCGT
>CAZOPE010000066.1:0-10130 GCA_964581625.1 uncultured Cellvibrionaceae bacterium
ACATAATTGTTATCCACCAAATATTGGCGAATTTTTTGTTCTGCGCCGCCGCGATAAAAAATACCGGGGAAGCACACAATCGCAGCACGGCCTTTGCTGGATAAATAACTGAGTGCGTGTAACACAAAGGCAAAGTCTGCTTTGGATTTTGGTGCAAGCACGCCCGCTGGTGCAAAGCGGTCATCGTTAATTAGGGTTGGGTCGTCGCTGCCAATCCATTTCACCGAGTAGGGTGGGTTAGAGACAATCGCATCAAAAGGTTTGTCATCGCCAAAGTGCGGGGTGCGTAAGGTGTCGCCCAACTGGATATTGAACTTGTCGTAGTTAATGTTATGCAAAAACATATTCATACGCGCAAGGTTGTAGGTGGTGTGGTTTAACTCTTGCCCGTAAAAACCTTCGTCAATAATGTGTGCATCAAAATGCTTTTTGGCTTGCAAAAGTAGCGAGCCAGAACCACAAGCGGGGTCGTATATTTTATTCACGCTGGTTTGGCCGTGCATGGCAAGCTGCGCAATTAATTTAGACACATGCTGCGGGGTAAAAAATTCACCGCCGGATTTGCCTGCGTTAGCGGCGTAGTTGGAAATTAGAAATTCATAGGCATCGCCAAACAGGTCGATATGGGATGCATCCGCCTTTTCATAAAAATTATGGCCAAAATCCAAACCTGCTACGCCTTTAAGCACCGCCGCTAGGCGCAGATTTTTATCTTTTACAGTATTGCCAAGGCGGTTGCTGGTGGTATCAAAATCGGCAAACAAGCCTTTGATATCTTGCTCAGAAGGATAACCGTTAGCAGACGATTCAATTGCGGAAAAAAATGCAGCCAGATCGGTATTCAGGCTTTCATTGGTGTTTGCAGTTTTGACCACATTGGCAAACAACTGACTGGGGTAAATGAAGTAGCCCTTGGTTTTAATGGCATCGTCTTTAATGTCTGGCGTGATCACGCTGTCGGGTAGTTCGGCGTAAGTGATACTCTCGTCGCCGGCTTCAATGTAGATTGCAAAGTTTTCGCTTATAAAGCGGTAAAACAGAGTGCCGAGTACGTATTGTTTAAAATCCCAGCCATCGACTGCGCCGCGTACATCGTTGGCAATCGACCAGATTTGGCGTTGCAGGGCGGCGCGTTGTTGTGAACTTGTCATTCTTATTTCCTGTTTTAAATCGTTTAATAGGTGACGTTAAATGTCTGGCGAATGATTTTTATACCAGCCTCGTTGAGTATTGCAAAACCCAACTGATTTCTCGCACAACGCAGATTATGTGTGAATCATATTCGATTAATGAATCGCTTACTGGCTTTTAGTTTTAATGCAAAACACTTTAGTGCGTAATATTGGGAAAATACCAAGGCTCGGCATGTTCTGGAATCTCCCATCGTAATAGCGATTTGCTGCTAGTTTCACTTAACAGCCCTTCGCTTTTTAATTGGCTTAACAACCGGCGCGCTGTTCGCTCAGGCATGGCGCAAAGTGCTAAGGCTTGAGCACGGCCTATTTCGCCCTGCTGAAAAGCCACGCTTAAAATCAAACCGGCCGTTGGTTTCAGGGGTGCGCTAATGCCCCCTACCCGATCATCGTTTCTGGCCATTACATAGGCCTCTATGCGACGGCGCATTTTGGCTAGATCTAGCGACTCGCTCATATAAGTGACCTGCTCGATGGCGGTATCCAACATGTAATCGCAAAAACTGACTAGACCTTTTTCGGCAAGCTCGCCAGGGCCATCTGCATTCGCCAGCAAGATTTTGTATTGGGTGGATGAGCGCGCTAAGCCACGGCTTAAACACCAAGCGCCGTAGCTATCTAGCCCGACGGCTTTGAGGGCTGCATCGGTTAATAAGCGCCCTACCCTGCCGTTACCATCCATAAATGGGTGAATCCATGCAAAGCGGTGATGTGCAGCCATGATCGCAATAATTTTTCGATCACCAGTAAATCTATCTGGATTGTAGGTTTCGCAAAATTTGGCCATTAGTAAGGCTAAATCTTCTGCCTCTGGCGGAATATGTTGGCCAACAATGACTGACTTTGAGCGCCATTCGCCAGGGACAATTTTATCAACCACAATGCCCTTTTCATCTTTAATCACCCATAAGCTATCTGGCACACGCTGATAAAACTCACGATGCAACCGGCAGATAAATTCTGGTGTAAAGAGTGTTTCTAAATCTGGCTTTTGTTCAATCAGCCATTCCTGCACCTGTATGTGCGCCAATGACTCTTGCTGCAAATCGCGCTTGGCGGCATCACCGGTGTAGTTACCAATTTGCGCGGCACGAATTTCATGTGGGCGAGTGGAGTTACCTTCAATCAGGTTTGAGTAGTAAGAATTAATAGCCGCCATGTGTTGTTCAAGGCGAATTAGCGTTAAGGGCGCAAGCTGGCCACTGAGTTTCGCGGATTGGCTGATCAGCTTAATGGCTTTATCTGGCAGCGACGATTCACCCAATATTCTATCGATAGGGCTGAAGGGTGTGATGTCGGTAATAGAGGCGGCCATAGTAGGGCTCAAATCGAAAAAATAATGGCCGTTTAAGTGGCCGGACTTTAATGTAATTATTTTGCTGATAATAAGGTAAATATTCTATCAAATGGTGTTTTATATCTGTTTATTGGGCCGCATAGTTGGCCGGTTTATTATTTATGCAGTAAATAGCTTTGCTTACATCAGTCTTTGCGTAAACTAATCTATAGATTCGCTACATAAGCGTGCTTATTCAACGCCAGGAGGACTAGATGGCACAGTTCACAATAGCTTACTCAGACCGGGAAACCATTGTTGACCGAATTCGAGAGAAAGCAGCCGAGCTAAACCTTTCACCTGAAGAACTAATAAAGCGCTTTGTTGATGATGGCATGAGCGAAGGTGATGATTCGCCATCTGTAAGCGCGTCATCCTTGGATGAGTTCCTAGTAAAAAATGGCGCATTAAAACCAGCAAACAGTTAATGCTTGCTGTCTCCTAAGGAGACACTTGCCCTACCCTATAACACACGTATACTATGTGCCGTATGTTATTTACAGGGGAAGCAAGATGTTTACCTACAGAAGCAAGGTTTTAGCGGTTCTCAACCAGAAAGGCGGTGTTGGCAAAACAACGGTCGCCAGCGTGATTGCGGAATATGCCGCGATTGTTGCCAAGAAAAATGTGCTGGTTGTTGACTTGGATATGCAGTGCAATTCTTCTGACTATTGGGTCGGCATGGAAAGTGCACCGCAGGCAACGGGCGGCCAGCTCCCTCCCCTCCACCCCGATTATGATGGCGACCCAGATTTAGATTCGCGCTCAAACATTGCGGATATTTTCTTTGGCAAAGCGGTACTGCCCCACCCTACATATATTAAAAATGAAAATGGCTTTAAGCATACCGTGGAAATCATGGTGGGCCACCCTGCCCTGCTGGAACGCATTAACAGCGAATACGATAACTCGTCAGGCAAAATTGCCTCTTTAATTATTGATCGCTTAGGCGAGTTCCTGCACATGGAAGATGTCGCCAATACTTACGACCTCATCATTCTGGATACCGGCCCAAGCCGCAACCCCATTTTCCGGTCGGCAGTTCGTGCGGCGACGCACGCCATCATCCCTTTCGAGCCAGAAGAGAAAAGCTTGCAGGGAATTAACGCGATGCTGCAGGTTATTCAATCTGAAAACTTTTCGCGCAGCGATGATACTCAATTGAAACTGATAGGCCTCTGCCCTAACAAGGTTCGCAGCAATACCAACATTCATCGCAGCACCTTGGAAATGCTCCACCAAGAACTGGGTGGCATTATGTTCCCTGCTGATGTTTACCTGCCGCAATCAACGGCCTTCCCTGAGCGTGATTTGAAAGGCATTACACCGCGCAGTATTTTCCAAATTTCGGCGCAGCACGTTGCCCATAAGCAAAGTTCGTCTGTGGGCGCTTATGTGATGAAGCATATCTTTAAAAAATAACCTGACGCGACTATAGCAATGCAAGGTGTCTCCCAAGGAGACAGCAAACGAGGAATTCCAAATGGCACGTAAATTCGGCACCCCACAAAACAATCGCGTCGGTACAGGTAAGATCGATCAACAGGAATCCGGCGCCGAAAAATGGGCAGGCTCAGTAGCCGCTCAGGTTGCCACGGCAGCCAATGTTAAGGGAATACTGACCAAAACCGTTCCTGTGGCTTATGTGATTTGCGACCCCGAAAACCCCCGCAAGTTGGCACTGACTCAAGAGCAAATCACAAAAATTGCAGCGGCCTACCCGTTCGATAAAAGCCAACTTCAAGTAGATGATCCTTCCGATTGGTTAGAAGACTATGTGACTAGAGTAGGGGAGTCGGAACAGCTAACCGGTAAAGCCTTAGGTGATTTGGAATCGCTGGTAGGGTTTGCTGCTGCTCTCAAGACAGCCGATCGCTTATTGCATCCAATTGTAGTTTGGCGCGATGAAAGTACCTTTCACCTAATCGCCGGTGAGCGCCGCTTGCTGGCGCATATCTTATTGGGCGAATCCAATATCGCAGCACGAATTGTAGAGCAAGGTTATAGCCGTTCTGAAATTGACACCCTGCAATGGGAAGAGAACGTCCACCGCGTGGATATGAGTTTGTGGGAGCGCGTGGATCATATCAAAAAACTATTGGAAGCAGGGGAGGGGGTTAAGAAAACCTCTGTCACCAAGCTTAGCAAAATTATTGGCAAGAGCCGCGCTGAGAGCCAACGCTACCTTGCCGTTTTACGCTACCCGACCAAGGCACTTTTGAATGCGATTAGCACAGGGAAAGTTAGCGACCTTAAAGCAGCGGCTGCCCTGGCTCAATTAACGCCTAGCGAGCTTGAAGCCAAGTTAAGTGGCACAGCTGTAAAAGCCATTGATACAAAACCATCCATTAAGTTTGCGAACAAAGACAAAGTCCCTCAATTTGGACAGCTAATCAAAGCGGCCGCCAAGCAGCTCAAAATGGATGCCCTTATCAAAGAAGCTGACTTAAATAGCCCTACAGGTATCAACGAGGCCATTGCATTATTGGTCGCCGAATTAGAGGAACGCAGCCGTGGCTAAGTTTTCCTTACCTAAGGCAGATGACGGCATTACACGATCAAGCCTTCGTGTACCTTCGAACATGTTGCCCCGCATTGAAGAGGCAATGGCGAACTCGCCCTATAATCGCAAGCAACGCTCTAAGTGGATTGCCGATATTACCGAACAATTTTTACAGCGCTCAGATGCTCCTAACTTGATTGCCGAAGAATTTATCGTCCCAGGTTCAACAGAATCAATTCCTGTCACGCTATCGACAGCGCTGGATCAAAAGATCAACTACATGATTGAACGAGTATTGGTGGAAGAGGGCGGTAGAGCAGATCGCAGCTCTGTAATCCGTACTGCGATAACTCAACAGCTCATGGCTCATCTTGGGATACAGCTGTCTCCTCAGGAGACACGTACTCAAAAAATCGCCGCGTTAGGAGGTTACGATGAGCCAACAGCTTGATAAGACCGACCAGCTCGATCTTTTTGTTGCGGATATTATCGACATTACGCCTAAGGGTGATTTGCACTCAATGGAGTATCCGATTTTTGCGATTAGCTCCAAACCCGATACCGAGAAGTTTCGCTATGAAAATGCGAACGGTAATTGGCTAGAGATTATTCCTTCAGTAAATGGCCGCGCCACTATCCACGACAAAGATATGTTGCTCTATTGCTTTGGGCAGGTTGCTGAAGCATTGAATCGCGGTAAAGAAGTAACCCGCCGAATAAAAATCACCGCCTACGATTATTTGGTTAGCACCAACCGCACAACCGATGGCAAATCCTATGCTGGCATTGCAGATACTTTGGCCCGCCTGCGCGGAACCACCTTTGTTAGCAATATTAATGATAAAGAAAAGAAGAAAGGCGATGTTTTCGGCCTTATCGATTCTGGAACTATGGTTACGGATAAAAATGGACGGCTTGAATACATTGAAGTAGTCCTTTCAGAGCATTTGTTTGCTTCCATCACCAATAACCGAATCCTTACCTACAACCGTGATTACTTCAAACTGCGATCGCCCTATAACCGCCGTATGTATGAATTGTGCCGGAAGCATTGTGGCAATCAAACCTATTGGGAAATAGGCTTAGAAACGCTTTATGCGAAGTTTGGTGTTAAATCTGAGCTGCGTGAGTTCCGCCGTAAGATCAAAGAGCTCGTCAAAGAGCAGGATATCCCAGACTACTGCCTTGAGTACAAAACAGCAAAAGAGACCGGTACCGTTGAAAAAGTCATTGTTTACAAAGATAAAGATGCGTTTTTAAAACATGCAGTTTTAGCTGAAGCAGGGAGTTGATACTAAGAAGACTTTCGGGGTTTTAACCACGCAAGCACATTTACTTCGTGGTTTTAACCACAATTGCTGATCAATATTTAGACCTTCAATAGTAAAAAAATGAGCTTTTGGGCATTTTTTGGGGATGTATGTGTAATAGTACAGTGGAACAGTGAATAACATACGGTATGTTATTCGATAGTGAAGCTTCGTGGTTTTAACCACACTAAAACAAGACGAAAAAGCCCCGAACTTTTATCAACAATAACAAGCTGTTACAAACCTGTGATTTAGGTCGTGGCTTTAACCACGGGTAAATCGTGGCTTTGACCACAGTCTATTCGAGGGTTTAACCACATTCCTTCGGGGGTTTAACCACGGGTTTTTGTGGTTTTGACCACTTAATTGGCATTCCAAGCCAGTGTTTATATAGCGTTCAGAAAGTGTAACTATTTCTAACTACTACTAACTTAATCCTTATAACTCTAATTAGTAACTTGTAGGAAAAACACTGAATTCATACCGTTGATGGACAGCTTGGACGATGCTACGCACCGTGGGCACAAGCTATGGAAAACGCTTAGGCGTTTACACACAGCTTGAACCCACTTCGACCAACCTGACCACAACATTGCCCTATATCGAAATGTTTGACTTTGCGGGATTAAATAACAATCTGATTGGTACTATCGCTGCGAGTGTTGTGACATGGCCGCAAGATCAGCTCTACAAAGAGGCAATGAAGGCGTCCAACCAAATTGGCGGCCCCGCAGGTGATTTCGTTTTTGATGCGGCGACATTCACACAGCGGTATTACAGCGAGCTTACGAAATCTGCAGGAGCTGTCGCATCGAACACGCTACTTGGCCAAAATCCACTTCAATTCGTTGCCATGCCGTTGGCGGCTGCGGTCCGACAAGCCCGTGAAAAACACATCAGCTCAGCGAAGCCTCTGCCTGACCATATTAAAGAGCCACTGAAAAAATTTTTCCCACAAGAGGTTGTGGATCGGGCGAAATATACAGTTGGTAAGGTTGATATCACTCTGCCAAACGGGATCGGGCAAGCTCAGAAATATATGTCAGGGGGCTACGCCGTTGTCGTCGATGACATCATTGTTTTTAACACTGACCCACCGTCGTTCTTTGAGGCCCCTTTCTGGTGGGCTCACGAAGTAACTCATGTACAACAATACATGCAATGGGGCATCGAGGATTTCGCTTTACGTTACGTTTCAAATTACAGAGGAAATATCGAAGCGCCAGCAGACGCGCGTGGTGATGAGGCCTTTGCATGGGCCGAAAATACCCCTAGCGATGGTGTAGCAGTTACTCTGGCTGCGGTCGCTGAAGCAACTTACAAACAGTATGAAAAAACGGAAAGAAGAAAGACTGACTCCCCACCTCTATTGCCAGCTAATTATCAGCAGGCACAGGCGCAACTGGATCCTCCAATACTTCGATTTTACTTTCCCAGTGACGCCCCAAACCTTGAATACTACGGAACACGTAGTGGACGCATTATAGTAGTTGACGGATTTAGTCGAAATTGGATGCAGATTGGTTGGGCGGTGCCACCAGACATTAATGGGCCTGCGTGGATTTACCTAATACCAGGGCGCGGAAGCTATGATGTATTTCTCACGGGGCAAATTATGCAAAGGGTGACATTTCCCTATGGCCCAACAGGCCCAGTTGGCCCGCCTATGCAAGTTGGACACGTAGCTAAACTTCAATAAGCTTGAAGGAATAAATATTTGCGCTTGCGCGTATCCAATGCATTCGAAGACTTGGGAAGGTAATGCCAATCTTTAAAGTGGGGTCATCCTAGGTTGACATTTGGATTTACCTCATTCTGTAAGTTTCAGTGTGCAAATGATAGGGATGCTCAATATTATGTAATACGGGTATATCCTATTATACAAACTAGCTACTTTGATCTGGTTATGTTCAAAGTCGAGCTGGAAAGTAGTATCGCTAATTATTCTAAAAAATTATGCGTGGATATTTGGCCACGTCCCTATTGGTCCACTATGGCAATTGAATAGAGGCGCTTTTTGCGTAGTTGTTTTTTTCAAAGGGAGATATTTGCAAAAAATACATGAAGGGTTTTTACAAGGTGGTCTTGTTTCCGCAACTTTTCAGCGGCATGGCTTGCAAGAATCCTTGCGATAGTCACAAGGCACACCAAATTGTCGCAAGGATTGTCACAAGGGGCTGTCTTCACTCATTTGCCTGAGCTCCATTGTTTTCAATTTAAGAGACAAACCCGGTGCTTGTTTATTTCTCCAGATCGACCTTAAATTTATTTTTTAGCGGTATCCCATACCCGGTCTATGGAAATCACTTGTAGGTATCGACTTTCATTCTTGACTGACCAAATGCTCACTTCACAACCCTATGACCATGGTGAAGATAGCAATATCATTAGGAAATATTGGTAACTATAAACATAAAGTCTTTCGCCAGAATGAGCTGGACAATACGCTGTTTGTTCGGCGGCCAACGCTCAGAGATTTCTCCATTTTTGAATGCCTGCTAGTGTTGAGTTGGAGTTAAAAAACTCAACGCGATGACCCTTAATGTCCATCTTGGTCGCTGGCAAGTGGCGTGTTTTATTTCAGTGGTTGTTACTTATTTGCCGACTCACTAATCCATGTCTAGTGCATTATTTTTAGCTCATATTTGTCCTAAAATCCCCATAATTTGATTATAGAAACCAGTTGTTTCCACATTGACTTTAACGTTTTAGAACCCTTAGCCGATCCATTTTCATTTGGTATTTTCTAAGCGGTATTCTGTCCAAGAATTGGTCCCAAGGGCTTGAAATTTTACTAGTTACGCCTCCATTATTTTGATAATATTCTGTTATTATTTTACTAGAACAAATTTATCCAATATTGTTCAAATTTATAGAATAACTTTTGAGTAAATATATGATCGAAAAAAGCTTAAAATTTGATGCCATTATTGGACGAACTGAATACAACTACTCCCTGCTCACATCGAATAAAACCGATGATAATAAAGCCGCAGTTCGAAAGCTTGATCTAGGGGAGGTTCGGTATGATATTCAAACAAACTTTGAGCTGTTGAGACTTCTGCTTGATGAGCAATATTCGCTAATGGCGATAGAGGCCAAAATTGCTGATGTTGATTATTACGATAACCGCGCCGATCGACATAAAGAGGGCGGCAAATACGGGTATCTATGCACCTCCGTCGTATGCCAAAACGGCTCACTATCGTGCCGATTTTATAAACGCGAACCCGCAGCAAATGCAGCAAAAAAATTCAAAAGAACATGGTTGAATCCGGGCAAAACGCGTAAAGTGAGTTATGTTGCACTGCAAAAAGCGGCCGGTGACACTGAAGAATTGCGCCAGGGGATGCAGACAGAGGTGACATTTCGATTGATAAGGGACGCATGTGTTGAAGTATCAAATATGCGGTCTAAAGTTGCTCTTCTGCGGGACATGTTTACTAAACGTAAAGGGATCCGTGAGGTGTTTAAGATGGATCCTCGCGATATTAAAAGACCAGTAATTCCATACAAGCCAAAGTCATAAGTCTCAAGTTCGCTTCATCCAAGGAGTACCTTTCTTGCCAAGAATAAACTGTCAGCCTTGTGAGTCATGTCGCAAGGCATGACTATCCCTTGCAAGGATTTAAGTGCGGATTTTTACATCTGTGAACACTGAATTTTGCATAGCGTGAACACTTGCAGCACGCATTCTTGCAGGTACCTTCATTTAACCTAAAGTGTTCACGGTTGCGCGTACTCCTCCCACAGCAATTGCCGCGTCATACCCTTTTGTTTCAGCTCGC
>CAZOPE010000067.1:0-9807 GCA_964581625.1 uncultured Cellvibrionaceae bacterium
CATGGCGCAAGAAGTTGATTTTGATGAAAGTGATATGTTACTGGCGGAAGAAGATGAAGTAATACCGAAAGCAACACGCTCTGCAGGAATTAGTGAACGAATTGTAGATGACAAGTTTAATAAAACCCTCGATGCAACTCAGATTTACCTTAACGAAATTGGATTTTCCCCACTATTAAGCGCTGAAGAAGAAGTTTTCTTTGCCCGTAAAGCCCTTAAAGGCGACGAAGCTGCTCGTAAGCGTATGATCGAAAGTAACCTCCGTTTGGTTGTAAAAATTTCCCGCCGTTATGTAAACCGTGGTTTGGCTCTTCTTGATTTGATTGAAGAAGGCAACTTAGGTTTGATTCGTGCTGTGGAAAAATTTGATCCTGAGCGCGGTTTCCGCTTCTCCACTTACGCAACTTGGTGGATTCGTCAAACCATCGAGCGTGCAATCATGAATCAAACGCGTACGATTCGTTTGCCTATTCATGTTGTTAAAGAGTTGAATATTTATCTGCGCGCTGCGCGTGAACTTTCGCAAAAGCTTGATCACGAACCATCTCCTGAAGAAATTGCTCAGTTATTAGAAAAACCAGTTGCTGATGTTGAGCGTATGCTGAGTTTGAATGAGCGTGTAACATCAATTGATACCCCGATCGGCCCATCGTCTGACCGTACTATCGTTGATACAATCGCTGATACTCATGTGTCCGATCCAGCAGCTATTTTGCAAGATCGCGATTTAACGATGAGCTTGGATTCATGGTTGGATGAGTTGACTGAAAAGCAACGTGAGGTTCTGTCACGCCGTTTTGGTTTGCGTGGTCATGAAGTAAGTACTCTCGAAGAGGTTGGTCATGAAATTGGTTTGACACGCGAACGTGTTCGTCAAATTCAAGTAGAGGCTTTAAAGCGCCTGCGTGACATTATGGAAAAGCAAGGTTTAGATAGCGCAGCGTTGTTCAGCGCATAATTGCTTCGTAGGTCTTATGTGTTAAACAAAAGCAGCCTAGGCTGCTTTTGTTGTTTTTGCGATTAACTAGTCGCCCGTTAAAAACCCACCTTTAAAACGCAATCCTTACCCCAAAGCGAATCTGTAAAAACCAGATTCGCTGTTTTTGAAAAGCAGCGCCCATAAGCGCAAGCTAATACTGAAACAAAAAAATCGCAGCCACCTCAGCAGCATACGGAAGTTGTAACCAATACCCGCCAATAACGCATTGATTTTATCGCCATCAATACCTTTTAAAAAATTTCTCCCTAAGGCATGATCAGATTTCAAATGCCCAATAATCGGTTCAACAACACTTCGACGCTTTAATTCTCGTTTAATCGTGCCTTTCACGCCTCGCTTTTGTCCTGATTTAAAGACTCGATGTTTATGTTCGTAATCGTGTCCTTGATAACCTTTATCGACATAAATTCTTTCGGGGGTAATACCCGTTTGCTGTGTAAAAGATGTCAGCACTGGCGATAGTGTATGCCCATCAAACGGATTTTGATGCAACGCACCAATATGTAAAACAAAATGCCCACCGCGCGCAGGATTGACGTTGGTCGTTACCGATACTTTGCATCCAAATTCATAAGGCTTATGCGCTTTACCTTTGCCAATACATTCCGTTTCTGGCGCATGCCATGAATACACTTTTCCTTTGCTGTGACGTTGTTGCTTTTGCAGGGTGAACGCTTTTAAAAGATCCCCTGTAAAAATATCTTTCAGTGCATTATTACCCTGTATTTTACGACTAATGTCGCGAATAACTCGACCTAAACGGGTGCGAATAACTCGACCTAAACGGGTGCGAATAAATTGCTCTTCTCGTTTGGCGCGTTTCATTTGTTTGGCGTGACGATAGCGCCCACTTTTGATCGCTGCACGCTTTACTACGCGCTCATAGGTTTGGCGTAAATCAATATTGTTTTTCTTGGCAAGATCAACCAGAGATGTGATGGCTTTGCGCATCAAGCCCACATCGGTTGGAAAGGCCACCGCTTTGGGTTGAACCGTAGTATCCACCACAATGCGTTTTAATTGATTAGTTTTTAATGCTTTCGATACGAATGCAATGCGTAAACTTTCTTGTAATAACTTTTCAAAAAATGATTCTCCCACTCGCTTGCGCCAGTGCGTCATTGACGACCGTTGAATAGGAAATTTATGTTGGAAAAACTCTTCGCCGCAAAAATATTGGTAATACGGATTTTCAATCCATCGTTCGCAGACAGTTTCATCGGACAGTTGATACATGCTTTTTAAAATATGCAGGCCAATCATAAAGCGAGAGGGAATAGCTGGACGACCATCGGTGGCGAAAAATGGTTGTACTTGTTGGTCGATATGCACCCAATCAATTCTCTCTGCCAGCTGCGCGAGTTCATGATGGGTATTGATGATTTGAGTTAAACGGGAGCGAAAAAGATCGTCGTTTTTCGTTTCTTTTAGCGGGCGGGGCTTCATGAAAAGTGCACTCCAAATCGCAAGGTTTTGCTTAGTTTACAACGGCTTTCTTGCAATTTGGAGGGCTATTTTTGTTACTATTTTCTTTGTAAATTAAGGTGTTAAGTGGTTTTTAACGGGCGACTAACTAAAAATGAAAGTGAAAAAAACCGCGACTAGCGCGGTTCTTTTTATTGAATTTGACAATTAACGTTCTAAGTATTGCAGTTTGCCCGGAACACCATCCCATTGAGCGGCATCAGCCGGTGCTTCTTTGATCTCAGTGATGTTCGGCCAAACTTCCGCAAGCTCAGCATTGAGCTGAAGAAACCCAGCTTGATCTTCCGGTAGTTCATCTTCAGAGAAGATTGCGCCAACTGGGCATTCGGGTTCGCACAGAGCGCAATCAATACATTCATCCGGGTGAATCACCAAAAAATTGGGGCCTTCGTAGAAACAATCCACCGGGCAGACTTCCACACAATCTGTGTGCTTACATTTAATGCAGTTTTCCCCAACAACAAAAGTCATAGCTGACTCCCCACGACAAATTAGTTACCGATATTAAGAAGCGCGCATTCTAAACAGCCTAGGCTCGTTTGAATAGCATTTTGCGCATCCAGTTTTAGCCTTGGTTGCGCTTCGTCAAATTAACGCCCTTTGCGCAAAATCTCTTTTAGACGATAAAGATGATCCAGGGCTTCGCGTGGCGACAAATTATCGGGATTGATTTTTGCCAAGGCCTCCACTGCAGGATTGGGCAGAGCATCAAACAGCCCTGATTGTTGGGGTGATACTGCATCGTGCTTCACTCCTGCTTCCACTGTTGAGATTACCGATAGGGTAATGGCTGCTGTGGAATGTTGTGGGTGCGCCCCTTGTTCCAGAAGTTGGAGTTGTGCTTGGGCTTGTGCCAATACTTCCGATGGGATTCCTGCCAGCTTAGCGACTTGTAAGCCATAGCTTTTGCTAGCAGGTCCCTCCTGAACTTTGTGTAAAAAAACAATATTGTCGTTATGTTCGGTTGCGTTTAAATGGACATTCGTTATACCCGGAATCGTTTCGGGTAAGCTTGTGATTTCAAAATAGTGAGTTGCAAATAACGTAAAGGCGCTAACTTTTTCTGCAAGGTGTTTGGCGCACGCCCAAGCGAGCGATAAACCGTCGAAAGTACTTGTGCCGCGGCCAATTTCGTCCATTAGCACCAAGCTTCGCGCCGTTGCATTGTGAAGGATGTTGGCAGTTTCGGTCATTTCAACCATGAATGTTGAGCGGCCGCCTGCTAAGTCATCCGACGAACCAATACGCGTAAAGATTCGATCAACAATACCAATCTCCGCGCTTTCAGCCGGTACATAGCTGCCAACGTGAGCGAGCAACACGATAAGCGCTGCTTGGCGCATATAAGTTGACTTACCGCCCATGTTTGGGCCGGTCACAATCAGCATGTGGCGTTCGCTATGGAATAGGAGATCGTTAGGCACGAAAGGCGCTGTTGTCACTTGTTCAACAACTGGGTGGCGCCCTCCGAGAATATTGATACCAGCTTCTAATGATAATTTGGGGCAGCAAAAGCCAAGCACGTCCGCACGTTCGGCTAGGGTGGCCAGAACATCCAGTTCCGAGACAGCATTGGCTGAGTTTTGCAAAGGTATGAGTTGCTCATTCAGTATGTCTAGCAATTCATCGTAAAGCGCTTTTTCACGGGCTAATGCACGGCTTTTGGCCGACAGTGCCTTATCTTCAAACTCCTTAAGTTCAGGGGTAATGTAACGCTCTGCGTTTTTAAGAGTTTGGCGGCGAATGTAGTCGGCTGGCGCCTTTTCAGATTGAGCGCTGGTTAGTTCTATAAAGTAGCCATGCACACGGTTGTAGCCCACTTTTAACGTGGGAATCCCGGTGCGTTCACGTTCACGCAACTCTAAATCCAGCAGGTATTGGCCAGCGTTGGTACTTATGTTACGCAAATCATCCAGTTCGGCGTCGTATCCGTCAGCAATTACGCCGCCTTCGCGGATCACCACCGGTGGGTTTTCAATAACGGCGCGCGACAATAAATCCACAAGGCCTGGAAAAGTGCTGATTTGAGTTGCTAATTGGCTGATGAGAGGTGAATTCAGTTTTGAGAGCTCTGATTGAAGCTCCGGGTAGCACGCAATAGACATCATCAAACGCGATAAATCACGCGGGCGCGATGATCGCAGCGCAAGCCTGCCGAGAATACGCTCCATATCGCCCACTTGTTTCAAGATGCTGTTGATAATTTCGAACGTGTAATTGTGGCGCAGGGTGGTGATGGCATTTTGGCGCGCTTCCAATGCGCCAATGTCGCGCAGCGGGCGATTTAACCAGCGGCGTAAAAGACGGCTGCCCATACTGGTTGCCGAGCGGTTCAACACGGAAAACAAGGTATTTTCTTCACCGCCGTTTAGGTTGATGTCGATTTCCAAGTTGCGACGCGTGGCGGCGTCCATAATCACTGCTTCGTCGCGATTTTCGTGTGCCAAGCTACGCACGTGGGGAAGGGCGGTGCGTTGGGTTTCGCGCGCATAACTGAGTAAGCAACCTGCCGCACAGAGTGCAGTTTTTAAGTGCTCGCAACCGAACCCCGCTAAATCTTTTGTTCCGAACTGTTGGATAAGCAAACGTTCTGCGGTTTCGTAATCAAATTCCCAAGGGCCGCGGCGGCGAAGACCTTTGCGATTTTCAATTAGCGCTGGATGGGTCAAATGATCGCTCAGCAATAATTCTGCCGGAGCGAGACGTTGTAGTTCGCCTAAGGCTGCATCCAAACCTTCAACTTCGAGAACAAGAAAGCGACCGCTAGCCATATCTAATGAGGCGATACCGAAAACGTCTCCCGCCGGATGAAGCGCAACAAGCAAGTTGTCGCGACGTGAATCCAACAAGGCCTCATCGCTCACCGTACCCGGCGTCACTATACGCATGACCTTGCGTTCAACGGGGCCTTTGGTGGTTGCAGGGTCACCAATTTGCTCGCAAATCGCCACGGAGACGCCTTCTTTCACCAGCTTAGCGAGGTAGCCATCGGCTGAGTGAAAAGGAATGCCAGCCATAGGAATAGGCTCGCCGTTTGATTTGCCGCGAGCCGTGAGCGTGATATCTAAAATTTCGGAAGCCTTTTTGGCGTCGTCAAAAAACAACTCGTAAAAATCACCCATGCGATAAAACACCATTTCATGTGGGTGTTGTGCCTTGATACGTAGGTATTGGGTCATCATTGGGGTGTGCATGGATTCGCTAGAAATTTGCAAGTCGTTGTTTTGCATAATTATTTTTTCTATTAAGAAATAGGTGTTACGGAAGGCTGGTTGGGTGCCCATAGGGAAAAGCACGCCAACCGAGCAAGCGTGTGGATCTGTAGATGGGAATGAATTCTAACAAACCTCTTTATTAGGTCACAGCAAAACATCCTTTTTGGCAAAGGTTTTTAGTTGTTTGTCACTAAATAGCAGTTAACTTCGGTTTTTGTTATTTGAGTTTTAGTGGCGGTGAAATAGAGGCTATGCGGCTTATTTCTGCATATTCTTTCTCATAGCAGACACAAATTTTTTATATAAATAAAGTAGCAAAGAACTAAAGCTGAACTATTATCAGGTTATGTATATCCACATAAACGAGGCAACATCGTGAACTTACAAACTCTAATAGATAATGCTCAAAAATTGCCCAATATCCCTAAAGTCGTGCAAGAACTTATAGAAAGTTTTGGTGATGCAAATGTTAGTAACGATGCAATCGCTAAAAAAATTAGCGCTGATCAAGTGCTCACAATTAAAGTGCTTCGCGCCGCTAACTCTGCGCACTATGGTGGAAACCGTAAAGTAGGTTCAGTCAATGACGCAGTTTTTTTGCTAGGTTTTAATGCCGTAAGAACACTGGTATTGGCTTCTGGTTTGACTGGCGCGTTTAAAGCACCAGAAGGTTTTGATTTGAAAAAATTCTGGCGTGACAGTTTTGCTGTTGCCGCTACTTGCAAATGGATTGCACGCTTCTCACACGATGATGCAGAAACTGCATTTACTTGCGGCATGATTCATAACATTGGTGAATTATTGATTCACATTTTGTTACCAGCAGAATGCGCGGAAATGCAAAAAGTAGTTGATAAAGGCGCACGCAATGTGGATATCGAGAAAAACTACTTGGGCTTCGATTTCTCTGAAGCTGGCGCAGAGCTTGCGCATCGCTGGAAATTTCCCGACGCCATCGTTAAAGGCATTCGTTACCAATTAGATCCACACGAAGCTGACGTGTTTCCACGTTTAGCGGGTGTGATTAATATTGCACTCTACATTAACAAAATGAATGCCTCTGGTGCGGATAGCGCTGCAATTCTCGATAGTTTCCCAAGTACTTTGGCAACTGAGCTCGGTATTAATTTGGTTAAATTGATGGAAAAAATTGAAGATACCAAAGAATTGGCAACTGCCATTGACGAGTTATTAGATTAAATTTTTTTTAGAAGAAACAGCCCGCCAAGTGCGGGCTTTTTTTATTGGGTGATTAAGCACTCATCAAGAGCTTTCTTAAAGCAGGCTTCGATATCTTGCGGCGTGCTTTTTCGCTTAACATCATCAAAGAAAATTTGAGCTTGTGGATATTGACGGCTTAAATACATTAACCATTGTTTTACACGATTTCCGCAATTACGTTCATCGTACAATGGCGTGGTTTTTTGATAGTAAGCAAACAGCATTTGGCAAATCTCTAACCAGCTTAAGGGTTGATAGATCTCGCCGGTTAAGTGGGCTTTAATTTGCCTTGCTAAATCGGGGCAAGATAACAGGCCGCGACCTAGCATCACGTCATCGCATTGCGATTGCTCGCGACAGCGAAGGTAATCATCAACTGTCCAAATTTCTCCGTTAGCAATAACTGGGATGCGCAGTTTGGCTTTAATGTCTGCAATGTAGTGCCAGTAAGCGGGAGGTTTGTAACCATCGGCTTTGGAGCGTGCATGAACGGTCAACTCGTTTGCGCCGGCAGATTCTACAGCGCTAGCATTTTCCATGTAGGTAGACCTGTCTTCAAAGCCCAAACGAATTTTTGCAGAGACGGGAATTTCTTTTGGGACTGCATCGCGTACGGCTTTGATAATTTGATAGACGCGTTCAGGTGTGCGAAGCAAACAGGCGCCACCTTCGTGTGAGTTAACCGTTTTAGCAGGGCAACCAAAGTTCAAATCAATCGATTTAGCGCCATAGTGCACGAGTTCAAGTGCGTTTACTGCCATGGGATCTGGCTTGCTGCCGAGTAACTGGACTTTTACCGGTGTTCCATTTGGTGTTGTTGAGTGTGTCTCAAGTTCTTGGGCGTACTTATAGAAGACACGGTAGGGGAGTTTTTGGTCGGTTACACGAATAAATTCCGTTACGCAGCCATCAAGCCCGCCAATACGTGTCAAAATGTCGCGTACGTGATGTTCTACAACGCCTTCCATTGGGGCTAACATAATTCTCATAGCTGGCATTCGTTAGTGTAGGTTGGGGAGGAGCGGCATTTTACGCATCATCCGCGCTCTTTGCAGGCCTTTTGGTATTTTCGGTTGATAGATACGTCCAACCTGCGTAGATTGCGCGCCTTTTCCACATTTATCCGTTTTGAGGTTTTACCATGTCATCGACCCGTTTTCATGAGCTGATTGCCGACTCTCAACTGCTGAAAGCGATAGACGCGCAAGGCTACGAACAACCCACACCTGTACAGCTGCAAGCCATTCCGCGTGTGTTAGCTGGCAAGGATTTATTGGTAAGCTCCAAAACGGGCAGCGGTAAAACTGCAGCGTTCCTCCTGCCTGCACTGCAAAAAATTCTGAATGATCGGACAACCAATCCAGCCAGTTCTCGCATTCTCATATTAACCCCCACCCGTGAGCTTGCTCGCCAAATTGTAAAGAATGCCGAGCAACTCTTGAAATTCACTCACATAAAAGTGGGTATGGTATGCGGTGGTGAAGAGTTTAAGTACCAAAAAGCCATGTTGCGCAAAAACCCCGAAATCATCGTGGGAACACCTGGTCGATTGGCGGAGCATGTCACCCACAAATCAACCGACTTTAGTGGGCTGAATTTTTTAATTTTGGACGAAGCAGATCGCATGTTGGAGATGGGTTTGATCGAGGATGTTGTCGCTATCGCCAAAACCTGCAGTGCTGAGCGTCAAACTTTGTTGTTCTCAGCAACCTTGGAGCCTCAAGGTATTCGTCATTTGATCAAACAAGTTGTATTAGGCGAGTCAGAAGAAATTGTTGTTAACGAGACTGCGAATGCCATCGAACAACAAATGATTTTGGCGGATGATGTAAAGCATAAAGAAAAATTGTTAGTCGCTTTGCTTGAGAAGTCCGCGTTTGAAAAAGTAGTTGTGTTTACCAACACAAAAGCTAAAGCAGCGCAGTTGGATAATCTATTGCGCTACAACAAATACAAAGTCAGTGCTTTACATGGGGATATTACACAAGACCAACGTCGAGTTGCGCTGGATTTTTTCCGTCAGGGGAAAACGCAGGTATTGGTCGCAACTGATGTTGCAGCACGCGGTCTCGATATTCCCGGCGTGGATTTGGTAGTGAATTTTGATATGGCGCATTCTGGCGACGAATATTTGCATCGTATTGGGCGTACCGGTCGTGCAGATGCAGAGGGCAGGGCAGTTTCTTTTGTTGCTGCCAACGATTGGAATCTTACAAAAGGTATTGAGCGTTATTTAGATGCCCGGTTCGCTATTCTTAGCATTCCCGGATTAGTTGGGCACTACAAAGGGCCGGACAAACTGAAATCATCAGGAAAAGCTGCCGGTACTAAAAAGAAAACCGATGAAAAGAAAACATCCAGCGATAAAGAAACAAAAGTAAAGGTCCGCGCCAGAGACAAAAAGAATATTGGCAAGCGCCGATCGCCGGCTGCCAAACCCGAGCCTACCATTGATTTTGGAGATGGTTTTTCAGCGTTCAAAAAGAAGCCGCAGTAGCGGCTTCTTTTTTATGAAATTTTATAGGTTGGCTTAAAAAAATTATTGACCCTAATTTGCTTTGGGCCTAGTATCTAGTTGTGGAAGAAAAAAATTCCACAAGATATGGTGAAAATCCTGTTTTTTTGAGTAGTGAATCTTTGGTGCGTGTCATCATTTGTTCACAGGTTTTTGTTACCTTGTCAAATCGTAAAATCAACAAACTCAAGAGAGGTGATTTAGTAGCGGCTACCATGTTAAGTCTATGAACAACTGTGTATTGAAGGGCAAATGGGTTTTAGACGCACGTAATTTTGAATGACGTGTATATAGAAATAGAAAGCTAAACCTTGTTGTTAACTTTGAACCTAAGGGCGGTGACCATTTATGGCAAGAAGAAATCACGCTAG
>CAZOPE010000068.1:0-9567 GCA_964581625.1 uncultured Cellvibrionaceae bacterium
GGGTTGCCCAACACGTCCATAATACGACCGAGGGTTTGTGGGCCCACAGGTACTTTAATAGGCTCTTTAGTGTTGGTTACTGTAAGGCCGCGACGCAAACCTTCAGATGAACCGAGTGCAATGGTACGAACAACGCCGTCGCCCAACTGTTGTTGAACTTCAAGGGTCAGATTGCCTTCGGTAATAACCAGTGCGTCATAAACTTTTGGTACTGCATCGCGCGGGAATTCCACGTCGATTACCGCACCAATGATTTGAACTATACGTCCGCTACTCATTTCCGGTTCCTCTTTGTTCCAGAAATACCAGATGCATTACATCTGATGGTTAAAAATCAATAAAAACTCATTTACTTCAGCTGCGTCTTAAGAAACCGCCGCTGCACCGCCCACGATCTCGGAGATTTCCTGGGTAATGGCCGCTTGACGCGCCTTGTTGTAAATCAGTTTCAAGCTGTTGATCAAATCGCCGGCGTTGTCGGTTGCACTCTTCATTGCAATCATACGCGCGGCTTGTTCAGCAGCGGCATTTTCTACCACTGCTTGATAAACCTGCGATTCAATGAAACGAGTCAACAAGCCTTTTAACAAAAACTCGGCATCGGGTTCGTAAAGATAATCCCAGTGATGCTTGAGTTTCGTGTTCTCATCGGCCAACAAAGGTAACAATTGCTGTACACGAGGTGTCTGGGTCATGGTGTTGACGAATTCGTTGCTCACCACAAACAGCTTGTCGATCTTGCCGTCTTCAAACGCATCCAACATAACCTTTACACCACCGATCAAATCGGCAATGGCGGGTGCTTCACCTAAATCGCGAGTTGCAGCAACAATGTTGCCACCAAAGCTCTTGAAGAAAGCACCGGCTTTTGCGCCTATTAGACACAAATCCACACCTATGCCTTGGTCGGCAAAGGACTTCATGGATCTGATGGCTGCTTTGAACACGTTAACGTTCAAGCCGCCGCAGAGGCCGCGATCACTGGACACTATGACAAAACCCACGCGCTTGACTGGACGTTCCAGCATAAAACGGTGTTTGTATTCGGGATTGGCGTTGGCCAAATGCCCGATTACATCGCGCATGCGACTGGCGTAAGGCTTACCCAGTTGCATGCGCTCTTGCGCACGACGCATTTTACTTGCGGCAACCATTTCCATTGCGCTCGTAATTTTCTGCGTGCTTTTGACGCTTGCAATTTGCGTCCGGATTTCTTTAGTGCCTGCCATACTCAAATGCTCTTGAGAGATTGAGGCCGCGCTTTCTGCGACCTCCGGTTAACGGCTATTACCAAGTGGCTACTTACCAAGTACCGGTAGTCTTCAGCTTGGTAACCAGTTCTTTGAACTTGCCTTCCAATTCGCCATTCCAATCGCCGGTCGCGTCAATGTGGTTCATCACATCAGCGTATTGCGATTTAGCGAAAGAGAGCAGGGCAGCTTCAAAGTCGAGCACTTTGTTAACAGCGATATCTTTCAAGTGACCTTCGTTGGCAGCAAACAATACCAATGCCATTTGGGCAACGCTCAATGGCGCAAATTGTTTTTGCTTCATCAACTCAGTTACGCGTTGACCGTGGTCAAGTTGTGATTTGGTTGCTTCGTCAAGGTCAGAAGCAAACTGAGAAAACGCGGCCAATTCGCGGTATTGCGCCAAAGCGGTACGAATACCACCTGACAACTTCTTGATAACTTTAGTTTGTGCAGCACCACCTACACGCGATACCGAAATACCGGCGTTCATCGCAGGACGAACGCCTGAGTTGAACATGGACGATTCCAAGAAGATCTGGCCGTCGGTAATCGAAATTACGTTAGTAGGTACGAATGCAGAAACGTCACCCGCTTGGGTTTCAATGATTGGCAACGCAGTCAAAGAACCAGTTTGGCCTTTCACTTCACCCTTGGTGAATTTCTCTACGTAGTCTTCACTCACGCGAGAAGCACGTTCCAACAGACGGCTGTGGAGATAAAACACGTCGCCTGGGTAAGCTTCACGACCTGGTGGACGGCGAAGCAACAAAGAAATTTGACGGTAAGCCCAAGCTTGCTTGGTCAGATCGTCATAAATGATCAGGGCGTCTTGGCCGCGGTCGCGGTAGTATTCACCGATTGTACAACCGGTAAATGCTGCCAAGAATTGCATAGCCGCTGGGTCAGATGCGGTAGCCGCAACCACAACGGTGTGATCCATAGCGCCGTTTTCTTCCAGTTTACGAACAACGCTCGCAACTGAAGAGGCTTTTTGGCCGATGGCAACATAAATACACTTAATGCCTGAACCTTTTTGATTGATGATGGCATCAACCGCAATGGCGGTTTTACCGATTTGACGGTCACCAATGATCAGCTCACGTTGACCGCGGCCAATAGGTACCATCGCATCGATTGCTTTCAAACCAATCTGTACTGGCTGGTCTACTGATTTACGCCAAATTACACCGGGCGCAATTTTTTCAACGGCGTCGGTTTGAGTGGTGTTCAGTGGACCTTTACCGTCAATCGGGTTACCCAAGGCGTCAACCACGCGACCTAACAATTCTGGACCAACAGGTACTTCCAGAATACGACCGGTACACTTACAGGTTTGGCCTTCGGCTACGCTGCGGTAGTCGCCAAGAATTACAGCACCTACGGAGTCACGCTCCAGGTTCAGTGCCATACCGTATACGCCGCCTTCAAATTCAATCATCTCACCGTACATAACATCGGCGAGACCATGAATGCGGATAATACCGTCGGTAACGGATACGACCGTACCTTCATTTTGTGCTTCTGTAGAAAACTCAAGACTCTCAATACGCTTCTTGATGATTTCACTGATTTCAGAAGGATTCAGTTGCTGCATGCTCTGTTCCTCGATCCTAAAATTAGGATTTCAATGCTTCGGCGAGTTTCGCCAAGCGGCCACGGACCGAACCGTCAATTACCATGTCACCGGCGTGGATAATTGCACCACCCAGCAAGCTCTTATCAACAGAGCCTTGCACGTTAACTTTACGGTCCAACTTGGCGCTCAGTGATTGGGCCAATTTGTTAATTAAGTCAACAGGCAACTCGTAAGCCGCTGTCACCTCAACATCGATAGTTTTTTCTTGCTGCGCTTTAAGCTTGGCAAACAAATCCTTGATATAAGGAAGCAATGCCAAACGCTTGTTGCTTGCAAGGGTGTGGATGAAATTTTTAACATTTGCATCCAGCTTTTCACCACAAACTTGTACAAACACGGACGCTTTCTGCTCGGCAGTCAAACCAGAAGCGGCAAGCGCTTTTTTAACCTGGTCTTGTTCTGCTACAGCGGCTGAAATTTCCAATGCTTCGAACCATTGCTGCAAAGTATTCGCAGCTTTGGCGTATTCAAATGCGGCTTTCGCATAGGGTCTAGCCAAGGTGGTTAGTTCAGCCATATCTACCTCTTACAACTGCGCAGCGAGTTTGTTTACCAACTCGTTGTGAGCATTCTGGTCGATAGAAGATTCGAGAATCTTTTCTGCACCTGCCAACGCAAGACTTACCACTTTCGCACGCAATTCTTCACGCGCGCGGCTGGTGTTTTGCTCGATTTCAGCTTGTGCAGCGGCTTTCACACGCTCAACTTCAACAAGGGCTTTTGCTTTTGCTTCTTCAACAATTTCAATTGCGCGCTTGTTGGCCAAATCAACAATAGCGGCAGCTTCTTTCTTGGCAGAAGTCAGTTGCTCAGCTACTTTTTGCTTGGCTAATTCAAGATCTTTTTCAGCCCTATCTGCAGCCTGAAGGCCATCAGCAATACGCTTGGTACGCTCAGCCATTGCCGCAACAATGGGTGGCCATACAAAACGGCTTGTCAGATAAATAAAGATGACAAACGCCACCATTTGGCCAATTAACGTTGCATTAATGTTCACGTTTAAATGCCTTTGTTAAAGGGTTTAAAAAAGTTGATTGGAATTACTGACCAACAACAGCGAACAGAATGTACATACCGATACCAACACCGATCATTGGAACCGCATCCACCAGACCCATAACAACGAAGAATTGGGTACGCAACATTGGGATCAATTCTGGTTGACGAGCACCGCCTTCCAAAAACTTACCACCCAAAATACCTACGCCGATTGCTGCGCCAACTGCACCCAAACCAATTACGAGGGCACCTGCGATATATAAAAAAGCTAATGCTTCAGTCACTGTATTTCTCCTACAAAGTTAAAGTTAAAAAGTTAAAACAAAAAACAAACCAAAAACAAAAATTAATGCTGCTCTTCTGTCTGATAAGACAGACTCATGTAAACAATGGTCAACACCATGAAAATCATTGCTTGCAAGAAAATAATCAAAATGTGGAACAGCGCCCATACCACTTGAATCAAACCAGCCAAGGGTGCAAACAACAAACCCGCACCGTACATAATGGCCACCAGAATAAAGATGATTTCACCCGCGTAGAGGTTACCGAATAAACGGAGGCCAAGAGAAACAGGTTTTGACAGTAAGGTTGGCAATTCCAACACAAAGTTGATGGGTATAAAAATGGCCTGAAGGATTGGGTTGCTGCTGCTGAATGGGTGCAGCGTCAATTCTTTGATAAAGCCCAACAAACCTTTCTGGGTTATGCTGTACCAGAGAATCAAGATGAATACACAAAATGCCATACCCAAAGTGATGTTAGGGTCGGTAGATGGAACCACTTTAAAGAAAACTTCGTGCGGGTTCGCGCCAAGAGCTACGCCAACGTATTTTGCGATTTCCGGCAACAAATCCACCGCTATCAAGTCCATCGCATTCATGAAAAACACCCATACAAAAATAGTCAGCGCCATAGGTGCAACCATTTTGTTTTGGTAGGGGAACATGCTTTTTACATTGCCTTCAACAAACTCTACCGCTGACTCAACCACGTTTTGCAAACCGGTTGGCACATCAGAAGTGACTTTTTTAGCAACGCTGCGGAAAATCAAAAAGAACACCAAACCGAGGAAAAGCGACCAACCCATGGTATCGACGTTAATCGCCCAAAAACCCATGGCTTTGGCTTCTGCACCATTAGCGGCAAAACCCCAAGTTCCATCAGGTAACTGGCCATAGGTCAGGTTGGTTAAGTGGTGCTGGATATACTGTGATGAGGTGAGGGCTTCACCGTGCTCACTTGCGTGTTCAACGTCAGACATGTCGTTAATCCCAATCAAAATGAAAAAACTTTTATCATCAACCTCAGCGAGCACTCTTCAAGAGTCTGCTTCGAACCAAGGGATATACCCACACCGTGCTCTGAACCACGGCGTAGGCTACAAAAATCAGGAGCGCGTATTTCGCTTGTCTAAACAATGCTACATATTTGAATGCAATCAGGAACAATAGAGCCGTGATCACAAACTTACCTATTTCGCCTAGGTAGAAGGCAGCCAACATCTCCCTGGGCGGTTTTCCCAGCGCAGGGCGAAACGCAACAATCGCAAGCCAAAAGTTAGCTAACGAACAAATCATTCCACCAGACAGGATTACGATTGCGACTTGCATGCTGAAAGGGAGCGTAAGCAGGCTCGACCCCAGCGACACTACTACCTGAGCGGCGACAATTTCCATTGCGAAAGCGCGGCCTCTAGGTTCCACCGGGGACTGGGCGCGCGACGAAAGGTTGCGATTCGTCAAAGGCATTCTCTTGGAATTGTCGCTTGGCTGTTATTACTTTTGGTAACAACGAACCAGGTTTAAGGCTCAATTTTGGCGCAGGCATTATAGTGACAAAGGTCACTCGCATCAACCAGGCGGCCTAACCAAATCCTCCAAATGCAACAAAAGCTGTCGCGCTTTTGTTGCTTTCCCATCAGATTTATTGGATATGGCCCAAAATACCATCCAATTCATCCAATGAGTTATAACTAATCACTAACTTGCCCTTGCCTTTAGCACCGTGCTGAATCTCAACAGCCGCACCTAATTTGTCTGACAGGCTGTTTTCCAAACGGCGGATATCAGCCGAAGGTGCAGCATCGAGTTTTACTTTTTCGTCTTTTTTGCCTTCTTGGTAAACCCGAACCAAGGCTTCGGTTTGACGAACTGACAAGCCCTTGGCAACAATCTGCCGGGCAATGTCGCGCTGAGCAGCGGCTTCCAAGGTTAGGATCGCGCGTGCATGGCCCATTTCGAGGTCGCCATGTTCCAGCAAAGTTTTCACTTCTTCATTGAGCGCGATCAAGCGTAACAGGTTTGTCACTGTCGCGCGGGATTTACCGACAGCTTGCGCCACTTCAGCGTGAGTTAATTCAAATTCGTCTTGCAAACGCTTGAGTGCAACGGCTTCTTCAATGGGGTTGAGGTTTTCCCGTTGGATGTTTTCGATAAGCGCCATAGCAATGGCTGCTTCATCGGGAACATCGCGAATCACGGCGGGGATTTTATCCAAACCGGCTAATTGAGTCGCGCGCCAGCGACGTTCACCGGCGATGATTTCGTAACGGCCTTCGCCGATCGGGCGAACAACAATTGGCTGCATTACGCCCTGGACTTTGATGGACTCCGCCAATTCTTCCAAGGCTTCTTGATGCATATCGCGGCGCGGTTGGTATTTACCGCGCTGGATAATATCCACTGGTAGGTGCGCCAATTTGCCATCTTTGTATTCGAGTTTTGTATCGAGCTCGCCAGGGACCAGCGGCATATCAGGCGCGGGGGCCGTTACGCCGAGACCTGCGCTCAAGAGCGCATCCAAACCTTTGCCTAAACCTTTACGTTTTGTGGACATCTGACATAAACCTTATGAATTTTTAGTGTGCGGTTTCAGCTGCAGTAGCTGGTTTGGCGGCGGCTTCGTTGCGACGCAAAATTTCACCCGCCAAGGCGAGGTATGCAATGGCACCTTTGGATTGGCGATCAAACGCCAAGACCGGCATGCCGAAACTGGGCGCTTCTGCCAAGCGAACGTTGCGTGGAATGCAAGTGCGATAAAGTCTATCGCCAAAGTGTTGCGTTAATTGTGCAGACACATCGTTGGTCAAACTGTTGCGTGGATCGTACATAGTACGCAGCAAACCTTCGATTTTTAAATCGGGATTTAACACGCGCTGGATTTGGTTGATGGTATTCACCAATGCCGATAAACCTTCGAGCGCATAGTACTCGCATTGCATGGCGATGATGACACCATTGCATGCGGTCATGGCATTTAGCGTAAGCATGTTGAGCGAGGGTGGGCAGTCAATCAAAATAAAATCAAAATCATCGCGCACTTGATTCAACGCATTTTGTAAGCGGCGCTCTTTGTTATCTAACGCTAACATTTCAACTTCAGCGGCAGTTAAATCGCCATTCGCCGGAAGAACTTGGTATTTACCGCTCTCAGAAAAGATCAAACAATCTCTAATATTTTCACGCTCAGTGAGAACATCGTAAATGGATTTTTCAATTTCGTTTTTATTTACGCCACTGCCCATAGTCGCGTTGCCTTGCGGATCTAAGTCCACCAGAAGCACACGCTTTTTGGTCGCGACCAAGGAAGCGGCCAAGTTCACACAGGTGGTTGTTTTGCCCACACCGCCTTTCTGATTTGCAATAGCGTAGATCTTGGTCAAGTGAAAATCCTTTAACCACTCAGTGGTTTTCAGTATTTAAATATTCAATTTATTGTTTTGTTTGCAGAACCAGTAAGTGGCGTTCGCCGTCGGTTTCTGCAACCTCTAATTTTATGCTTTCCAGTAATTCAATTTGATCGGCGATAAGAGCAAGTTCATCTTGCGGATAAACTCCTTTCATCGCTAAAAATACACCATCTTTTTCTAACAGATGCGCGCAACCTTCGGTCATATCTTGCAAGCTAGCAAAGGCGCGGCTGATAACCGCATTAAACTTTTGGGCGGGCTGAAATTCTTCAACACGGCGATTTTCAACACTCACGTTATCTAGGTTCAACAAGGTTTTAACGTGAAATAAAAACCGTGTCTTTTTGCCGGCGCTATCAAGCAGCGTGAATTGCTTTTCGGGAAACATAATCGCCAGCGGAATTCCCGGTAAGCCACCACCTGTTCCCACATCAATAACACGTTTGGTTGAGTGTTGTGCTTTCAAGAAATAAGGCACCACGCTCAAGCTATCTAACAAGTGTCGCCCCACCATTTGGCGAATATCGCGAATGGCCGATAAGTTATAGGCTTTGTTCCATTTGTCGAATTCGCGAATGTACGCCAATAGATTTTCAGTTTGCGATTCAGTTAAAGCTACCGACATTTGTTCGGCACCTTTAATTAATAGGTGGCGTAAATCTTTTTCTAACTCAGTCACTCGATCAACTCAATTTTTCAGAGCTGGAAAATCTGGATTCTTTAGGGGAATCGTCATCCTCGCGTAGCGGGGATCCAGCTTTTGATTTTTCGATATTTTTTAAGAGTTGGATCCCCGCTGCGCGAGGATGACGACTCCCTACTTAACTTTTAAATACTTAATTAGCAACGAAGCACCAATATACCGCGTAAGCGGAAAATTTTTACGACGCTTGTTGCTCAGCGCTGTCCACCGACTTCATTCTTTTCAACATGCCATGCTTTTTCAAGTACATCAGCAATTGTGAGATTGCAGCAGGCGTGATACCCGATATACGCTGCGCGCGCGCAAGCGTTTGTGGCCGCGCAGCGGACAATTTTTGTTTCACTTCGTTAGAAAGGCCTTCCACCAAACTGTAATCGAAATCGTCTGGCAAAATAGTATTTTCATACGCGCGTAAACGATCAATCTCTTCTTGCTGGCGATCAATGTAGCCGGAATACTTGGCCGCAATTTCAATTTGCTCAGCAACGTATTCGTCGTTGACCGCTTCACCCTTCAAAGTCGCCACATCGCTGTAAGTTAATTCCGGGCGTTTTAATAAATCATGCAAGCTGTATTCGCGAATTAATTTGGTGTTGATAATCGCTTCCACTTTTTCTGCTTCAGGTGAACCGGCTTGAATCCAGGTGGATTTCAAACGTTCTTGCTCGCGTGCAATATTTTCACGTTTGTCGCAGAAGGCTTTCCATTGTTCATCGCTAATCAAACCTAACTCACGGCCTTTTTCGGTCAAACGCAAATCCGCATTATCTTCGCGCAATAACAAACGATATTCCGCGCGGCTGGTAAACATGCGGTAGGGTTCTTTGGTGCCGAGGGTAATTAGGTCATCGACTAAAACACCCACATAAGCTTGATCGCGCTCCGGGCACCAACTTTCTTTTTCCTGCGCGCGCAGCGCCGCGTTTATGCCCGCAAGCAAACCTTGTGCTCCAGCTTCTTCGTAACCGGTGGTGCCGTTAATTTGGCCGGCGAAAAATAATCCGCCAATCACTTTGGTTTCCAAGCTGTGTTTCAAATCTTGCGGATTGAAAAAATCGTATTCAATCGCGTAACCCGGGCGAAGGATATGCGCGTTTTCAAAACCTTTCATGGAACGCACGATTTCCAGTTGCACATCAAACGGAAGGCTGGTGGAAATGCCGTTGGGATAAAGTTCGTGCGTAGTCAAACCTTCGGGCTCGATAAATACTTGATGTGAATCTTTATCCGCGAAGCGGTGAATTTTATCTTCGATACTTGGGCAGTAGCGCGGGCCAATACCTTC
>CAZOPE010000069.1:0-9182 GCA_964581625.1 uncultured Cellvibrionaceae bacterium
ACTTTTCAGCAGGTGCGGCAGGCTAACAGAATCCGCCTTATAGATCAAGAAGTTAGGGAGGTTGACGGGGCAGAAGAGCGACCCAGAGAAATCCCTGGGCCAGATTGACATAATTAATTCAGCTGAATACTTTTACCACGACCTACTGCGTAGTATTCAAAGCCATATTCAGCCATTCGGCTCGGCTCATAAAGATTACGACCGTCAAAAATGACCGGGCTGACCAAAGCCTGTTTGAGCAAATCAAAATTAGGGGCACGGAAGGTTTTCCATTCTGTACAGATAACTAAAGCATCAGCCCTCTCTAACGCTGCTTCCTTGGTACCTACAAGCTTAAGATCTTCCCGTAAACCATATATATGCTGGGTCTCATCCATAGCAACCGGATCATAAGCCTGCACTTTAGCCCCAGCCGCCCATAAAGCCTCGATCAAGACACGACTTGGCGCCTCCCTCATATCATCCGTATTGGGTTTGAAGGCCAGCCCCCATAAAGCAAAAGTTTTGCCCTTTAAGTTGCTACCGAAATGCTTGGTGATATAGGCGAATAACTTGTTCTTTTGGGCTTGGTTTACTCGATCTACCGCCTCCATCAAATTAGCTTGGTAATCAACATTCTTAGCAATGTTGATCAGCGCTTTAACATCTTTTGGAAAGCATGAACCGCCATAGCCACAACCAGGATAGATAAATTGATAGCCAATTCTCGGATCAGCACCGATTCCATTACGGACCTGCTCGATATCCGCGCCTAATTTTTCCGCAAGATTTGCCATTTCATTAATGAAGCTGATTTTTGTAGCCAACATAGCGTTTGCCGCATACTTAGTTAGCTCAGCCGAACGTACATCCATGAAAATCATACGATCATGACTACGATTAAACGGCGCATAAAGCTCACGCAATAACTTTTCAGCCCGCTCGCTATTTGTGCCTACTACAATTCGATCAGGCTTCATAAAATCATTGATCGCAGCACCCTCTTTCAAAAACTCGGGGTTGGATACGACATCGAAAGGAGTATCAAGATTACGCGCCTTGAGCTGCTCGATCAAAGCATCTGACACCTTTTCTGCCGTGCCAATAGGCACAGTTGATTTATTGACAACGACTTTATATCCACTCATGCGCTGACCAATGGTTTTTGCTACAGCAACAACATATTGCAAATCGGCAGAACCATCTTCTCCAGAAGGTGTACCAACTGCTATAAATTGCAACTCACCATGAGCTACCGCTTCATCCATATTGGTCGTAAAGTTCAGCAATCCATTTTGCACCGCTTGTTTAACAATGGGTTCAAGGCCGGGTTCAAAAATGGGGATAATCCCGTTTTTCAGGTTATCAACCTTTTTTTGGTCTACATCGACACAAAGCACATCGTGCCCTACATCCGCCAGGCATGTGCCCGTCACCAAGCCAACATAACCTGTACCAAATACTGTTACTTTCATTTGCTCACTCCCTATATCAACATAAATTCATGCGATAGTTGGCACCAATATTAGGAGCGACCATAACTATCCTCGTAACGAATCACGTCATCATCTTCGAGATAAGGACCTGATTGAACCTCAACAATTTCTAGTGGAATTTTTCCTGGATTACTGAGCCTATGCTTTGTTCCTACAGGTATGTAGGTAGACTCATTTTCAGATAACAACATGACTTCATCATCTTTTTGAACCAATGCTGTGCCTTTCACTACAATCCAGTGCTCAGCTCGGTGATGATGCACCTGCAGCGATAGACTTGCGCCAGGCTTAACTCGAATCCGATTCACTTGATACCGATCACCATCATCAATCGCATCGTAACAACCCCAAGGGCGATAAACCTCACGATGTTGCAAATGCTCTTTGCGAGTCTGACTTTCAATTTGGGAAATAATTGCTTTAACTTCTTGGGCTTTAGATTTATCTGCAACAAGAACCGCATCCGGCGTATTAATAATCATTAAATTATTCACACCTAATGTCGCTACTAATTTATGCTGCGAAAAAACCAACGTATTGGTCGAACCAACATCAATGCTGTCACCAATAAAACTATTTCCAGCAACATCTTTTTGCGAAACATCCCAATAAGACTTCCAATCACCCACATCACTCCAACCTGCATTTAGCGGCACACAAACAACATTGTTACTTTTTTCCATCAATGCGTAATCAATGGAAATATTCGGCGCCTTGGCAAATGAGTCTTTATCGACGCGAATGAAATCTAAATCGCGAACCGCGCTGTCTCTAGCCTGACTTGCAGTAGCCACCACATCGGGGCTATGACTTTGCAGCTCAGATAAAAATACGTCTGTCTTAAACACAAACATACCACTGTTCCAGTAGTAGCAACCAGCATCTAAATAACTCTGTGCAGTTTCTAAATTTGGTTTTTCAACAAACTGATCAACCTTAAAGACTTTTTCTGAACCACCCGAATATTTATCGGTTTTAATGTATCCATAACCGGTTTCAGGATGCGTTGGATGAACACCAAAAGTAACCAAATGATTTTTAGATGCAGCTTCCGCCGCAACTTTCACGACACGGTGAAATTCTTCCACATCGCGAATCATATGATCAGCAGACAATACCAGTAAGGTGGAATCTGGCTGCGTCTCTTTAGCATGCATAGCAGCAAGCGCAAGCGCGGGTGCGGTATTGCGCGCAAGCGGCTCGAGAATGATAGCGCTATTTGGAAAGCCAATTTCATTTAGCTGCTCAGCTACCATAAACCGGTGCTCAACATTGCAAACCACTATCGGGCTTCCCATATCTGACAAGCCAGATAACCGCAAAATAGTTTGTTGCAACATGGTTTTATCACCAAACAACTTCAATAATTGTTTGGGATAATGTTGACGAGATAAAGGCCACAAACGAGAGCCGGAACCACCGGCCAGAATGACTGGAACAATCATATATCTTCCCCAGGGTTTACCTTTATTCGCACAAATCCATTTGCGCACAACAAGGTATCAATCTCCAAAATTATTTTGAAAACTGATTTTTCAAAAATGCTTCAAAATCCGCACCAACACTCGCATGGCGAACACCATAAATTACATTAGCCTGAAGGTAACCCAATTTTGTCCCGCAATCATGGCTACGGCCAATTAACTGGTAAGCCTCAATGGTTTCCAAGCCCAAAAGTGCATCTAAGGCATCCGTCAGTTGAATCTCACCCCCAGCCCCAGGTTGGGTAGTGGCTAACAATTCCCACACCTTTTTTGACAAGGCATAGCGGCCAACAATCGCCATATTGGAGGGTGCTTCATCAACAGGAGGCTTCTCAACCATAGCTTTAATAGGCGCAGTTTTGCCTTCCGGAATTTCAACACCAGAACAATCAACAACACCGTATTTATCGACTTGATCTTGGGGAACTTCTTCTACCAGAATTTGACTATAACCGGTCTCCTCGAAACGTTTTACCATTCCGGCAAGATTGTCTTGTTTCAGATTACACTCAACGTTATCAACTAATACATCTGGTAAAAGCACCACAAAAGGTTCATCACCAACAACCGGCTTTGCTGCAAGAATTGCATGCCCTAAACCTTTTGCTTCGGCTTGGCGGACAGAAATTACCGTTAAGCCTCTAGGTGTAATTGAACGAACTTCTTCCAGCAAAGAGCGCTTCAAACGCGACTCCAGCTGGGCTTCCAATTCGAAGCTGGTATCGAAGTGGTTTTCGATGGCATTTTTACTGGCGTGAGTTACTAATACGATTTCTTTAATGCCAGCTGCGGCAGCTTCTTCAATTACATATTGAATTAATGGCTTATCAACCACTGGTAACATTTCTTTCGGAATTGCCTTGGTAGCAGGCAACATACGAGTCCCCAAACCAGCAACAGGAATAACAGCTTTTTTAATTTGCATTTTTGTTTCCTAGAATAAAAATATAAACATCAGTTTTAATAATTCACATAACCAACAACTAAATAATTATGTAGAGGTTGAATTACTTCAGTAAGGCCAAAATCTCATCGGTTTTTTCTTGAACCAATTTTTTATCGCCCCGGCTTTCCACATTTAAACGCACTACTGGTTCGGTATTAGACATGCGCAAGTTAAAACGCCATTGTTCAAACTCCAGACTAATCCCGTCAGTTTTGTCTATAACCAAGGCGTCAGGACCGTATAAATTAAATACCTTATCAATTGCCGCCTTGGCATCAACGACGTGACGATTAATTTCCCCTGGCGATGGGAATTTTGCAATTCTATCTTCCAACATAGATGACAAGGTTTGCTTTTTACGGCAAATCAATTCTGCAACAAGCAACCAAGGGATCATACCGCTATCACAATATGCAAAATCACGGAAATAATGATGCGCGCTCATCTCTCCACCATAGACTGCATCTTCCAAACGCATGCGTTCCTTAATAAAAGCATGGCCGGTTTTAGATTGGATAGCATTACCTTTATTGCTTGCAACTATATCTTGGGTGTTCCACGTGAGGCGCGGATCGTGGATGATATTTGAACCGGGATTTTTAATTAAGAAAGATTCCGCCAATAAACCAACAATATAATAACCTTCCGTAAACTGCCCCAATTCATCAAACAAGAAGCAACGGTCAAAGTCACCATCCCAAGCGATTCCCATATCGGCTTTATGCGCTAAAACCGCCTCGCTCGTAACAGGTTGGTTTTCATGTAACAAAGGATTAGGAATTCCATTAGGGAAAGTTCCATCGGGCTCATGGTGAATTTTAATGAATTCAAACGGCAAATATTTTTCTATAGCATCAATAACGTGGCCTGCTGCACCATTGCCAGCATTCACAACTAATTTAAGTGGGGTTAATTGACTAACATCGATATAAGTTAACAAGTGCTTGATGTAAGCATCTATTGTACTCTGCTCGCGATAAGAGCCGCGCTTTGAAAAATCAACTGCAGGAAAATTATTCTCCTCAGCCAAACGTTTAATTTCGTTTAGCCCGGTATCACCACTGATAGGCTGTGAACCAGCACGAACCATTTTCAAACCATTGTAATCGATCGGATTATGGCTCGCGGTAACAACACAACCACCATCAGTTTTTAAGTGTGTGGTGGCGAAATAAATTTCTTCTGTGCCGCACATGCCTATATCAATGACATCTACGCCTTGATCTCGTAATCCATTCGCGAAGGCAGTTTTTAATTCGTTGCTTGTCAGCCGGACATCGCCACCAACAACAACAGACTTTGGCTTTAGAAAAGTTGCGTAGGCTCGACCAATACGATAAACAATATCCGCATTAAGTTCATCGCCCAGCTTCCCACGAATATCATAGGCTTTAAAACACGTTAAGCTCATTCCAATCATCCCAAATTTAAACTTTACTATAAGTTCGATGCACTGCTTCCCAAGGTCTTATTTATATACTATTTGGGCGACAAAAAAGCGTGCGTTATTTAACGTACATACGCCAAAATTGCATTTAATACCTGCTCAATAGTCAAAGCTGTACTATCTAACATCACAGCGTCGCTAGCAGGTTTCAGCGGAGACGTAGCACGACCTGTGTCGCGGTCATCTCGCGCTTTAATGTCGTCGATTATTTCCTTCAGGTCGACTTCAACACCTTTTTGTTGCAGTTGTTTGAAACGGCGTTCCGCTCTCGCTTCTGCGCTGGCTGTTAAAAATATTTTTACTTGAGCATTTGGGAATACGGTGGTTCCCATGTCTCGACCATCAGCGACCAAACCTGGTGCTTGAGCAAAATCTTTTTGGCGCTGCAATAAAGCCGCTCTAACTTTTGGATAAGCGGCGACGACAGACGCGCTCATGCTCACACTTTCTTGGCGAATCACATCAGTAACATCTTCTTGAGCTAAAAAAATGCGAGTTGTATCCCCAGTTACATCAAATTTTACATCGAGTCTGCTAGCTGCATCTGCAACTGACTGCTCATCCTGTAGATCGACATTCAATTTGCATGCCGACAGAGCAACCAAACGGTATAGGGCACCACTATCCAACAGATGATAGCCTAATTTTCTAGCGACCAACTGGCTTAATGTTCCCTTACCAGCGCCACTTGGACCATCAATCGTGATTACAACAATGGGTTCAGTTTTCAAATGGAAAAGCCTTAAGAAATAGATTGGATAATTGCTTTACAAGTCGCTACCGGATCGTGCGCTTGCGTAATCGGGCGCCCTATTACAAGGTAGCTGCTGCCCGCAACTATCGCAGCATGAGGAGTTAAGGTTCGCTTTTGGTCGTCGGCTGGGCTGGAATCCAAGCGAATGCCGGGAGTAACCAAACAAAAGTCTTGACCAAATTGCGTGCGTAACATACTAGCTTCACGCGCAGAGCAAACAACGCCATCCAAACCGCAATGTTTGGCCAGTTTGGTTAGGCGCAGCACATGAGCTTCCGGTTCTTCAGCTATACCAACATTGTGAAGATCGTGGGCTTCAAGGCTGGTCAATACAGTTACCCCAATGAGCAGTGGTTTACGACCATTATGATGGTGTGCATGTTGTTCGAGGATATCGCGGGCAGCTACCATCATACGCTGGCCGCCAGAAGCATGCACATTTACCATCCAGACACCCAGCTGCGCGGCTGCTTTCACCGCTTTAGCGACTGTATTAGGGATATCGTGAAATTTTAAATCGAGGAAAACATCAAATCCCAAGCGCATGAGATATTCGACAACACGAGGACCGCATGCAGTGAACAACTCCTTACCTACCTTGAGGCGACAATATTGCGGCGACAGGCGCTTAGCCATGTAAAAACAGTCGTCCGCGTTATCATAATCCATCGCCACGACGATACGTGGACCTTGAACCTCTATCATGAGATGCCTCGCTTAAAATGAAAAAGCCTGGATGGTGAATCCAGGCTCCCATTAAAACAAACTTCGCGCTAATTCGCAGCACCTTAATAAAGCTCGGCGGCTCATATGAACGCAATAAGTGATCCGTTGTGGCTCTTATTGTAGCCTAACGGAGATGACAACATTCATAACTCTCCAAAATTAAAGTTAGATACGAATATTTTTGCGATTAGCTTCAACCGTTTTCGCACCGATACCTTTAACTTCAGCTAACTGATCAACCGATTTGAAAGCACCGTTGGCTTTACGAAACGCAATAATTGCTTCGGCCTTTTTAGCACCAATACCTTTCAGTTTGGTTAAAGCTTGAACATCAGCCGTATTAATATTAACCGCTTCTTGGACAACAGCTGGTGCAGCCTTTGCGGCAACAGGGGCTGGTGCAGCCTTTGCGGCAACAGGGGCTGGTGCTGGAGCTATTTTGGAGGGAGAGTCCGCAGCGAAGGAGGCCGAAGAGAACGCGATAAGAACACAAACAACAGCAGAGAGTATATTTTTCATAGGGAAATTCCTTGTATTAAGTAGTTAGATTTAGCTCGCGACTTCCATCTGCGAGTGGGTGTAGATTACTGAATTCAAATATGTTCAGCTACTGGGTAAATTCCTAATTTTTTGTGAGATATGTCTTACACGCCGGCGACATTTCGCTCAAAAAAAAGCCCCTATTAAAAAATAGAGGCTTTCGAGTAAACAAAGGTGTATTTAGCCGATCACTTTTTTAAGAGCTGAGCCAAATCAACCGCACCCCAGTGGGGGAAGTGTTTGCGTATCAACGCATTCAACTCAACTTCAAATTCGCTGAAATTGGTTTGCGCTACAACCGCTTTATCGTCCAGACGTTGGCTAACCATACCAGCGCCCACTGTGATGTTTGTAAGGCGATCAATTACAATAAATGCTCCCGTTGCACGATTGGCTTTGTAGGTATCGGCAACTACAGATTGGGTCAAGACTACATCAACCACAGCAATATCGTTGAGTTGCAACTGCTGTACTTCCGTGTGCTCTTGTGTGTTTACATCTATACGATAATCAATAGCTTCAATTTGTCCGCTTACTGTTTTGCTCGCAAACTTGAATAAATATTCCGCGTTAGGCAGCAGAGCTTTTTCAGTCATCCATACCACGTGCGCTTTCAAATGGTTAGATAACGGAACCTGATCTTTCGCTAACACAATGACATCGCCGCGACTTATATCGATTTCAGTGTCTAAAGTTAACGTCACAGCTTGGCCTGCAAACGCTTCCTGCAAATCACCATCGAACGTAACGATAGATTTTACACTACTGGTTTTGCCAGATGGCAATGCTTTAATTGCATCACCCACTTTAACAACACCGGACGCAATGTTGCCGCAAAATCCGCGGAAATTTAAGTTGGGACGATTTACATGTTGCACAGGCAAACGGAAATCTGAAAAATTCTTATCCCCAGCGATTGGAACGTTTTCCAAAATTTCCATCAAGGTTTCATGCTTGTACCATGGCGAACTTTCGGAACGATTTACAACGTTATCTCCATTCAATGCAGAAATAGGAACGAAGAAAATATTTTCCATCCCTAACTTTTTGGAGAAGCTGAGATAATCAGCTTTGATCTTTTCAAATACGGACTCGCTGAAATCCAGCAAATCCATTTTGTTTACAGCCACAACAATATGCTTAATACCGAGCAATGATGCAATGTAACTATGACGACGAGTTTGCGTCACCACGCCGTAGCGCGCATCAATCAAAATAATCGCAAGATCACAGGTCGACGCACCGGTCGCCATGTTGCGCGTGTACTGCTCGTGACCGGGAGTATCCGCAATAATAAATTTGCGTTTGGTTGTTGAGAAATAACGGTAAGCAACATCAATCGTAATGCCCTGCTCTCGCTCGGCCTGCAAACCATCAACCAATAACGCTAGATCTACCGCTTCACCAGTCGTGCCGTGTTTGGTACTGTCCGCTTGCACAGCGGCCAACTGATCTTCGTAAATCATTTTTGAATCGTATAGCAAGCGGCCGATTAAGGTGCTCTTGCCGTCATCCACACTACCGCATGTTAAAAAACGCAGTAGTTCTTTTTGTTCGTGTTGCGCAAGATAGGCGTTGATATCTTCGGCGATTAAATCTGACTGATGACTCATTAAAAGTAACCCTCTTGCTTTTTCTTTTCCATCGAACCTGAACTGTCGTGATCGATCACACGACCTTGACGTTCTGAGGTTGTAGTAAGCAACATTTCTTGAATAATTTCTGGCAAAGTGGTCGCCGTCGACTCAACGGCACCTGTTAATGGATAGCACCCTAGCGTACGGAAGCGAACCATTTTTTCTTCAACTTT
>CAZOPE010000070.1:0-8985 GCA_964581625.1 uncultured Cellvibrionaceae bacterium
GAGGGTGACCAGTAAAATACGACTGGCTAATTTCATAAGAGGGCTTCCACTAAATTATTTGAACACGGATAATACCCGAACCACAGGAATACTGAGAAGGTTTTGGGGGAAAAATGGCAGACGAAAACCAAGAGTTGCGCAAAGTAGGCCTTAAGGTCACCCTGCCGCGGATCAAAATCTTGCAGATGCTGGAATCCGCAGAGCAGCATCACATGAGCGCTGAGGATGTCTACAAGTCCTTAATGGAGCAAGGTGATGATGTTGGCTTGGCAACGGTGTACCGCGTATTAACCCAATTTGAAACCGCAGGCTTGGTTGTTAGACACAACTTTGACGGCGGCCACTCAGTATTCGAAGTTGCCCGTGGCGAGCATCACGACCACATGGTCGATATAGATAGCGGAACCGTCATAGAGTTCCATAATGATGAAATAGAAGCCTTGCAACGTCGTATTGCTGCTGAACATGGTTATGAATTAACCGATCATAGTTTGGTGCTTTACGTTAAGCCTCTTAAAAAATCTTGATAAAAAAGCGCCTCACTGGAGGCGCTTTTTACATCTACTTCAACTGCGCATTTACAAACTTCACCACTTCCTCTACAGCCTTGGTACGTGTTGGGCCTTTTTTAAGGTGATGATCGTCTTCGTCCAGTTCCACCTTCTCAACTTGCTTGTTATTTTTCACCAGAGCTTTGTACATATTTTCAGATTGCTCGGGCGAAACAATTTTGTCGTTTGCTGAGCTAATTAAAAGCGTTTTTGCTTTAAATTGCTGCGCAAATTTTTCAGGTGACCTGCTCGCCAAATCCTTTTCATCAATTTCGCCGTTAGCATTTGCCAATTGCTTTTCCCAATACGCAGTTGCTTCGCTCTTTTCTTTGTTGTTGTAGCGATCGTAGGCCAACATTTCATTCAAATCGCCAACACCGTTAATTGACACTACGCATTTATATAAGTCTGGTGTGAATGCGCCACCTGCCAAGGCTGCGTAGCCACCGTAACTTGCGCCTACGATGCACACTTTTGCAGGATCAATGTAACCTTTGTCGATAAAAAATTTCACCGTATCCGTAATATCATCCTGCATTTTTCTCCCCCACTCGCCCAAGCCGGCATTGCTAAATTTTGCGCCAAAACCGGATGAGCCGCGAAATTGGGGTTGAATGACCAAGTAACCTTGGCTGGCAAGTGCTTGCGCAAAGTAATCAAAACCGATTTCGTCGTACGAAGCAGGGCCTCCGTGCGGATAAATAACGGCAGGCAATTTTTTAATCTCACTCGACTTGCTGCGCGGAATGGTAATGAGTGTTGGAATTTTCAAGCCGTCGCGCGCTGTCACTTTTACCTTACCAAGGGGATTAATATCAGCGGCTTGAATTTGTGGCCGGCTTGCGGTTAAGAAAACAGGTGCCTGATTGGGGCTTGAAAGGTAGTAGTCGCCCGCGTATGCCGAGCCTTGAACATTAAAAACAATATGTTTCCAATCAGGAGACCAATCGCTTAGGTATACGGATTGCTCTGGGAACTGTGCTATTAAATCTTTCATTCGTTGCTCCACTGCAGCATCAAAGAATTTATAGCTGGGCGAGAAACCAGAGAAGCGAACACCTTGCACAACACGGTGCAAATCAACAAGAGGTTGTTCGATGTCGGCATCCTCTCTACCCAACACCGAGTTGGTGATAGCGCCATCTGCAAGTTTCATTAGGTTGTAGGTGTCTCTGCCGGTGTTGCTATCGGTTTCCAAAAACACCAAAGATGCATAATCAGGCGTTAAACCAACGAAATTTTTTTTACGAATATTTGTTTTTTCGGTAAAAATTTCAGTCCACTTTCCGCCGTTAATTTTGGAGCGAATTTTGTGCAAGCCATTGCGCTCGTCAAATTCTTCAATGGCGATAGTCTCGCCTTCTTTATCAACAAAAAAATCCTTCACGCGTTGGCCTCCGCGTGTTCCAGGAATAACATTTTTGTGATTCAAATCGACTTTGTAGAGGCTGTATTCCGAGTCGGGGAAATGGTTATCAACTTGCGACCAAGCAGGCATATAAGCAAAGCGGCCATCGGGACTTAGGCCTACCACACGCCCTAAACCTGTTTGGCCTGCCAGAATTAAATCGCCGG
Source organism: uncultured Cellvibrionaceae bacterium (assembly GCA_964581625.1). Lineage (GTDB taxonomy): Bacteria > Pseudomonadota > Gammaproteobacteria > Pseudomonadales > Cellvibrionaceae > Cellvibrio. Next base: position 2,127 of record CAZOPE010000070.1, read on the forward strand.
GGATTAATAACTGACGAATTTTTTTGTCATTGAGATCCAACACGTACGCTGTACTCAAATCGAAATAGCCGCGAAAGCCGTCCAAGCGTCTAAATTCTGAGGCAACGAGTTCAAGCTTGTCGTCAGTGAAAAATTGAATAGTTTGCGGCTGTATTTTCGATACATCCGCCACAAACACCACTTTCTTTTCACTAAGCGAATTTACGGTTATGAGGTCTTTTCCATCAGCAACGCGACGAAAAGCAATCAGGTTTCCGTTGGGCGAAATAGCAACCATTTGCGTAACGGGCAATGATCCGTAATCGCTAGCGCTTGGGGTTGCAAAGGAAGGGGTACTTGTTGCAGTGAATAAAAAAGAAATACAAATTAGAGCGCGCTTAATGTCCATGTTCAAACTCCGTCTGGGTATTTTCTTGTTATACAAGCAAGCGCCCGAGACACCCCCAGCAGCTCCTTGCATGATCAAAACGTGGGTTAAGATGCCAGAGGTTTTTTCAAAAGAAAAGTTAGAGTTGAGTTGAGTGGTTTCTTTTGTCCATTTTCGTGAAACAGCTAACGGCTCTCCAAAATTTCCCGTGCATGCGCGAGTGATTGTTCGGTCACTTTTGCGCCGCCGAGCATGCGGGCAATTTCGTTGACTTTGTCTTCGCCTTCCAAAAGTACCAGTGTAGATTCAGCGCTGGTTTTGGTGGATTTTTTACTCACGAGTAAGTGTTGGTGGCCTTTGCTGGCAACTTGCGCGAGGTGAGTTACGCAAATGACTTGGCCTTTTTCGCCGAGTTGCCGTAAAAGTTTGCCCACCACATCGGCGGTTGCGCCGCCAATGCCTACGTCTACTTCGTCGAATACCAGTGTGGGTGTTGCAGAGGTTTGTGCGGTGATAACTTGTATCGCCAAACTGATGCGCGACAGCTCGCCACCGGATGCAACTTTTGCCAGCGGCTTTGGTGCTTGGCCGGGGTTGGTGCTGATTAAAAACTCTACTTCTTCCAAGCCGTTGGCGGAAGGTTTTTCTTCCAGCGAGTGCAAATTAACGGTGAGCTTTGCATTTTCCATTGCTAGGTTTTTGAGTTGATCGTTCACTAATTTTGCGAGGCTGGTTGCTGATTTTTGTCGCTTATTTGAGAGCTGGCCTGCAAGTTGTAAAAACACATTCTCTGCTGCAGCCACTTGTTTGGCGAGCTGGTCCAGCTTGGCGTCGCCGCCTTGCAATTGATCTAGCTCCAAGCTTAAGCGCGCGGTAAATTCTGCTAATTCTTCTGGGCGAATGCGATGCTTGCGCGCAATATCGTAAATGTCGCTAAGGCGTGACTCGACGATTTGCAGGCGCTCCGGGTCGAGGTTAAAAGTGTCTATGTGGTGATCAATTTCATGGCAGGCTTCTTCCACCTGAATTTGCGCGCTGGTGAGTAATTCCTCTGCTGCGCTTAGTGCGGCAGATTTCTCTGGCATATCGCGCAAGATATGAAGCGCGCGGTGCAAGTTGGTGTTTAAGCCTTGTTCGTCATCGTTGCATAGCGCTAGCAATTCGTGGCTGCCTTGTAAAATCTCGCCTGCGTTGGCAAGGCTGCGTTGTTCGGCTTCCAATTTCTCCAGCTCGCCCGCTTGCAACCCCAGCTGATCCAACTCGTTAACTTGGTAGCTCAGCAACTGAAAGCGCGCACTCACTTCGGCGGCGTTATCACGAAGGTGTAAATAATGCTCCAGCTGGTTTTGCCATTCGCGGTAAGCAAGGCGCACTTGTTTGGCCAATTCAGACTGGCCGCCAAATTCGTCCAGCAACCGGCGATGGGTTTCTTTTAATAAGAGCGATTGATGCTCGTGTTGGCTGTGAATATCAATCAGCATTTCGCCGAGCGTACGCAATTGCTGAAGAGTAACGGGCTGGCCGTTAATGAACGACTTGGATTTACCCTCATTGTTAATCAGGCGGCGCAACAAGCATTCATTGGGTGAGTCGATTTGTTGCAAATCGTTAGCGACCAACCATTCTTGTGCGGAAGGAATACGGCTTGTATCAAAGCTGGCGGTAATGTCGGCACGTGTTGCGCCCAAGCGCACGCGATCTGCTTCAGCGCGGTCACCCAGGGTTTGGCCCAGGGCACCCAACAAAATGGATTTTCCTGCGCCCGTTTCACCCGTAATAACGGTCATGCCCGGCCTCATATCCAGATCAAGTCGTTCTACCAAGGTAAAGTTTTGAACGCTGAGGTGTGTGAGCATGGTGGGGCTCCAAGCAAAATAAGCAGAAATTTTATCTGGCTGTTTATACAGTAAAAGCGCCAGTTGAGCTAGCCTGACATTATAAAACGCGGCTTCCGCCAAGTGCTAATCGCGTTTGGGCGGGCCATCTTTTTTTATCTTTACGATAAAAAGCCATCAATTAGGGCGCTGAATCCTATCTTCTGGGCTATAACCATAGTTCCAAAACAGAATTATTAGCGAAACCCCTCGTTTGGGTTTGCTTCATCAGGCGTCTTTGCAGGAGAAAAACATGTCAATGCCATTCAGCCGCCGCTTTACCCTAGCGCCTCTGGCCTTACTGAGCAGCTTGCTCATTACGAACGTTGCAGTTCAGGCGGATACGCCCGCAGCCTGCAAAACCACTAAATGCAAATACTTGGAAACCTCCCTTTCTCCACAAGAGCGCGCAGCAGATTTGGTTTCGCGCATGACCTTGGAAGAAAAAGCGACCCAAGTGGGCCACACCGCAGTGGCGATTCCGCGCTTGGGTGTTCCCGAATACAACTGGTGGAACGAAGGTTTGCACGGCGTAGCTCGCGCTGGGTTTGCCACTGTGTTCCCCCAAGCCATAGGCATGGCCGCCTCTTGGGATGAACCCATGATGCAAAAAGTGGGCGACGTGGTCAGTACGGAATTCCGCGCTAAATACCTTGAAACCTTGCACCCCAACGGCGGGTCAGATTTCTACCGCGGCCTTACCGTTTGGTCGCCCAACATCAATATCTTCCGTGACCCACGCTGGGGGCGCGGCCAAGAAACCTACGGGGAAGACCCTTACCTTACCTCTCGTTTAGGTATTGGCTACATCAAAGGTTTACAGGGCGATGACCCCAAGTTTTTCAAAACCATCGCCACCTCCAAGCACTTTGCAGTGCATAGCGGGCCAGAATCTAACCGCCATAAAGAAAGCGTGTTCCCCACACCTTATGATTTGGAAGACACTTATTTACCAGCCTTCCGCGCAACCGTGACCGAGGCGAATGTTCAATCTGCTATGTGCGTGTACAACGCGGTTAATGGTGTACCCGGCTGCGCTAATGAAGAGTTAATGGAAAATTACCTGCGTAAATCCTGGGGCTTTAAAGGTTATGTGGTCTCTGACTGCGGCGCTGCGGCCAACATCTATCGCGAAGACAGCCTGCATTACAAAAAGACTGCTGAAGAAGGCGTTACCGCCGGCTTAAAAGCAGGTATGGATTTGATTTGCGGTGACTACCGCAACCATATGACCACCGAAGTTCAGCCGATTATCAACGCGGTTAAGCAAGGCATGTTGCCGCAATCGGTACTTGATCAAGCGCTGGTTCGACTGTTTGTAGGCCGCATCCAACTGGGCATGTTCGAGCCATCCTTACCCTTTGCCAACATCAAGAAAACCGATTACGACACACCTGCAAACCACGCTGTTTCTTTGGATATGGCCAAAAAAGCCATGGTGTTGTTGAAGAACGATGGCTTGTTGCCGCTGAAGAAAGCACCCAAAACCATCGCAGTCATTGGCCCCAATGCCGATAGTTACGATGCGCTCGTTGGCAACTACTACGGCAAACCCTCCAAACCAGTAACCGTGCTGGATGGCATTCGCGCGCGCTTCCCAGACTCCAAAATCGTGCACGTTGAAGGTACAGGTTTAGTTGGCCCTGCGGAAACGCCGGTGCCTGATTCAGCCTACTGCCAAGATGCCGCCTGTAAAACCGCTGGGCTGAAGGTAGAGCACTTTGCTAGCCCTAAACTTGGGGGTGCAGCAGCATCCAGCGCAATAGATACCGGCGCACACTTCGCGTGGAAAGGCGAAGAGCGCGCATCTTCCATCCGTTGGACAGGCTTCTTGAAAGCGCCTGCTACGGGTGACTACCAATTCCGCTTTGCGAGCGAAGGCGGCTACCGTGTTTGGGTGGGCGATAAGCTGGTGGTTGATGAATGGGGCGTGGGCGATGCACCGTCAATTCTTTCAGGCTCAACCAGTTTGAAAGCGGGCGAGATTTACCCCGTTAAAGTAGAAGCTTTCCAAATTGGCCCCATCGGCGATCAAAAACTTGTGTGGAGCTTGCCGGGTGATGCCGGTAAAGAAGCTGTCGACGCTGCCAAGAAAGCAGATTTGGTGGTTTTCGTAGGCGGCTTGTCTGCCCGTGTTGAAGGCGAGGAAATGAAAGTGCAGGCCGACGGTTTTGCCGGTGGCGACCGCACCAGCCTTGATTTGCCAGCACCACAACAAAAATTGCTCGAACGTTTAAACGCGACCAAAACACCCATGGTGTTGGTGTTGATGAACGGCAGCGCCTTGTCCGTAAACTGGGCAGATAAAAAGGTTCCAGCCATTGTTGAAGCTTGGTATCCCGGCAGCGAAGGCGGTACTGCTGTAGCGCAATTGATTGCTGGCGATTACAGCCCCGCCGGTCGTTTGCCAGTAACTTTCTACAAATCTGCCGATCAACTACCCGCCTTTAGCGACTACAAAATGGATGGCCGCACTTACCGTTACTTTAAGGGCGATGTGCTTTACCCCTTTGGCCACGGTTTGAGCTACACCACCTTCAACTATGCAATTCCAAGCCTATCAGCTAAGTCGGTTAAAGCAGGCGATACTGTGGATGTAACTGTAGATGTCACCAACGCAGGCAAAATGGATAGTGATGAAGTGGTTCAGCTATACATCTCCAAACCAAACGATAGCTCTAACCCTGTGTTAGCGGGCTTTGCGCGCGTAAACCTCAAAGCTGGTCAAAGCAAACCTGTGACCTTGAAGGTAGATGCTCGCGCCTTGTCCTCGGTAGATGCTGCTGGTGTTCGCAAAGTTCAGGCCGGCGACTACACCTTGCACATGGGTGGTGGCCAGCCCAAGTATGCGAAAACGGCGGCAGCTCGCCTTACCGTAACGGGTGAGATTGCATTGCCTAAATAATCCTTGGTTGCTTTTGTCCAAAGGCGATATCCGCAGGGATGTCGCCTTTTTTTATGTGCGAATTTTATACGCACGGCTTAGCCGCCCGCCGGACTTGAATCCCGCAATCCAAACCCCATATAGCGTCCACTGATTTGTTTTGCGGTAAGCGAACCGCTTGAAAAATACTAGGAGAACGCTGTGTCCACTGAAGATTATCAAAACATTCAAAACGCCGATGCCCAAGCCGAGGCACCCGCTGATACGGAAGCTAAAGCAGCGCCTGAAGTCAGCGTTGAAGGTCTGCAAGCTCAGCTTGCCACCTTGGCTGCCGCTTACGAATCTGCCAAAGAGCAATCCTTGCGCTCGCAAGCGGAAGCACAAAACGCTCGCCGCCGCGCCGAGCAAGATATCGAAAAGGCGCACAAATTCGGCCAGGACAAAATCGTTAATGACCTGCTGCCTGTGGTAGATAACCTTGAGCGTGCGCTATCCACTATCGATGCCAGCAACGAAGCCTTTACCGCAATTGCAGAAGGCATCCAGCTCACCCTTAAATCGTTTGTCGATGCGCTTGCGCGTCACCAAGTGATTGTTGTGAATCCACACGGCGAACCTTTCGATCCTAATTTGCATCAAGCTGTTTCGGCCGTTCCTAATCCCGATGTTGAACCCAACACCGTGATTAATGTGTTCCAAAAAGGCTACACCTTGCACGGTCGTTTGGTTCGTCCGGCCATGGTAGTGGTTTCTAAAGCGCCGTAATTGGTTTTTATTTAATAGGGAGTCGTCATCCTCGCGAAGCGGGGATCCAGCTCTTAATAAATCTTAGGTTTTGTAAGGAATTTTTTAACGCTGACCTTGAATTACATTTGTCAGCTCCAATATAGATTTCAGCGGTAGATAAAAGTGCGCAACTCGCTGCCAATTGCAGGAGATGTAGCGCAAATCCACCATTAATTAACGTCGTGCATTGGCTGCTTTCAATTCGAGGGTCAATGCCAGCAACACATTCAGGAGCAATATTATGGGTAAAATTATCGGCATTGACTTGGGCACCACCAACTCTTGCGTATCAGTATTAGAAGGCGGCAAGCCAAAAGTTATCGAGAACGCCGAAGGCGATCGCACCACGCCATCCATTATTGCGTTCACTAACGACGACGAAATTCTTGTCGGCCAATCTGCCAAGCGTCAATCAGTGACTAACCCACACAACACCTTATACGCAGTAAAGCGTTTGATTGGCCGTAAATTTAAAGACGACGTTGTACAGAAAGATATCAAAATGGTTCCGTACAAAATCGTTGCAGCCGATAACGGCGATGCATGGGTAGAAATTAAAGGCGACAAAAAAGCACCGCCACAAATTTCTGCAGAAGTGTTAAAGAAAATGAAAAAAACCGCTGAAGATTATCTCGGCGAAGCAGTGACCGAAGCGGTAATTACCGTGCCTGCTTACTTCAACGATTCACAACGTCAAGCCACTAAAGATGCTGGCCGTATCGCAGGCTTGGATGTAAAACGTATCATCAACGAACCAACCGCTGCTGCATTGGCTTACGGTTTGGATAAAGGCGTAGGCGATCGCACTATCGCTGTGTACGACTTGGGTGGTGGTACTTTCGATATTTCAATTATCGAAATTGCAGACGTAGATGGCGAACACCAATTTGAAGTGCTTTCAACCAACGGCGATACATTCTTGGGTGGTGAAGACTTCGATATGCGTTT
>CAZOPE010000071.1:0-8918 GCA_964581625.1 uncultured Cellvibrionaceae bacterium
GAGCAGTTGGCTTTTAACCAATTGGTCGCAGGTTCGAATCCCGCACGACCCACCACTTATCAGTACAAAAAAGGATGCCCTTAGGCATCCTTTTTTGTTTGTGCACCGTGTACTTTTCCTGCTGGTATGCCCCCGATATCTCCTGTGTCTATGCTAGAATCACGCCCTATTTTTTGGCTGCGTGGTTTGAAGACATGGGGAACAGGCAATGACCGAATTACTACACATGGGGGCGACCAGTACGAATGCCCAAGAGCTGGTGCGTGAGCATCTTGCCCGAGCGTGGAGTGCTCCCCAATACACGCCCGAGCAGCAAGCCGATTATATCTCTCACATCAAAGCCTTGCTTAAACAACACAATGCCGTGTTGGTTGCCCATTACTACACAGACCCTCTTATCCAAGCTCTTGCTGAAGAAACTGGCGGCTGCGTATCTGACTCGCTGGAAATGGCTCGCTTCGGCAAGAATCATTCTGCAGATACCTTAATCGTTGCCGGTGTTAAGTTCATGGGGGAGACAGCCAAAATCCTCACTCCTCACAAACGTGTTCTTATGCCCACTTTGGAGGCGACCTGTTCATTGGATTTGGGTTGCCCCATTGATGAGTTTTCGGCGTTTTGTGACGCTAACCCTGATCGCACGGTGGTGGTTTACGCCAATACCTCTGCGGCTGTGAAAGCTCGTGCAGATTGGGTGGTCACCTCCAGTATCGCTTTGGATGTGGTGGATTATCTTGATCGCCAAGGTAAAAAAATTCTCTGGGCGCCAGACAAGCATTTGGGAACGTATGTTCAACAGAAAACTGGCGCCGATGTTTTGTTGTGGGACGGCGCTTGTATCGTCCATGAAGAGTTCAAAGCTAAAGGTGTAGAAGACCTGAAAACCCTTTACCCGAACGCGGCTGTTTTGGTTCACCCTGAATCGCCGCAGGCTGTTGTGGATTTGGCGGATGTGGCGGGTTCTACCTCACAGCTCATCAGAGCCGCGCAAACCCTTCCGAACAAAGAGTTTATTGTGGCTACGGATCAAGGCATCTTTTACAAGATGCAGCAGTTGAATCCGGATAAAACTTTCCATATCGCCCCCACTGCGGGCAGTGGGGCAACCTGTCGTTCATGCGCCAACTGCCCGTGGATGGCGATGAATGTGCTGGATAATTTGGTGAACGTGTTTGATCGCAGCGACAACGAAATCCACGTAGACCCAGAGCTAGCCAAGCAGGCGATGATTCCATTGCAGCGCATGTTGGACTTTAAAAAATAACCCGACGCTTGCCAAAATGAGCCAAGGGCACGGTCTTTTGCTTGTGTCCCTGTCTTTCACTCAGTACCATTGCGCCTTCTTATTTTTAAGTGCGCGCTACATTTTTAGCTAACGGAGCTTTTGATGATCCAAGGTAGTATGGTTGCCCTAATAACACCAATGAACGCAGATAACTCACTCGATTGGGCGAGCCTGCATAAGTTGGTTGATTGGCACTTGGAGCAGGGCACCCACGCTATAGTGGCGGTGGGCACTACGGGTGAATCCGCTACCCTGAGCGTTGAAGAGCATTTAGCTGTTATCAAAAAAGTAGTCGATCAAGTGAATGGCCGTGTTCCAGTTATTGCTGGCACGGGTGCTAATTCTACATCTGAAGCTGTTGAGCTCACCCAAGCTGCAAAAGATGCCGGGGTTGATGCCTGTTTGCTCGTAACGCCTTACTACAACAAGCCCACACAAGAAGGTTTGTTTTTGCATCATCAATTCATTGCACAATCTGTAGCGATTCCACAAATTCTGTACAACGTACCTGGGCGTACGGGTGTGGACATGAAAAACGACACCGTTTTGCGCATCGCCACGGTTCCAAACATCATCGGCATTAAAGATGCGACGGGTGATTTGGTTCGTGCGAAAGAGTTGATTGAGCGTGCGCCAGCTGGTTTTGCGGTTACCTCAGGTGACGATGCAACTGCCGTGGAACTAATCCTTTTGGGCGGTAAAGGCGACATCTCCGTAACCGCTAATGTTGTGCCCAAGCACATTGCGCGTATGTGCGAATTGGCGCTAGCAGGTAAAGCTGAAGAGGCTCGTGCGATTAACCAGCGTTTGTTGCCCTTGCATGATGCGATGTTTGTAGAGTCGAACCCAATTCCTGTTAAATGGGCGGTAGAGCAGTTAGGTTTGATTCAATCAGGTATTCGTTTGCCGTTAACGCGCTTGTCAGAGCAGTATCATGCGCAAGTAGCGGCAGCCATGAGCGCCGCAAAATAATCCTTTGGCTCCGCTCTTTGGCGGAGCTTTTATTTTTCGCTCTATCTATAAAAATTTCTAAGACAAAAAGTTTTCTAGCAAGACCATAATTATAAAGTTTTCCGATCGGCATCGGTTTGGTACCAAACACAACAATAAAGCGGTTTATGCAGCCGCAACGGGTATATAAAAACGTAACCAGACAGAGAGAAAACATGAGCAGTATTCAAAGCCTCAATGCCAGCATTGGCAGATACCGATGGACGATTTGTGCACTGATTTTTTTTGCTACAACCGTCAACTACCTCGACCGACAAGTTCTTAGTCTTCTCGCTCCCGATCTTTCCAAAGAGTTTGGCTGGACCAACAGCGATTACGCCAACATTACCGCGGTTTTCCAATTCGTCTACGCGATTTCCATGCTGTTTGCTGGACGCATTATTGATGTATTGGGAACAAGAACGGGGTATATCGCTGCGATCATTGTATGGTCCATTGGCGCAATCCTGCACGCCTACGCGATTCCCATGGGAGAGCTCACCAACAACCTCTTGGCGCTAGCCGGCATAGCGGCAGTTCCGGCGTCCATTGTCGGGTTTATGATTTCGCGTGCCGTCTTGGCGTTTGGTGAGGCTGGAAACTTTCCGGCGGCCATCAAAGCAACTGCAGAGTATTTCCCTAAAAAAGAACGCTCATTCGCGACGGGAATTTTTAATTCCGGTGCAAACGTTGGGGCGATTTTGGCTCCCTTATTGGTGCCTTGGATTGCGGCTCACTGGGGCTGGCAAACCGCGTTTATTCTGGTGGGTGCGGTAGGTTTTGTGTGGATGGGTTTTTGGTTTGTTTTCTATGATGTTCCCAGCAAGCAAAAGCGTTTATCCCCAGCGGAGCTGGATTACATCAATAGTGATAACGAGGAGCCAGCGAGTAACGCTTCTGAAGCACCTGCCGAAAAAACCTCGTGGTTTAAACTGCTCACTTATCGTCAAACCTGGGCGTTTGCGGCGGGGAAATTTTTGACTGATGGTGTTTGGTGGTTTTATCTATTTTGGTTGCCCAAGTACCTTGAGGCCCAATTCGGTCTGCTCAAAACCGAAATCATGATCCCTCTGGCTGTGCTCTACAGCATGACTATGGTTGGCAGTATTGGTGGTGGTTGGTTTCCAACCTATTTTATGAATAAAGGACACAATCCTTACGATGGCCGAATTCGCGCCATGTTTGTTATAGCGCTCTTCCCCTTGGTGGTTTTGCTGGCGCAGCCCTTTGGCAGTTACAGCTATTGGATTCCAGTATTATTGATTGGTATTGGCGCGTCCGCGCATCAGGCTTGGTCGTGCAATATTTTCACCACTGTGTCGGATATGTTCCCCAAAAAAGCTGTTGCTTCTGTGGTAGGAATTGGCGGCATGGCGGGTGGTATGGGTGGGGTGGTTTTATCGAAATTGGGCGGTTGGTTGTTTGACTACTACGGCAGCCTCGGTCAAATCTACACTGGCTACGCCATTATGTTTGGTATTTGCGCTGTTGCTTACTTGATAGCGCTGGGCATTATGGTTTTGCTTGTGCCTAAATATAAGCCAATTTCCGATTTGTAAAATCGGCCTATAAAAAGTGCTGCGCGCGGGCGAGTAATCACTTAAGCTGGCGACCCTGAACACCGCGACCCCTGAATAGTTAACAGGGCTCGCTGGCTGCGCTCCGAACTTTATCAACTTGCTCGTGTCTAGAGGCAAGCCTTGGGATGCGTGGATTTGAATGCAAGATCTGGCAAATAGATATTCGGTTTTATCCTCTTAGAGAATTTTCATGAATTTAATGACTGCAAAGGCCAAGACGGTTTTTTTTCCTTCAGTTTTGGTTCGTTTAGGATGCTTGGCGTGTTTAAGTGTTTCGCTCTCTGGTTGCGGCATGTTTTTCGGTGATGATGGGGTCTTCCGCAACCGCGAAAATGATTATTTGAAAGCGGATAGTCTGCCGCCACTGGTGTTGCCAGCCGGTGTCAACAAAGATGCAATGGGTGAGCTTTACCCCATTCCGCCCATTAGCGCTGCCGATTTTGGTTATGATGCGACGGCATCTGAGTACGAAGTTCCACGCCCTATGCCGTTGTCAGCCAACATGCTGCAAGACAGCGTAAAAATTCAACGTGTGGGTGAAAACTCTTGGATTTTGGTTAACGCGGCTCCTGGCGAGCTGTGGCCACGTGTTCGTAACTTCCTGAATACCAATAACCTGAAAGTCACGCGTGCTGATCTTAAGCAAGGGATTATCGAAACCGGTTGGCTGCAATTCAAAACTGACCTGAATAGCCAAGATAGATACCTTCTCCAAATCGACCAAGGTATTCAACCTGAAACCAGTGAGATTCACATCACTCATATGAACGTAGCGGGCGCAACGCCACCTGCGCAAGATCCTGAATGGCCCACCAAGTCCATGAATCCAGAGCGCGAAAAGTGGTTGTTGGATGAGTTGTCTGCGACCTTGGCGAGCGACAATACCGAAGGCGGCACTTCAATGCTGGCACAAGGTATTAGCAGTAATGCGTCCGCTAAAGCAACTTTGGGGATGTTTAAAAACGAACCCGTCATGACCTTAAAGTTGGATAAGACTCGTACCATGGCAACTATTGCCTATGCTGCCAAGCGCGATGGCTTCCAACTATTTGAGTCTGACGCAAGCAACGGCATGTTTTATGTCTATTACAAAAACCCCGAAGAGTCTAAACCGGGTTGGTTTAAGCGTTTATTCCACATAGGGGCGAGTAAGCCAAAAGTAGCAACTACGCCTTACAGCTTGGATCAAATCAGTGCGAATGTATTGAAGGGCGATGCGTTTGAGTCTGCGCCTTATTCAAATCGTGATGACGAAAAGAACCTTAAGAAAGCGCCTGGCTATTTGGTTGTAGTGACTGGCAAGCCCGGTGACTACTTGGTTCGCGTACGCGATCCTTACGGTAAGCGTCTCAAGCCACGTGAAGCACGAGATCTAATCACTAAGCTGCGTAAGAACTTGATATAAGTGTTGGATTTGTTTTCCTCTGGCGTACAACTGCGGTTTGCTTCTTTGGGAAGCGGGAGCAGGGGCAACGCCACTCTCGTGGAGTGGGCGCAAGGCTCGCTCCTTATCGATTGCGGTTTTACGGTAAAAGAAACCGAGCTGCGTTTGGCGCGGCTTGGTAAGTCTGCCCAAGATTTGGCCGCTATTCTTGTCACCCACGAACATTCAGATCACATCAAAGGCGTGCCCGCTCTGGCTCGACGTTACGGTATTCCCGTCTACATGACACCTGGAACCTACCACAGCCGGGATTTGGGCGATCTGCCGCGGCTTAATTTCATCCATGCCTATGCGCCTTTCGAGCTTGACGGCTTGCGCGTAAACCCGGTTGCGGTTCCGCATGACGCTCGTGAACCTTCGCAATTTGTCTTTGAATATGAAGGCTTGCGCTTGGGAATACTCACGGATTTAGGTAGTATTACGCCCCACGTGGAAGAGGCTTACCAAGCCTGCGATGCCATGCTGCTTGAGGCAAATCACGATCCGTTTATGCTCGCTTCTGGCCCTTATCCCCCCTCACTCAAGCAGCGGGTCGGTGGTCAATGGGGGCATTTGAGCAATCAACAAGCAGCAGGCTTTTTACAGCGGATAGATACTCAACGATTACAGCATTTGGTGGTGGCCCATATCAGCCAAAAGAACAATTCTCTTGAGGTGGCTCGCGCTGCCTTGGAGCCCGTTACCCAAGCCATACAACAAGTAACCTACGCCTGCCAGGATCAAGGTTTTGACTGGCTGGCAGTTGTTCAGGAGCGGCGCGTAGCCGCTATTGCCTGAGCATAATCCCAAAAGTCGACTAGAATTATTTTTCAACTTAAGTGAGTACAACGATGGAAAAGCGCGAAGAGCTCTATGCTGGCAAAGCCAAATCAGTTTACACAACCGATGATCCAGATCGCGTGATCATGGTGTTTCGTAACGATACTTCTGCATTCGATGGTAAACGAATCGAGCAATTGGATCGCAAAGGTATGGTGAACAACAAGTTCAACGCCTTCATCATGGGTAAATTGCAAGAAGCAGGCATTCCAACTCACTTTGAAAAATTGTTGTCTGACAACGAAGTGCTTGTGAAAAAAATGCAAATGATTCCGGTTGAGTGCGTTATTCGCAACTTGGCTGCCGGTTCATTGGTGCGTCGCTTGGGTGTTCAAGAAGGCTTGGAATTGAATCCGCCCACGTTTGAATTGTTTTTGAAGAACGATGCGCTGGGCGACCCAATGGTGAATGAGTCTCACGTGCAATCCTTTGGCTGGGCAACGCCTGAACAATTGGCGCGTATGAAAGAATTGACCTTCAAAATTAACGCTATCCTGAAAGACTTGTTTGCGAGCGGCAATATGTTGCTGGTGGATTTCAAAGTGGAATTCGGTTTGTTTAAAGGTGAAGTTATTCTGGGTGATGAATTCTCTCCAGACGGATGCCGCTTGTGGGATAAAGACACTCGCGAGAAATTAGATAAAGACCGCTTCCGCCAAAACTTGGGTAACGTGGTCGAATCTTACGAGATCGTAGGCAATCGTTTAGGTCTGACTTTTTAAACGTACTGACTTTCTAATAAATGTTTTAACTAGGGGCGGAGCTATCTGCCCTTAGATCTCTGCAATAAGCGTAATAAAAACCAAGGGGATCTGCTGTGATTGAAAGACGCCTGTTTGAACGGACTACCACATCGGTTCGCGTAGAAATGAGCAACCCCAGCTTTGGGACTATTGTGGGTTTTGCCAAAGACGTATCAGATGGCGGTGCACAAGTCCAAATTGAAAACCAGCCATGCCCACCTATTGGTACAGAAGTTATGGTGATGTTTAGAAAATCCATTGGCCCCATCAATCATGAGCCAGTGCGAATGAAAGTCATGCACCAATTCAGAAACACCATTGGTTTAATGTTTGTACGCTAAAATTAATGTAAATAAAAAAAGCCATGCAGCTCAACACTGCATGGCTTTTTCTTTATATGGTGCACTGAATCAATGGCATTGTTCCGGCAGTGCCAACTTCAGCTTACTGTGTTGAAAATTGTTAGCGAGTTGTTTCAAATCGCGGCAGACCAAGTTGCCATTCTCTGAGACATCCACTTCTTGCAAAGCCATAAGGTGCAGTAGTGGTTCAGCGTTGGTTAAGTTGTTTTTACGTAGGATCAAAACTTTCAAGGTACTGATATTTGTAATTGGCGCTATTGATTGAATGGCATTTTCGGCAAGATTCAAATGCTCAATCGCGTAAAATTTTTCTAGCCCTGCGAGCGAAGCAATGCCCGCATGGCTGCAATTGAGTTGTTTAAGATCTTCCGCTTTGCTGATGCGTTTATCCAATATGGTTTGTTCAACGCATGCACGCAGGTTCGCGTCAGCAATTGCAAAATCTTTAAAGATTGATGGCGGCGTATAAACAACATTGTTGTTTAGGCTAACGGAGTAGTTTTTACAGCCCGCAATTAAGCTGACTGATAAAACAACTAAGAAAATGCCGAGAGATTTCCAGATGGGGTGGTTGTGCATGTGGACTGTGCCTATAGTGCGCTAAGTGGCTTGCATTCTCGCAGCCTCGCCCCAGCTTGCCAACTGATTTGTCGATTCCAACTTTTCCGATGGGGGCCCGGGTTTTTCCAAGAACGTTTTCCTTTAAGCTTCGTCTGCGGAGAAGTATTAAGGTTGGTCAAATTTTCCTGATTTTTTGAATAGTTATTGAGAGATACACACATGAAAAAATTAATCGTTTTCTTATCTGTCATCGCATTCAGCGGCTGCGCCACCACTGGCTCCCAAAATGGCGACAATGTCAAAACTAAAAAAGGTGCGGGCATAGGTGTAATTGCAGGTGCGATTCTAGGGGCGGCGGCATCTAGCAAAAGTGACCGAGGACGTGGCGCACTGACGGGTGCGGTAATAGGTGCTGCTGTCGGCGGTGGTGTTGGTCATTACATGGACAAGCAAGAAAAAGAGCTGCGTGAAAAACTCAAAGACAGCGGCGTGCAAGTTAACCGCCAAGGCAATGATTTAAATTTGATTATGCCCGGTAACATTACCTTTGCGGTGGGCAAATCGGATATTCGCGCTGATTTCTATTCAGTGTTGAATTCGGTGGCGCAAGCGCTCAAGCAATATGACCAAACGTCTGTACGCATCAGTGGTTACACGGATTCCACTGGCCCCTTGTCCCTCAATCAACGTTTGAGTGAAGACCGCGCCGCAAGCGTTCGCACGTATTTGTTGGCGCAGGGTGTGGCAAGTGATCGTATTGATTCAGCCGGTTATGGTCCCGCTAATCCTATCGCGAGCAATGCCAGTGAAGAAGGGCGGCAAGCTAACCGTCGTGTAGAAATTAAACTAATTCCCATCCAACAGTAAGCTTTTGCGATCAGGAAATTAAGATGGCGTTTAAGTGTCTTTTAAGTTCCTCGTAAGTACCATTGCAACGCAATTGCGCCTTGCAATGGCAAATGAAACTGTTGATAATGCGCGCCTCTTGCAAGGCGCGTGTTCTATTCTTGCAAGCCGCAATGGTGATCTAGCCGGTCCCCTCGCAATGATGACCTGTGAACCCCGCCAGGCCCGGAAGGGAGCAACGGTAGCAGTTAGTTATGTGCCGGGGTGTGGCTGGTTAGATTGCCTCCA
>CAZOPE010000072.1:0-8302 GCA_964581625.1 uncultured Cellvibrionaceae bacterium
GGAATTTTGCGGCTGATTTTGTCGGACTCGGCCATCACAATCACTTCGCGCGCTACTTCGGCCATCACGCGGCTCAAGCTATAAAGCTCATTAAAGGTAGTTGTTCCGCGCGTTAAATCCAGCCCATCGGCACCAATAAAAAATTGGTCAAAGTTATACGAACGCAAAATTTGTTCGGCCAATTGGCCTTGGAAGCCTTCGGATTTTGGATCCCACGTGCCGCCGGTCATTAAAATCGTGGGTTCATTTTCCAGCTCGCGCAGTGCGTTGGCGATGCTGAGGGAATTGGTCATGACCACCAAACCTTGTTTGCTGGACAGTTCAGGCAAGAGTGCAGAGGTGGTAGAGCTGCCGCTATCCAGAATGATGCGGTTGTGGTCGCGAATAAGTGCGGCAGCGGCTGTGGCAATGGCTTGTTTACGCACTGACACTTTTTCTTCGGCGGGGTTGGCAATCAACTCTTGGGGAACAAGTACCGCGCCACCATAACGGCGCAATAACAGGCCATTCGTTTCTAAGGCGGCTAGATCCTTTCGAATCGTAACTTCTGAGGTAACAAATTGCGCGGCTAAGCTGTCAACACTTACTTCTCCGCTCACATTAAGCAGTTCAATAATGGCTCTACGGCGCTGTTGAGTGTTACGTTTGGTCATTTAACTTGCCTTAAGTTTCGAAACGAAAGATATTCTAGCCGCAATCGAAACAAAGGCAAGCCATTTTTGATCAATATAGGCTCAAATGAACCTCACCAGCCAAAACCTCTGCCTTCAACGGGCATGAACCGCTAGCTTTATGGGTCAAATCCGCCCCAACCAACAATGAACGCTCACCCGAGCGTGTTTTACCTTGGGTGTCTGTGAGCTTTACGTCGCCCACTTTTGCGTGGAGCTCAGCTGAGGCCAGTTGTGACTCTTTCAGTTTCACATTGAGTTGGCCCGCATTGAGACTAGCATTTACGCAAGCGCTCGTGCCCTCAATACTCAGATCACCCGCGGCTTGGATAACATTCAATGGTTTATCATTCGGAACACTGATTTTTATCTCGATTTGAATGTCGTCGTAGCGCGTAATTTTGTTGGGCAGCAAACCTAGCGCCGCACCTTTGCCCATTTTGCTAGACCAGCCTAAGTCTTTCAGCACTGTTTCACAGTTGGCTTTATCGACCTTTTTATCCTGCTTGCAGCTGGCCTTAACCTCAGCCAGCAATTTGCTCCCCGCCGAGCCAACGACCAACACCTGGCCTGCGGGTATATCGATAGTGATATCTTGCGCTTGGCTAACATCCGCCTCGAAGCGTTGTGATTTTTGATTGTCGTTTGCCAAGGCAACGCCCGATAAGCTCATGCTGAGGAGCGCTAATGAGATGAAATATTTTTTACGTGCCATGGCAGCCATCCGTTGATTGGGGTGAAGGTAAAATCTGTGGAACTCAATGTAGTAGACGTATGTTTTAGTTTTTTAGATTCAGACTTGGTTAATTTTTTGTCGTGATACTAAACAAACACTTGGCAGGTGAAAGCCAAGCCGAGTAGATTCACCACAGCAAGCAATTCGCCACAACTATCTGCAGGAAAGCAGCCTTATGAAAATTTTTGTCCGTGTGTGTACCATCGCCCTGTTGAACCTTTTGCCTCAAATTTCTTTTGCAGACGACCCCAGCTGGAGCGCGCCGCACGCGCCTTATCAAATTACCGAGAATATTTATGCGGTGGGTACTGCGGGAATTGGTGTGTATCTCATCACCACACCCAAAGGTCATATTTTGTTGGATGCATCCACTGAGCAAGGTGCGAATGTGGTTGAAGCGAATATTCAAAGCTTGGGTTTTACATTAAACGACATTAAATATTTGATTGAAAACCATGCTCACTCAGATCACGTAGGCGGTTTGGCGCAACTCAAAAAATCAACCGGTGCAACGATTGTTGCAAGCCAAGGCGACCGTTACAGCCTTGAGCACGGCACACTGGATAGCGAAACTAATTGGGAAGATAAATTCACACCCATTAAGGTGGATAAAACAATCACCGATGGTGAGATCATTTCTTTAGGCGGAGTTCAGTTGCAAGCCGTACTTACGCCCGGGCATACGAAAGGCTGTACAAGCTGGTTTATGCAATCGCCCGATAAAGGCAAAGTGCGCAAGGTGGCTTTTGTTTGCAGCCTCACTACCGCAGGAAATAAATTGGTCAACAATAAAATTTATCCGCACATTGCAGATGATTTCCGAAACACCTTTGCAAAGCTTAAAACCCAAAATGCCGATATCCTTCTTATTGGCCATCCTGATTTAGCCGGCTTGGAAGAGAAAGCTGTTGCCAAGAAAAATGGTAAAGCAGATGCATTTGTGGATTCAACCGAATTACAAAAATTCGTAAAAACATTTGAAGAAAAATTTGAAAAGGAATTAGCGCGTCAGCAAAACCTCAAACCTTAACTCATTCAACGCTGAACAAGTTTTTAAAGCTCTCGCGGTAGCGACGTGAAAGCGCGAGCTTTACGCCGGAGTGCAAACTAATTTCATAATCTCCAGAATCCAGTGCTTCCAATTGTTGAACTTGATTTAGGTTAACGATAGTGGAGCGATGAATTCTGGCGAAGTTGGCGGGTAGGGATTTTTCCAATTTATCCATGGTGATGCGCATGGGATAAACGGAGTTTTTAATATGGAGGTTGGCGTAATTACCAGATGCCTCTACCCATTCTATATCTTTGGTTTGAATGAGAAATTCGCGGCCCAATTTTTTAATGAGTAATCGTTCCGGTGTATTTGTCGCATCTTCTTCTGCGATTTTTTCACTGTCATCATTTTCTGCAAGATAAGTTGCTTCGCCTTGTAAGCGGCGCAATATAAACCGGTAGCCAAATACCACTACCGCAATCGTCAAATAGGCCTGTGCATCTTTGCGATACTCGTACAAAAACTCAACCGGTATATTTCCAAACGAATAATGACTTTCCATCAGCCTGTACCACAGCTGGCGAATTACAACCATTCCCGTCACATGAACCATGGAAAAGGGCAGGGTTGCGATTGTATGAACGAAAATGCGAGTTCTGAATGAGAGTTTGCGCAGCCATCTATCATCCATAAAAATCCCGAGCGGAATTAACAGCAAGAGCATAATGACGCTAGAAATTTCCCAGCAAAAAGGTTCCCAAACTGCAATGTGACCTCCGCCGCGTTGGTATTCCATCAAGGTCGTGGTGGCGAGCACTAGCATATTGATGGAGAACCATAGCACTAGCAAACCAGCACCGCAGATTCGTGGGCGCTTAATCAGTGTTTTAATTAGCGGGTGTTGATAATCACGCATGTAAATTCATCGGGAAGCTATTCGTAAGTCCATTATAGGTAAATAGGCGTTCATTGCGCTTGCAAGCTTTGTCGCTGAGACAGATTTTCGTCACAGGTGGCTGCCGCTCATCACATATTCATGTAAATCAATCACTTGATTAACACAGGGTTGCTCCGTTTTTTCTAGCATGAATTTTTATATTGCTGGAGATACTCATGGCTAGGTTAGTTGAATTGGATGGTTTGCGTGTTTTGGTTTTTGGTTTGCTGATTTTTTATCACGTGGGAATGCTGTATGTCCAAGGTTGGGATTATCACTACAAAAGTGTCTATTCCAGCGAAGCTCTCGCCAATTTTATGTTGTGGTCAAACCAGTGGCGAATGTCTTTGCTGTTTTTTATTAGCGGTGCGGCCACAGCGTTTTTGTTAGCGCGCGATGCCAGTTGGCAATTTGTCCGCAAGCGCGTTCCGCTTTTGGCCTTGCCCTTGATCTTTGGCATGTTGGTAACGGTTGTACCGCAAGTCTATGTGGAAGCCAATTCAAAGCACATTATCGACTGCCCGAACTTTTGGCATTTTTGGTACATCTACCTCGATCATGACTCGGTAGAATATACGTCGCATCAAACGCTGGGCAACACGCACCTCGAGTGGAATCATTTGTGGTTTTTGCCGTATCTCTTGGCCTACAGCCTTATTATCTGGGGAATTTATCCGCTTCTGCGCGTAAATATTTGCCAGCCGCTTTGGCAGAAAGTCGCACAGAGCTTGCGTCTTTGGCATGTCGTTTTATTGCCGATTGTTGCTATCTACATCATTGGCTTTTTTCTCTATGCCAATCACCCGGTCACCCATAACTTTGTGGACGACTGGTTTAACCACGCTCGTTCGTTTCTTTGTTTTCTACTGGGGTTTGGACTCGTGCAAGTACCGGCCTTGTGGAAGCAATTATTGAGATGGCGTTGGCATTTCCTAACCACAGCTCTGTGCACCTACGCCTATTGTCTTTACGCATTTCATGGCGGTAGCTTGGGTAGTTCAATCATCGCAAAAGAGTTAAGCGGTTTTATTTGGTCGACAAATATGTGGTTGTGGATGCTCGCACTGCTCGCGTGGGCGCAACGTTTTTTTACGCGAACTACGCCAGCCTTGCGCTATTTAAACGGCGGGGTGTTTTGCTTTTACGTGTTACACCAGACTCTAATAATTGTGTTTGCTTATTGGCTTACGCCCTTGGAGCTTGGCCCGGTGTTGGAGCCGGTGACCATTATTGTTTTAGTGGGGCTTTGGTGTGTGATCTTGTATGAATTGATTCGCCGGGTGCCGGTCCTCCCGGTCTTCTTCGGTATTACGCGGAAGTCCTGAAACTGAAATCTGAAAAGCCCCGCATGGAACGCGGGGCTTTTGTCTTCCTACAATTTTTCTACAGCTTTCTTCCCAAACGTTTCTCCACTAATCGCAGTTCCCATTTGGGTGGTGTAATCCAGCTGAAGGCATCGTGTGCCCAGAGCCCATGCATGGTTAAGCCCAAAGCCCATCCCAAAAATGGCCAATGGATTCCTTGAAGATGCCAACCGCCATTCAATAAAAACGTGCTGGTAAAAACAACGTACATCAAAACGTGGGAGTAAAATTCAATAACACTCTTAACGTAATGCATGGCCTGTACTTCATCGGCCTTTAGGTGTTGCGTGTTCATATCACTATCTCCGGCTTCAAAGGTTTGTATGTCAACCTCAAACACTGCCGCGAGCGATTTTAATGTCTCCAACCCTGGCTTATGACCACGTTCCAACCGCTGAATCGTACGAACACTTAAATTCGTTAATTCCGCCAAATGTTCCTGCGACCAACCGCGTTGTAGCCTGAGTTTTTTAACAATCATATCGTCACCTGTGTGTGTTGAGGTGGGAGTAGTTTGTGTGACGATGCTAGTGTAGAACACGTCAGCAACCTGACAAAAAGATGAAAGGAGGGTGAAAGCTCTAACGTTCAATAGGGAGTCGTCATCCTCAGCGCACCCGCTTAGGGGGTGACGGCTCTCCCAAAAAACGAGATATGGTTTACAGCGGCCGGCCCAGTAACTTTTCGACTTTGGCTCGCTCCCACTCGCCGGTAAAGTATTTATCAAACACAAAGATGGTGAGTGTGTGGATGAGCAGGCCTATGCCCCAGAATATAAGTGTCCCGACAAACCAAAGTTTGTCCGGACTGGTAAAGAGATTTATCGCAGCACATCCCCCATTAGCGACAACATACATCAACACGTGAAGGTAATAACTGCGCAGACGTTGCGCTTGCTTAAACGCAATCCGCTCCTGCGCAGTTTGCGCACTGAGGGTTTCATTTTTCGTAGTGTCATCTTTCATAGCAGTCTCCGTAAGGGTTAAGAAATGAACCTCAAAGACCGCAGCAATCGATTTTAGTGACTCAACACTGGCAGCGTGACCAGACTCAATACGCTGAATAGTTCGCGCGCTTAAACCAGAGGCATCCGCCAGCTGTTGTTGGGACCAGCCCCGTTGAAGGCGCATTTTTTGAATCGACATAACTTATCTCCTGTTGCGGTGAGTTCAGTATTCCCAACCCCACCGCGCCCCGCTACGACAGGGCACGACAAGCATACGACAGACACTTATTTTTTCTTGGTCGGACGCTCCCAACCTTGCAAATTAGTTTGTTTTGCACGACCAATAGCGAGCTCCGCATCGTCCACATTTTTAGTGATTACCGAACCAGCTCCCACAGTCGCGCCGGCACCGATTTTTAGTGGAGCGACCAGCGCGGAGTTGGAACCAATAAACGCGTTATCGCCAATTTCCGTTTTGGATTTATTCACACCGTCGTAGTTGCAAGTGATAGTGCCCGCGCCCACGTTTACGCCACTGCCAATGACCGCATCGCCGATGTAGCTCAAGTGATTCACCTTGCTGCCTTTAGCGATCACAGCTTTCTTGGTTTCCACAAAGTTGCCAATTTTCACGCCGTCCGCCAAATCGGTGCCTGGACGCAAGCGTGCGTAAGGGCCTATATCGCAATCGGCGGCGAGAACAGAATCTTCGATATGTGTATAAGCTTTAATATGGCTGCCTGCACCAATCTTGCTATTGATGATGATGCAGTTAGGTTCAATCACAACACCATCGGCTAGTTCAATATCTCCCTCGAATACGCAATTCACGTCGATCACCACATCGCGGCCCGCTGTTACATTTCCGCGAATATCTATGCGCGAAGGATCCAATAAAGTCACGCCCGCGACCATCAATTCATTGGCCTTTTGTTTTTGGTAGAAACGTTCAAGCGCCGCTTGCTGCTGACGATTATTAATGCCTTCCACTTCTTCAACCGCGTTGGGTTGTTCGACATGAATCGCAACACCATCTGCTTTGGCCATGGCGATAATGTCCGTGAGATAGTATTCGCCTTGTGCATTGTTATTCTTCAACGCTGGCAACCACTTTTGCAAATGCTTGGCTTTCACTGCCATGATACCGGTATTAATTTCCGCAATTTTCTTTTGTTCGTCGTTTGCATCTTTGTGTTCAACAATCGCCGTTACCGCACCGGATGCGTCGCGCACTATGCGGCCATATCCGGTTGGGTCTTGCATGTTCACGGTCAATAAGCCCATTTGTGTTTCGCTCACGCCTGCAATTAATTTTTGCAGAGTCTCTGCGCGCGTTAGCGGAACATCACCGTAAAGAATCAACACAGTTGCGTCATTGCGTAATTGTGGCAGTGCTTGTTGCACCGCGTGGCCCGTACCCAGCTGTTGCGCTTGCAGTACAAATTTCACATCGGGCGCCGCCATGCGCTCTTCTACTTTTTCTGCACCATGACCAACGATAATCAACAATTGTTCACCGCCGACTTGGCGCGCGGTGTCTGCCACATGTTGCACCAAGGCTTTACCACCAATGGGGTGCAGCACTTTAGGTAAATCAGAACGCATGCGAGTGCCTTTGCCGGCAGCGAGAATGAGAATGTCGAGCATGATGATTCCTTTACATAAACAAATGTGAGGTCGGCATTCTAGCTTGCCGGTTGATACTGTGCCCAGATTGTATGACGCTAGTTATAGCTACTGGGTATTCCAATAAACAAAAAAGGCGACTCGAAAGTCGCCTTTTTTTTGTTTTACATCTAACTTACTGCTTGCCAGCCTTTTTCTTGATGGCTTGCAAGGTGCGCAATTGGGCAGACGCTTCTGCCAATTGGATTGCAGCGCGGGAATAATCAAATTCGCCGCCTTTGTTCGCCAGTTCTTGCTGAGCGTGTTGCTGTGCCTGAAGGGCCGCAGCTTCATCAACATCGTCGGCGCGCAGGGCAGTGTCTGCCAATACGCTGATGTGATAAGGCTGTACTTCCAGGAAACCGCCGGATACGTAGTAAACTTCTTCGATACCGTCCTGCTTGATCACACGAATTGGGCCTGGTTTTAAACCAGTCAACAAGGGTGCGTGACCATAGGTAATACCGACTTCACCAACGCTACCGGTGGCAATCAACATTTCGACCAAGCCAGAGAAAATCTCGCGCTCAGCGCTGACGATATTGCATTGAACAGTCATGGCCATATCTGTCTCTCTTGATGAATTTCTAACTCAAGTGAGTTGGGGCCAGGCTTCTTGAGGAAGAACCCGGCCCCACCCGATTACTTGAGCTTGCTAGCTTTTTCGATAGCTTCGTCGATAGTACCAACCATGTAGAAAGCTTGTTCTGGCAAGTGATCGTAATCACCGGCCAACAAGCCTTTGAAACCACGAATGGTTTCTTTCAATGGAACGTATTTGCCGGGAGAACCGGTGAATACTTCCGCTACGTGGAAAGGCTGAGACAGGAAACGTTCGATTTTACGCGCACGGTTTACAGTCAACTTGTCTTCTTCTGACAACTCGTCCATACCCAGAATCGCGATGATATCTTTCAGTTCTTTGTAACGTTGCAATACGGTTTGAACACCGCGAGCAGTCGTGTAGTGGTCGTTGCCGATGATCATTG
>CAZOPE010000073.1:0-7510 GCA_964581625.1 uncultured Cellvibrionaceae bacterium
CATCGCTTTTGTTTACATAGGAAAAATTCGTGGCTGGGTAGCTTTAACAAATTATCTGTGACAGAGTCACAATATTTTTATTAGGGTTTAAGATTATTGTTGATGATTGTGAACCATATTAAGTCAGCATTAGATCACTTTTGAGTATCGAATCTGCTCGGTGTTTTTTAAATAAACATCAAACACCATACAAACACGACGAATCAGCAAGCGCCCAGCATCTAGCACTTTTATTTTATGCTCCCCTACTTCCAGTAAACCGTCATTCACCATTGGCGTTAATTCTCGTAACTCGTCTGCGAAATAGTCCTGTGCATTGATTCCATACTGTTCATCCAAACTGTCAAAATTCAACTCGAAATGACAAATTAATTGATTGATAACGTCTTTGCGAATGAGGTCTTCCCGGCTCAGCTGTAAGCCGCGAACGCGGGCATGCTGGTGATCGCCGATGCGCGCCTGATAGTCATTTAGGTTTTTGGCGTTCTGGATATAGACATCATCAAACGCGCTAATGGCCGACACACCAAAGGCCAGCAAATCACAATCTCCGTGAGTTGAATAGCCCTGGAAATTACGCTGCAATTTACCTTGTTGTTGTGCAATCACCATCGAATCATTCGGCTTAGCAAAATGATCCATGCCTATGTAGACGTAACCAGCACTTTGTAAGCGCTCAATTGCCATTTGCAAGAGTTCAAGCTTTTGCATCGGTGAGGGTAAATCCGCAGAGCTAATAAGCTCCTGACTCTTAAACAGGTGCGGCATGTGTGCATAATTGAATAGCGACAAACGATCAGGGGAAAGATCTATAACTTGCGCTAAGGTTTCACCCACACTTCTTAAAGTCTGCTTTGGCAAACCGTAAATTAAATCCATGCTAATAGAATGATAGTTTTGCTGGCGAAGGTCTTGCATCAAGCTATCAACTTCTTGTCGGCTATTATAGCGATTAACCGCACGCTGCACTTCAGGATCAAAATCTTGCACACCCATGCTAACGCGATTAAACCCCAAGTTGCGTAAGTGCCCCATGGTATTGCTAGACACTTTGCCGGGATGGATTTCAACCGAGTATTCACCCGTATCATCATCGCATAAGGTGAAATATTCCCGAGTCACTTTCATAAGCTCAGACATTTCGTCATCGCTAATGAACGTAGGCGTACCGCCGCCCCAATGTAATTGCGTAACAACTCGATGAGCATCAAATAAAGCCGAGCGCGCTGTTATTTCTTGGGCAAGGTATTGTAGATAAGGCGCGGCACGGGTTTTGTTAGGTGTGACGACTTTATTGCATCCACAATAAAAACACAGCGTCTCGCAAAAAGGGATATGAATGTAAAGTGATAATGGTTTGGCGCCGTGATTACTGCGCGCCACTGCATCATAAAAATCCTGGTCAGAAAAATTATTATGAAATTGTGGTGCAGTCGGGTATGACGTATAGCGTGGGCCCGCCAAATCATATTTACGCAGTAAGTCTGTGTCCCATTGCAGTGGTTGTGAAAAAATCGCCATACAGCAAACCTTCAAAATTAATTGTTACTGCCCAAATCACCAACTGTAATAATGACTCCCATGCTTGTGGTTAAAATCAATCACTAAGGATTATAAAACTCACCTTGTTTGCGTAAGTAAAACCACCAATTTAAAAGTACGCACACGCCATAGAAAGCCGCAAAACCCACCATGGCATATTCTGGTGTTGCTGCTTTTATTTGCTCACCAAATACTTGTGGAATATAAAAAGCACCGTAACCTGCAACCGCTGAAGTCCAGCCCAACACAGGCCCAGCTTGTTCTTTCGGGAATACCGCTGCGATAGTGCGAAACGTGGAGCCATTACCTAAGCCGCTGGCAGCAAACATGCCTAAAAACAATAAGAAAAAGGGTACGAAATATTGTTCAGGGTGCGCTGATTGGTAAGCGAGGCGCATGTAGTAGGCCGCCGCCAACGATAAAACCACCAAGGCAATTGCACAGACTTGGGTTACTAATGCACCGCCAAATTTATCGGAGATCCAACCGCCTACAGGGCGAATAAGCGCACCAATAAAAGGAGCAATCCACGCATAGGTCAATGCACTGGGGCCGCCAGGGTTTACTGTAGTGTGTGTCATCACCCCATCAACACTAATGTGGCTGTAACCAAAAATAACTTGAATCGATAAAGGGAATGCCGCCGAAAAGCCAATGAAAGATCCAAATGTCATTACATAAAGCACACTCATTACCCACGTGTGCTTGTTATTAAATATTTTGTATTGGCGATCTAAACTTGTACGTATTGCACCGGGTAACATTTTTAATAGCATTACAGTGGCGAATAACACCAATACTAAAACCAGCTCTTTTGGAATTCCAAAACCAGAGCCGTTTACTTTGGCGGGCAGAATTAACCACAAGCCAATCGCCGAAGTGATAAAGCCGATTAACATCATGGCAATAATAATACTGAATGAACGCACAGGGCCGGTGAGCTTTGGGGTCACGTCATCAGTGTTGATATTATTCATACCAAACCAAATCGCGAATGCTAAAGGCACCAATAACAGCAACCATAGAAAACCAGCATTTTGAATCCATGTTTCTGTGCCAGCGGGAATAGAACCAATTAAAGTTCCGCTCGCAGCTTTTAACACCAAGGGATCTCCGGCTAAACCGCCAAAGGCTGCAAAGGTCATAAACAGTGGAACCAAAATTTGCATAGTGGTTACACCAAAGTTTCCTAAACCTGCATTCAAACCTAAGGCTAAACCTTGCTGCTTGCGCGGAAAAAAGAAACTGATATTAGACATAGATGCCGCAAAATTACCGCCGCCAATACCAGAGAGCAACGCCATTAATTGAAACACCCACAAGGGTGTTGAAGGATCTTGCAGCGCTAAACCCGTGCCCAGCGCGGGTAAAATTAACAATGAGGTTGTTAAAAATAAGGTATAACGCCCGCCGCACAAACGAATTAAAAAGCTGGAAGGAATGCGCAGCGTTGCGCCCGTTAAACCAGCAATAGCCGTGAGCGAAAATAAATCACTGGCCTGGTAGGGAAAGCCTAAATTCAACATTTGTACAGTGATAATGCTCCATTGCATCCACACTGCAAAACCACACAGCAAGCTGGGAATCGATATCCACAAATTTCGGTTGGCAATAGCCTTACCTTCTTTTTCCCAGAAGCTGGTATTTTCCGGCTCCCATTTTTTTAAATCCGCCATAACGATTCCCCTAAGCACAATGAGCAGAATAAGTTCAATCTCACTATGCAAGGTAAATGTAACGCGCACCATTCATCTTCAGGATTAGCCAGCCAAAGCACTGTAGTTAGTTGGCATACCCACAAAGAGGGATTTTAATTTCAAAACACGCTAATACCCTGTGCTTTACGCAAGAATGGCACGACATAGGTTTCAGCTGCCGAAACGGCACCTAGGTTTTAAGCTGCCAAACAAGGTAAAATGTTTTCATACTTTTCTCTTTCACACCGCTATCTTTCACACTGCTAGTAGATTGGAGCAATCTTATGTCGAGCACCGCCGCAAGCATTATGTTAGTTGACGACCACCCACTGCTTCGCAAAGGGTTACGCCAACTAATTTCTATGGATGATGAGCTTGAAGTTATTGCGGAAGCGAGCAACGGAGCCGATGCGATTACTCAGGGCGTAGAGCTAGACCCAGATTTAATTTTGCTCGATTTAAATATGCAAGGCATGAACGGCCTAGAAACCTTGCGCCATTTGCGCGATCAAGGCGTTACCTCCCGTATTGTGATGCTTACAGTATCTGATGCGGACGAAGATGTGTTGCAAGCAATCTCACTAGGTGCAGATGGCTATTTGCTCAAGGATATGGAACCAGAAGAACTCTTGGACCAAATCAAACGCGCCCTTAATGGCAAAATGGTGTTAAGTGAAGCCGTTACTCAAATTCTTGCCACAGCAATTCGCAACCCTAACAATAAAAGCTCAGGTGAAATAGATGCCCTCACCCAACGTGAGTTGGAAATTCTGAAATTAATTGCCAAAGGTTTAAGCAATAAATTGATTGCGCGCGAATTAGATATTTCCGACGGCACCGTAAAAGTTCACGTTAAACATCTGCTCAAAAAATTGCATTTACGTTCGCGTGTTGAAGCAGCCGTGTGGATGATTAACCAACAAACACAGGAATAAAAAATGGACTGCTGTTCACAGCCCGGTTTATTGCCGGTAGCCCAAGCCATTAACTTAATGCGCGATGCTATATCACCAGTCACCGCCACTGAAAAAATCAGCCTGACTAATGCGCTGGATCGCATCTTGAGCGAAGCCATTTATTCCGCGCTTAATGTTCCAGGTCATAACAACTCCGCTATGGATGGCTATGCCCTGCGCCATCAAGACCTCAGCACTGAAACGCCTTTAACATTAATTGGCCATTCACTCGCGGGCCACCCATTTAAGGGCGCAGTGAACCAAGGCGAATGCGTACGTATTATGACCGGCGCGGTTATGCCCGAAGGCGCCGATACCGTTGTTATGCAAGAAAATGTGCGCGCTCATAACGAATTTATTCAAATACATAAACCGCCAAAGCTAGGTGAAAATATTCGCTGCGCCGGTGAAGATATTGCTATCAACTCACTCGTATTTGAACAAGGAAAACGCATTAGCCCAGTGGATGTAGGTTTGCTCGCCTCACTTGGTATTGCCGAAGTCAGTGTTTTTAAACGTATAAAAGTGGCCGTTCTTTCAACCGGCGACGAATTAAAATCACTCACAGAAAATTTACAGGCGGGCGACATTTACGATAGCAACCGCCCAACCATAATCGCATTGCTTTCGCGTTTAGCAGTGGATGTAATTGATATTGGCTGCATAGCCGATGACCCAGCAAAAATTGCTGACGCCTTTATAACGGCTATTGCACAAGCGGATGTGGTTATATCAAGCGGTGGCGTTTCAGTAGGTGATGCTGATTACACCAAAGACGTTTTAGAAACACTCGGGAAAATTAATTTTTGGAAAGTCGCCATGAAACCGGGTAAACCTTTTGCGTTTGGCGCTTTACATAAACACGATTCAGAAGAACAGACGTCAATCGATTCAAAAGGCTGGTTTTTTGGTTTGCCCGGCAACCCAGTATCAGCCGTTGTTACTTATCATCAATTAGTGGTACCTGCGTTGCGGTATTTGGCCGGTGAAAAATTTGAGGCATCGCCAACGTTAAGTGTCAGCACTATAACCAATCTCAAAAAACAACCCGGTCGCGCCGATTATCAACGCGGGCAATTGAGCATGCAGAACGGCGAAAACCAAGTAATCGCAACATCCAACCAAAGCTCCGGCGTACTCAGTTCATTAGCGCAGGCTAATTGTTATATTGTGCTTGAACAAGAACGCAGTGCGGTAACAGCAGGAGAGAAAGTAAACGTAGTTTTGTTTGATAAATTTATGCAGTAATACGATCAAAACTCCCTCTCCCTAGCCCTCTCCCACAGGAGAGGGAACAGATCAAAAAGCCGAACAATCTCTTCACGCCCACTTTTCTAACGCATCTTCATCGGATACTTTCGCCTCCACCCACTGCTCAGTATTCGCTTGTTTTTCCTTCTTCCAAAAAGGCGCTTGGGTTTTTAAATAATCCATAATGAACTCTGCCGCTGAAAATGCAGCGGCACGGTGTGCGCTAGCAACGCCCACAAACACAATTTGATCGCAAGGTTGTAAATTTCCAACGCGATGAATAATACGTACGGCTTGCAGCGGCCAACGCTGTTTAGCGTCTGCCATTATGTTTGCCAAGGCTTTTTCAGTCATTTGCGGGTAATGCTCAAGCGTCATTTGCAATAGACCATCTGGCAAATCGCGCACCAGCCCTACAAACATGACTATCCCGCCCGCATTATCTGAACGCATTCTCAAACAGGCATATTCTTTAGCGAGATCAAAATCCTCGCGCTGTACATTCAGCATCTTAACCGCCGGTTACGGGAGGAAAGAATGCAACTTCATCGCCCGATTTTACGGTTGCAGAAAGACCTGACATAGTGTGGTTAACAGCAATCAATATTTTTTGTTCAGATAATATTGCATGCCAGCGCGAGTTTAATTGTTCCAGTTCGTGCAATACATCTGCCACAGTAGTGCCCATAAAATCCTTAATAAGAAATTCTGATTCACCCAAGCGCTCGCGCAGTTCTGCAAAAAATAGTACTTTTATCATAATGAAATATCCGCATTTAATATGGCAGGCTCATTTATCCAATGGCCATTTTTTCCACCGGTTTTTTCGACCAATTGCATAGAATCAATAATCATCGCCGCATCAACGGCTTTGCACATATCGTAAACGGTTAAGGCGGCAACACTCACGGCGGTGAGCGCTTCCATTTCTACGCCCGTCGGCCCAGTTAGTGCAACGTAGGATTTTACATACACATAACCTAGCGATTGATCGAATTCAAAATCTACACTAACTTTTGATAATAATAGGGTGTGACACAAAGGAATAAGCTCAGCCGTCTTTTTTGCGGCCATAATGCCCGCCACTCTTGCCACCGCGAATACATCACCCTTTTTCAAACCAGAATCCAGCATAAGCTGCACAACCTCAGGGCGTGTTCTTATGCGCGCAATCGCTTTTGCGGTTCTCTTAGTGGGTTCTTTACCGCCGACATCCACCATATTCGCCGCACCGGTTGCATCCAAATGCGTAAATTCTTGACTCATAATTAACCCCGTGATGCGCAGGCAGCACGATCAGTTTTTTTCAAGTGGGGCACAAAATTACACGGGCCTTGGCGCGAATCTAATTGGTATTTAATAATTTCATCCCACGCGGTTTTGCACGCATTGGTTGAACCAGGCAAACAAAAAATTAGGGTGTGATTTGCCAAGCCCGCAAGCGCACGCGACTGAATTGTAGAGGTGCCGATGTGGCGCAGTGATAGATGACGAAACAATTCCCCGAAGCCCTCAACTTGTTTATCAAAGAGCGGCGTCATAGCTTCTGGCGTTGAATCTCTATCGGTAAAGCCGGTGCCGCCGGTAATTAAAATGACTTGCACGGAGTCATCTGCAATCCAACCAGAACATACCGCACGAATGTGATAAATATCATCTTTAACAATGGCACGCTGCGCTAGCTGGTGCCCTGCTTCTGTTAAACGATCTACCAGCGATTGGCCAGAGGTATCCGTTTCAAGGCTACGCGTATCTGAAACCGTTAATACCGCAATAGCCAGTGGCGATAATTCTTGCGTTGTGTTGTGTGCCATAAAAAACTCCAAAAAAATAATTACCCGCCTATCATCGCCAAATGGCGAGTAGAACCTGTTACTTGGTCTTCCAAATTGTGGCCGATGTTTTTTTGCATAATGGATTGCTGCAAAAACTCAATCGCAGGCTGAATATTGTCGCTCTGCAAATGCTCTCTGAGATGTTGATGTTGATCTGCAAACAAACATAAAAATAATTGCCCCTTGCTGGATACGCGCAAGCGATTGCAATCATCACAAAAGTGTTTGC
>CAZOPE010000074.1:0-7466 GCA_964581625.1 uncultured Cellvibrionaceae bacterium
CTCCGGGCGAGTGCAAAATCGGCATTATGCCTGGCCACATTCACAAGCCAGGTAAAGTCGGTATCGTATCGCGTTCAGGTACTTTGACTTATGAAGCAGTTAAGCAAACTACCGATTACGGTTTCGGCCAATCTACCTGTGTAGGTATTGGTGGTGACCCAATTCCAGGTTCTAACTTCATCGACATCTTGAAGTTGTTCCAAGCTGACCCACAAACTGAAGCTATCGTAATGATCGGCGAAATTGGTGGTTCTGCGGAAGAAGAAGCGGCTGCTTATATCAAAGCTAACGTGACTAAACCTGTTGTGTCTTACATTGCTGGTGTAACTGCACCTGCTGGTAAGCGTATGGGTCACGCTGGCGCGATTATTTCTGGCGGTAAAGG
This sequence comes from uncultured Cellvibrionaceae bacterium, assembly GCA_964581625.1. GTDB lineage: Bacteria > Pseudomonadota > Gammaproteobacteria > Pseudomonadales > Cellvibrionaceae > Cellvibrio. Next base: position 386 of record CAZOPE010000074.1, read on the forward strand.
TACAGCAGACGAGAAATTTGCTGCATTGGAAGACGCTGGTGTTAAAACCGTTAAAAGCTTGGCTGACATCGGTAAAGCATTGAAAGAAATTACTGGCTGGTAATTAGCAGTGAAGTAAAAAAGGCGCCGTAAGGCGCCTTTTTTGTTTTAGCTGTTTTGCGATTATTTTTTCGCTTGGCGACGAATACCACAAACGGCGAGTAAGCCACCAATCATCAGGAGCAGAGAACTTGGTTCAGGAACGTTACTGCTTACTACTTCCAAAACACCATATTTGGGGCCAGAGTATGAGTTATTGTTGTCCAAATCATTCCATTGCCCACTAGTGTAGGTGTGAACATATTCTTCGCCACTTCCTGCATCGTTAGGCTCAGCGCCTGCCCAATTGGTAAATGTTACTGCTTCGCCATTGGTCCACGCCCAAGTAGAGGCGTGCGGGGCCGTTCTATATAAGCCTATCCAAAGAGAAACTTGGCTGCCGAAGGTGCTGGTAAGAAAATTGTTTTCGGCCATATCATTCACAGCAGCTAGGTGACCACCTTTAGTGACGGCAAAAGCCTCGCTATTTGTCCAATTATCGGCCGAGATAAGTGTATAGCTATGGCCGCCGTAAGCGACTGAAGGGCCAATTAAGCTGATTGCATTGGCGCCAGAAGAGGCTAAAGCCAGAGCACCTGTTAGAGCAAGAATCGTTAATTTCTTCATGTTCACTCCTTACTGAGTTTTTGATTAATGTTGGACTAATTCCAAATACATAGTGATGCAAGCAATTTCTAGGCCTTAGAATTTTTTTCTTTTGAATAGAGCAGGTTACTTGATTTGCTAATTGCAGCATTAACCGCATTTGTAAATTATTTCGACGAGCGGCTGTTGATCTGAAGGGGAGTTAACTTCGTATCACAGGGTGCTTGTTTCAGGTAAACATTGGCTCAGGTGTTTGTCACAGGGCTATCCTCAATATCCCAAATACTCGTATTTCTATGGCGCATCACAAACTTAACCTACCCCAAAAAACTTGTCCGGTCTGTTTGAGATTATTTGTGTGGCGAAAAAAGTGGGAACGGGATTGGCCGAATGTTATCTACTGCAGTGAACGCTGCTCTCGCCGCAAAGGAAGCCTATGAGTCGATTACGTTTAATATTGGGCGACCAACTCAACATAAACCACAGTTGGTTTCGCGAACGCGGGAAAGATGCTGAAGATATTATCTATGTGCTCATGGAGATTCGCAGCGAAACAGACTACGTAGTTCATCACGCGCAAAAAGTGCTGGGTATTTTTGCGGCCATGCGTGGATTTGCAAAAGCATTGCGAACTGTTGGATTTAATGTTCATTACATTCACTTGAGTGATACAAATAACCAACATGATTTTATTGATAACCTGCGGCAGTTAATTGAGCGATTTGGCGTTACCCACATCGAACGCCAGCAGGCTGATGAGTATCGGGTAGAATCGCTTTTACTGAGTGCATCAGAAATTTTAGGTGTGCCAGTTGTTTGCGTTGATAGCGAACATTTTCTTTCCGATAGAGAAAAAGTAAGTCAGAAATTTGCCAACAAAATTCCGCGTATGGAATTTTTTTATCGAGAATTGAGAAAGCAATATCGCATTTTGTTAGATGACAATAATCAGCCGATTGGCGGTCAATGGAATTTCGATCAGGAAAATCGCAACCGCTGGAAAGGCCAACCAAGCGCACCTGAATGGTATTCGCTATCTGCAGATCTAACTGAGCTTTGGCAAGAAATTCAAAGTTGCGGTGTACGCACCATGGGCAGCGCCCACGCCGAAACTTTTCCGTGGCCGATATCGCGGTCGCAGGCAAAAGCCTGGCTCAACCATTTTGTTGTGAATGCGCTTCCACACTTTGGCGAATTTCAGGATGCCATGAGCACGCAATCCCCAACATTATTTCACGCCGGAATTTCCTTCGCGCTCAACATAAAGCTGCTGCACCCGCTGGAGGTGGTACACGCGGCCATTAATGAATTTAACGCGGGGCGCGTGGACATTGCGGCTATCGAAGGTTTCGTGCGGCAAATTTTAGGATGGCGCGAGTTTGTGCGGGCGGTCTATTGGGCACGTATGCCGGATTACGCGAGCTTGAATGTGTTGCAACATCACCGACCACTACCGAGTTGGTATTGGAATGGCGATACCAAAATGAATTGTATGCGCCACGCCGTAAGCCAGTCGCAGGATAGCGCCTACGCCCACCACATTCAACGTTTAATGGTCACTGGAAATTTTGCGCTCTTGGCGGGGTGCGAGCCCGATGAAGTTGATGCTTGGTACTTGGGGATTTACATAGACGCCTTTGAATGGGTGGAAATGCCCAATACCCGCGGCATGAGTCAGTATGCTGATGGTGGTTTGCTAGGCAGCAAACCCTATGCGGGTTCGGCCAGTTATATCAACAAAATGAGTGATTACTGCAAAGGCTGCCATTACCAACACAAGCTTCGCCATGGCGAAAAGGCCTGCCCGTTTAACAGCTTGTATTGGCATTTTCATGCTCGCCATGCTGCTCGCCTGTCCAACAATCCCCGTATCGGCATGACCTATAGGTTGTGGGAAAAAATGGGGAGAGAAGAGCGCGAGCAAACTCTCGCGCAAGCTGAGCTCTATTTGGTGAATATCGACGATTTGTAGTCAGCTATGGCTGATTAGCTCCGTGGCCATTTGTTGATTTCAATCATAAGCCCAAGGGTTGGTTTTTCAGATAATGGCAGCACACCATTTTCAGAGATATTCAGCATGGCGCTTTTTTCGCAACCCCTGCAGTGGGACACCGACCTGATCAGCAAATACGATTTGGCCGGCCCGCGCTACACCTCCTATCCAACGGCGCCGCAATTTCACGATGGATTTTCTAACCAAGATTTCCGCGATGCGGTAAACCGCAGCAACCAAAGCGGCAGACCTTTGTCGCTTTACGTTCATATCCCTTTTTGCGAAGCGCTTTGCTATTACTGCGGCTGCAACAAGTTCGTTTCCAATAATAAATCCCGCGCCGTGCCTTATTTGCAATGTCTTGAAAAAGAATTGGCGGCTATGGCTGCACAGTTCGATTCCAATCGCATCGTTAAACAATTGCACTGGGGCGGCGGTACGCCTACCTATATTAGTGATGAAGAAATGACTGCGCTCATGAACGCAACGCGCAAACACTTTACATTATTGGATGGCGATCTAGGCGAATATTCTGTTGAAGTTCACCCCGGCAAAGTCACCAGCAGCACCATGGGTCATTTGCGCAAACTCGGCTTTAATCGCGTGAGCATGGGTGTGCAGGATTTTGATGCGAAGGTACAGCGCGCGGTAAATCGCTTTAATAGCCGCGAAGAGGTTGAGCGTTTAATTCAGGATTTACGCAAGCAAGATTATCACTCCATCAGTATGGATTTGATTTACGGCTTGCCCAAACAAACCATGGCAAGTGTTAGTGAAACCTTGGCGCAAGTGGTAGATCTTTCGCCTGATCGTATATCGCTGTTTAATTACGCGCACATGCCGCATTTATTTAAAAGCCAGGAACTCATTATTGCGTCTGATTTGCCATCGCCCATGCAAAAGCTTGAGCTATTGCACATGGCGATAGAGCGTTTGCAGGCGGCGGGTTATGTTTACATTGGCATGGATCATTTTGCGAAACCAACGGATTCCTTAGTCATTGCTCAGCAGCAGGGAAAACTGCAACGAAACTTTCAAGGCTATTCCACCCACGGCGATTGTGATTTGTTAGCCTTTGGTGCCTCTGCTATTAGCGCGTTTGGCGATGTGTATATTCAAAATGCCAAAAACCTCAACGATTACCAAGGGCGTATTGATGATCACGGGCATGCCAGAGTTCGCGGCCTGCAATTAACGCCAGATGATTTAATTCGCAAAGAAGTCATCAACCAATTGATTTGCCATTTTGAGTTGAATTTAGAAACCTTCGATACGCAATTCGGAATAAACGCGAAACAGTATTTTGCCGAAGAGTTGCACGAACTAAAACCCATGGCGGCTGATGGTTTAGTGGAATTAGACGCGCATAAAATAAAAGTGCTAGATGCAGGACGCTTGTTGATTCGCCGCATTTGTATGGTGTTTGATGCCTATCTAAAAAGCAGCCAGCAAATTCGCTACTCAAAAGTTATTTAGCGGGTAAATTCGTCGGCGATTTTTTGAAAAATCCAGTGCGCATTTTCAAACACAAGTCTGCGTAAATCCTTAACTGACAATGCGCTATGCAAAGTCAGTTAAAGCCACCCAGCCGCGAATTTTACTGATGTAAACAAACGCGAGCCCCAAATTAGTCACATAGCGTGCATCGCCAGTTGCGGGCGCTTCGTATTCCTCTAGTCCTTCCAATGCCAAGGTGCTAGCGAGCGGCGGCTTCCAGGTAAGAGGTTGCGGGCTTGTCGGCATACTTAATTCTTCTTCGCTCCACACCAAACCATCGCGCTCAACCGGCGATGCGCTGGCAAAATCGGCGGGTATGAATATGGCAGAGGTGCCCGCCATTTTTTTGTACATTCTTTCTCTCATAGGTAGCTCCTTTTGGGTTTCCATTAAACCAATTTCGAGCATTGTCCGGTTGATGCTGATCAAGGGCGGTTGTGTCCCGCGATAATTAGGTTTAATACTTTTCGGCGTTTGGTGCCGAATTCCTGCGTTGCTAAAAATTGACGTTTTTGGAATTAGGTTTAATACTTTTTTAAACCTAATTAAATACCTCAAAAGTAGGGCGCTTCGCCCCGGACCGCTTTGGAGTTTCTAGTTTACGAATAGGTATTGGTTATTCTAAGCTTTGTGGTAGTCCTTGGCCTGCTTTGTGCTCTCAGCGCAGCACCAGAGTATTGTTCGAGGGCATTAAAAAAGTGTTCAAGCCAGCTCAGTCGCGTTATCTCATGGAGTTGGGTTACTGTCCCATAAAAATGCAACGCTTCTAGGGTTTTCGATTTAGTCGTTTTGATCTCCGTGCTTGTAACTACTCGCCACTCAACCCCCTGCAGTTCCCAATAAGCTTTTTCAATAAATTGTTTTTCCAGTGTGCGCCTGTCCTCCAGCGCGCCTTCTTGTTTAATCGAGTATGCCAACCGTCGACCATCGTCCAAATGGACTAAAAAATCTGTTGAAACGGGTGAAGTGATGTTGGATCGATAGCAGGGGTGTTTAATGCCGAGCGCGCGAGCAATTGCTTTCGTCGCGGAGAGTGGCAGTAAGATGAACTGCTCATGGATGACACGGACGGAAGCTTCGAATTCTAGATGGAAGAAAAACAAATACTCATTCGTCGAGAGGAAATGATGGACTCGGCCCGATTTGATACCGGGGGTGCGGAATCTGGCGCCAGAGGAGGGAACGTCCTGTGTCATGAAAAATGGAACATACCTCCCGGCGTCCAGCGCCTCTAACCACTCCTGAATCCATCTATCACGATCCGTTATCAAGATATTTTTGCGTTTTTTGGTCATCAGAGGGTTCCGCGATACGCTCATTTTTTGAGCCCTGTTATTACGCTAGCGGAAAGCAAAAATGTTTGCAAGTCATTGATTTATAAGGACATACATATTGGTATATTATGTCTAGCTCAAAAAACAACCTAAAATAGGGCTCTGTACTTGACGGTTTTTAGTGTGTTTTGGTCAGCGTAAAATGGCATCAAAAGCCTGTATTTACGCCGGCTGCAGCGTGCCCAGCCAAATTCTGCTATGGTTCTGGTCGCCGAAAATGACCTGCGCGATTTGACCCGCAAAAAGTGTGGTTTGGAGTCAAAACGCAAGGCAAAAATAGCCAAAAAAAAGTGAAAAATATCTTCAGGAAGCCTCATGGCCATCAAAAAAACCGAACTTTATTCCTCCCTTTGGGCCAGCTGCGACGAACTGCGCGGCGGTATGGATGCCAGCCAATACAAAGATTACGTTCTCACCCTGTTATTCATGAAGTACGTATCCGACAAATACGCTAAAGACCCTTACGGCTTGATTGAAGTACCCGAAGGCGCTGACTACAGCGCCATGATCGCCTTGAAAAACGACAAAGAAATTGGCGATAAGATCAACAAGATCATCAGCAAACTCGCTGAAGCCAATGACTTGAAAGGCGTGATTGACGTTGCCGACTTTAACGATGAAGACAAGCTCGGCAAGGGTAAAGACATGGTGGATCGCCTCACCAAATTGGTAGGCATTTTCCAAGGGCTGGATTTAGCCAGTAACAAAGCCGATGGTGATGACCTGTTGGGCGATGCCTACGAATACCTCATGCGCCACTTCGCTACCGATTCCGGCAAATCCAAAGGTCAGTTTTACACCCCGGCAGAAGTATCACGTATTGTTTCTAAGGTGGTCGGCATTACCAGCGATACCCCACAAGATGCCACCGTTTATGACCCCGCCTGCGGTTCGGGTTCGCTACTGTTAAAGGCGAGCGATGAAGCGCCTCGTGGCCTCACCATCTTCGGCCAAGAGATGGATAACGCCACCAGCGCCTTGGCGCGCATGAACATGATTCTGCACGATAACGTGACCGCCAAAGTCTGGCAGGACAACACCCTCGCGAACCCCCAGTGGAAAAATGACGATGGCACCTTAAAAGCTTTCGACTTCGCCGTAGCCAACCCGCCGTTCTCCGTAAAAAGCTGGAGCAACGGCATCAACATTAATGACGACGAATTCCGCCGCTTTGAATACGGCACGCCGCCCGATAAAAATGGCGACTACGCCTTTTTACTGCACATTCTCAAATCCCTTAAAAGCACCGGCAAGGGCGCGGTCATTCTGCCCCACGGCGTGTTGTTCCGTGGCAATGCCGAAGCGCGTATTCGCACCAACCTCATTAAACAGGGTTACATCAAAGGCATTATCGGCTTACCCGCCAACCTGTTCTACGGCACCGGCATTCCCGCCTGTATTATTGTGTTGGATAAAGCCGAAGCCGCCAACCGCACCGAACTATTTATGATCGACGCCAGCAAAGGCTTCATGAAAGATGGCAACAAAAATCGCCTGCGCAGTCAAGACATTCACAAAGTGGTGGATGTATTCACCAAACAACTTGAGCTTGAGCGTTACAGCCGCAAAGTGC
>CAZOPE010000075.1:0-6744 GCA_964581625.1 uncultured Cellvibrionaceae bacterium
TAGAATTGAGTTGGGTGAAATTGAAAGCACACTCAGTACGTATGCCGCTGTAAAAAATGCCATCGTTCTCGCCAAAGAATCAATATTTACCGGCGAAAAGCATTTAATTGCGTATGTGCTAACAGATGCAATTGATTTACAGGATGCAAATGAACCCTCTATAACGGAGCATTATGAATTGATTGAAAATTTACGCCATCGTCTCAAGCAAGCTCTGCCGGATTATATGGTTCCATCAGCGTTTGTTTTACTTAATGAGTTTCCGCTTACATCCAACGGCAAAGTTGATCGCAAAGCCCTGCCAGAACCAGATATGACATTACAGCAAAACACCTATGTTGCACCTCGCACTGAAACTGAAAAAATCTTGTGCGAGCTCTGGCAAGAAATTTTGGGAGTTAAGCGTGTGGGGGTTACGGATAGCTTCTTTAGTTTGGGTGGTGGGTCATTATCAGCCGTTAGAATGGTGGCTCAAGCAAGCCAAAGAACCAATACAAATCTCAATATAAAAGAGTTATTTGATAGCCAAACGATTGAGCATCTGGCCAATAAAATCGCACATTTTGAAATAATATCAGGCGTTGAGTTAGATGAAAGTCAAGAATTGGCTGAAGATGAGATGGAGTTGAAAATTTAATTTCGATAGGTTGTTAAAATACAACCCTCTGGAATCTTTTTATCGACGATATTTAAAAAAATAAAATTAATTAGGTGGTTTATGAACAGTGAAATCATGAAGGATAAAATTGAATTGACATCTGGCATTAATGAAGATCCAGAAAAGTTGGTTACATTAACCTTGGATGATGCAAAAAACATAGACAAGGTGTTGTCTGTACTGAGGGAAGATAAGGTTGTGTTGATTCAAAATGCAACGCAGCAAGACGCTGATAGCATAGTTTTTAATGTAGCCAAAAAACTTGGGCTAGCTGAAAAACTAGAAGCTGAAGCTGGGTTTGCTTCTATCGCAGGCCACAGAGTGAATGTTGGAAGATATTTCATGACAGTAAATAAACGTGCTGAATATCAGTTTATTCCACCACACTCAGAAGGCACTCATCGTACAAATATGCAATTGGCATCATTTTATGCCATAGAAAATACAACCGATGGTGGCGAAACAATTCTCTTTAATACACACGAAAATAGCTCGGAATGGAATTCCCTCAGAGAGGTTGTTACCAAATGTGATGTGGGAAATAGAAAGTTGTCCCCCCAAGAAATTATGCAGGCAAGAATGCTGTTTGATATACGGTTTCCTGAAGATCTTTTGGTTGCTCAAGATAATGTTATTTCTGAAAAGAGCGAGATTGCTCCAGGTATCAAATTATTCAATGTTCTAAAACCCTTACAGCAAATACGGTCTGCTATTCTTGATCGCGATACTTATGTCTATTGGGATTCCGTTGCCAGCCTAGATTTTGATTCTGGCATTGAATATTTCAATATTTTGAAATCATTAGGATTATTTAAGGAACCAGAGGCCAACTTGGATATTACCAATCTTGATAATGCACACCCTAGAAGATTATGGAGCTCTGGCGTCAATTATGATGCTCTATTTGCATCTAAAATAACGCGAAAGTTAGTCGCAGGGGACTTGATTATTATGAATAACCTTACGTGGGCGCACTCAACCAACAATTGGACTCCTGGATCTGGGCGGCGGAAAGTTGCAGCAGCTTTTGCTTAATTAAAAAGTAGAGCTGTGATCTGTTAAAAACATAAATAACCTAAAATTTGTTACTATTGAAGGTTTAATAATGGTTAGCATTTTTATGAGTGCAATCTTGCTAAGAGTTGATGGATATGAATTCTGTTAGTGATTTGTTGGCTGTTTTAACATCATTGAATATTAAATTGGGATTAGACAAACAAGATAACCTTTTGATACGTGGTAAAAAAGAAAATCTTAACTCCGACTTAATTGCATCAATTATAGCATTAAAACTGGAAATTGTGTTGCTGTTAAAATCAAGGCAAGAGTCCCAATCAAGTGGGGTAATACCAAAAGTAAATCTCACAGGTAATCTTCCTGTTTCGTTTTCGCAACAGCGTCTATGGTTATTAGATCAAATTGATGGTGGTAATGCACACTACAATATGCCAAATGCCTTAATGTTAACAGGTGCGTTAAATATAGAAGCCTTAACGCAAGCTTTCAGCAGTATCCTTGAACGTCATGAAAGTCTGCGCACTTTTTTTTCGGTAGATGATAATGGCCGGCCATCGCAAGTAATTCAAACTGCTGTTTCTTTCCAGATTCCTTTAATCGATTTATCCGCTGTAGAAGAGAGTGCTCGTCAACTACAGCTGACTCAACTTGTATTAGAAGAATCAGCTCGACTATTTGATTTAAATCGCGATCTTATGTTGCGTGTCCAATTAATTAAAGTGGCTGATAATAAACACATCGTGTTAATAACTATGCACCATATTGCTTCTGATGGTTGGTCTATGGGTATTTTGGTCAATGAGTTCAGTGCGCTCTACAGTGCATACGCACAAGGTCAACAAAATTCTTTATCTCCATTACCAATTCAATACGCTGATTACGCCCATTGGCAACGTAATTTTCTGCAAGGTGATGTACTGAATCAGCAATTAGGCTATTGGACAACGCAACTTGCAAACTTACCAGTGGTGCACAGTTTACCTCTGGATTATGCACGCCCTGCAATTCAAACCTTTGCTGGCAATATAATAAATTCGAAGATTAGTGCAGCAACTAAAAAGGCCTTTGCTGACCTTTGTCAAGCGCAAGACGCAACTCTATTTATGGGGTTATATACAGTTTTTTCCATATTGCTTTCACGTTATAGCAATGAGACGGATATTGTAGTAGGCACTCCAGTTGCCAACCGTGAACAAGCTGAAGTAGCAAATTTAATTGGCTTTTTTGTCAATACATTAGTTTTACGTATTGACTTGTCGGAAAATCCGAGCTTCATTCGATTGCTAAGTCAAAGTAAAGCTATGCTGCTGAATGCCTATGCTCATCAACAAGTACCCTTTGAGCAAATTGTTGAGCGCTTGCAACCTGAGCGTAACTTAAGTCATGGCGCATTGTTCCAAATCTTCCTAGCGCTACAAGACAGCAATCAGGGAAACTTGGAGCTGCCAGGTCTTACACTGAGTCCTTTAGAGCAACATGGAGCTAGTATTGCAAAGTTCGATTTCAGTTTAGATATTACTCACAATGAACAAGGCTTAAGTTTAAGGTGGGAATACAACACGGATTTATTCGCACACGACACTATTTCACGGATGGTAAGTCATTTTGAATTATTGCTGAATGCATTTGTTACTAGACCGCATGAAAATGTGTTTAAAGCAGAAATGTTAAGTGTATCTGAACGGCAGCAATTGCTGGGGAGGGCGAGTGATGCACACAAAGCATATCCGAACGATAAATGTATTAATGAATTGTTTGAGTTTCAAGCAAAAAAAAATCCAGATGCGATTGCCGTTGTATTCGAGAATGCTCATCTCACGTATAAACAACTAAATGAAAAAGCAAACCAGCTTGCGCATTATTTGATAATTGAAAAACACGTAACACCGGATTCGCTGGTGGGAATTTGTATCGAACGTTCGTTAGATATGGTAATTGGCATTTTAGCGATTCTGAAATCCGGTGGAGCTTATGTGCCGCTTGATCCTGAATATCCGCGAGCACGTTTACAATACATACTTGATGATGCAAATCTCAATATAGTACTGACAAGGCGTCATTTAAAAATAACAACACCTATCACAGATGAACAAGCGGTATATTTAGATACTGAAAATACTCAACAGAAATTACAAACGCAATCAAAAACCAATCCAGCTATACAACAATCAGGTTTAACCTCAGATCATTTGGCTTATGTGATTTACACATCGGGTTCAACAGGAAACCCTAAAGGGGTGATGGTTGAGCATCATTCTATTATTAATCTCGCGCTTGCTATCCAGCACATGGATTTAATCTTGCCTGAAAAGCAGTGGGGATGGAATGCGTCTTATGCGTTCGATGCATCTCTTCAAGGTATTAGTCAATTAATATTAGGCAATGCTTTACACATAATATCCGAGGAAAGCAGAAGAGATCCGTTGCTATTGGTGAAAGAACTTGGGGATTTAAGTGTGATTGATTGCACTCCCATAATGGTAGAAGCTTGGTTTGCCGCAGGTATTGATGATCAGCTTCCTAATTTAATTATTGGCGGTGAGTCCATAACGTCAAAGCTATGGGCTTTACTAGTCGAATGGCAGCATAAGTACAATAGAAAAGCAGTTAACGTTTATGGCCCAACAGAATGCACTGTGGACTCAACGGCTTGTATTATTGAAGGAGTGTCGCCGCACATAGGAACAGCGTTATTCAACACGCAATTATATGTACTTAATAGTGCAGGAGCATTAGTAGGTAAAAATATTTTCGGTGAGCTTCATATCGGTGGAGCAGGCTTGGCTCGCGGCTATTTAAATCGCCCTGATTTAACCTCCGAAAAATTTATTATGAATCCGTTTTATGATAAGACGAATCCATCGAGCAGCAATAAATTGTACAAAACTGGTGATTTAGTGCGCTGGTTACCAGATGGTAATTTGGAATTTATGGGGCGTGTTGACCATCAAGTAAAAGTTCGCGGCTTTAGAGTTGAGTTGGGTGAAATTGAATTCACACTCAATACGTATTCCATCGTAAAAGATGCGATTGTGCTAGCCAAAGACTCAGCATTCGCTGCAGGCAAACGTCTCGTTGCTTATGTGGTGACAGACGAAATTGATTTACGTAATGAGAGCGAAGCTACTATTACTGCTCGCCATGAACTGGCTGAAAATCTGCGTCAATATTTAAGTCAAAGCCTGCCAGATTACATGGTGCCATCGGCATTTGTATTTTTAGAGCAATTTCCTTTAACGCCGAATGGAAAAGTGGATCGTAAATCTCTCCCGGAACCAGATCTTTCTGCGCAACAAAATGTATATGTAGCACCGAGTACCGAAACTGAAAAAGTATTGTGCGAGATATGGCAAGAGGTATTGGGTGTTGAACGTGTCGGCATCACCGATAATTTTTTCAATTTGGGTGGGCATTCGTTGCTTATCATGCAAGTCATTTCACGTTTGCAACAACAAAGTATCTCTATGGCTGCACGTCAGCTCTTTATTACTCCAAATCTAGGTATATTGGCAAACGCGTTGGACGCAGGTCGTGCAAGTGTACTTCCTATCTTCAAAGCCCCTGCGAATCTGATTTCAAATGAATGTAAATTCATCACTCCTGAAATGTTGCCACTCATCAATCTCAGTGAAGAAGAAATTGCTTATATTGTGGATAAAATTCCCGGTGGCGCAAGCAATATACAAGATATTTATCCTCTTGGTCCCTTGCAAGAAGGTATTTTGTTTCACCATATGATGAGTATAGAAAGTGACACTTATGTGTTGCCATCACTTTTTAAAATCGATGGACGAGAAGCAGTTACAGATTTTATTGATGCGCTGCAATTTATTATCAACCGTCACGATGTATTACGTACGGCGATATTGTGGAATGCACTTTCAACGCCTGTGCAGGTGGTGTGTCGTACAGCCATTTTGCCTGTTCACTGGTTAACGTTAGATTCTTCACAAACAGTAGAAACGCACATGCGTCAACGTTGTGAGCCCGATCAACAATGGATTAATTTGGAGCAGGCGCCACTCATGCAGCTTCAAATTGCTGTTGATCCAGAATCGGAACAGCACTTTGTTTTGTTGCAGTTTCATCACATTATTTCCGATCATGTTGGCTTGGATATTATCCAAAAGGAATTAGCGATTTATCAGTCAGGGATGGGCGATAACTTATCTGTACCAATACCTTACCGTGAATTTATCGCTCATGTACAGCATCAAGCATTGCACAATAATGCAGTCGCTTTTTTTACCGATATGCTGAGTAATATTGATGAGCCGACTGCGCCTTTTGATTTGCATAACGTGAATATCGATGGCAACCGAATTATTGAAATAAAAGCAGATATTCCTGCCGATATAGCAATTCATATTCGTCGCCTTGCTAAAGATTTGCAAATCAGTCCAGCGGCTGTGTTTCATACTGCATGGGGTATGGTGGTTGCTGCTTGTAGCGGCCGTTACGATGTTGTGTTTGGTACTGTGCTGTCAGGCCGCTTACAGGGTGCTGTAGGTGCAGAACATATGCTGGGTGTTTTTATTAACACCTTGCCCTTGCGTGTTAATTTGCAGAATAGCAGTGTTCTAGGTGCTGTGCGTCAAGTGCATGATTCATTGTTAAATCTGTTGTCTTACGAACAAACACCATTAACTCTTGCTCAGCGTTGCAGTGGTTTACCGACGGGCTCAACATTGTTCACTACATTGTTCAACTATCGTCACTCGACAATGATCGATGCTGCGACAATAAACTCCGCCGCTTCATTAAATGAATCGAACATCGAACTTCTTGCGAGTCAAGAGCGTACGAATTATCCATTTAATATCTCTGTGGATGATTTGGATAGAGGTTTCGCGTTAGACGTACAAGTTGATCAGTCTATTGATGCAAAACGTATTGCCAATTACATGCAAGCAGCATTAGCAGAATTAGTAAATGCACTTGCTTTTGCGCCAGAGACATCAATTAATTCGTTGTCGATTTTACCTGAGGTAGAGCGCACGCAATTACTTCTCGGCTGGAACGATACTCAAACCGATTATCCGAACGATAAATGCATACATGAATTGTTT
>CAZOPE010000076.1:0-6223 GCA_964581625.1 uncultured Cellvibrionaceae bacterium
GAAGGTTTGACCACGCACGAACTTTATCCCAACGGAATTTCCACTAGCCTTCCGTTTGATGTGCAATTAGAAATCGTGCGTTCCATGAAAGGTTTTGAAAACGCGCATATCCTTCGCCCCGGTTACGCGATTGAATATGATTTTTTCAATCCTCAAGATTTGAAACACAGTTTAGAAACCAAAGTGATTGGCGGATTATTTTTCGCCGGCCAAATTAATGGCACTACCGGTTACGAAGAAGCGGGTGCGCAAGGCTTACTTGCCGGTATTAACGCTGCGCTGCGCGCGCAAGAAAAAGATAGCTGGTGCCCAGAGCGCGACCAAGCTTACGTCGGTGTGTTGGTTGACGATTTAATTACCCTCGGCACCAAAGAACCCTACCGCATGTTTACCAGCCGCGCGGAATATCGTTTGTTATTGCGCGAAGATAACGCCGATTTGCGTTTGACTGAAAAAGGTCGCGAACTTGGTTTGGTTGGCGATGAACAATGGCAAGCCTTCTGCGAGAAACGCGAAAATATCGCGCGCGAACAAGAGCGGTTGAAATCCACTTGGATTCAAGCGGGTTCACCGGAAGCCGAAAAAGTGGAGGCTATTATCAACACCAAATTAATTCGCGAATACAGTTTGCACGATCTATTAAAACGCCCGGAATTAACCTACGGTGATGTTGCTACTTTGAAAGGCGAGGCAGTGAACGATGAATACGTCGCTGAGCAAATTGAAATTGCTGCGAAGTATTCTGGCTATATAGATCGCCAACAAGAAGAAATTGATCGCTTGCGCGCTTATGAAAATACCATATTGCCAGATGATTTTGATTACAGCTTGGTAGAAGGCCTTTCCAACGAGGTGAAACAAAAATTGTCCGCTGCGCGGCCGCAAACGCTCGCGCGTGCACAGCGTATTTCTGGCATTACGCCAGCGGCAATATCACAATTGCTGATGTATTTGAAAAAGCATGGCATGTTGAAAAGAATGAAAGCAGAAGATGGTGTAGAGCAACAAGCGTCGTAATTAACGTCTGTTAAAAAATAAATTTTCCGCTTCGCGGGATTACTGGCACTTTGCTAACTAGCTGTAATTAATAAAAGAGTTTTATCCAGTGAGTGAATTAGAAAAAGATCTGCGTGACATTCTAGTTCAGGGCGCAAACGAGATGAAGGTCGCCTTGTCCGAGCCGCAAATTAGCAATTTGTCAGCTTATATCCGCGAGTTCGATAAATGGAACAAAGCTTATAACTTGTCGGCAATTCGGGATATTCGCCAAATGGTTGCACGCCACTTGTTAGATAGCTTGAGTGTGGTGCCCTATTTTTTAGAGAATAAACATTCAACAGAAAATGTTATTGATGTAGGTACAGGCGGCGGATTGCCGGGGATTCCTTTAGCCATAATGTTTCCCGAAAAAAAATTCACGCTGCTCGATAGCGCTGGAAAAAAAACGCGATTTTTATTTCATGTGAAAACACTATTGAAATTGGAAAACGTCAGTGTTGAAAATCGACGTGTGGAAGAATTTCAACCGGTGAAAAAATTTAATACAGTCATCAGTCGTGCCTTTGCAAGCTTGCAAGATATGACAGAAGGTTGTTCGCACCTACTGGAAACCGATGGTGTATTTTTGGCGATGAAAGGGATCTATCCGCAAGATGAGCTTGCACCCATTGCCGATAAAATTGAATTATTGGAAAGTATAAAATTAGATGTTGCAGCAACCGACGGTGAACGCCACCTATTGGTATTGCAAACCAAACAATAAATTTTGAAGCCACTGTGTGGTTAAAGGATTTTCACTTGACCAAGATATACGCAATTGCAAATCAAAAAGGCGGTGTGGGTAAGACCACCACCTGTGTGAATCTTGCCGCTTCATTGGTCGCGACCAAAAAGCGAGTCTTGCTCGTGGATCTTGATCCGCAAGGTAATGCCACCATGGGTAGTGGTGTGAATAAAAATGAAATCGAAAAATCCATTTATGATGTGCTCACCGAGCGCGAGCACATTAAAGATTGTTTGGTGCTTTCAGAAAGTGGTAAGTATCAAGTGCTACCAGCGAACGGTGATCTAACGGCAGCAGAAGTTGAAATGCTCGCGCTCGATAACAAAGAGCGCCGCTTGCAAAACGCGTTGAATCAAGTGAAAGATGATTTTGATTATATTTTGATTGACTGCCCTCCCTCCCTCAACATGCTCACGCTGAATGCGATGACAGCATGCAACGGTGTGATCATTGCGATGCAATGTGAATATTATGCATTGGAAGGTTTATCGGCATTAGTGAATACGATCAACCAAATCCAACGCGTGCTGAATCCAGAATTAAAAATCGAAGGATTGCTGCGCACCATGTATGATCCGCGCAATAGTTTGACGAATGATGTGTCTGCACAATTAACGCAACATTTTGGCGATAGACTCTATCGCACCTGTATTCCACGCAACGTGCGTCTCGCAGAAGCCCCCAGTTTCGGTATGCCGGTTTTGGCGTTTGATCGTCAGTCCAAAGGCGCTATTGCTTATCTCGCACTTGCCGGTGAAATTCTGCGTCGCAACGAAGCCGCAACCAAATCAGCTGCTGCAGCTGAAACCGCACACTAAAAATTAAAAAGGTTTATTTGAATGTCGATAAAACGCAAAGGCTTGGGAAAAGGTTTGGATGCGCTTTTAAGTGCGGGCCTCGGTGTAACCTCTCCGGCGCCGGATATGCCAGTTGTGCCCGGTGAAGCTGATACTAAATTTGATTACCGCGATGGCAAGTTAGCGCATTTACCGATTGAGTTGATTCAGCGCGGAAAATATCAACCGCGCCGCGATATGAATCAGGAAGCGCTGGAAGAATTAGCCGAATCGATTAAAGCCCAAGGTGTGATGCAGCCGATTGTGGTGCGTTCGATTGGCGAAGGTCGTTACGAAATTATCGCCGGTGAACGCCGTTGGCGCGCAACCCAAATTGCGGGCTTGGATCGCATTCCCGTTGTGATTCGCGAAGTACCGGATGAAGCTGCCATCGCCATGGCGCTGATTGAAAACATTCAGCGAGAAAATTTAAACCCCATCGAAGAAGCTGTAGCCCTTAAGCGCTTGCAAGATGAGTTCGAATTGACTCACGCGGAAGTCGCGCAAGCGGTGGGTAAATCCCGTGCAACCGTGACAAATCTCTTGCGTTTGATCGCGCTCAATGACGAAGTGAAGACTTTGCTGGAACATGGCGACCTGGAAATGGGCCATGCCCGTGCCATTCTGACCTTGGAAGCCAATGTTCAGCGCGATATTGCTCGCCAAATTGTCGCCAAAGGTTTATCGGTTCGCCAAACTGAAGCCTTGGTTCGTGTCTATCAGGAAGGCAAAAAGGACGCAAAAGCTAATCCTGTCGCTGCCCCATCTGCCGATATTCGTCGTTTGGAAAATAGCCTTTCAGAAAAACTGGGTGCCGCGGTGGAAATTCAGCAGGGCACCAAGGGTAAAGGTAAGTTAGTAATCAGTTACAATTCGCTTGACGAATTGGATGGGATTTTGGTTCATATTCAATAGTTGCCATTGAAATAGGCGAAGCGCGAGAGCTTTTGCCGTTTTTGTAAAGAATTGGCAAGGGTGTGTAGTTGATGCGGGTGACCTTTGTCACTATAATGCCTGCGCCAAAATTGAGCGGTAAATCGGGTTGGTTGTTACATAAAGTAATAACAATCGGGTTTGACAAGCCAGACAAATCAAGAGACAAGCAAATTGACGAGTTCTAAAAGCCCGTCCCCTGCGCCCTGTTGTGTAGAGCCCAAAGGTCGTGTTTTTGCATTGCAAATTGTCGCCGCTCAAGTAGTCGCTAGTTGTGTGCTAAGCCTTTTGGGTTTGGTCATAAGTAGCCAAGTCGCCATTGCAATCCTAGTGGGTGGAGTAATTTGCTCGTCAGCCAATCTTTGGCTTGCGATTGTGGCCTTTCGTCCTGCGTTGGGGAAACCACCGGGGGAGGTTTTGGCTGCCTTTTATGTTGGTGAGATTGGTAAATTTGTTGTTACTGCGTTGCTTTTCTTGATAGTCTTCACGCAGTTCACTGTATTTAAACAGCCACTCTATGCCTTCCTGATTTTTATGGCCTATGCCTTGGTGCAATCCATGGCGTGGGTTTATCCCTTGGCTCGTAGCAAGCTCCTCAAGAGTGCTCGCCGAGGTTGATGAAAAAAGTTTTTTAATTTTGATTGGGATTAACTAGATGTCAGACGTTGAACACGCAGCTGAGCACCACGAAGCGCTCACTTCATCACAGTATATTCAGCACCATTTGACCAATTTGACCTATGGTCAGTTGCCCGATGGTTCTTGGGGTTTTGCCGCTAATGCTGCAGAAGCTAAATCTATGGGTTTTTGGGCGCTTAACGTCGATACCATGGGTTGGTCATTATTTCTTGCAGTCGTCTTCTTTTTGATCTTCCGCAGTGTTGCTAAAAAAATCACCAGCGATGTTCCAACCGGCACGCAAAACGCCGTTGAAATGGTGATTGAGTTTGTCGAAGACAACGTTAAAGGTATGTTCCCCTACAAAAACAAAATGATTGCCCCTATGGCACTCACCATTTTTGTTTGGGTGTTCTTCATGAATGCGATGGACTTATTTGCTATCGACTTGTTGCCAGAGATCGCCAAATTTATTGGTGTTCAATTTGGCGCAAATCCGCATGAAGTTTTCTTTAAAGTGGTGCCCTCCACTGATCCAAATATCACCTTGGGCATGGCCTTCTGTGTATTTGGTCTGATTCTTTGGTACAGCATCACGCAAAAAGGTTTGTTGGGTTTTATTAAAGAATTAACCTTGCACCCGTTCAGTAGCAAAAACGTGGTTGTTCAAACCTTGTTTATTCCAGTGAACTTTGTTCTTGAATTGCCAACCTTGCTCTCTAAACCGGTATCATTAGGCCTACGTCTATTCGGCAACCTTTACGCAGGTGAGATTATCTTTATCCTGATTGCAATTATGTACGGTGCTGGCTTTGTGTTTGCTGGCTTCGCTGGCTTGATTCAAATTATGTGGGCTCTGTTCCATATTTTGATTATTTATTTACAAGCTTTGATCTTTATGATTTTGACGATCGTGTACATGAGCTTGTCGTATCAAACCGATGAGCAGCACTAATTTTTGTTTTGATTTTGTTTTTTGTTTTAACTTTTGTAACTTTAACTTTGTAGGAGAAATACAGTGTCAGAAGCAGCAGCTTTATTAGTTTTGGCAGGTGCCTTGGTTATCGGTTTGGGCGCAGTTGGCGCAGCAATCGGCGTGGGTATCCTGGGTGGTAAGTTCTTGGAAGGCGGCGCTCGTCAACCAGAGTTAATCCCAATGTTACGTACTCAATTCTTCGTTGTAATGGGTCTTGTTGACGCCGTTCCAATGATCGGCGTTGGTATCGGCATGTACATTTTGTTCGCACTCGGCGCTTAATTTTTACGCCGACGATATTAACTCCTTTAATAAAGGCATTTAAACGTGAACATTAATGCAACGTTAATTGGCCAAATGGTGGCTTTCGCCATCTTTATCTTTCTCACCATGCGTTTCGTATGGCCACCCATTGTTGCGGCAATGGCTGAGCGTACTAAGCGAATTGCTGACGGCCTTCAAGCTGCAGACAGAGCTGAGAAAGATCTGGAATTGGCTAAACAAAAAGTGGCTGAGCAACTGACTTCTGCAAAGAAAGAAGCTGCCGCCATTATTGATTCTGCTAACAAGCGCGCTATTGAAATTGTTGAAGAAGCAAAAGCAAAAGCCCTTGTTGAAGCTGGTCGTGTTAAGGCCTCTGCAGAAGCGGAAATTGAACAGGCTACTAGCCGCGCGAAAGAAGAATTGCGTAGCAAAGTGGTTGTTCTTGCTCTGGCGGGTGCAGAAAAGATCCTAGGATCTTCTATCGATCAAAATGCTCACAACGAGTTGGTAAATAAACTCGCTGCTGAATTGTAATTGAGGTTGATATGGCTGAACTAACCACCTTGGCTAGACCCTATGCCAAAGCAGCATTTGAATACGCCTTGACTGCAAACACCTTGCAGTCTTGGTTCGAAGCACTGGACGTTTCAGCTGCCGTTGCAGGCCAAGATCAGGTGAAAAAAGCCCTAGGCGCATCTGGTTTATCTGCAGAGCAAAAAGCTGCCGTGTTTGTACAAGTTTGTGGTGAAAAAATGGATGAAAAAGTTAAAAACTTCATCCATACCCTTGCTAGCAACAAGCGTTTAGCTTTGT
>CAZOPE010000077.1:0-5963 GCA_964581625.1 uncultured Cellvibrionaceae bacterium
AATGAGGCGGCTGAGGCGGCAGCTGTGCAAACCATAAGGCAGCAGATGCGAAGCTGTCGAAAAAGTCGGTTCAAGGTACAAAACTCCTGCTGATGTAGGGATGGGGTAAGCCGAATTGGCGCGGAAATCCCCTAGTCTTTAATGGGTGTTGGCGGCGCACTCTAGCCGTTTTAGTGCCTAAAGGCTACGCACCCTAGAAAGCTTTGAGCGTAAAAATTCGCTTTAGTTCGTCAACAAAACTGTAATTAATTCCCATTCTGCGTTACTTTAGTGCCCACTTTGTCGCCTGATAAGAGTTAATGTGTGAAAAATCAGCTTCTGGACGGTGGGATTCCGCCCACTTTGGTAGCAGTAGACTCGCCGACCGCCCTAACCTGTGACGTGAATAAAGAGGTGGATGCCCAACACTTGGCATGTCCGTTACCCTTGCTTAAGGCGAAGCAAGGGTTGCGGGATTTAAAAGCGGGTGACCTCTTGCGTGTTTTCACCACGGATGCCGGGTCTTTAAAAGATTTCGTGTCTTTTGCGCAGTTGACGGGGCAAGTGATAGAGCGCTTTTGCGTGCAGGATGCCTGCTATTGTTTTGTGATTCGTAAGCAGGAATGACGTTTGTTTACGTTTAAACCTAGGTTTAATTGAGATCACTTTATGTTGAACGTGTGTTGTGTGTGGTCAGCGTGCTGATGTCCTCCGTAGGCTTTCGCTGTTACCAGCAGATTCTGCTGTTACTATTGATTGTGCTCGCTGTCTCCGCGCAGGCGCAGCATGCTAGTGCACAATCAAAACTATCGGCGGTCAGCAAGAGTGACAACGACAATCGCGATTACCGCTATCTAACGCTGAGTAATAATTTGCGAGTGTTATTGATCTCTGATCACGTCGCAGAAAAATCAGCAGCCGCATTGAATGTCCACGTGGGCAGCCATCAAAATCCGAAAGATCGCCCCGGCCTTGCACACTTCTTAGAACATATGCTGTTTTTGGGCACAGAAAAGTACCCCGCGGCGGGCGAGTATCAAGATTTTATCAGCCAGCATGGGGGCAGCAATAATGCCTATACTGCCGAAGAACATACCAATTACTTCTTTGATATTGAGCATGCATCACTAGAGCCTGCACTGGATCGATTTGCACAATTTTTTATTGCTCCCCTTTTTGATGCCAACTATGTAGACCACGAAAAAAATGCCGTAAATGCCGAGTATCTCGCAAAAATAAATGATGATGAGCGGCGTGAATGGGATGTGTATCGCGGCCTGTTTAATCCCGACCATCCCGCCGCGAATTTTTCAGTGGGTAATTTAGACACCTTGGCGGATCGTGAAGGTCGAAGTGTTCGTGACGACTTAATAGGTTTCTATAATCATTACTATTCAGCGAACCTAATGACCTTAGTGGTCATTAGCAATCGTAAGCTCGACGAATTGCAGAAAATCGTGGAGTCTCGCTTTGCGCAAATCTCCAATAAAAACCGAGTTATTCCCAAGGATTACCCCAGTTTATTTCCTCCGAAAGCCTTGCCAGCAAGTATCAAAATAAAACCACTGAAAGAGCTGCGACAACTGACGCTGGCATTCCCTGTCCCAAACTATGCTGACAAATATAAAACCAAACCTTTGAATTACTTAGGTCATTTGCTCGGCAACGAATCTTCAGGCAGTTTATTGGCATTGTTAAAAAGCTTGGGTTGGGCGGAGTCTTTGGCTGCGGGCGAGTTGTATCAAAGCCGTCGTGACAGCCTTTTCGGTGTCACCATTACCTTGACTAAGGAAGGGGTAAAAGCCAAAGATCAAATTGTGTCAGCGGTGTTTGATTTTTTAGGAACCATTGCCCAGCGAGGGGTATCTGAATGGCGTTTTACCGAGATGCAACAAATCGCCGAGATGAATTATCGTTTCCGCGACAAGAAAGCGGCTATGGATACGGCAATGGAGTTGTCTCAGTCGATGCATGATTACCCTGCACAAGATGTGCTTTGGGGCGATTATGCGTATACCGAGTTTAATGAGGCGTTGTTAAAGCAAGCGCTGGGCTATTTGCGGAAAGATAATCTTTTTGTTTCTTTAGTTTCCCCTGATGTTGCCACTCAGAGCAGCTCATCATTTTATAAAACTGAGTTTTTGGTGGCATTAGGTATTTCAGATATTCTCGATTTAAAGCTCGTTTACCACCAAAAACTGTGGTTGCCAGAACGAAATATATTTATCCCTAAAAACTTTTTGCTTAAAACATCTTCTATGTTGTCTATGCAAGAAGCCAAAGCGGTGCCGACACTCTTGGTAAACGACGATCAATTAAAACTTTGGTTCTTGCAAGATAAAAAATTCCGCTCACCTAAAGCAGAATTAAATTTTCGCTTTAAGTTGCCGGTATTAAATAATTCCTTGGAAAACGCCGCTCGTGCGCAGCTATTTGCTGCCTTGATCAGTGATCAGCTTAATGAGTTTGCCTATCCCGCCAGTTTGGCTGGTTTAACCTTCGGCATCAAAGCCAATGCCCGTGGCTTTGATGTAAATGTGTCAGGCTATACTGATAAGCAAAATTTATTGGTCAATAAGATTCTTGCTTCCATAGTTGATGCTGATTTCTCTCAGAATCGCTTCGATAAATTAAAAGATGACCTGATTCGCGAGTGGCGTAATGAAGATAAAAATTTGCCTTACTCCGTGCTCGCCAAAAAAGTGACTCGCTTGCAGTATTTGCCGTTCTGGGGCGTGAAAGAATATATCGATGTTTTGCAGAAAACTTCCTACGAGCAGTTTAATCAATTCTCGAGTGAAATACTGCGTGGTGCAAAAATTGAGGCTTTGTTTTACGGTAATCTTTATTCGCAAGATGCGATCAAGCTCGCTGCCATTATTGAACATCAGTTATTAAAAAAACATACCAAGCGATTGCCTCAGCTGGCAAAGGTATTACGCTCAGAAAATAAGGTAAGCAAGTCGTGGCTTTATATATACCCATTAGAGCATCATGATCACGCGGTGGAACTCTACGTCCAAGCGCTCGGCCCGTATATTGATGATGCAGCGCATATGCAGTTGCTCTCTCAAATGCTGGAGCCGCAATTTTTCAACTTGTTGCGCACTGAAAAACAATTGGGTTATGTGGTTTCGATATTTCCAATGCCCATACGCAATGTTGAAGGGAGTTTGTTTGTGATTCAGTCGCCCACCGCCACAGCGACAACCTTGGTTGATGAGATAAATAATTTCCTTGTGAGTGCAAATCTTGTTGAAAATTTTGCAGAAAATAAAGCTGCACTATTGGCGCAATTGCGGGAGCCGCCACTATCATTAACTGAGCAGTCAGATAGATTTTGGCAGAGTATTTTGCTGAATGATATTGAGTTCAATCGTCAGCAAGAATTGATAAATGCTGTGGGCAGAATTACACCTGAATCACTACGTAAATATTATGATGCTGCCTTCTTACAGAAGAATCGCAGGCTATGGTTGACCACAGAGAAGTTGGATGGCCTTCAGGATTTTGAAATCATCCAAAATGTAGCGGAATACCAACAAAAACAGCAAGGTTATTTACAGCCATAGTGGTATTTTTTGGTGCGTTTTTACTAAAATTTTTTATGTTTATTGCTTGGTGGATCCAAAAAAATTAGGTAATAATGCGAACCCTGATTTAAGTGACAGTTTTTAGAGTTTATATTGCTAAATTGCAATTATTTTTCTTATTTCTGCCTCTTTATTGTGCTCGGAGTCTTGCCACCCATAAGACGAAGGGCTGGTAAAAAAACGCTGTTTATGTAAAAATTCGACGTTTTTTTGCTTCAAGCACACGGAATTTTCTGCCGCTGCGCTAGCTAAATCAATGATTTACAGCTAGTTCGAGGTTTAGAGACTACAATTCCAAATTCCTTATAGATACTCTCTATAGACACTACCGCTAAGTAAATATGCGCCACAAGCGCATGGTTGAGGAGATTTGAATGCTAAATGATATCGATGCCATCGAAACCAAAGAGTGGTTGGATGCCTTAAAGTCAGTTGTACGCCATGCTGGTAAAGATCGTGCAGCCGAATTGTTAAAGACTCTGTCTGAATCTGCGGTTAACCAAGGCATTGAACAGCCTTCATCTATTCGTACTCCCTATCGCAATACTATTCCAGTGGATAAAGAAGTCGACTACCCGGGCGACTTGAAAATGGAGCGTAAAATTCGCTCAATTATCCGCTGGAACGCCATGGCCATGGTTATGAAGGCCAATGACAACGATGAAGGCCTCGGCGGCCATATCGCCTCATTTGCATCATCCGCTACCTTATATGATGTAGCCTTCAACAATTTCTTCCGCGGTAACGATGGCGAAGTCCCTGGTGATCTAGTGTACTTCCAAGGCCACGTATCGCCAGGTATGTACGCTCGCTCCTATGTAGAAGGGCGTTTAAACGAAGCGCATTTAGACAGTTTCCGCCGCGAAGTCGATGGTGGCGGGTTGTCATCCTATCCGCACCCATGGTTAATGCCTGATTACTGGCAGTTCCCAACCGTATCTATGGGCTTGGGCCCAATCAAAGCTATCTATCAAGCGCGCTTTAACCGCTATATGGAAGCTCGTGGCCTAACGCCTGTGAGTGACCGTAAAGTCTGGGCGTTCTTGGGTGATGGTGAGTGCGATGAGCCAGAAAGCTTGGGTGCTATTTCTCTTGCGGCCCGTGAGAAACTCGACAACCTGATTTTCGTAATCAACTGTAACTTGCAACGTTTGGACGGCCCGGTTCGCGGCAACGGCAAAATCGTGCAAGAGTTAGAAGGCGTATTCCGTGGCGCTGGCTGGAACGTAGTTAAAGTTCTCTGGGGCGCTGGTTGGGATCGTTTGTTGGAAAAAGATAAAACCGGCTTGCTGCAAAAGCGCATGGACGAAGTTGTCGATGGCGAAATGCAGAACTACAAAGCCAACGGCGGCGCTTACACTCGCGAACACTTCTTCGGTAAATATCCGGAGCTGTTAGAGTTGGTCAGCGATATGAGCGATCAGGACATCCTTTACCTCGCACGCGGCGGTCACGATGTTAAGAAGGTGTATAACGCCTACCACAACGCAGTACACACCAAAGGTCAACCGACTGTAATCCTTGCGCAAACCGTAAAAGGTTACGGTATGGGTTCGTCGGGCGAAGCGGTCAACAAAACCCACTCCCAGAAGTCTTTGGCGGTGGAAGATCTTAAGAAATTCCGTGACCGTTTCGAGCTGCCAATTAAAGATGAAGATTTGGAAGCGCTGCCCTATTACCGTCCGTCAGAAGACAGCCCAGAGATGCAATATATGCGTTCTCGCCGTCATTCACTGAACGGTTATTTACCTTCACGTAAAGCGGATTTCGATCCCGTCGTTGCACCAGCCTTAGAGGCTTTTGCGGCGCAACTGAAGAGCACTGGTGATCGCGAAATTTCGACCACCATGAGCTTCGTGCGTATTTTGTCTTCGCTCGTTAAAGACAAACAAATCGGCAAACAAATCGTTCCAATCGTTCCGGACGAAGCCCGTACCTTTGGTATGGAAGGTATGTTCAAAACCATCGGTATCTATTCGTCCGAAGGCCAAAAATATACTCCGCACGACGCCGGCCAAATGATGTCTTACCACGAATCAGCCACTGGCCAGATTTTGGAAGAAGGTATTAACGAAGCCGGTTCTATGGCTTCTTGGATTGCGGCGGCAACTGCTTACAGCAACTACCGCGTACCCATGATTCCCTTCTACATTTACTACTCCATGTTTGGTTTCCAACGTATCGGTGACTTGGCGTGGGCTGCCGGAGATTCACAAGCGCGCGGCTTCTTGATGGGTGCAACTGCTGGCCGTACCACTTTGAACGGCGAGGGTTTACAGCACCAAGACGGTCACAGCCATGTTATGGCAAACACCATTCCTAACTGCCGTACCTATGACCCAACATACGCCTATGAATTGGCCGTGATTATTCAAGACGGTATCAAGCGCA
>CAZOPE010000078.1:0-5118 GCA_964581625.1 uncultured Cellvibrionaceae bacterium
GGTGCCCAAAATGACGACGTTTTTACCCATGACTGGAAAACTCTCTGTTAAACAAAATGAAAATAGAAACTGTGCGCTGCGCTTACCGCAAGCCTACAAACTAATAACGTGGTATTCGTTGTCCACCAAACGCAATTCTCGTTTGGCCTTGATACTAGCCGCAGCGCCATAGACCACTCGTTCGCCCTTGGCGCGAAGTGACTGTACCGCTTGCCATTGACGCTGGTCGCCGTTATCCACTACCGCTATGGCACAATTATCTTGAGATAACAGCAAACCCAGCTTACTGATGGCGCAAATATCGAGTGCAAAACCGGTTGCCGGACGCGCACGACCAAAAACTTCACCGATGTGATCGTAACGGCCACCGCTAGCGATAGGATTACCAAAACCGGGAGCAAAAGCCGCAAACACCAGGCCAGTCAAATAGTGGTAACCACGAAGCTCGCCTAAATCATAGTAGAACTCTGCATCGGGGTAGCGTTCTGCCATGACTCCTGCTACCTGCAGTAATTGGTCTACAGCGGCAACGGCACTGGGAATGTCCGCAAAAAGCGCACGTGCTTTGGTCAGCACATCTACACCACCCGCCAAGTTGGGCAGAGCCAGCAACAAAGCAGCACATTTTTGATCAGTAACTTTAGCAGCAACCCATTCACGGATTTCCGTAACCGCTTTACGCTGAAGCAAATCGAAGAACTCGTCTTCCTGAGCAGCATCGAGCTTGGCGCACGCCGCCAAGGCACGGTAAATACCTACGTGGCCCAGATCCAAATGCAGCCTAGGCAAACCGGATGCGCGCAGAGATTCCAATAACAGCGAAATAACTTCTACATCTGCTGCTAAGCCGGGCTCACCATAAAATTCCAACCCAACCTGCATGGGCGTGCGTGTCGCCAAGGGGTTTTTGGGTCTTGTGTGAACCACATTACCCGCGTAACACAAGCGGTTGGCACCTTGAGCGGCCATGCTGTGTGCATCAATACGGGCAGTTTGAGGGGTGATGTCAGCGCGTATGCCGAGTGTGCGACCGGTGAGTTGGTCAGTCACTTTAAAGGTGAGTAGGTCTACATCTCGGCCAAGGCCGATAAGTAAGGAATCGGTGTATTCCAGTAGTGGTGGAATCACCAAGTCATAGCCCCAAGTAGCATAAAGATCCAGCAACTGGCGGCGCAATAATTCGATAGGTTTTGCTTCAGCGGGCAGAATTTCTTCTACTCCATCGGGCAATAACCAGCGATCGGCGTAAGTCATAAGCAGACTCTAAACATCCACATTTCGGGAGGCGTTCGGCTGTAGGCGGCGCCCAAGAAACATCTAGGTGCACCCTGAACATAAAAAAACCGAGCTTTCGGCTCGGTTGCGGCATTTTAACACTGATTGAGGGGAAATTTGTAGGTGATTCCCCTCAAATCATTATTTTTTACCCTGCGGATCTTTTAAATAACGGAAGAAGTCGCTCTTCGGGTCAACAACCATCAGATCCTCTTTGCCTGCGAAGCTCTTTTTGTAGGCATTCAGGCTCCGCATAAATGCATAGAATTCAGGGTCTTTGTTGTAGGCTGAAGCATAAATTGCAGCCGCTTTAGCATCGCCTTCACCGCGGATACGTTCAGCATCGCGGTACGCATTGGCTTCAAGCACCACTTTTTTACGGTCAGCATCCGCGCGAATTACTTCAGCCTGCTCTTTACCTTGTGCGCGATACTCGCGAGCTTCTTTCTCACGGTCCGCCGCCATACGGGCAAACACGGATTGGCTAACCTCTGGCGGGAAGTCGATACGCTTAACGCGGATATCAATGATCTCAATACCCAACAAGCTATTGGTGGTTTCGTTCATTGACGCTTTCAACTCAGCCATCAATTCGTCGCGCTGACCGGACACCACATCGTGCAAGGTGCGGCGACCAAACTGGTTACGCAAACCATCTGCAACACGCTGACCCAAGCGATCTTCTGCCAAACGCATATCGCCACCCGTAGTGCGGTAGTAAGTATCAACGTCTTTGATGCGCCATTTAATGTAGGAATCCACCACTAAACGCTTGTTTTCAATGGTATAGAAACTGGCGGGGATCATATCCGCTGTTTGCAACCGCCCATCGAATTTACGCACGCGATCGGTGAATGGAATTTTCAGATGTATTCCAGGTGACACATCCGATTTAATTAAGGCACCGAATTGTAAAACAACGGCTCGCTCATACTGGTTAATGACATAAACACTGCTGGAAAACAGCGCCAGCACAATTAACGAGAGCATTATCGCCACTAGGCTTTTAGTAGACATTAGCGAGACTCCCTACGAACAACAGGCTTGGTTTCTGCAGCATCGCGCACCGTAGCGCGCGCCTCTGCAGAATCTTCCAGCACAGGCGGTGGAATTTGTTTAGTCATTTTATCCAGCGGCAAATAGAGCATGCTGTTGTTATCGACATCAACCAACACTTTGGAAGATTTAATCATTACAGATTCAACCGCATCCATATACAAACGCTTGCGTGTCACTTCCGGTGAGCGCTTGTATTCGGCTAATAGATTTTCGAAACGCGCTGACTCACCCTCTGCACGCGATACCACTTCAGATTTGTAGGCTTCCGCTTCTTCCAACAACCGTTGCGCACGGCCACGCGCTTCTGGAATCACACCATTTGAATAAGATTGAGCTTCATTTTTCAAACGAGTTTCATCTTCCTTCGCTTTAATTACATCATCAAAGTTAGCGCGAACCTCTTCAGGCGGTTGCGCCTGTTGGATGTTCACGTTAATGATTTGAATACCGGATTGATAATTATCGAGATAGGTTTGCAAACGCAATTTCACTTCGGCAGCCATTTTGGCGCGGCCTTCAGAAAGCACTTGCTCCAACTCGGTGGAACCTACCACATGGCGCAGAGCACTGTCGGTTGCGTGTTTAAGGCTGGTTTCAGGATCAGCAATGTTCAGCACATAGGCTTTTACATCGCCCACATTCCATTGAACAGTAATGGGCAATTCAACAATGCTTTCATCTTGCGTGAGCATTAATCCTTTTGAAGGATATTGACGCTCGTTAGTGACACCCACTTTAAATACTTGAGTTAGCAAAGGCGCAGACCAGTGCAAGCCTTCAGCCATAGTTTCTTGATATACACCCAATCGCAAAACAACGGCGCGCTCTTTAGCATCCACTGTGTAAATGCCAAAAAAACCGTATAGAAGCAAAGCGACCACGGCGATAACGGCGAAAATGACACCGAAGGAACCATGGTTAGCGGAGTTGCCGCCACCTGATCCGCCACCGAACATGCCGTTGAGCTTTTCTTGCAGCTTTTTAAAAGCTTCATCCAAATCTGGCGGGCCATCATTGCCTCCGCCACGACCACCCCACGGGTCTTTGTCTTTTCCCGGTTCATTCCAGGCCATACCGTATCTCCGACATTATAGAAATTTTGCTTAATCTGAGGGCAACACTCGGCCTTTTCAACCGAAGCGATGAAATTAACATTTTATAAGTATAAAAAACCGATTTATTCAGCCCAAGCTAATTCGTTAAACTGAATTCGCAACGCACTTAATATACGCAACAAATCGCTTTTGGGTACACGTAAGTTCGCGACAGCAACGCCATCATCACGGAAAGACTCTCCTGCAATTGCCTGCTGCTCATAAAGCGCTGCGCGCAACCGGCCATCCTGCGGACGTAAAAGCAAAGGTGCGATTACCATCTCCGTGCCCAGCAACTCGGCAACAGCTTGCTCAAGCAATTCTGCACCCACACCCGTTTGGGCCGACAACCATACAGCAATCGGCTTACCCGCATCATCGCGATCTATGCGCGGCTCAGCGGCCTCAAGCAGGTCAATCTTATTGTAGATTTTGAGCTGCGGCAGTTCGGCTGCGCCAATCTCTTCTAACACCAACTCAACTTGCTCGATGTTGCGAATGCGCTCATCGGCGGCAGCATCAATGACATGCAATAGCAACGTAGAATTTGCCGCCTCCTCAAGGGTTGCGCGGAAAGCCTCAACTAATTTGTGGGGAAGATGGCTGATAAAACCTACGGTATCCGCCATGATCACAGCACCTACATCGGCAAGATCGATACGGCGCATGGTAGGGTCAAGCGTAGCGAATAGCTGGTTTTCGGCGTAAACATCTGAGCCGGTAATACGATTAAACAACGTGGATTTTCCAGCGTTGGTGTAACCGACCAAAGAAACCGTGGGAATCGCTGAGCGCTGACGAGAGCGCCTGCCCTGCTCGCGCTGGGAGCGCACTTTTTCAAGGCGCTGTTCAATCATGGTAATGCGACCACGCAATAATCGGCGGTCAGTTTCTAATTGGGTTTCACCCGGGCCACGCAAACCTATACCACCTTTTTGGCGTTCAAGGTGAGTCCAACCGCGTACGAGCCGCGTGGACATGTGACGCAACTGCGCTAGCTCAACTTGTAACTTACCTTCAAAAGTGCGCGCACGCTGGGCGAAAATATCCAGAATCAAACCCGTGCGGTCGAGCACACGGCATTGCAATTCTTTCTCGAGGTTACGCTCTTGGCTGGGGGAAAGTGTGTGATTAAAAATCACCACTTCAGCTTCATTGGCTGCAACAACGGCTTGCAACTCTTGCAGCTTACCGGTGCCAATAAAAAATTTAGCGTTGGGAGAGACACTTTTACCCGTTATAAAAGCAACAGGGTCGCCGCCAGCTGAAAGCACCAGCTCTTCAAATTCGCGGGGGTCTTCTGGCTCTTGGCCATGAGATAAATTCAGGTGAACTAGCACAGCCAGTTCACCTGATTCAGGGCGATCAAAAAACAATTAGCAGCCTCGTAGAGGGTTGATTACTCAGCTTGCTCGTCTTCTTCGCCATCAACACCGTCTGCTTCATTCAACAACGGTACGCGCACAGCGCGTGATGGAACAACAGTGGAGATTGCGTGCTTGTAAACCATTTGGCTTACGGTGTTCTTCAATAACACAACAAACTGATCAAATGATTCAACCTGACCTTGTAACTTAATGCCATTTACCAAGTAAATGGATACAGGTACACGTTCTTTTCTCAGAACGTTCAGGTAAGGGTCTTGTAAACTATGCCCTTTTGACATGTTTATTCTCCTAGGGAAGATAAA
>CAZOPE010000079.1:0-5073 GCA_964581625.1 uncultured Cellvibrionaceae bacterium
GCTCGTCGGGCTCATAACCCGAAGGTCGTAGGTTCAAATCCTGCCCCCGCAACCAAATTTAAATTTATAGCCAAGGCTGTAAATAAAGTGTGAAGTTCCATTTGAGCTTCCACTAACAGATTCACTGATCCAGCCAACGTAGCCGGTCAGTTATAAAAAGCCCCTTTATGGGGTTTTTTTGTATGTGTCGTTTGTGCAGGTCTTTGCCTTCGACGGGTTGTTGATTGAGCTAATCGCAACCACATATGCAGTATCGTTCGAATGGGCCTTGTGCCCATTTTTGTTTTCCGGATGTTGTTTTTTTCGTTTTTGTATCCCGTAAGGGAAGGTTTTAAAGCATGGCATCAAAGCAAGAAATTCTACACAACATGATTGAGCCTATTGTGGCTTCTTTAGGTTGTGAACTTTGGGGTTTGGAATATTTAACCCAAGGGCGTTATACAACTTTACGCCTATTTATTGATGCGCCTGCAGGCGTATCGTTGGAAGATTGTGAAAAGGTAAGTCGCCAAGTTAGTTCGGTGATGGACGTAGAAGATCCAATCGATGGTGAATACACACTCGAAGTTTCTTCGCCCGGTATGGATCGTCCTTTGTATACCCCTGCGCACTATGCACGCTACGTGGGCGAAACGGTAAACCTGCGCTTGCGCATGGCGCGTGATGGTCGTCGTCGCTTCAAAGGTGAAATTGTAAAAGTAGAAGGCGATGATGTGCTCATCACCGTGGAAGGTAAAGACATTTTGCTGCCCGTTGATGCTATCGATAAAGCCAACATCGTGCCGCGTTACGATGAAATTATTTCAAAAATCGATGGCGCAAAAGATAAATAAGCCATTGAGAAAAGTGTAAAAACGAACGTGCAAATTTGGTAAATATTGCGCGTATTTTCAGTCACCCCGTTATCTAATCGTGCGCGATTAGCTTCAGGAGTTAGCAGAGGTAAATAATGGCAAAAGAGATTTTATTAGTCGCTGATGCGGTGTCTAACGAGAAAGGTGTCGATAAAGAATTAATTTTCCAAGCGATTGAAAGCGCGTTGGCCATGGCCACTAAAAAACGCTTTGATGAAGATTCCGTTATCGAAGTGAACATCAACCGTCATAGCGGTGATTACGAAACCTTCCGTACTTGGGAAGTGGTTGGTGATGATGTTATGGCTGAGTTGGGCACACAGCTTTACCTCGACGAAGCGCGTGAAAAAGATGCTGACATCAAAGTGGGCGAAGTTTATCGCGAAAAAATTGAAAACGCCGATTTCGGTCGCATTGCTGCGCAAACTGCAAAGCAAGTGATCGTGCAAAAAGTTCGCGAAGCTGAACGCGCTCAAATGGTCGATGAATACCGTGATCGTATGGGCGAGTTAATTAGCGGTACTGTTAAAAAAGTGACACGCGATAGCATTATCGTAGACCTCGGCAACAACGCCGAAGGTTTGTTGCCGCGCGATCAATTAATCGGCCGTGAAATTTTCCGCATGGGCGATCGCATTCGCGCTTTGTTGTTGGAAGTGCGCACAGAAAATCGCGGCCCGCAATTATTTTTAAGCCGCTCTCATCCGCAAATGTTGGTAGAACTGTTCAAAATTGAAGTGCCGGAAATCGCTGAAGACATCATCGAAATCAAAGGCGCTGCACGTGACCCAGGTTTGCGCGCGAAAATTGCAGTAAAAACCAATGATGGCCGTATCGACCCCGTAGGTGCATGTGTCGGTATGCGCGGTTCGCGCGTACAGGCGGTATCGAACGAGCTGGGCAACGAGCGTGTTGATATTGTGTTGTGGGACGATAACCCAGCGCAGTTTGTGATTAACGCTATGTCGCCAGCAGAAATTGAATCTATCGTCGTTGACGAAGATGCGGGTTCAATGGACTTGGCCGTAAACGAAGATAACTTGGCCATGGCGATTGGCCGTGGCGGTCAAAACGTTCGTTTGGCATGTGAGTTGACTGGCTGGAATATCAACGTCATGAGTGTTGCTGACTGGCAAGCGAAGCAACAGGCTGAGTCTGGCAGTTTCATCCAAATTTTCATGAATGCTTTGGATGTGGATGAAGACGTAGCGGCTGTGTTGGTAGAAGAAGGTTTCACCACGCTCGAAGAAGTTGCCTATGTTCCGCTGGAAGAAATGTTGTCAATTGAAGGTTTCGACGAAGACATCGCTGAAGAATTGCGCGCACGTGCAAAAGATGCCTTGTTGACTCAGGCATTGGCCTCGGAAGAGCGTTTGGAAGGTGTGGCGCCGGCAGAAGATTTGCTGAATATGGAAGGCATGGATCAAGCCTTGGCGATCAGCTTGGCTGCTCGCGGTATCATTACTATGGAAGACCTTGCTGAGCAGTCGGTAGATGACTTATCAGGCATTGAAGGTGTTGACGCTACCCGCGCTGCAGCGCTGATTATGAAAGCTCGCGAGCCTTGGTTTGCGTAAGTGCAGCCGAAGCTCCCATTTTTGAGCCAAGAAACCTGTCGCCGTTGAAAAAGTAGCAGTGGCAGAGTTTCAAGAATTATCTCCTTGAGGAAATACAATGGCAGAAGTAACAGTTAGCGAACTCGCCAAATCGGTCGGTGCACCGGTAGAGCGATTGCTAAAACAAATGCAAGAAGCAGGCTTGAACCAAAAATCGCCTGATGCTCGCGTATCTGACGATGAAAAGCAGCGTTTGCTTGCCTATTTGAAAACCAGCCACGGCGAATCAACGGCTGAGCCACGCAAAATTACCTTGCAGCGCAAAACCACCACGACCATTAAAACCGGCAGTGGCTCTGCACGTAAAACAGTAAACGTAGAAGTGCGTAAGAAAAGAACCTACGTTAAACGTGACGATGAGGAAGCTCAAGGCGAAGAGCAGCCGCAACAAGATGAGGTTGCGGTAATTGAGCCTGTAGTTGAAGCTATTCCTGAGCCTGTGGTTGAGGTCGCGCCGGAGCCTGTTGTTGAGGTAGAAGCGCCTGCTGTCGCTGAAGCAGTAGTTGACGCGCCCGCCGCATCTCATCGCCTGTCGTTTACCGATGGCATTGAAGAAAAGCGTCGCGCTGCCATAGAGCGTCGCCAACAGGAAGAAGCTCAGCGCGTAGCGGAAGCAAAAGCTCGCGAAGATGCAAAACGTCAACAGCAAGCCCCCGTGGCTAAGCGCCCAGCTGATGCTCGCCCCGACGCAAAACCTGCCCCTCGCGATGCCGGCAATGCTCGCCCCGCAGCTAAGCCTACGAAACCACCGGTTATAGTTGCGTCGTTGGATGACATCAAAGTCAATCACGGTCACGGCCACAAGAAGAGTCATCGCCACGATGATGACGCCGATGAAGGTGCAGATGCACGCGGCAAGCGCGGTCCTGGCGGCAAAACGGCCAAAAAAGGCGCGGCGCCTAAGAAAACCAGCAAAATCGAGCTGTTGGAAATTGCTGCAGACGAAAACGAAGATAGTGATGTATTAGCTCGCCGCAGCCATCTGCGCGCGCATCACAAAAAGACCAACAAACACGCATTTAAAAAGCCCACAACGAAGATCGTGCATATGGTAGATGTACCCGAAACTATCGTAGTTTCAGAGTTAGCAGCACGCCTCACGGTCAAAGTGGGTGAAGTTATCAAGCGTTTGATGAAAATGGGCGTGATGGCTTCTATGAACGAGTCTATCGACCAAGACACCGCCGTGTTATTGGTTGAGGAAATGGGCCATCAGGCAAACTTGGTTCATGCTGATGCGATCGAGCATGCACTGGAGAAATCCTTGGAGACCGAGGGCGACACAGTTCAACGTGCACCTGTGGTAACCGTAATGGGTCACGTTGACCACGGTAAAACCTCCTTGCTCGACTACATCCGCGAAGCCAAAGTGGCGGCTGGCGAAGCGGGTGGTATCACCCAGCATATTGGTGCTTACCGCGTGCAAACAAGCCGTGGTGAAATCACCTTCCTCGACACCCCCGGCCACGCTGCGTTTACCGCAATGCGTGCCCGCGGTGCCAAGGCAACTGACATTGTAATTTTGGTTGTTGCGGCGGATGACGGTGTAATGCCGCAAACCGAAGAAGCGATTCTGCATGCTCGCGCAGCGGGTGTGCCTATCGTTGTGGCTATCAACAAAATCGACAAGCCAAGTGCTGATCCAG
This sequence comes from uncultured Cellvibrionaceae bacterium, assembly GCA_964581625.1. Lineage (GTDB taxonomy): Bacteria > Pseudomonadota > Gammaproteobacteria > Pseudomonadales > Cellvibrionaceae > Cellvibrio. The sequence goes on from CAZOPE010000079.1 coordinate 4,117, forward strand.
AACGCGTTAAAAGCGAATTGGTCGTGAAAGGCGTTATTCCAGAAAACTACGGTGGTGACACCCAGTTTATCGAAGTATCTGCCCACACTGGACAAGGTATCGATGAATTGCTGGAAGCTATTTCATTGCAGGCCGAAGTGCTTGAGTTGAATGCCGTCATTCACGCCGCTGCTAAGGGTGTGATTATTGAATCACGTCTGGATAAAGGTCGCGGTACTGTGGCAACACTTTTGGTGCAACAAGGTACCTTGAACCAAGGCGACTTGATTCTTGCGGGCCAAAGTTATGGCCGTGTACGCTTGATGAGCGATGAACGCGGGCAGTCTGTGAAAGAAGCGGGCCCGTCTACTCCGGTAGAAGTGCTTGGTTTGGATACAGCGCCAAGTGCAGGCGATGACTTTGTGGTCTTGACCGACGAGCGTAAAGCCCGTGAAGTAGCTCAGTTCCGTGCTGAAAAAGAGCGTCAGGAAAAGCTTGCGCGTCACACAGCGGCTAAACTCGAAAACATGTTTGCGGGAATGGATGCAGGCCAGAAGAAGATTCTGACCGTTGTTGCCAAAGCAGACGTGCGCGGCTCTCTTGAAGCGATTCTTGCGTCATTGGCTGATATTGGTAACGAAGAGGTTCAGGTTAACGTAGTGTCCTCCGGTATCGGCGGTATCACGGAAAACGACGTGAACCTTGCGCTGACTACTGGTGCGATCATCGTTGGCTTCAACGTTCGTGCTGACGGTACAACCCGTCGTATGGCGGAAGCTGAAGGCGTAGATATTCGTTACTACAGCATCATTTACCAATTGCTGGATGAGATTAAGGCAGCGCTTAGCGGCATGCTTGATCCAGAGCGCATCGAAACCATCGTGGGTATCGCCAACGTACGTGAGGTGTTTACCTCACCGAAATTTGGTCAGGTTGCCGGTTGTATGGTTATCGAAGGCACTGTGTACCGCAGCAAAC
>CAZOPE010000080.1:0-5047 GCA_964581625.1 uncultured Cellvibrionaceae bacterium
TGGAAAAATTCCTGCAAAACCCACGTCACGTTGAAGTACAAATTTTGTCAGACGGTCAAGGTCATGCGATTCATTTGGGCGACCGCGACTGCTCGCTGCAACGCCGTCACCAAAAAGTATTGGAAGAAGCGCCCGCACCGGGAATTCCACAAGAAGTTCGTGAAGCAACTTACGCCGCATGCGTAAAAGCCTGTATTGATATTGGTTACAAAGGCGCGGGCACGTTTGAATTCTTGTACGAAAATAATCGTTTCTATTTCATCGAAATGAATACCCGTATTCAAGTTGAGCACCCGGTCTCTGAAATGGTTACAGGCATTGATTTAATTAAAGAACAAATCCGTGTTTGCTCTGGATTGCCGCTTTCAATCAAACAGTCCGATGTAATTATTCGCGGCCATTCTTTCGAGTGCCGCATCAACGCCGAGGATCCAACAACCTTTATGCCATGCCCCGGTTTGGTTAAAGGCTTCCACGCTCCTGGCGGCTTGGGTGTGCGCGTAGATTCACATTTGTACAACGGTTACACCGTGCCGCCAAATTACGATTCAATGATCGCAAAAATTATTACCTATGGAGATACCCGCGAAATTGCATTGGATCGCATGCGCCAAGCTTTAGATGAAGCTATTGTTGATGGGATCAAAACCAATATTCCTTTGCAACAAATGCTGGTGCGTGACGCAGAATTCCGCAAAGGCGGCGTGAACATCCATTATTTGGAAAAGAAACTCGGTATGGATCACTGATTAAGATCAGCTTTCCACACTGAAAATACCCCAGTGTTTTTTTGCACTGGGGTATTTTTGTTTTGAGAGGCGATAGCCTTTCACCCGAGAATTCTCTGTTGATAGGGAGTCGTTATCCTCACGGAGAGGTGAGGATAACTTCCACACAAATGAATAGTCTTCGCAAAAATAAGTTCGTAAATTCAAATAGGAAACCATCCCAAGCATGGACTCATACACAATTCGCAGGGCAAACATTAAAGATATTCACGCAATCGCACCTTTATTTAACGCCTATCGCCAATTTTATGAACAAGAACCGAATCTTGAATTTGCACGAGAATTTATTGGCGCTCGATTAAACAAAAATGAATCGATTATTTTTATCGCCGAAGATGAATCACAAAATGCGCTAGGCTTTTGCCAAATTTATCCCAGCTTTTGTTCGGTGATTGGCGCACCGATTTACGTGCTTTATGATTTATTTGTATTGCCCCGCGCCCGCAAAGCTGGCTTGGGAAAAATGTTGTTAGAGCAAGCGGGCGAACATGCTCGAGAAAATAAAATCCCACGCATGGATTTAACAACAGCTAAAACAAATTTAAATGCCCAGTCTTTGTATGAATCTTTAGGCTGGGTTAGAGATGATATTTTTTACGCTTACAATAAAAGCATTTGATTTGAATTTCATTGAGTAACAAACCATGCCTTGGCTTCAGTTAAAAATTATCTCCCCACGTCGTTATGTAGAATCCCTTGAAGATTCTTTACTCGCCTGCGGCGCTGCCTCCGTCACCTTTGAAGACAATGCAGACCAACCTATTCTTGAGCCCGGATTGGGCGAAACACCGCTCTGGGACAATGTAAAAATCACTGGCTTATTTGATGCTGAAATCGATACTGCAAAAACCATCACCATTGCAGAGCGTAAATTCGGCAACAAACTTCCTGAGCACAAATGGGAGCAGCTAGAAGATAAAGATTGGGAACGCGAGTGGATGAACAATTACCACGCCATTCGCTGCGGTGAACGGCTGTGGATTTGCCCTAGCTGGCAACAACCGCCGGAGCCAGACAAAATCAATTTAATGCTGGACCCTGGCCTCGCCTTTGGTACAGGTACACATCCAACTACCTTTATGTGTATGCAGTGGATTGACCAGCAAAACTTTGAAGGTTTGGATATTGTGGATTACGGCTGCGGCTCTGGAATTCTCGGTATCGCCACCCTATTAATGGGCGCAAAAAAAGTCATAGGTGTTGATATCGACCCTCAAGCGCTGCTCGCCACCACTGAAAACGCCAAACGCAACAATCTCCCCGAGGATGCAATGCCCGTTTTCCTCCCCAAAGATTGCCCAGATTTTAAAGCAGACATCATGCTCGCGAACATCCTCGCAGGCCCCTTGGCTGAGCTTGCGCCTGCACTCAACAACATGACGAAAGTTGGGGGCAAAATTTGTTTGTCCGGTATCTTGGCTATTCAGGCCGACGCAGTAAAAGCAGCCTACGCCCAGTGGTTTGATTTCGACCCAATCGCCACCCAGGAAGAATGGGTGCGTATAACGGGAACCAAAGTCCGTGCCTAGACACAAGAGTTAGGTAGATAAGAAGTGAAGAATCTAGGTGAATAAGTTGCTTTAAGTCCCGTATTTGTTTACAAATGCGGGAGGTTTAACACTCCACGATAAGAACAATTTACCCTGCCAAAGTGAGTCGTTACACTCACAGGCAATTCAACAAGGAATCACCACTGCCATGACCCAAATGGTTACCCGCTGCCCGAAATGCGCAACCGCTTTCCGCATCACCAGCACCCAGCTTGAGTCGGCCAAGGGCGCTGTGCGCTGTGGTTCCTGCCTGCACATTTTCAAAGCCAAAGATTACCTTGTAAAAACGGCCTCTTCTCCAGAAGCAGAGGCAACCGGGAAAAAGCCAGAGCAGCCCCCTGTCACACCGAAACCCGAGCAACCAAAGGCCGAACAACTATTACTTCAACCGGTTGTAGTCCCTGTTGAAGCTCCAGCAGCGGATGCAAAATTGCCTCTGAGTGATTCACCGGAAGAGCCCGTTGTGAAAACCGTCATTGATAAAGCGAAAGCACTGGAAGACGAAGACGATGTGCTGATTAGTGACGACATGGATCAAGAAGCCGACAAGGGTTCTGGCTATGAATTCGATGGGTTTATGGATATCGACATGCGCCCAAAGCAGACAGTTTCGCTGTTTGAGCGCGAAATTCGTTATGAGACACCCGTTGAAGCACAAGATGAGCTGGAAGACGAATCTTGGGCAGAAGAGCTGTTGGACGATAATGAAGAAGTTTTACACCAACTCAAAAAACCGGCTCCGCCAGTCACACCAACGCGAAGCGAAGATAGCGCCGACGGGAGTTTCAATAGCGAGCCTGAGCAAGGCATAAATAAAGGCTATTCTGGCCCCGTATTTAGCATCATAGATGAAAGCCCAGAGACGCAAGAACACACCGAAGAAGAAACAATTTTCAGCAAAGAGTTTTTGAACGCCACGAATTCACCGGAAGCTACCGAAACACGTACAACAGAGGCAGCTTCTTTTGCTGCCGCACTGTTTAACTCAGGCGCGGACCAAAGCGCTCCTGAGGCGGAACACGAAGAAGAGAAGACAAGCTCAAAACGCCCCGTCAAGTCATCCAAAATGCGCGCGTTCGATACATCGCGCACAGCGCTGTTAATGAACATTATGCCTGCGCCAGTAGAATTCACGGCTAAACGCATGCGCCGCTGGTACCAACGCAGGCTTTGGTCAACATTGAGCTTTATGATGGCGCTTCTGTTATTTTTTCAGGTCGCCTACTTCAAGTTCGACTATTTCAGCCGCGTGGAGCCTTATCGCACCGTTTACCTGTTTGCGTGCCCGGTGTTTGGTTGCGAAGTGCCTACATTAATTGATATCAATCAGATATTGGCTACAAACCTAATTGTGCGGAATCACCCGGATGTCGCTAACGCGCTTATGGTTGATGCCATATTGATTAACAACGCGCCTTTTGAGCAGCCATTCCCTGATCTGATATTGTCTTTCAGCAAGTTAGATGAAACCCCTGTGGCCACGCGTCGTTTCGCACCTGCCGAATACTTGGCAGGTGAACTGGCAGGAATGAAGCACATTCCTGTGCGCCAGCCTGTGCATATTACGATTGAAATTGCAGACCCAGGCCCCGACGCCGTAAATTACACCCTCGCCACCCACTAGAAACCTTAAGCGGTAGTACGCATTTAGCCTGCAAAAATGCAACCCCTTAAAGCAACTTTTTAGCTCAAAAAAACGCCAATATTTGGCGTTTTTTCGTTTTCAATCTTCCCTTGAACGGTTATCATGGCGCCCCTTTTACGCAGGCGCAGAACCTTCAACCAGCGGCAATATTTGCTGGTGCGTGCATTCAGCAGGAGCATTAATGTTCCGTATCGGACCCTACCAAATCGACAGTAAAGTCATACTCGCCCCTATGGCAGGAGTGACTGACCGCCCCTTTCGCCAGCTTTGTCGGCAATTAGGCGCAGGCTTGGTAGTTTCCGAGATGGTCACCTCCAATTCGGAGCTGTGGGGTACACGTAAGAGTAGTTTGCGCCTGGATCACACTGGTGAAGTTGAACCCATAGCGGTACAAATTGCCGGTGGCGACCCGGAAATGATGGCAGAGGCAGCGCGTTTAAACGTTGCCAATGGCGCCCAAATTGTTGATATCAATATGGGTTGCCCAGCTAAAAAAGTGTGTAAAAAAGCCGCTGGCTCAGCTTTGCTAAAAGATGAACAGTTGGTAGCCGATATTCTGCAGGCAGTGGTTGCAGCAGTCGATGTGCCGGTAACCCTCAAGTTCCGCACCGGCTGGAGCACTGAGGAACGCAATGCTTTACGCATTGCACGCATTGCAGAAGATTCCGGCATTAGCGCCCTCGCATTACACGGCCGAACCCGCGCATGCGCGTTCACCGGCGAGGCCGAGTACGACACTATCGCAGCGGTTGTGCAAGCCGTCAGTATCCCGGTGTTTTGCAACGGTGATATAGATTCAGCACGCAAGGCCAAAGCGGTATTGGATCACACCCAAGCGGCAGCGGTGATGATTGGTCGTGCCGCCCAAGGACGCCCGTGGATATTCCGCGAGATTGAGCACTACCTGCGTACAGGTGAAGAATTACCCGAACCTTCTCTCCATGAAGTGAGAGAAATTTTAAGCAGCCATCTGCGCGAACTGTACTGTTTCTATGGTGAGTTCATTGGGCCGCGAATCGCTCGCAAACATGCGAGTTGGTATTTGCAAACTGTCCCGAATAGCG
>CAZOPE010000081.1:0-4575 GCA_964581625.1 uncultured Cellvibrionaceae bacterium
AAAATATTAATATTCGGTGCCCACACGGTTAAACCTGCAAACCAATCTGAACCACCAAAGCGATGCATTTTTGAAAAATGTTTTGCGCGGAATTCCGTACTCACCACATCGCCAATTTCGTGCATGAGTGGTTCGTTAAACGCAGCAGCCATACCGACAGCTTGTGGAAATACAGTTGCATCGCCTAGCGCTGCAACGCCGTGTAAACCTTCGTTCCACCAGTTGTATTCACGCACACCCAAGCGGGGAATTGCCGGTGCGTCGTTGATCAGCTGTGGCGTTTTTTCTTCCAACGTCATGCGCGATACCAAATCTTTGGCGCGCTCTTCAAAGCTGAGCGACGTATCTTTGTAGGGCAACACTTTGGGCCTAAATTGATCTGGCATGAGCTGCGCGCTGGCAAATGCAGAAAAAAGCATTGCTGAGATAAGCGTACAGGAAGTGCCTAGATGTTTTTTCAAGCGCAGCTTTTCCAGACTAAGTAGGTGCATGCGCGGAAAATGGTTTAACTGGGGAAGCGTAAATTTACCCATAATGAATTCCATCTTTTTATTGGAGAGAGGCGCAGCCTGAGGTGACTGCGCCGTGTTTGCCCGCTTGTTAGTTTCCGCACAACTTTCTACGTTTATGCGGAAACCAAAACTGGATTTTTATAGACCAAATACTTCGTTTAAGAACGCGATCATGTCATCAACGGCGGGCTTAGACATATCGTCAAAGCAACCTTGGTTGTAATCGTTACAACCAGAATCTAGGAAGCCATGCTTTTTACCGGGATAAATTTTGAGCTTGGCCTCTTGCCCCAAACTTTTAAGTTGCTCTACATATTTTTGAGAAAACTCTGGCTTGGTCGCTTGGTCGTTCTCGCCCACATGAACAAACTGAGGTGGCAGCTTATATTTTTTAGCGCTCACCAAATATTGGTCTGGAGACAATGCTAAATAATAATCTGGGTTATCTTTTAGATTAATTGCGTCACCAAAAAAACCGCGCGCTTTTGCGTGCGCCCAGCCCCAAATAGGGCCGCCTTTTTCAAAGCCGTTTTCAGCCATGCCAACCAAACTAAAACCAGTGTAGCTTAGAATTGCTGCTTGCAACTTCAGACCATCTTTTTTGGCAACCTGCTCGGCTGTCATACCTTGGGGCAAATAGGTTGGCTTAAAGCCCAGCGGCTTTTTCGCAAAACCGTCACTATCTAAATTGCGGCCAGCCAACATCACCATCGACGCCAAATGACCACCGGCGCTATCGCCCGTGACTGCCACCTTGGTTGGGTCGCCGCCGTATTGTTGGATGTTGTCTTTCACCCACAAGACTGCGCCCATACCGTCTTCAATGATTTCGTTAATCGTGGTGGTGTTATCCAAATCGGACAACAAACGGTAATTCACATTAACGGTAATAACGTCTGAGCGGCTTGCAATAGTAGTGGCAAGATCCGTCATGATGGATTTGCTGTTCAACAAGAAACCGCCACCATGGAAAATCACCAATACTGGCTTGGGTTTAGCGCTTTCCGTTTGTGGAACATGTATATCCAGCGTGAGCTTAAAGTTTTTAGGACTAGCCCATACGATACCAACGTGATGCTTGATTGGGTGATCTGCAAAGGCGGAGGATGAAAAAGACGTTAAGCAGAACAAAATGACGAGATAACGGATTAATTGATGCATTCTTATAATTCCTTCATTGCCGATTTGTGTTTGGATATTATTTAACCTGATTCGTCTACGCGATCAGTTAGTCATTATTACTATATGATAATAATATCGCAAGCATTTGCCCTGAGAATCGGGTGAATATTACATATAAAACGCAACATTTACATTAGGCAGACTCGCCTGCTTTTCGAACACAATATGTAGTAATAAACACTTTGTTTCCCTAGAAGAAAAAAATCTAACATTGGCTCTCAAATAGGCTTCCCCCTAAAACCCCGTTAAAAGCCCATATTTAACGGGTTGTGCGCATCTTTTTCACTGACTACCCACAACTTATCCACAGATCGAGTGGTATTTTTCAGGCTTGCATTAATCTTTTAACCGCATTATCTTGTAGCTCGATTTTGATTTACCCCTATATATAGGGTTTTGTGACAGACTTCTCCAATCACTATTTTAAGCCTCAGCCCTGTGAATAGAGCGCGTCTGCCAATAAGCTTTTAGCGAGACTTTTTAACCCAATTGAGTGTTTATAAGGTGCTTAAGCCGTATAAACAGCCGAAACAAAGCGTAAGTGCAAGGTTTTGGAATCAGTAGTATGGGGAACCGCCTCTACTATATGTTGTGTTTATCAACCGACCTGCCTATTTGGGTGGGTTCATCGTTAAACCCAATCTATATCGGTGGCAGTCTGTTGGAGGAGTTGTTAGTTAAACCCTCTCACAAACCGTTTAGCCCTGATTTTAATAACACAAAAATGGCACTCGTCCTGAACAAGGGTTAGATGAGTTAGCGAGTTAGGTTAGTGATTTTAGTTAAACAGATTAGATATTCATGAACGAGCAAAGCCTCATTCAGCCTTAGTTTTCGATCGATTGAGTTGTCACAGCCATAAGCATTATCAATTCAATCAAGGATTTAGCCGATTTACGTTTTTACACCATAACTACGGATCAGACCTCATGCGGGAGACGTCTATGCACACCGACATTGAAAACAGCACCAGCACAGCACCTCAACACGACATTCATGGCACCCCAAACCTAGCTGCTACAGCACCGGGCCAATTGCGTATTATCAAACGCAACGGCACTGTTGTTCCATTTGATGCCAGCAAAATCGCCATTGCCATGACTAAAGCTTTCCTTGCCGTTGAAGGTGGTACTGCTGCTGCGTCTACCCGTATCCACGAAACCGTAGACAGCCTCACCAAGCAAATCACCGCAACCTTTAAACGCCGTATGCCGTCTGGCGGCACTATCCATATTGAAGAAATTCAGGATCAGGTTGAATTGACCCTAATGCGTTCTGGTGAGCAAAAAGTGGCTCGTGATTATGTGCTCTACCGCGAACAGCATTCCCGTATGCGCGCTGAAAAACGCGCAGCAGAACAAGCCGCTGATAGCGAATACCCAAGCATCAATGTGACCTTGGCCAACGGCACCCGCGCGCCTTTGGACATTGCTCGTATGCGTACCATTGTTGCGGAAGCTTGCGCAAACCTGAAAGGCGTAGAAGAAAAAGCCATTCTCGACGAAGCTATGCGTAACCTTTACGACGGCGTAAATGAATCTGACGTAAATACCTCTTTGGTTATCACTGCCCGCACACTGGTAGAAAAAGAACCGAACTATTCATTCGTAACAGCGCGCTTGTTGATGGACAAATTGCGTGCAGAAGCACTGAACTTTCTGGGCATTGCCAAAGAAGCAACTCAATCTGATATGGAGCTTTACTACGCTCGCGCCCTACCCGCTTATTTGAAAAAAGGCGTTGAGTTGGAATTGCTTTCACCTGAATTATTAAAATTCGATCACGAAAAATTGGGTAAAGCGTTATTAGCTGACCGCGATTTGCAATTTACTTATTTGGGCTTGCAAACCCTTTACGACCGCTACTTCATTCACAGCAATGATGTGCGCATTGAATTGCCACAAATTTTCTTTATGCGCGTAGCTATGGGCCTAGCCATTGAAGAAGAGCAAAAAGAAGAACGTGCAATTGAGTTCTACCGCCTGCTCTCATCTTTTGATTACATGAGCTCTACCCCAACATTATTTAACGCGGGTACTTTGCGCCCACAATTATCGTCTTGCTATCTCACCACTGTGCCTGATGATTTGCACGGCATTTACGGCGCGATTCAAGACAACGCCATGCTGAGCAAATTCGCAGGCGGTTTGTGTAACGATTGGACGCCAGTGCGCGCACTCGGCGCTTACATCAAAGGCACCAACGGTAAATCACAAGGCGTTGTGCCTTTCTTGAAAGCAGCCAACGATACCGCTGTTGCAGTAAACCAAGGCGGCAAGCGCAAAGGCGCTGTATGTGCGTACCTTGAAACTTGGCACATGGATGTTGAAGAATTCCTGGAATTGCGCAAAAACACCGGTGATGACCGTCGTCGTACTCACGATATGAACACCGCTAACTGGGTGCCCGATGCATTCATGAAGCGCGTATTTGATGATAAAGAGTGGACTCTCTTTTCACCAAACGATGTTCCTGATTTGCACGACTTGTATGGTCAAGCCTTTGAAGAGCGTTATGCGTTTTACGAAGCCGAAGCAGCTGCGGGAAAAATCAAAGTATTCAAAACCGTTCGCGCGTTAGATTTGTGGCGCAAAATGTTGGGCATGCTGTTCGAAACTGGCCACCCATGGATCACCTTTAAAGACCCATGCAATATCCGCAGCCCACAACAACATTGCGGCGTAGTGCACTCGTCTAACTTGTGTACTGAAATCACTTTGAACACCAAGGCTAACGATGAAATCGCGGTATGTAACCTCGGTTCTATTAACCTTGCGCAACACATTGTGAACGGCAAACTCGACCAAGCAAAACTTGAGCGCACCGTACAAACCGCTATCCGCATGTTGGATAACGTTATCGACATTAACTACTACGCCGT
>CAZOPE010000082.1:0-4237 GCA_964581625.1 uncultured Cellvibrionaceae bacterium
TGCGCGTACTCCTCCCACAGCAATTGCCGCGTCATACCCTTTTGTTTCAGCTCGCGCTCCATCGCCACAAAGTCAGGCTCAGCGAAATCAAGCGACTCAGCGCGCACACGCCCCGGCTGCAAGCGCGCCTTCAGCGTCAGATCGGATACGTCATCGGGCAACGGCCAGCTAAGCCCCGCCGCATCCGCGCGCTGCACATACTTGGAAATCACACCGATGGATAAACTAAGGCATGCGGCGATTTGCCGCAGTGACAGATGCGCCTCATATTTAAGACGCAGAATTTCTTTTAACTTGATCATAGAGACCCTCTTGATAGGCATGGTCGCTCCCGTGAGTAATGGCTAGACAAAAGGAGCGCAGGTTACGGACATTGCCGGTGCTTGCAAGAAGGGGGCGGAATTTACGGCGAGAGTTAAATTTTGCGAAGCGTGAACACCGAATTTTGCCTAACGGCAAAAGTGTTCACGCTTCGAGAAAATTCAGTGTTCACGCTTCGCAAAAATACGCATTAAGAGCGTAATTCTCAAAATAAGAGCGTAATTTTCGATTTAGCAGCGTAATTCTCAAAATAAGGGCGTAATTTTCGATTTAGCGGCGTAATTCTCAAAATAAGAGCGTAATTTTCGAATTAAGAGCGTAATTCTCACCAAATGGCTTGTAAGCTGTTGATTAATAAAGGAAAAAAGACACTATATTAGAGTATATTAGGGTATATAAGAATATATAAAAATATATTTGAATAGATTAGGGGGTATTGCAGCGATACATTCCCTTGCAATTCAAGCCCTGTACTAGTCAAGCAAAACCGGACACTTTCTTTTGAGACGATTCAAAGTTAATTGGAGACACGCCGCCTTTAGCGGTGTGTAGCCGCTCTAGGTAGTAATATTTTATGTAAGCCGCCGCATCAGACTTCATGTAATCACGCGTTGGCTGCGCAACTTTGAATATCCAATCGTGTTTTAAACTTCCAAAAAAACGTTCAACAACCGCATTAACCCAACAGGCCCCAACATCACCCATTGATGAACGTATTTCTCTTGAACTCAGCGCTTGCTAGTTGCAGTACACTTCAATTGCTTCCATCGTTTGGCTGGCCTTCGGTTGTCTTAGTCTGCACAATGGTTAGTTTCGAACGTCGATTTTTAAATTTCTCGAGCGCCTCATTTGCCTCTTCTGGGGTATCAAAAAATGTCAAAACCCCATTTTCGTCCTCGCCAAGATACAGCGTTAAATTATTGTGCGGATACTGAGCTTTAAGGGCTTTGCTGATATTAGAGTTTGTGCGCGCACGAAGTATGCGAAGTTTTTCGTGCCTCCGTTTGGCAGCACTATCTAGCGGAATAAGATCGGGGTGCCCAGGGTAAATTGGGTAGCTGCAGTAACGTAAAAATCGCAGCAGTGAATCAATATGCGCCATTTTCAAATCAAGTGGTTCTATATGCTCTTTGTGCGCTTTGTCGAGAAATGCATCCTCCTTAGTCAATTGATTTTTTGCATTATCAAATTTGGCTTCATCAATAACCCTAAGCTTTCGCCACACCCGCAGCGTCACACGGTACATATCAACGATGTTGTCGTGACCCGGTGTAATGAGTTGCTTATCGTTTTCAAATACCTGCAACACTCTGTCTCTATGAGCAATTTTGGCGTGTCGTTGTTGATCTAGTTCGTTCATATGACTATTAAAAAGTGAGAATGTTGGTTTGGGACGATTGGTTAAATTTAGAGCAGGGTTGAACGATTGGCAATATGAGCACCATTTAAGTTTAGCAGCGTAATTCTCAGTGACGAGTAAATCCATTTTCAAATAGAGATTGATGTGCTCCACGGATTTGTTGATATGCACTTGCATCACAAAGGTACGCAATTACAATCAGCGCCGTAAACCTATTTGCAGGTAGCTCGACGGCTTTTTTGTGAATGGGATTCATGTCGCTTTTAAACTTAAGGAAAATTCAGAATGAAGAAAGTCGTTGTTTTAATCGCCCTGTTGTTATCGGGCTGCGCTACCACACCTAAAACAGATTTTGACAGGGATTGGTTTTCTGACCCTGTAAGGGTTAAAACGAATAATGCCGAACGCAATGATCTCCTGAGCTACCTGGTCGCGCAGATGTTAAATTTTGAAGATCGTGAACAACTAATCGCTAGGTTAAATAAGCAATATGTTGCCAATAGCGGCCTTAAAGAAGGTGCGATTAATGGAGCTATGTTTGCTAATTCTGGCGACGTGACCGGTGTTAAATTGGCGGCTGCGCAAGCTGCTGTTGGTCTTGCAGTTAATATCTTCTCACCTGGCTCCATGAAAGACGTTAGCGGCATAGCGCTTCCTGAAAAGATGGGTGATAAAACGCTTGGAACGCAAGAAGAGGCTTGGGCTTATGCAACTTCTTTAGCAGAAAATCAATTGAAAAAAGTGAGCGAGAAATTTCATTTTGAGTTTGCCTGTGTGAAGGGTTGTACGGAAGAGAGACGCATTTACTCCTTAACCCCAAAAGACAGCAGCGTGTTTGATGGCTATATCTTCAAACCTACCAGCGCGATTTATGTTGTTACAACCTGGTCAAAATTGGTCAAAGTGGAAAAGCCAGACCCACTCGCTGAAAAACTACGAGGCTTTTCAACGGCATGGGAAACGCCTAAGGGGAATATGTGGTTGACACGCTTTTTCACCGAACCGGTGCTAGATGCAAATGGCCAAGTGCAAATCAATACGAGCAAAGAAGGTTTGATTTATCCTGTCGTGAATAAGGCTTTGGTAGATACTCGTTTAGGCAGAGAGTTGCACCGAGCATATTATGCTGACGGCGGCTATATGTACTTTGGGATAGATAGTATTTACCCAAACTACATGGCGTTTAATGGCACCTTGTATGGCCATATTTTAAGTAACGACACCACCTTTATTGAGTATGAAATTGTAGAAAAATAATATTAAGAGGCAGGCTGATGTGCAGAAACTAAATGGGTGGGTCATCAGTCGGTCAATAAGTATCCTGCACTGAAAAAATAAGATACTATAATATCTTTATAATGGCTAAAATAAATTATATGGATATTATAGTATCATTTTGGTGGCTCTATGTTATCGCTAATATCTCCTTCAAGTGTTCAAAATGCACTGAAAGATCACCTCAAATCCCGGCGTAAAAACGCGAAGCTTTCGCGAGATCAGCTTGCTCAGCGCAGTACAGTCCCGGCTCCCACGATCAAAAAGTTCGAAACGACAGGGCAGATATCACTCCGCCAATTCCTGTTGTTGTGGCAGAGCCTGGATAATTTGGCTCGGCTAGACCAACTTACAAAACTATCCTCAGACGTAAAAATACCCACCACCATAGACGAGGTGCTCAATGACCGATAGCCCCATTAATAAGCTAGAAGTGTGGCGAACGCTGAGCGATGCAAACCGCTGCTTGGTAGGTGTAATGGCGCAGAATAAGCAGGGCGTTTATTTTCAATATGAACCTGAATATCTGAACAAGTTTTCAAACCTTTCCCCGTTTAAATTGAGATTCGATAGCTCCCTGCAATTGGCACCGCGCGCGCCACATCATGGTTTGCAGGGAGTGTTTGCGGATTCTCTGCCCGATGGCTGGGGGTTGATGTTGATGGATCGACTATTTCGTCAATCTGGCATTTTGCCGGCACAAATTACTGCAATGGATCGATTGGCATTTGTGGGCGATAGCGGCTTAGGAGCACTTAGTTATGAGCCAGCATCAAATCTAAAAGCAGACACTTCATCTGAGTTGTTGAGCATTGCTGACTTGGGTTTGCAGGCTCAGGCGCTCTTTGATGGCCAAACAACAGAAGTATTAGCGGCATTAGCCGCAGCGGGTAGTTCTGGTGGTGCTCGGCCAAAAGCCCAACTTTATCTGCCAGAAAGTGATGATGGCACCTGCAGCACGCAGTTCACTGCAGGTAGTGTTGCGCATTTGGTGAAGTTTACGTCTAGTCAGTTGGCCTTAGGCCATGAAGAAGGGTTATGTGAAGCGGCTTATTTGACGGTTGCAGCACAAGCCGGTATTGATGTGCCCAAATGGCGATTGCTAGATGCCCCAATGCAATCAGGTGCCCAACAGTGGCTTGCTCTAGAACGGTTTGATACGAGAGCATTGCCAGACGGTAGGGAAGGGCGCCTACATTTGCACAGCGCCTGCGGATTGTTGGATGCTGATTTCAGAATGCCGAGTTTGGATTATGAAGACCTCATAAAAGCCAGCAGCTT
>CAZOPE010000083.1:0-3928 GCA_964581625.1 uncultured Cellvibrionaceae bacterium
GGAGCTCGATGCTTGGTTCCTTCTGAAAACTCACTAAAGAATTTCTATGATCGAATCTCAAATATCTGTTTGCCTGTACTAAAACGCAATGGCATTGGAAAACTCCACAATCTACGAGTGTTTTATGCGTGTCGTCGTTATAGAGAAATAACTGGCTGCGTTGCACCCTGCAATCGGGTTGTTGGAGATTTGATCGCTACACACGAATTAGATGAGCAAGCTCGCAAAATAATTTCAATCGAATTAGGGCATTCTAGAATCCAAATTGTTAGCAGTTATATTGGCAGGAAAGTGAGAAGGAGCGGCAGTAGTGAATAAAATTTCAATAATCAGTGTAGAGCGAGAAGCTAGATCTATCTCGCGCCGCGCGTTTACGGGAAGCAGACATGTTGTTTATCAGAAAGAGAAACACCTAGTTAATTGTGCGGAGGCAATTCGCAAACGCTGGGGCGTCTCCCCCAAAAATTGGCAAGCTAAACATGTGCGTTGGTTTTTGGAGGTGGCGCTTGTCGATAAATCTTGCGGTACACGCTATCGCTATTATAGGTACCTACGTTCTGCGCTAATTGACATGGACAAGTGGGATGGAGTGGAAGCTTTTGTTATTGGTTCGTGGACAAAGCCTGTTGATAGCTAATGATTGCGTTTACCACGGGTGCTACTCATTTTTCACTCGCTGGTATCTGGCATGGGAGCAATCATCACTTCTGAGTTTTCATCATCTTGTAGTCTTAGATTTCGTTTTTTAAATTTCTCGCTGGCCTCGTCTGCCTCTTCTGGGGTATCAAAAAATGTCAAAACCCCATATTCATCCTCGCCAAGATAGAGCGTTACGTTATTTTGAGGGTAATAGGCCCTAAGGGCTTCATAGATCTCAGTGTTTGCGTGTGTACGGAGAGCTCTCAGATTCTCTCGCCGCTGTTTTGCCGCAAAATCTAGAAGGATAAGATCCGGGTGGGCAGGATAAATTGGATAGCTGCAATAACGCAAAAAGCGTAACAGCGAATCAATGTGCGCCATCTTCACATCAATCGGCTCAATCCGATTTTTGGTCGCCTTTTCGATAAATGCAGCGTTGAATGCATCCTCCTTAGCCACCTGATTTTTTGCATTATCAATTTTGGCGTCATCAATAGCCCTAAGTTTTCGCCATACCCGTAATGTCACACGGTACATATCAACAATGTTGTCGTGACCCGGTGTAATGAGTTGCTTATCGTTTTCAAATACCTGCAACACTTTGTCTCTATGGGCAATTTTGGCGTGTCGTTGTTGATCGAGTTCGTTCATGATTTAGTTTATAACTGAGATATTGTTTGTGGCGGGCGATTGGGTAAATTTAGAGCACCCTTGAGCGATTGGCAATCTCGGCAATATTTAAATTTTGCTTTTTAGATGAGGCGATAATCAATTAATGGAGTAAGCTGGTAAATATTGATATAATAGATACAATGGTGTCTTTAATATTAATAAATACGGTTAGATAGATATTTAGATATCCTTTTGGTGGCTCTATGTTATCGCTAATATCTCCTTCAAGTGTTCAAAATACACTGAAAGATCACCTCAAATCCCGGCGTAAAAACGCAAAGCTTTCGCGAGATCAGCTTGCTGAGCGCAGCACAGTTCCTGCTCCCACGATCAAAAAGTTCGAAACGACAGGGCAGATATCACTTCGGCAGTTTTTGCTGTTGTGGCAGAGCCTAGATGATCTTGCTCGGCTAGAAAAACTTACGCAGGTATCTGCAGGTGTAAATATGCCCACCACCATAGATGAGGTGCTTAATGACCAATAGCCCCATTAAGAAGCTAGAAGTGTGGCGAACCCTGAGCGATGCAAACCGCTGCTTGGTGGGTGTAATGGCGCAGAATAAGCAGGGTGTCTATTTTCAATATGAGCCTCAATATCTCTCAGAGTTTTCAAGCCTTTCCCCGTTTAAATTGAGATTTGACGGCTCCCTACAATTGGCACCGCGCGTGCCACATCATGGCTTGCAAGGCGTGTTTTCGGACTCCCTGCCTGATGGTTGGGGTCTGATGTTAATGGATCGTCTATTCCGTCAATCGGGTATTTTGCCGTCACAAATTACTGCAATGGATCGATTGGCATTTGTGGGCGATAGCGGCTTAGGAGCACTTAGTTATGAACCAGCATCACATCTAAAAGCAGACAAATCATCTGAGTTATTGAGCATTGCTGATTTGGGTTTGCAGGCTCAGGCTCTATTTGATGGCCAAACAACGGAAGTATTAGCTGCATTGGCGGCGGCGGGAAGTTCTGGTGGTGCTAGGCCAAAAGCCCAACTGTATTTGCCAGAAATTAATGACGGAACCTGTAGTACGCAGTTCACCGCAGGTAGTGTTGCACATTTGGTGAAGTTCACTTCAAGTCAGTTGGCCTTAGGCCATGAAGAGGGGTTGTGTGAAGCGGCTTATTTAACTGTTGCTGCGCAGGCGGGGATTGATGTGCCCAAATGGAGATTACTGGACGCGCCAATGCAATCAGGCGCCAAACATTGGCTTGCCCTAGAACGGTTTGATACGCGAGCATTGCCAGGCGGAAGGGAAGGGCGCCTACATTTGCACAGCGCCTGCGGATTGTTAGATGCAGACTTCAGAATGCCGAGTTTGGACTATGAGGATCTTATAAAGGCCAGTAGCCTGCTTTGCCAAAGCCCGCGTGTGGGGCAAATGCAATTTCGTCGAGCCATGTTTAATTTATTTGCCTGCAATCAAGATGACCACAGTAAAAATTGGGCGTTCTTGCAACATGATAATGGGCAGTGGCAGCTTGCACCTTTTTACGATGTGACTTTCAGCCCATCACCTTATGGTGAACATGCCACTGCTTTTGGTGGTTATGGAAAACAGCCTTCGCTTAAAGTTATCCAACAAATTGCAAGCCACGCTAATTTTGCAAACTGGAAAGAAGCACAAATGGTTATTAAAGAAGTTGTAGAAAGCATCAATAAGTTTGCGCGAGTGGCGGGTGATCTGGGTGTTTCCAAAGAGACTGTAGCGTTGATTACTCGCCAACTGAATCAAGTGTATGAAGACAACAAGGTGTTGTTTTAATCCCAGCAGGAAGGCTTTCATTGTGGCTGCGGGTTATTACCTACTTTGATAACCGCCATATTACCGACGCTAGATGCCCTAATCGTCTCTATCATCAAATTTCACATACATCGTAGGCTGTCTAAATGCCCTGGCAAATCTTCCGCTGCCCCAATCGCTGTACAACCAACCAAGACCAACCACGCATCCAAAGAAAACTAAAAAAGGTAAGATATATCCGTGAAGCTCAAATTTTAGTAATGCCGCAAACCACATAGTCAAAAATAATAAAATTCTGAATCGCATATAACGTACCTCCAATGATCATCCCTGACTAACCTATCGCCATAAAACATTAGTGCAACTTCTTGACGACCCCATCTTTTTCAAAACCCACTTACATCACATTTATTGTTTTATATAAAAAAGTATCAAAGAAATTGATTTCTGTACTTAACTATAGAGAACGGTTCTAAATATGAGGGGATTAACATGACAATAGAAGAGAACGGTGTGCCATCACGGGAGTTCATAGAGAGTGTTGCAAAAACTCTTACCCCAAATCCGACACAAGCATACATAGACGGTATAGCAACAATTATTGCCCAAGATATGAAAAAGGGGAGAAAAATGTGTGCCCTATCAGAAGACGAGGTAAAGACGCTGGCCGAGCAACTCTCAGAGCAACAATGTGATTATCGATCTCTCACGAAAACGGAATACAGAGCATTGATGATTTCAAGAGGGAAGGGGGAGGATTGGTGGTAAACCAGAACGCCATTTTTCGTTTGCTCTCTGAATTTAGAGTGCAATGGAACGTTTATCAATTGTCACCGGTCCACTTGTTTGCCTTCACATCAAGGAGTAACTGAAT
>CAZOPE010000084.1:0-1493 GCA_964581625.1 uncultured Cellvibrionaceae bacterium
TACACGTTTTGGTTGACCATAACGTCAGTCCATTGCATGTAAGTGTTCTCGTACTCTTCGGTGATGTTGGTGCCTTGTAAATAAACGGTAAAGTTATCGTTTATGTCATAGCTAACAGACGCATCAACATAAGAGGTTGGTGAAGACCACCACGCTGCTGGTGAGCCGTCGTTCCAAGATCTACCGATGTAACGTTCACTGCGGTAGTTATACGCTAGACGACCTTGCCAGCCATTTTTCTGATACCACAAAATCGCGTTAACAGAATGCTTAGAGTTGTCGCCCATTGGCAGGGTTTTGCCATAGAAGTCTTTATCGCCGCCTTCACTATCCGAATAGGTGTAGTTGAGGGACGAACCCAAACCGCTCAGCACGCCCGGTAAGAAATCGTAGGCTTGTTGATAGCCAATTTCGAAACCTTGCAACACGCCGCCTTCCACATTCGCTTTTTGTTTGAAGTCGATGCCGTTGTTGCGCACCACACCATCCAAATCGGGCACGTTGTAGAGTTTGGTATTTTGGGTGCCAATGAATGATTTGATATCCAAACGGTAGAGGCCAAAGCTCAACAGACCAACATCGTTGAAATACCATTCGTAGCTAATGTCGTAGTTGTCGGCGCGCCAAGGTTTCATGTTGGGGTTGCCGTCAGACTGTGCATTCACTACCACGAAGGTGTTCAACGCCGAGCTGTAGTTGGTGGTGTAGCTGGTACCTAAGCCGAGATCGTTACCATCCAATTGGGTGAGCGTCTTGGTGTAAGACACACGCAATTTTTGATCGTCGGCAATATCGAAAGCGATGTTTGCGCGCGGCAAAATATCCAAATCATCACGACGAGTTTCCGTGGTGCTGATTTTCGGGCCGGGTGTACCCATGATCGCATTTACCGTTTTGCCGTCAACAGTCACGGTTGATGTAGGTGCGCCGCCGTAGTTGGTAATGTCGAGCAAGGTTTGGATTGCTTGTATACCAATGTTGGCTTTGTAAGGTACGCCGAAATCACCCGCGAAGTTCGCTTGCACGTAGGCCGTGTGCGTATCTTCGGTGAGCTTGTACGAACGGTTCCAGTTGGTCACCTTAACGTTGCCGGGGTAGAGCGAGTTTTGGAAGGCCATGGGGTCATCCATCACTTCAGGGTCAATGAAGAAGAACGAACCACCGGATGACGCTGGGCCAAAATCGCTTACCTGATGGATGTAGCCCATGGAATCCAATTTGCTGAACGGCAACGGTGAGCCAATGGTGTCATCGCCTGCTTGGCCGCTAATGCCGCCGCCCACGTCTTTCCACTTAGCGTACGCCGTGACCAACTTGCCGTCTTTATCTTTACGGGTGAAAGGCGCTGCCAAGTCGTAGTCGGTGGTGGAAATATCGCGGTTGCTGTAGCGGTAACCAAACTCAAGCGAATTGTCTTCATCAAAGGTCAAGACGCCATCGGCACGCAAAACGTCCAAGCTCGCGTCGTTGTCGTAGTTGTGCTCAGAGAAGGT
>CAZOPE010000084.1:1593-3820 GCA_964581625.1 uncultured Cellvibrionaceae bacterium
CGATCGTATTGATCCAATTTGGTGTAGAACACATCGGCGATAAGTTCTAGCTTGTCATTTGGCTTGTATTGGAAACTTGCAGACGCACCGGTACGCTCGCGTTCACTGCTCTTATTGGTTACGCCGTAGTCGATGGTGCCGAACAGAGAATCTTTGGTATCGCCATCGCCATTCAGGTCTTTCGCAGGTTGGAAGCCTGGCCAGTTTTGCGCACCATCCTCGTGATAACCGCGGAACCACCAATCGCTAAACATACCGTAGCGGAAGTTCGCCAAATTGGCTTGTGAGCGAGACACGGTGAAAATCGCACCAAAGTCTTCATCGTTGAAGCCTGCGAAGCCAGATACTTTTGAACCCATTTTGTCGGTGTAAGAGCCATCGGTACCTTCCGCAGAACCTGCGAAGGTCCAGCCGCTTTTGAGATCAAGCGGGCGACGGGTTTTGAGGTTGATGGTGCCGGCAACGCCGCCAGACAGGGTTTTGGCTTCAGACGATTTCAATACATCCACACCAGACAAGAGCTCGGCAGGAATGTCAGAGAAGTTAGGTTTTTGGCTAGTGATAGAGCCAGGGCTTAGGAATGACTCGCCATTCAGCTGAGTGCTCACTTGCGGTAAGCCGCGCACGTTCACTGTTGAGCCTTCGCCCGCAGAACGGCGGATTTGGATACCGGTTACACGCTGAAGCGAGTCAGCGATGGTGGTGTCCGGTAATTTACCGATGTCCTCAGCGCTGATCGAGTCGACGACAGAAGCCGCTTCGCGTTTGATATCAACCGCGCGAGTCAATGATGCGCGGATCCCTGAGATGACGATTTCTTCAACGGAATCGGATGACTCTTCCGCGTAAATACTGGTTGAAAGTGAGCTTATTGCCATTGCAGTGATGCACGTCGATAACAAGCTCTTTTTAAATGTTCTCTGCATGTCGGTGACTCCGATAGAGTTTATAGTTGTGTACATGTATCCCTTAGGCGACCATGTGGATGCGCATGCTAAATGTAATCGGATACATTTTCAAACCGTTTGGTGTCACAGGTTTTATAGAATTCAGGTGGTCAGTATATTTTTTGTCGCCAAAATCTTCCTTTTGGTCATTTTTTGAGAGCGTTTTATTTTATCATCCCTTTGTTTTTTAACAACAATCTATTATTTTTGCAAAATGTTTCATGAACAGGCAATTTTTTGAGGAATCCATTTTTTAACTGTGTATAAAAGTAACCGTATACATTTTGTGCCTATTGGTCGCCGAATTTTTGATTCTCAGTTTCGCCTTATCGTCTAATTTGGGTGTGAGTTTGAGGCTGGCTTGCGGCGATAGGGCGGTTTACACTCCCGTGCTGCGTGTTCTTAGGTCTATTTATGAAAACTCTCATTCCCACCAATATCATTACCGGCTTCCTCGGCGTCGGTAAAACCACCGCCATCACCCACTTGCTGAAACACAAGCCGCAAGATGAAATTTGGTCGGTGCTGGTCAACGAGTTTGGCGAAATCGGTATCGACGGCGCCATGCTCAAAAGTGTGAATGCCCATGTGCGGGAAGTGCCGGGCGGTTGTATTTGTTGTGTGGCGGGGCTGCCGATGAAAATCGCGCTCAATATGATGATCGCCACCACCAAGCCGGACCGTATCATCGTTGAACCCACGGGTTTGGGGCACCCAGAGGAAATTATTAATACGCTCCTGGGCGAGTATTACGATACTGTGCTGGATTTACGTGCAACCATCACCCTAATTGACCCGCGCAAATTGAGCGATAGTCGCTACACCGAAAACGCTAATTTTCAAGATCAAATCGCCGTAGCCGATGTGTTGATTGCGAATAAAACCGATGTGTGTGGCGAGGTGGAAAAGCGCGCGTTTGACGAGTTAGTGGCGGGTTTCGAGCCGCCAAAGCAAGCCACTTTTTGGGTTGAGCAGGGTCAAATAGACGCGGCCTGGCTGGATTTGCCGCGTGCCGACCACGCGTTGAAAAATCCACAGCATCACCGCAAAAATACGTTAAGCCCCCAGCGCGAGCTCTATAACGCAGCAGTTCGCTTGCCCGAGGGCGAGCAGTTTGTGCGCCGTGAAAACGCGGCCAACGGCTTTTATTCGTGCGGTTGGCTCTTTCAGCCGGAGATTCAATTCAACTTTAATCAGCTGTTTGGCTGGTTATCGGGGGCGAATTTTTTGCGCGCCAAGGCGGTTATGCATACCAATGAAGGGGTTTACATGTTCAACGC
>CAZOPE010000085.1:0-3818 GCA_964581625.1 uncultured Cellvibrionaceae bacterium
GACAAGGTCGTTCTAAATACGGTGCTAAACGTCCTAAGTAATAGCGGATTGGCATTCACATGCCAACGCTATTCGCAGTGACGAATAGGTTTTCGGTTTTAACCGAGTAAGGCTAAGCGCATTCTCAAGGTCTTAAGGCTTTGATGTCGTCTTAGAAATTTCCTGAAGAAGAGGCTTTTGATATGCCAAGAAGAAGAGTTGTCGCCAAACGCGAAACGATACCAGATCCAAAATTTGGTAACGTTACTCTGGCAAAGTTTATGAACCACGTGATGATTAGTGGTAAGAAGTCTGTAGCAGAGCGTATTATTTACGGCGCTATGGATATTGTTAAAACCAAATTGAATCGCGACCCTCTTGAGGTGTTTGACGAGGCTCTTGAGAATATTGCTCCGTTGGTTGAGGTTAAATCTCGCCGTGTGGGTGGTGCAACTTATCAAGTGCCAGTTGAAGTTCGTGCATCACGTCGCACCGCTTTGGCTATGCGTTGGTTGGTGGATTACTCGCGTAAGCGTGGTGAGAAATCAATGCCTGCACGTTTGGCGGGTGAGCTGATGGATGCTGCTCAAGGTAAAGGTGCTGCTGTTAAGAAGCGTGAAGACGTTCACCGTATGGCTGAAGCGAACAAAGCGTTCTCGCACTTCCGTTTCTAATGGAGGGGCGCTGTTTCTTGGCGCTTGTTTGTTCTATCGTCTTGTGAGACTAAAGGCAGCAACCCTGCCTTTAGTTTTTTAAAGAGTTTGTAATTCGGGAAATACAGTCATGGCACGTAAGACTCCTATTTCACGCTACCGTAACATCGGTATTTGTGCGCACGTAGATGCTGGTAAAACCACCACTACTGAGCGCGTATTGTTTTACACCGGCCTGACTCACAAGATCGGTGAAGTGCATAACGGTGCCGCAACCACTGATTGGATGGTTCAAGAGCAAGAGCGTGGTATTACTATTACCTCTGCTGCTATCACGATATTTTGGAAGGGTATGGGCGGTCAGTTTGATGAGCATCGCATCAACGTTATTGATACTCCCGGCCACGTAGATTTTACAATCGAAGTAGAGCGCTCATTGCGCGTACTCGACGGAGCTGTTGTTGTTTTGTGCGGCTCCTCTGGTGTTCAGCCACAAACTGAAACCGTATGGCGTCAAGCTAACAAATACGAAGTGCCGCGCATGGTGTTTGTTAATAAGATGGACCGTACTGGCGCAGATTATTTGCGTGTTATTGAGCAGTTGAAAACCCGTTTGGGGGCGAAGGCTGTTCCGCTTCAGATGACCATCGGTTCTGAAGAAGAATTTAAAGGCGTTGTTGATCTTGTCAAGATGCGCGCCATTATCTGGAATGAAGCTGACCAAGGTATGACTTTTACCTATGAGTCGATTCCGGCTGATTTGTTGGCGCAGTGCGAAAAGATGCGCGAATTCTTGATCGAATCTGCCGCTGAATCTAGCGAAGAGTTGATGGAGAAATATCTCGGTGGCGAAGAGCTGACTGAGGAAGAAATTAAAGCCGGTATTCGTGCTCGCACTTTGGCGAACGAAATTATTCCGGTTATCGGTGGTTCTGCATTTAAGAACAAGGGTGTGCAAGCAATGCTTGATGCTGTTGTGGATTACTTGCCTGCACCAACGGAAGTTAAAGCTATTGAAGGTGTTTTGGAAGACGGTGAAACCCTTGCGACTCGCAAGGCGAGCGATGACGAGCCCTTCGCGGCTTTGGCTTTCAAAATTGCTACAGATCCCTTTGTTGGTACCTTGACTTTCTTCCGTGTTTATTCCGGAACCTTGCAGTCGGGCGATACGGTGCTGAACTCGGTAAAGGGCAAGAAGGAGCGTGTAGGTCGCATGGTGCAAATGCACGCGAACCAGCGCGATGAAATTAAAGAAGTCTTGGCTGGCGACATAGCTGCTGGTATTGGTTTTAAGGATTGCACGACTGGCGATACGTTGTGCGATATGAATCATGTGATTGTGCTTGAGCGTATGGAGTTTCCTGAGCCGGTTATTCATGTGGCGGTAGAGCCAAAAACCAAGGCTGATCAAGAGAAAATGGGTGTTGCCTTGGGTAAGTTGGCTCAAGAGGATCCCTCTTTCCGTGTTAGAACAGATGAGGAGACTGGTCAAACCATCATTGGTGGTATGGGCGAGTTGCACTTGGATATTATCGTTGACCGTATGCGTCGCGAATTTAGCGTAGAAGCGAATATCGGCAAGCCGCAAGTGGCTTACCGTGAGGCGATCCGCAACAAGTGTGAGATTGAAGGTAAATTTGTGCGTCAGTCTGGCGGTCGTGGCCAATATGGTCACTGCTGGATTCGCTTCGAGCCAGGTGTTGATGAGGGCGCCGAAGGGTTGGAGTTTGTGAATGAATTGGTCGGTGGTGTGGTTCCCAAGGAATACATACCGGCTATTCAAAAAGGTATTGCTGAGCAAATGCAGAACGGTGTCTTGGCTGGCTATCCATTGCTGGGTTTGAAAGCCACTGTGTTTGACGGTTCTTACCATGACGTTGACTCAAACGAAATGGCATTTAAGATCGCTGCTTCTATGGCAACCAAAAAGCTCGCCCAAAAAGGCGGTGCGGTGTTGCTGGAGCCGATCATGAAGGTTGAGGTTGTTACTCCGGAAGCCAATATGGGTGACGTAGTAGGCGACTTGAATCGCCGTCGTGGTTTGATCCTAGGTATGGATGAAAGCCCGATGGGTAAAGTCATTGATGCTGAAGTCCCTTTGGCTGAAATGTTTGGTTATGCAACTTCTCTGCGTTCAGCAACGCAAGGTCGCGCAACCTACACAATGGAGTTTTTGAAGTATTCAGAAGCTCCGCGCAATGTTGCTGAAGAAGTGATTGCAAAAAACAGATCGGGTAACGAGCCTGAGTAAAATTCATATTTCATCTTGTTGGAGGATAGAAAAGTGGCTAAAGAAAAATTTGAACGTAATAAACCGCACGTCAATGTGGGCACCATTGGTCACGTAGACCACGGTAAAACTACTCTGACTGCGGCATTGACTCGCGTATGTGCAGAAACCTGGGGCGGTAAAGCTGTTGCCTTTGATGGTATCGATAATGCTCCAGAAGAGCGTGAGCGCGGTATTACTATCAATACTTCACACGTTGAATACGACTCACCCGTGCGTCACTACGCACACGTAGACTGCCCAGGCCACGCCGACTATGTGAAAAACATGATCACCGGTGCTGCGCAAATGGACGGCGCGATTTTGGTATGCGGCGCAACTGACGGCCCAATGCCACAAACTCGCGAACACATCCTGTTGTCTCGTCAAGTAGGCGTTCCATACATCGTAGTATTCTTGAACAAGGCTGACTTGTTGGCTGCAGACTGCGGCGGCGTAGGCACTGAAGAGTACAACGAAATGTTGGAATTGGTTGAGATGGAATTGCGTGAGCTGTTGGGTACTTATGACTTCCCAGCTGACGACACCCCAATCATCCCAGGTTCTGCGTTGATGGCATTGAACGGTGAGGATGACAACCAATTGGGTACTTCTGCTGTTAAGAAGTTGGTAGAAACTCTGGACTCTTACATTCCTGAGCCAGTACGTGCTATCGATCAACCATTCTTGATGCCAGTAGAAGACGTATTCTCTATCTCTGGTCGCGGTACTGTAGTAACTGGCCGTGTAGAGCGTGGTGTAGTGAAAGTAGGTGAAGAGATCCAGATCATCGGTATCACCGAAACTCAAAAAACCACCTGTACCGGTGTTGAAATGTTCCGCAAGTTGCTCGACGAAGGTCGTGCTGGTGAGAACGTAGGTGTTCTGTTGCGTGGTACCAAGCGTGATGACGTGCA
>CAZOPE010000086.1:0-3783 GCA_964581625.1 uncultured Cellvibrionaceae bacterium
CAAGTCAGCTGCTCTACCTACTGAGCTACGCCAGCCTTTTCACAACCACCGTCTAATGTGGAGGCGCGAATATTAGAGAAACTTTTATCAGTGCGCAACACCCAAGCAATAATTTTGTCGTCTTTCTATAGCTTTTTCTTCTTTGAGCAGGCTTAACCACTTCTCTTCGCTCAATTTCTGTCCAGCTTTCTGATGAACCTCTACCCAAGTTTCGTTGTGACTTTTGGGAATCTCTTTGATTTCAGCAGCATAGCCTTGAGCGCGAATTTGCCCTGCCTTATCGGCAGCCTCGTTTTGGGTGGTGAATTGACCAAAAGAAATGCCGTTTGCAAGCTCGCCGCTCGGAATAATGTAGCTATCTATCGCCTTGGATTGTTGAATCTCCCCCAAACGACGTAAGGCTTCTTTTTCGGACATTTCTGGCTTTAAATAAACCAAATAATTTTTCCCATCCGCAATTTCCACTTGCTTAATAGCAGCGCTCACCTCCAAGGCAGTCAATCGCTCGACCAGGTACTCCGCATGAAGAAGCTCCGCAAAAGGACCTATCAGCTCACACTTATCTGCATCGTTTATGGGGGCACTCGAAGCCTCATCAACAGCCTTCTTTTTTGCCTCTTTCAACGCCTGCTTACCCTTTGCATCTCGTTCGGCGATAGTTTGCAGATTACCGAAATTCCGATGCTCAACAGCGGCTGACTTTGTTTCCGGCGCGGTTTTTCCAAAAATTTGGGTCAGAAAAAAAAGAATATTTCCCGCCAGAAGCACTATGAAAATCAATCTCATCAACTACACCTTTTCAGTTTTGGCTTCAGTCAAGGCTATCTCCAACCCATCCAAGACCAAGTCCTCGTGATATATACCATCCTTCAGCATGGCGACCAACCATTCGCCATCACCGCCGGTTACCCATAAATTCGCGTCGTGACTATCGTAATTTCGCAGAATCGACCTCGCGTGCGCAACTAATCCTGAAATCATCGCCAACTCAGCTGACTTGATTGCGGTTACTGTGTTTCGCCCCGGAAAATCGTTATCAGGGTAACCAATTTGCCCCAATTTAATTGCGGAGGTCTTGGTCGCTAACGCCTCGCGCATCAACCTTAACCCAGGCGCGATATACCCGCCCAAGTGTTCTCCCTGAGATGTGACGAGATCAACAGTAATCGCACTACCGGAATCCACAACCACAAAAGCAGTAGGTGCCTTCGTACGTGCAGCTAAAATAGCAAGCCAACGATCTACGCCAAGCTTTTCAGGCTGCTGGTAACCATTCACCACGCCATTGCAAAAGGGCTCGCTCACAGCGAACTTAGGGTTTAACCCTAGGTTTGAGATGGACCAGAAAGCTAACTTCCGCGCAAATTCATCGCCCATGACCGAGCCAACCAACACCTGCTGCAGCCCTTGACTTGCAAGCGCTTCTGTCGTCGCCAGATTAAAGCCCTCTTCCGTGGGGAATACGCCACGCATACTTGTTTTGCCATCAACGCGCACACGCCATTTAACTCGCGAATTGCCGCAATCCAGCTCTAATATCACTCAGCCACCCTCAATGAAACTTCGCCACCGTGAAAAACTTCTACGCCCTTTGTGGTTTCCAGTAAAAGCGCTCCAGAATCGTTAACTCCGCGCATAATGCCAGAAACACGATTGTTGCCCATCAGCAAGTCTACGGCTAGATCAGCTTGGGCGTTAAGAGCTGCCCACGCGGCTTTGTAGAGGGCAAAACCTTGAGACTCGTAGGCATACAACAAGGGAACTATATGATTGAGCAAGCTCGCTGCCACTTGGTTTCTGCTTGGTGGCGCGCTAAGAATTGAATCCAACGCAACCCAAGGTTGATCAATGGACTGAAGCATAGACTTGGTTGTTTTGAGATTCAGACCAAGACCAACCACTAGATGGCACACCCCAGAGGGATCACCCACCACTTCAATCAGGATTCCGCCTAACTTTTTGCCCATCCATAGGATATCGTTCGGCCACTTCAGCTTTATATTTTCAACACCCAGCTCTTTGAGCGCCAGCGCTACTGCAACCCCAACCGCTAAACTAATTCCTTCGAACGCGCCGAGCCCACTGCTATTCGATATTCTTAACGAAAGATAGATATTTCCCGCAAAGGGGCTTACCCACTGGCGCCCACGTCGGCCTCGGCCTGCTGTTTGATATTCCGCGAGGCACGCCATAATCCTCGGATCAGGCTCCTGTCGCATAAGGAATGCATTAGTCGAATCGATTGCAGTGAGAAGTGACAGATGGCCGAGCTTTTGCGACACAGTTTCTCGTAACCCATTCTTAATAGCATCGGCATTCAGCAAATCCAAGCCGCCCACAAGACAATATCCTTTGCCAGTTTGAGACAAAAGCTCAAGCCCCAAGGCATCTAACTTTGCCAGCTGCTTCCAAATTGCAGTACGGCTGACCCCCAAAACCCCCGCTAACTCTTGGCCAGAATGGTTTTCTCCATCACTCAAAAGTTCTAACAAGGCAATGGGCGGCAAATCGGCTGTATCGTTAGCCATTATTATTCTCTGAAAAAATATAATTCCGCTGATAGCGGTCACCAAGGCTGGTTAGCGCCTCATACCCGAGAGTTTTATTGGCTCCCATGAGGTAATCGAGAGTCAAATTATTGTTGATAACCTCAACATAATTCGGGTCGCCATAGATGTGGCTTACATCAAAAATAAAGGAATCCATCGATATTCTCCCTACTGCCCTCACCTCTACACCATCGATTTGCCCCACCGGAGTTAAGCCTAGACTTCGATGAATCCCATCAGCATAGCCCCCTGCGACAACTGCCAGTCGAGCGCCTTTAGGCACACATGTGGTTGCGCCATAACCAATTGACTCAGGCTGTTCTGTAGTGCGTAATTGCAACACAGGCAATTTGAGGTGAAAAACCTGACGTAAAGGATTTGGATTACCCATTTGCGGATTTATGCCGTAAAGCGCAGCGCCAATTCGAACCATGTCAAAATGGTAATCCTCTCCAAGAAAAGTACCTGACGAGTTTGCAAGACTGGCTTTGATAGTTGGATACATGGCTTTTAGCTTATTGACTACTTCGCTGAAACGACCTAATTGCTCTTGGTTTAGCGGGTGGCTCGGTTCATCTGCACAAGCTAGATGGCTCATTGCTAATACCGGGTTCAAATATTGGAGGTCACCATTCAGCAAATGATGAAACTCTAAGCCATCCAACCCCAAGCGAGTCATACCCGTATTGAACTTGAGTGCGCAGGGATAAGCTCTCCCCCGTGACGAACAAAAAGATAGCCAGCACTTAAAAGCACAGCTTGAATAGAGAACTGGAACCAAGTTGAGCCCAACAAAAATCTGTTCCATGCCGTTGGGAACTCCGCCTAGCACATAAACAACCGCGTCCGCCGGCACCGCAGAGCGAAGCTCAGCAGCTTCGTGCAAAGTCACAACATAAAAGTACCGACAACCCGCACCGTAAAGCGCAGGAGCAACACCTGAAACACCAACGCCGTATGCATTCGCCTTAACCACCGCCGCGCAAGCGGCACCCGCGCGCAAAGACGTTGAAACATAACGCCAATTGGACTCTATTGCCGAGAGATTAATGGTAAGAACGCCGGTTGAGGAAATCATGGTGGGAGTCACTAGGTCGCACAAAATGAGCCGTATTATGTAGCTTAACTAGGCTCGAGGGGAATATTTGGTGGGAATTATACAAAGAAATAAAAGGGGAGCGCATCCTGCGACTCCCCGATGTCCATTGCGGGACAAGGATCGTCCAGATCCTAT
>CAZOPE010000087.1:0-3768 GCA_964581625.1 uncultured Cellvibrionaceae bacterium
TGATTGCCGGATTTTTTGTTGCCTATCTTGTGCAAAAACGCGGTATGGCGGGCATGCTAAAAAATCGTGCGTTGCGAATTTTATTGCCGCTGATTATTTTTTTGCCGCTGTGCATGTGGGCGGTTATCGCGCCGCTCTTGTCGGCGGTGGCAAGTGTGCAAACAAAATCGCCGGTGATGGAAATGATAGTGACCGCTATGGCTAACCCGGGTACACCGCCACCACCGCCCACAACTATGCATTTATGGTTCTTATACAACCTTGTATTCTTTTGTATATTCACCTGGGCCTTGCAATATATAAATTGGCAGTGGTTGCGCGCGTATTTTAATCGAATAACCCCTGTGAGGTTTCTTGGCCTGTTCCCACTTTTGTTAGCCCCTGCCTTACTGTCGGTTGCAGCACCCCTTCCTGCACCCGACAGTTTTTTCCCGCAGTTATGGTCGTTCGGTTTTTTCGGATTATTTTTCGCCTTGGGCTATTGGATTTTTAGCACAGAGAATTTTATCGACCGCTTTAAATCCTATGTTGTTCAGTTGTTGGTAATGAGCGTTGCGCTCTATGTTGTTTTCTATTGGCTGATACCCAAACAATTCACTCTTGAGCCTGCGTCATTGTTCTCCTGGAAAAAAGTTGTCGTGAGTTTGTGCGAAGCTTATATTTCAGTGTGGATGAGTTTGGCATGCTTGGTATGGGGCAAAACCTATCTCAATGTCCACAACCGCTTTATGCGTTTTATATCTGATAGTTCGTATTGGATTTACATTATCCATTTACCGCTGATATTTGCATTGCAATATCTCATGATGGATAAAGATTGGAGCTTGCTTGCCAAATACTCGGCGACTATGACGGTCACTTTGGCGGTGGGTGTGTTGAGTTATGTATTGTTGGTAAGGTGGACGCCCATAGGCTGGATGCTAAATGGCCGCAGGTAAAAACTATTGCTGCCTCGAAAACGTATTTCAGTAGTCTAAAGAGACGCTGTTAATTCCACAAAATCCCGCTTCGGCGGGATTTTTCATTGCTCGGCAAAAGTTACGTTAATTGGCTATGCTTTACCCATAATGCTTTCAGGAATGGATGACCCTTGATTAATTTTCTACGTCGCTCTCTTAGTAACCCCAGTGTGCTGTTGGTGATTCTTATTGCCGCGACTGTAGGTGGTGTGTTGTGGGTTATGAAATTCACCATCATTGAGCAAGACAAGCTCTTTGTTCTGCATTCGCAGGAAATGGTGGCTTCTGGACTGAAACAGCGTCACGAACAGCTGGTGGGCGCGCTTAGGGAATATTCGGTTTGGGATGCTATGGCGGAAAATGTCAGTGCCGAAACCTTAAATAAGGAATGGCTTGAATCCAATATGTCTGGCTCAGCCTATGCTAACCAGAGTATTAATATTGAGGCCATTATTGATCGCCAGAAAAAGATCAATTATCTACTGCTTGATGGAGAGTTAGTTCCACCTAACACCAAATCTCAAACCTTAGTGCAGCTCGTAAACAGCCTTTATCCTCTTGCTGAGCGCGCAAACCCCTATCTCAAAAACGCTACGTCAATGGGGTATGTAAAAGTTAACGACGGTGGTACCAATGTTTATTATCTGGTGATCATGGAGCCAATTGTGCTCGAAAATGGCACCAATGTGCCGTCAAATAGTCGGTTTTTACTCTTCGCCTCAGCATTGGATAAAAAATGGGTTGGCGCGCTAGGTGCGAATTTCCGTTTGCGTAATCCAAGCGTTACAGACGCCAATCCCGGTGTTCAACCCCATGTTGCACTAACCGACGCTCAAGGTAGGTTACAAGGTTATTTGGTGTGGGCGTTGGATATGCCTGGCCACAGAATATTTATTGCCACGCTACCTTATGTACTTATTCTATTAGGTGTTTTAGTGGGGATTGCGGTGTTGCTGGGGCGGCTTGCATCGCATTTGCAATCTAGCCAATTGGCTCAGGCGGTACGTTTGGCGGCTCAGGGTGAAGCATTACGCAGTTTGGCATTGAGTAAAGATGCTATTCCTAGCTCACATGCTTACGCAGAAGCAGCCGCGGCTTTGGCAAGAACAACCTTACACCTACCGCATTTATCTGTTTGGGAGCTGAGTGAAGACCGCCAAACACTCCTCTGCAAAGCCTTGAACGAGCAAGCTCGTCGCCTCTCAGTATTTGGTAATACGATTGAACGGGGCTATGCTCCTTGGCTATTTGATGTGCTTGATCGCAAGATTGGTTTGGTGCTGCCGCAAGTCATACGTAATGAAAATCCTGATTACTGGGTAAATATTGGTGGTGCAGGTGCAATTTTGGCAATGCCGACATTAGTGCGCGATCAAGCCATAGGTTTGGTTTTAGCGATGAACCATTGGCCGCGACAATGGCGGCCCGATGAAACCAATTTTTTAGCGTCAATTGCAGATATGTTAGCGCTTTCTATCGAATCGCAAGCCCGCAAGCGTGCAGAGCAGGAGCTGACACAACGTATTTACTTTGATGAACTGACTGCTTTGCCCAACCGAGCCTATCTTGGTCAGCAAGTTCAAGATCTCATTAACAGCCTGCAATCCAGCGGGCAATATATCTGCGCGCTCGTCAGCCTTGAAGGCTTGGTATTAGTGAATGATAAATACGGAGTCGCAACGGGTGACCAGCTTTTGGTGGGCGTCGCTAAACGGTTAGAGCACTTTTGCGGGCCGACTGAGTTGATTGGTCGAGTGGGCGACAATCGCTTTGTGCTCATTTTGGATTTAGACCGGGGCGTTAACTTAGAGCAGCGTTTGGATATGCTGTTTGGCTTTTTCTCCAGCCCCGTTAAGACTAGCGATATTTCTTTGTTGACGCGTTTCAGTGTTGGGGTAAGCCGATTACAGGCACGGGATGCTTGGGCGCACGTGCTACACAATGCAGAAATTGCACTGCATACTTTTTATAAGTTAAATCGTGAAAATGGTTGGCTTGAGTACAGTGTTGAGCACCATGCTTCTGAACAAGAGGCTCTCGCATTGCGTGAAGATTTACAAGTGGCTTTGGAGCGGGATGAATTATTTATTGTTTATCAACCCATAATCACCTTGGCAACCGGGTGCATTTCTGGTGCTGAAGCATTAATTCGTTGGCAACATCCTGGGCGCGGGCTTATAAGTCCCGATGTTTTTATTCCGCTGGCTGAAGCATCGGGTAGCATTTACTCCATTGGCCTATGGGTATTGCGTCAGGCAGTGCGGCAAATTAAAGCATGGCAACAAATGACAGAGGAGCTGCTCACCATCTCCGTAAATGTTTCAATGCTTCAGTTGGAGCAGCGTAGTTTCGCTGAAGATGTCTGCCGTATTCTGCAAGAAGAAAATGTCCCATCGGTTTCGCTTGAGTTGGAGGTAACAGAAGGTATTGCACTCAGCTCTGCACCTGAGGTTGAAATGAACCTCGCTTATCTTCGTGGCAGTAGAATTAAATTGGCAATTGATGATTTTGGTACGGGCTATGCTTCCTTCAGTTATTTGCGCAGGTTTGAAGTGGGAAAACTAAAAATCGACCGCATGTTTTTAGAGGGTGTCCCCGACAAAAAGCGCAGCACCAATCTCGTCAGAATGATTATCGCCATGGGCCACACACTCAACGCGCAAGTCACTGGCGAAGGAATAGAAACCGAAGAACAAGCCACTTTCCTACGCGAAGCAGGCTGTGAGTTTGGGCAGGGTTTTTTATTTTCCCGCCCTTTATCGGTAGAGAATTTTTCTAAACAGCTTAATGAAATTTATCGGGTGTCTTA
>CAZOPE010000088.1:0-3588 GCA_964581625.1 uncultured Cellvibrionaceae bacterium
CCCTCAGACTTTAAGTCTCCAATCCACACACTGTCAGCAGTGGAGGGAGGGAATTTTTCTTTTAAAGGCACCACCTCATGACCATCGGGTTTCGATAGTTCATGTAATGCACGAGCAAGCTGTGGTGGAAGGTTATTATCGATTAAAAATTTCAAGCCACGTTCCTGTGTTCGAATCGAATTGCTGCCTCCACTGAGGCAAGGGGTATTTCATAAAGTTGGGCAACACGTCTTAGGTTTTCACCTTCAGCTTTATAAGCTTCCATTAATGTTTCAACATTAATGCCAGATTCGGTAAGGATCGGTTTACCAAAGCTTCTTTGAGGGTCTAATACAATTGCCTTACTCCGTTTAACGGGATACCAACGCTCAGCCTCTCCGTCTTCGTCGTAATCTATGCCTTCGTATAAAGAGGGTTTAATGACCTGTTTAAATACATACTGCTTTTTAACAAGATCCAGCAGCGTTTCATCATTGGTTTTTTCATAAACGGTAGCAAAAATACTGTGGCCATCGGTTCGAAAATTTTTGCATGTAAATGGGTAAGCCGCTTGGCTATAAAGTTCTTTGGCGTGGGTAGAGGCTTGGCGAATGGCTTGTAAGCTAACGCCAAATTGCCGAAAGGCATGCACAAAACGAATTTCTAGCAAATCATGAAATCCAATCGCTTTGGTATCAACTTGGCCAGACAGCTCTGGTTGCCAAAGCCCCTCATGGTAAATGCCATTTGAGTTATAGCCGAACAGCCAGCGGTGAATATCTGTTGCAGGGATACCGGTATAGCGGGAAGCATCGCCAAGAGTGTAAAGGCCAATACCTAGCATTCCATTTTGTAACTTATTGTTTTCAGTTGAATTCTTATGCATTTGGCACCACCTCGAGCAGATAGCTACCTGCGCTTACCCATCAGCCAATGTTAGCACAGGCCTATATTGCATCTCTAGGCGCGCAACTTGGGGTTTAAGTTTGTCGTTTGGCCGTAGTGCTGTAAGTATTAGAGATGCAACTAGGCATGTGTTCTACTTATTAGATGGGTACTTTAAAGATAAGTGAAATACGTATTTTTTGTAATTTATTGACCTTATTGGTATTTTTTCGGTAGATTGAAGATGTCGCGATATCATCATTACAGATAATCACTCCTATGCCGCAATTTAATCACCAAGATTTGGCCTTGCCCAACCCTGCCTTTGATTCCCCTTTGGTGGATGTATTAACTGAGTTGGAGCATTTACGGCGTTTACAATTGCGCGGTTCCACTCCCGCGCCTTTGTTCTTCCAGCTTAAACATATTTTCCACATGCTGGAAAGTTTAGGGTCTGCCCGTATTGAGGGTAATCATACGACCTTGGCCGATTATGTGGAGAGCAAGCTTGATGGCGCGGAGCCTTCAGACCACCTACGCGAGATGGAAAATATAGAGCAGGCTATGACCTATGTTGAAGAATCCATCCAAAAAGGTACGGATGTAACCGAGCACTTTATCCGTGAATTACATGCCATGACGGTGGATAACTTAACTCGCGAAGGGGATCGCACTCCAGGTGCTTATCGCGCAGGCGGGGTACGTATTTCACAGTCTGAACACCTACCACCAGAAGCCTTTCAAGTTCCTACTTATATGCACGAGCTGGTTTCGTTTATCAATGAACCTCATGCACCAAAATACGACCTGATTAAAGTGGCTTTGGCGCACCATCGCTTTGGTTGGATTCATCCTTTTGGTAATGGTAACGGGCGTGTTGTACGTTTACTTACTTATGCATTACTCATTAAATATGGTTTTAACGTGCAAGCGGGTGGCCGTGTACTTAATCCCACAGCTGTATTTTGCAATGACCGCGATAAATACTACGCCATGCTTGCACTTGCCGATTTAGGCACAGCCACAGGTCAAGAAGCTTGGTGTACTTATGTGCTTACCGGCATTTTGGATGAGCTGAAAAAAGTAGACCAATTAACCAACTTTGATTACTTGCGCGCCAAAATTCTCGCGCCAGCGCTTGCTCACGCCAAAGAACGCGAATTGATTACAACCCAAGAAGAAAGTATTTTACACATAGCAGCAAAAATGGGTATCGCAAAGGCCGCCGATTTGTCGGCGGCAATGCCCAATTTAACGGCTACTCAGCGCACCTATCAAATTAAAAAATTAGTCGAACGAAAAATGTTGCAGCCTGTAAGTGAAGGTGCGCGCCAATATACCTTTGGTTTTAGCAATAATTATTTAATGCGCGGCGTTATCAAAGCCTTATCCAGTGAAGGGTTTATCCCTGAATCATTGCAAGCAGAAAAGAAATAGTGCCCTATGGCTTTATGTAAGGATTAAATGATGAGGAAAAAGTCATGAGCAACGTAGGCCAGCGTGAACGCGCCACGCAAAATCGTGTCGTTGAGTTTTTTCAAAAAGAACTCAATTACTCCTACTTGGGCGATTGGCAAGATCGCGAAAGTAATCGCAATATTGAGCCACAATATTTACGCGCATGGCTTACTAATCAAGGTGTAGATGCTGTACTTATTGAAAAAGCCATCCGCCGTTTAGATACCGCAGCGGCTTTGGGTGAAGGTAAAAAACTCTTTGATGCCAATAAAGAAGTTTATCGCCTGCTACGTTACGGCGTAAAAGAAAAAACTGGTGCAGGCGAAGTTAAGCAAACCATCTGGCTGATTGATTGGAAGAACCCAGAGAATAATCACTTTGCTATTGCAGAAGAAGTATCGGTTAAAGGCGAAAATAAAAAACGCCCTGATATTGTTTTATACATCAATGGTATTGCCTTGGGTGTGCTTGAGCTGAAGCGCTCATCCGTTTCGTTTAGCGAAGGCGTTCGCCAAAATTTAGATAACCAAAAGAAAGATTTCATCCGCAATTTTTTCACAACCATGCAATTGGTTATGGCTGGTAACGACACCCAAGGTTTACGTTACGGCACTATTGAAACACCAGAAAAGCATTATTTAGAGTGGAAGGAAGAATGCACACAAACATTTGATAACCCACTGCAACGTCACCTTGCTCAGGTGTGCAACAAACACCGCTTTTTAGAAATTATTCACGACTACATTGTGTTTGATAGCGGCATTAAAAAAACCTGCCGCCACAACCAATACTTTGGTATTCAAGCGGCCAAGCGCCATATTGCACGACGTGAAGGCGGCATTATTTGGCACACCCAAGGTTCAGGCAAAAGCCTAACGATGGTGTGGTTAGCCAAATGGATTCGCGAAAATGTAAATGATGCTCGCGTTTTAATTATTACGGACCGCACCGAATTAGATGAACAAATCGAAAAAGTGTTTAAAGGTGTGGACGAAGATATACAGCGCAGCCAAAGTGGCGCGCATCTTTTAGCTAGCATCAACGAGCCAAACCCGTGGTTATTGTGCTCATTGGTTCATAAGTTCGGCCGCCACGCTGAAGATGACGACGAAGGCGCAGCTGAAAACTATATTGAAGAACTCAGAAAAAATCTGCCGAATGATTTTTCTGTAAAAGGAAATTTATTTGTATTTGTGGATGAATGCCACCGCACACAATCGGGCAGATTGCATGATGCCATGAAAGCCATATTGGTCAGCGACTCTG
>CAZOPE010000089.1:0-3548 GCA_964581625.1 uncultured Cellvibrionaceae bacterium
GGTGACGTAGTTGCTGAAGCTGAACCTAAGAAAAAAGCCGCTAAATCCAAGTAAGGGGTACGCAAAATGTTACAACCTAAGCGTACAAAGTTTCGCAAGCAGATGAAAGGCCGCAACCGCGGCTTGGCCCAGCGTGGCTCCAAAGTTAGCTTTGGTGATTTTGGCTTGAAGGCAACTGGTCGCGGTCGCTTAACTGCTCGTCAAATTGAAGCAGCACGTAGAGCGATGACTCGTCACGTTAAGCGTGGCGGAAAAATCTGGATTCGTGTGTTTCCGGATAAGCCAATTACCGAAAAACCTCTTGAAGTTCGTCAAGGTAAAGGTAAGGGTAATGTGGAGTACTGGGTGGCACAGATTCGTCCGGGCAAGGTTTTGTATGAGATGGATGGTGTGAGCGAAGAATTAGCTCGCGCAGCATTCGCTCTCGCAGCAGCTAAACTGCCAATTTCAACAACATTTGTTAAACGTTCGGTGATGTGATGAAAGCTTCAGAATTACGCGAAAAATCCGTCGAAGAGCTGAATGGCGTTTTGTTGGAACAATTGAAAGAGCAGTTTAAGTTTCGTATGCAAGCTTCTACTGGCCAATTGAGCCAAACTCACTTGCTCGCGCAAGTGCGCAAAGACATTGCACGCATCAAGACAGCGCTTAGACAAAAGGCAGGTAACTAACGATGACTCAGGAAACAAAACTGGCTCGTACTCTGACCGGTAAGGTCGTTAGCGACAAGATGGATAAAACCATTACTGTGCTGATTGAGCGTCGCGTTAAGCATGAGCTTTATGGGAAGTATTCCACTAAGTCTTCAAAGCTTCACGCTCATGACGAAAACAACGAGTGCAAAATTGGTGATGTGGTTACGGTTGCAGAATCGCGCCCATTATCAAAAACCAAGACTTGGTCTTTGGTTAAAATTGAAGAACGTGCTTCTGAAGTCTAATCGGCTCCAGATTATATTGAAAGTTTCGGAGACGGACGATGATTCAAACAGAAAGCTACTTAGATGTTGCTGACAACAGCGGTGCTCGCCGTGTCATGTGCATCAAGGTTCTTGGCGGTTCTCACCGTCGCTATGCGGCAGTGGGCGACATCATCAAAGTTACCGTAAAGGAAGCAATTCCACGCGGTAAGGTGAAAAAAGGCCAAGTCATGAAGGCAGTTGTTGTTCGCACTAAAAAAGGTGTGCGTCGCCAAGACGGTTCATTGATCAAGTTTGACGATAATGCTGCCGTACTGCTGAACAACCAAGATGCTCCGATTGGTACACGTATTTTCGGACCAGTGACTCGTGAGTTGCGTGGCGAGAAATTCATGAAAATCATTTCTTTGGCTCCTGAAGTACTTTAAGTACTCAGTCCTAAGAATAAAGGGGCAGGAAAATGCTTAAAATTAAACGTGATGACGAAGTGATTGTTATCGCCGGACGTGACAAGGGCAAGCGCGGCAAGGTAGTTCGTGTGTTGGCTGATCGTGTTATCGTTGCTGGCATTAACTTAATCAAAAAGCACCAAAAACCTAATCCACAAGCTGGCGTTGCCGGTGGGATTATTGAGAAAGAAGCATCGATTCATACTTCGAACGTTGCAATTTATAACCCGGCAACCAAGCAGGCAGATCGTGTTGGATTTAAAGTATTAGAAAATGGCGACAAAGTACGCGTTTTCAAATCCAATGGCGAAGCCGTAGAGGCGTAATACAATGGCTAGGCTAAAAGACTTATACAACAAAGAACTCGCTCCTAAACTGGTAACAGAATTAGGTTTGGCGAATGTTATGGAAGTGCCACGCATCACCAAAATCACCATTAATATGGGTGTGGGTGAAGCTGTTGGTGATAAGAAAGTGCTTGAGAACGCGGTGGGCGATCTGACCAAAATCGCTGGTCAGAAAGTAGTTGTCACGAAGGCTCGCAAATCAATTGCAGGCTTCAAAATTCGTGAAGAATGGCCAATCGGTTGCAAAGTAACTCTGCGTAAAGAGCGTATGTATGAGTTCTTGGATCGTCTTGTAACAATTGCGATCCCACGTATTCGTGACTTCCGTGGTATTAGCCCAAAGCAATTTGATGGCCGTGGTAATTTCTCAATGGGTGTGACTGAGCAAATCATCTTCCCTGAGATCGATTACGACAAGGTTGATAAAATCCGTGGTTTGGACATTTGTATTACTACAACTGCCCGTACCGACGATGAAGGCCGCGCTTTGTTAAAAGCCTTCAACTTCCCATTCAAAGGCTAAGGGTAAATCATGGCTAAGAAATCTATGATTGCACGTGAAGTTAAACGTGCAAATACCGTAAAAAAATTCGCTGCTAAACGCGCTGAATTGAAAGCTACCATCGTTAACCCTTCTTCAACAGAAGAGCAAATCTGGGAAGCTCAAATCAAATTGCAACAACAGCCGCGTGATGCAAGTGCAAGCCGTAAGCGTAATCGCTGCCGTTTGACTGGTCGTCCACATGGTGTATACCGCAAGTTTGGTTTGTGCCGTCACATGTTGCGCGAAGCTGCAATGCGTGGCGACGTTCCAGGTCTTGTTAAGGCAAGCTGGTAAGCCTCGGCTTAATTTTAGGAGCAGAATCAGATGAGTATGCAAGATCCTTTAGCAGATATGCTTACCCGCATTCGCAATGCGCAACAAGTGGGTAAAGCATCTGTAACTATGCCTTCATCAAGATTGAAGGTAAGTGTCGCCAATGTACTTTCTAGCGAAGGTTACATTAATGGTTTTTCAGTGAGCGAAGGCGCGAAGCAAGAGTTGACTGTTGACCTGAAGTACTTTGAAGGCAAGCCAGTTATTGCTGAGCTTGACCGTGTAAGCCGTCCTGGCTTGCGTAATTATGCCGGTAAGCAAGCGCTGCCAACCGTTCGCGGTGGTTTAGGTATCGCTATTGTTTCTACCAGTAAAGGTGTAATGACTGATCGTGCTGCTCGCGCCGCTGGCGTAGGTGGCGAAGTTCTTTGCACAGTATTCTAATTGGGAAATCGTCATGTCACGAGTTGCAAAAAGTCCGGTTGAAGTACCTGCCGCAGTGGCTGTGACCTTAAATGGTCAATCACTCACTATTAAAGGTGGAAAAGGTACGTTGGCGCTCGACGTTCACGCAAATGTAGAAGTGAAGCACGAAGGTAATGTGCTCACTTTTGCTCCGCGCGACGGTGCCAAGCAGTCAGATGCGCTAGCAGGCACTACCCGTGCGCTAGTTAATAA
Source organism: uncultured Cellvibrionaceae bacterium (assembly GCA_964581625.1). Classification (GTDB taxonomy): domain Bacteria; phylum Pseudomonadota; class Gammaproteobacteria; order Pseudomonadales; family Cellvibrionaceae; genus Cellvibrio. Next base: position 3,211 of record CAZOPE010000089.1, read on the forward strand.
CATGGTTAAAGGTGTTAGCCAAGGTTTCGAAAAGAAACTGACTCTGGTTGGCGTTGGTTATCGTGTTAAAGCAGAAGGTAATACTGTAAACCTGTCTTTGGGTCTTTCTCATCCGGTTAACTACGTTCTTCCACAAGGCGTAACCGTTGAAACCCCAAGCCAGACAGAAATTGTACTGAGAGGTAGCGACAAGCAATTGCTTGGTCAAGTAGCTGCTGAAATTCGTTCGTATCGTGAGCCAGAGCCATATAAAGGTAAAGGCGTTCGTTATTCGGATGAAGTGGTACTCCGTAAAGAAGCTAAGAAGAAGTAAGGGCTAGGTTATGAGCGATAAGAAG
>CAZOPE010000090.1:0-3535 GCA_964581625.1 uncultured Cellvibrionaceae bacterium
CGCCCTTGAAAAGAGGAACGGGCTAGAAGCCAGTAACGTTTATTGAATTTCTTAAGAAGTTAATTTTTTGTGTAGGTAGTCAATGATCAGTAAGCCAATTTGGGTTTTAGGTGCAGGCCAACTGGGCGCCATGTTGAAACATGCGGGCATGCCTTTGGCGTTGGATGTGCGCCCGGTGGATATCAACGAAAGCTCTGCCCCTGCCGTGCAAGCCGATGACTTGGTCACTGCCGAGCGCGAGCAATGGCCAGACACTCTCGTGACACAAACCTTGGCGCAGCATTCGCACTTTGTGAATAAGCCAGTATTTGGCCGTTTGGCGGATCGCAAAACCCAAAAAGAATTGATCGATTCGCTCGGTATTGCTACCGCGCCTTGGCGGAATGTGGCGAATGATATTTCTGCCAACGAATTGCGCGATCAGCTCGGCGAGCGCGTACTACTTAAGCGCCGCACCGGCGGTTACGATGGTAAAGGCCAACATTGGATTCGCAACCAAGACGATCAAGTCCCCTCAGACTGGCAGGGCTATGCGATTGCCGAGCAAGCCATTAACTTTGATGAAGAAGTATCACTCGTGGGCGTGCGCAACCGCGCCGGCGAATGCGTGTTTTACCCGCTCACTCTCAACCTACATTTGAACGGTATTCTTTACGCCTCAGTTGCCCCACTCGCGCGTTTGCATGCACTGCAAAACCAAGCGGAAACTATGCTCAGCAAGCTTCTGAACGAGTTGGATTATGTGGGCGTTACGGCGATGGAATGTTTCCGCGTTGGCAACCAATTAATGATTAATGAACTGGCGCCGCGCGTTCACAACAGTGGCCACTGGACACAAGCGGGCGCTAGCATCAGCCAATTTGAATATCACCTGCGCGCGGTTGCAGATATGGCGATTCCTAAAGCGCAAATTCTTGGCCTCAACGTCATGATCAATTTGATTGGCACGGAGTACAACGCCAAATGGTTGAGCTTGCCTGTCGCACAAACCTATTGGTATGGAAAAGATGTTCTACCAGGCCGTAAAGTTGGACACATCAATTTAGTCAGCGGGGATATTCAAGAACTGCGTGCGACACTTCAAGAGCTGAAAAAACTCTTACCTGAAAAATATTATAAAGAGGCCATTGATTGGAGCCTCAAAGCGCTAGAAGATGCTGCATAACATAAAATAAACTAAAGCCAAGGCCAATAACCTTGGCTTTTTTATATCTAACAGTCTGGCAAGGAGTCATCATGTACACATTACATATCGCCAACAAAAACTATTCGTCTTGGTCGTTGCGGCCGTGGCTCGTTTTATCTGCACTTAAGATTCTCTTCGAAGAAAAAATTCATCCCTTTCCTGAAAATGGCGTGTGGGATTTGTATCGCACTTTTTCACCCAGCGGCAAAGTGCCTTGCCTACAAGATGGAGATTTAGTGGTATGGGACTCGCTGGCGATTGTTGAATACCTCGCCGAGCAACACGAGCACGTATGGCCCAGCAATAAGACTGCACGCGCATGGGCGCGCTGTGCAGCGGCAGAAATGCACTCCGGCTTTCAAACCCTGCGCAACAATTGTGGGATGAGTTGCGGAGTTAGGATTGAGTTGCAACAAATATCACCTGCATTGCAAAAAGATATTTCGCGTATTGATGAATTATGGAATGAGGGACTCGCTAAATTTGGTGGGCCGTTTCTAGCAGGCGATAAATTTAGCGCAGTGGATGCATTTTTTGCCCCGGTGGTTTTTCGTGCGCAAACCTATCAATTGCCCATGAGCACAAGTGCAAGCAATTATATGGAAATGATTCTAGCCTTACCGGCTATGCGAGCATGGTATGACGCCGCCCTGCTTGAAACATGGCGTGAACCCGCCCATGAACAAGAGGTATTGGATGCCGGAAAATTACTGGCCGATTTGCGCCAGGTTTAACGCTCTGAGCCCTCAAAATAAAAACGCCGTGGTGCACTTAATTCACCACGGCGTTTTTTATTTCCAGAGTATTAATCTACAAAATCCACACTTCTACACGACGGTTAATATTTTTCCCTTCTTCGGTATTGCTTGCAGCCAGTGGGGCAGCGTCGCCCATACCTTTGGCAACTAACGGATAGATGCCACGCTGAATTAACTGCTGCTCTACCACTTTGGCGCGGCGCTCAGACAGCTCCTTGCCCTTGCCGGCATCGCCTTCACTATCAGAGAAGCCAAAGAGCTGAACACGCTTAGGTGCGTTCACTTCTACGTAGCGGGCTACACGATCCAAATCATTGAGTGATTTTGTATCCAGTTCATCACTGCCACTTTTAAAGCGGAAGTTAATGGATAAACGCTCTGAACGCGCAGTGAGTTCGCGCATATCAGTTGGGTAAAAATCATTTTCAAAGGGCTTACCCAATTTAATATTTTGCGAAACAAAGCCCACATCTTCCACAATGGATTGGCCGCGCTCGGTTACTACAAAACGAATAAACTCTTTTGCTTCAATATTCGGATTTACTTGCGGCGTATAGAAAAACAAGCGACGCGACAGTGGGTAATCTTCGGTGCCCACCGTAAAGTGCGTAGGCATAATTGCCTTGTTGTGATCCGATGAGGCTACCGCAATTAATTTTGCGTGGCGCACATAGGGCAAACCAATAAAACCAATTGCCCCAGCTTCGCGCGCTACAGAATCTGACAATTCACTACTCGATTCTACGCGAGTGGCAGACTCTGAAAGTTTGGCTTTACGAGTTTCTAGTACCAAGCTCTTAAAGGTATCCCAAGTACCGGATTTTTCATCGCGCGCATAGATTTTAATAGGGAGATCTTTACCACCTAGTTGCGACCAATTGGTAAATTCACCAGAAAAAATTGCTACCAACTGATCCATAGTTAAGCTGGATACACTATTGCTCGGCGAGGTAATAATTGCCAAGCCATCCAAGCCCAATACATGCTCGCTACCGGGCAACGTGAGGTCACCGGTACTCGGAAGCAATTCCTCGCGCTCTTTCTCTTTAATTCGACGCGATGACATGCCCATATCCGTTTCATTTTTTAATAGGCCAGAGAACGCAGTACCCGAACCATGTGCTGCCAATTCAATATATTCGAGCCGACCATTAATTTCACCAGAGATTACTTTTTCATTTGGCGATGTTTGACTCACCTCAGTGCGAACGTTGTTAGCACCTTGGCTCATTAAATAAGCTTCAATCAGACGCGGGGCTAATTTTTCGCCCACGGTATTAGAACCATGCAAACGAAATAGTGGTTTTTCGGCTTTCACTACATTGCCTGCAATAACCACATTGCCTTTCGCTTTCAAGCGCGATTCAACGGTTACATTTTGCACTGCTTTGAACACAAAGACTTCACCGGCATCCATAGGTAAAAATGAGCGCAACATGTAACCGCCCATAAAAATAATTATGGCAAACGCGGCAGCCGTAGCAAAATGCAAACGAAAGCTGGTGCGGGATTTTTTATTTGTTTTAAGCGTTTCAGTATCACTATTAGATTGCAAAATGGCATCTTCCATTTTGCGAATTTCCCATACGAG
>CAZOPE010000091.1:0-3248 GCA_964581625.1 uncultured Cellvibrionaceae bacterium
GCTTAAAGATAAGATCATCGCTAAGACCATAGGTAAGCCGCAAATCGTGGATGGTGTGGGTGTATTTAGCCCCAAGCTTACTCAGTTAAAAGAGCTCAAAGCGGGTGAAGTAGGCTTTGTAGTTGCTGGTATTAAAGACATTCAGGGCGCGCCCGTGGGCGATACCATTACCCATGCGCAAACGCCCGATGTAGAAGCCTTGGCGGGCTTCCAAAAGATCAAACCGCAAGTTTATGCGGGTATGTTCCCTATTAGTTCTGATGACTTTGAAGATTTCCGCGATGCCCTAGCGAAGCTCACGCTGAACGACGCTTCGTTGTTTTATGAGCCAGAAAGTTCTGATGCTTTGGGTTTTGGTTTCCGCGTCGGTTTCCTTGGCATGCTTCATATGGAAATTATCCAGGAGCGCTTGGAGCGTGAATATGATCTGGATTTGATCACCACTGCGCCAACGGTAGTCTATGAAATCGAAAAACGCGGCGGCGAAGTTATCTATGTTGATAACCCTTCCAAGTTGCCCGATCCAGGCTCGATAGAAGATATGCGCGAGCCGATAGTAGAGGCCAATATTCTGGTGCCGCAAGAACATTTGGGCAATGTAATTACCTTATGTATCGACAAACGCGGTGTACAAAAAGATTTGCAATTCACCGGTTCGCAAGTGCGCGTGCGCTATGAAATGCCCATGAACGAAGTGGTCACTGACTTCTTCGATCGTTTGAAATCGGTAAGTCGTGGTTATGCTTCTTTAGATTACAGCTTTGTGCGGTTTCAGTCGGCCAATTTGGTGCGGTTGGATGTACTCATTAACAGTGAAAAAGTAGATGCCCTAGCCATTATTGTGCATCGTGAAAAGGCGCAGAGAATGGGGCACTCGCTCACTGAAAAAATGAAAGAATTGATTCCTCGTCAAATGTACGATGTAGCAATTCAAGCTGCGATTGGGGGGCAGATTTGCGCCCGTTCTACCGTGAAAGCGCTTCGCAAAGATGTAACAGCAAAATGTTACGGTGGTGACGCATCGCGTAAGAAGAAGCTTCTGGAGAAACAGAAGGCCGGTAAAAAGCGCATGAAGCAAGTGGGTAGCGTGGAAATTCCACAAGCGGCGTTCTTTGCAGTATTAAAAATTGACTCGTAACAAATAGCTTCGTAACAAATCCGTCAGTTTTAACCCGCTGTGGTTTTCAATCGCAGCGGTTAAATCTATCAAGGTAGAAACAGACACCACACAGGTCAGCATATACATGAGCAGCATTAACCTCCCTTTAATCCTCACTCTGGCGGTACTGATCACCGGTGTTATTTGGTTGATCGATATTCTGGTATTCGCGCGCCCACGCAAGGCTAAATTGGCAGCCGTTGAACAGCAATTTCAAAGTTTGGAATTGGCAGATGAGCATAAAAAAGAAGCCTATGAAGCTGCAAAAGCGGTAGCGGCCAAAGAGCCTGTTGCGGTTGAATATGCTAAATCCTTTTTTCCTGTGTTGTTTATCGTGTTTTTCTTGCGCTCGTTTTTGGTGGAGCCGTTTCAAATCCCCTCCGGTTCCATGATCCCTACCTTGCAAGTAGGCGATTTTATCTTGGTAAATAAATTTGCTTATGGTTTGCGCGTGCCAGTGCTTAACAAAACCTTTATTCCTGTTGGAAAACCGCAGCGCGGCGATGTCATGGTGTTTTTCCCGCCGCATCAACCTAAAACCTATTTTATTAAGCGTGTAATAGGTCTGCCAGGCGATACAGTTCGCTATGTCAATAATGTGCTTTACTTAAATGGCGTTGAGATTAAGCGTGATGCGGTTAAAAGAGTCTTTCCTGAATGGGGTTCGTTTTGTATGAATCACCGTTTGCAGTTAACCGTTGCCAATGAAAATCTCAACGGCCGTACACACACAATGCAGACCTGTGATCAGCCTAGCCAATTGAGTGCGGGTGATCAGACTTGGGTGGTAGAGGACGGACACTACTTTATGATGGGCGATAACCGCGATAACAGCGGTGATAGTCGCGCATGGGGTACAGTGTCTGAAGATGCTATTGTAGGTAAAGCCTTTGCAGTCTGGATGCATTGGGAAGAGTTTTTAAGTATTCCCAGCTTTACCAATGTAGGTGTTGTTAAATAATCATTGTATTCATTAACAGGTGCCACTATGAATTTTTTGCCAGCTAGACGTGAATTGAAAAAAGGTTTGCAGCAACAGCGCGGGCTCACCATGATTAGTTGGGTGTTTGTTTTAGCTGTGTTGGCGTTTTGTGGTATTTTCGGTTTTGCTGTTGTGCCAATGTATGCTGAAAATGTCTATGTTGTTAATGCACTAAAATCCTTGGCTGAGCCAGGTATCAATATCGCTGAAATGTCAGATGCTGAGATTAATAAAAAACTTCAAAATTTTTATATGGTTAATAATGTGCGCAGTGACGGTGCGCAAAACATTGTTATTGATCGTAAATCCAAGGCGCTATTAATTACTATCGATTATGAAAATAGAGCTAATTTGTTTTGGAATATTGATGTTGTAACTCGCTTCCAAAATCATTTGGATGCAGAACACCCTAAATTATGTTGTAAACCCCGTGGCAAATAACGTGTACCCTCTCAGTATTAAATATCAGCGGTTACAAGATCGCTTAGGTTATGAATTCAAAGCTCCTGCATTGTTGCAGTTGGCGCTTACCCATCGCAGCCATGGCGCTCACAACAATGAGCGCCTTGAATTTTTAGGCGACTCGATTTTAAATTTTGTGATTGGCGAAGCCTTATTTAAGCGCTTCGGTGATACGCGTGAAGGCCAGTTGAGTCGTCTGCGTTCGCAGTTGGTAAAGGGCGAGACGCTTGCAGAAATTGCGCGCGAATTTGAATTGGGTGAGTGCTTGATTCTGGGTGAAGGTGAAATGAAATCGGGCGGTCATAGCCGAGATTCAATTTTGGCGGATTCGGTTGAAGCGTTGATTGGTGCTATTTACACCGAAACCGATTTTGAAACTTGTCGAACACATGTTTTAAGGTGGTATGCAGAGCGGTTAGCGTCACTCACGGTAGATACGACTGCTAAGGATTCAAAATCCCAATTGCAAGAACATTTGCAAAGTTTGCGTAAACCTTTGCCGGAATATGAAGTGGTTGAAGCTGCTGGCGAATCTCATGCGCAGATTTTTACCATTGAATGCCGTGTTGTATTACTGAAGCATCCTGTGCGGGCGCAGGCGAGCAATCGCCGCGACGCTGAAAAGCTTGCCGCTACAGAAGTATT
>CAZOPE010000092.1:0-3056 GCA_964581625.1 uncultured Cellvibrionaceae bacterium
CGGGGATCCAGCCGTTGATTTTAAATTTTCAAAAGCTGGATCCCCGCTGCGCGAGGATGACGATTCCCTATTTAATTTCTCCGTTCAGTAATTTAAATAATAAAAGGTATTTAGCATGTCCATTACAGAAACATCTCTTTCCCGCCGCCAATTTGTTAATGCCAGTTTGCTCGGTGGCGCTGCAATTATGAGCGGTAGCAGCTTGTCTGCTTTGGCCGACACAACCAAAAAATTTAACTTTGAACTATCGCTTGCGCAATGGTCATTGCATAAAGCTTTTTTCTCAAAAGAGTTGTCGCCCTTGGATTTTCCGGTCGTTGCACGTAAATCCTATGACATAGGTGCGGTGGAATACGTTAACCAGTTTTTCTACGAGAAAGCGAAAGATAAAACGTTCTTAAGTGAATTGAAAAAACGCTGTGAAGATAACGGCGTTGTGAGTTCACTGATTATGGTGGACAAGGAACCCGAACTTGCATCACCTGATGCAAAGGAGCGCGCAGCTGGGGTAGAAGGTCACAAAAAATGGATTGATGCTGCAAGGTTTTTGGGGTGCACAGCCATTCGAGTTAATTTGCATGGCAATGGTACTGTCGATGAATGGATTAAAGGTTCCGTTGAATCTTTGAAAAAACTATCTGAGATCGGAAAACCACAAGGCATAAAAATTCTGGTAGAAAACCACGGCGGTTATTCATCAAGCGGGAAAAATATGGCGGAGGTTATGCGTCTTGCCAATGATTCTAACATTGGCACCATGCCTGATTTTGGTAATTTCTGTGTGCGCCGCGAAGTACCTGGAGATTTATGGAAATCTGCATGTGTTGAGCAGTACGATATTTACCAAGGTGTAGCCGAAATGATGCCTTACGCGGGTGCGTTCAGCGCCAAAAGTTTTGACTTTGATGAGCAGGGCAATGAAACCAAAATTGATTTTCTGAAAATGTTTACCCTAATGCGGGCATCCGCTTACCGCGGCTATGTGGGCGTTGAATATGAAGGCGAAAAACTCAGCGAAGATTCAGGTATTCGCGCAACTATCAAATTAATTAAGAAGGTTCGTGAGCAATTGAGTATAGGTTAAACACAATTCCTTATAATTAAGAAAGCGTAATCTTTAGTAGGTAGTCGTCATGCTCGTGTAGCGGGGATCCAGTTTTTGATAATAGATCTACAGCTGGATCCCCGCTACGCGAGCATGACGCACCCCCCCTTATAATTTTTCCTATTACGCGGTTACTTCATGTTTTCCCAATTCGAAACCATCTCTTTCACATACAACCCATTCTCAGTTAGATTTGCATCTGTCCATTTCCCGTCTGGCGCTGTGCCGGGTTTTAGCTGAGACGCGCTTTCTTTTTTATCGTTTAATGCCCAGTTGCACATGGATAAATTATTTTTCTTGGCGAAGGCAATCCACGCGTTAGATTCTTTTTTATCAAGTCCGCCATCGCCATTGGCGTTAACTGTGCCCCACTCCGTAATCATTAATGCTATACCGCTATCGAGAGCTTTCTGTGCTTTGTCGCGCAATTCTTGTTTGTGCGAGCCTGCATAAAAATGCAAAGTGTAGGCGATATTGCTAAAGCCTTTAATGGGATCGGCTGCTGCTTTATCCACATCTTGAGACCAAGTTTGGGTGCCAACAATAATCAAATTATCCGGGTCAATGGCACGAATTTTTGCAATGACTAGCTCAGCATACGGCTTGATTTGTTTTGACCAATCTACATTTTGTAAGGGTTCATTGTAGATTTCATAAATTACATTAGGCGTCTTGCCATATTTTTTGGCAACCTTTTCAAAAAATGTTACTGCAAGTGCGGGATCTTTCTCGGCATTATGAGAGTGCCAATCCACAATTACATACATGCCTTGTGCAATAGCCGCGTCTACTACGCGCTCTGCTTTCGCAAAGTTACCTTCAGGATCAGCGGCGTAGCCACCGTTTTTGTCCGCACCTATAGCCGCCCGAATTATGGTTGCCTTCCAGTCTTTTTGAACATAGGCCACAACGTCGGCGTTGTAATAGCGGTCTGCATTCCAGCCGGTGTTGCTCCAAAATAAACTTGGGCCAGCAAATGATGCAGGCTTGCCAGAGGCATTAACAATTTGGTTGCCTTTCACGGAAAGCGCGCCATGGGTTTCAACGGCCGAAGCAGCCTGTGCATGCATAGATGGATAAAGTGCTAAGCCAGCTAGGATGCCAGCGGCTATTTTGAGAGTTTTGAGTTTCATTTTGTGCTCCGCAAAATGTGTTTATTGATTATTAGTGTGAACTTCATTTAACGGCTTATGAGGCTCCATGACTACCGGAGTCTTGTAGCACTAAGCTAGTTTGTGGCGGAATCGCTTTTACATTTCTTTTGTTTCTACTGGGGTATTCGAAACACAAAAAATAGCGCAGAAAACCTGCCCTAAAACAGAGGAAATAAATTGTTGTTTGACGGCTTAAATGGGAAAATTACACCTTAAATAATCTTAATAAATGAGGTGCAAATGAACGCCCAAAAAATATTGATTGTTGGTGGCGGCACAGCGGGATGGATGACCGCTTTGATTATGGGGCGTGCCTGGATTAAGTTAGGTTTTGAGATTCAATTAATCGAATCACCCGATGTGGGAATTATTGGGGTTGGTGAAGGCTCTACTCCAGCGCTAAAGCAATTTTTTGATAAGTTAGAAATTGCTGAATCTGAATGGATGCCTGCGTGTAATGCCACATACAAAACTGGAATTCGGTTTGATAGTTGGTCCACTAAACCGAATTGCACAAGTTATTTTCATCCCTTTGCGTCATCGCTTGATCCACATACCCTGCCCTTGTTTATGCAAAACGCTCACACACGAGTGCGCGGTGTTGATGTTTATGCACACCCCGATCGCTTTTTTCTTACGGCAAAATTAGCGCAGAAGAATCTTGCACCTAAGCCGCATCACAATTTTCCGTTTGAGGTGTTGTATGGCTACCATTTTGATTCAGGCTTGCTTGGGCAATTTATGAAGAAAAAAGCGCTGGAGATGGGCGTGCGTTATACGCAAGGCCATGTTCAGCA
>CAZOPE010000093.1:0-3032 GCA_964581625.1 uncultured Cellvibrionaceae bacterium
GACAAGGTCGTTCTAAATACGGTGCTAAACGTCCTAAGTAATAGCGGATTGGCATGTATGTGCCAACGCTATTCGCAGTGACGAATAGGTTTTCGGTTTACACCGAGTAAGGCCAAGCAAATTCGAAGCAGTCTGGCTTCCTATGTTGTCTTGGAAAATTCCTGAAGAAGAGGCTTTTGACATGCCAAGAAGAAGAGTTGTCGCCAAACGCGAAACTATACCGGATCCCAAATTCGGTAATGTTACTCTGGCGAAGTTTATGAACCACGTAATGATTAGTGGTAAAAAATCGGTAGCTGAGCGCATTATTTATGGCGCTATGGATATCGTAAAAACCAAATTAAACCGCGACCCGCTCGAAGTGTTTGATGAGGCTCTCGAAAATATCGCTCCGTTGGTTGAGGTTAAATCTCGCCGTGTGGGCGGTGCAACTTACCAAGTTCCGGTTGAAGTTCGTGCGTCTCGTCGCACCGCTTTGGCTATGCGCTGGTTGGTGGATTACTCGCGTAAGCGTGGCGAGAAATCAATGCCAGCCCGTTTGGCAGGTGAGTTGATGGATGCTGCTCAAGGCAAAGGTGCTGCGGTTAAGAAGCGTGAAGACGTTCACCGTATGGCCGAAGCGAACAAGGCGTTCTCGCATTTCCGCTTTTAATGGAAAGGCGTCTCTAACGGATGTTGTTCGTTTAAATTGCTTGTTAAGGTCAAAGGCAGCCCCGCTGCCTTTGCCTTTATTACAGAGTTAGTAATTCGGGAAATAAAGTCATGGCTCGTAAGACTCCTATTTCACGTTACCGTAATATCGGTATCTGTGCGCACGTAGACGCTGGTAAAACCACGACTACTGAGCGCGTATTGTTCTATACCGGTTTAACTCACAAAATTGGTGAGGTTCATAACGGCGCGGCAACGACCGACTGGATGGTGCAAGAGCAGGAGCGCGGTATTACCATTACCTCCGCTGCGGTCACTACCTTTTGGCGAGGCATGAGTGCGCAATTTGAAGAGCATCGCATTAACGTTATTGATACTCCCGGGCACGTAGATTTCACTATTGAAGTAGAGCGTTCATTGCGCGTGCTTGATGGTGCCGTTGTGGTTTTATGTGGTTCTTCTGGTGTTCAGCCCCAGACAGAAACCGTTTGGCGTCAAGCTAATAAATACGAAGTTCCGCGTTTGGTCTTTGTTAATAAAATGGATCGGACGGGTGCAGATTACTTGCGTGTGGTTGAGCAGCTGAAAACCCGTTTGGGTGCTAGTGCTGTACCATTGCAAATGACCATTGGGTCAGAAGAGAATTTCAAAGGCGTAGTTGATCTGATCAAAATGCGCGCCATCATCTGGAATGAGGCTGATCAGGGCATGACCTTCACCTACGAGTCTGTCCCTGCCGATATGCTTGATCAGTGTGAAAAGATGCGTGAATTTCTGATCGAGTCCGCCGCTGAGGCCAGTGAAGAGTTGATGGAAAAATATCTCGGTGGCGAAGCCTTAACTGAAGATGAAATTAAAGCGGGTATTCGTGCGCGCACTCTCGCAAACGAAATTATCCCCGTCATTGGCGGTTCTGCCTTTAAGAACAAGGGTGTGCAAGCCATGTTGGATGCGGTTGTAGATTATCTGCCTGCGCCAACTGAAGTTAAAGCTATTGAAGGTGTGTTAGAAGATGGTGAAACCATCGCAACACGTAAAGCAAGCGATGATGAGCCTTTTGCGGCGCTTGCCTTCAAAATTGCAACTGACCCCTTTGTGGGAACCTTAACCTTCTTCCGTGTTTATTCCGGCACCTTGCAGTCAGGCGATAGCGTACTGAACTCGGTGAAGGGTAAGAAAGAGCGTGTGGGTCGGATGGTGCAAATGCACGCTAACCAGCGCGATGAAATTAAAGAAGTGTTGGCAGGCGACATCGCCGCTGGCATTGGTTTCAAGGATTGCACTACTGGCGACACCTTATGTGATGCCAATCATGTGATTGTCCTTGAGCGTATGGATTTTCCTGAGCCGGTTATCCATGTGGCCGTGGAGCCAAAAACCAAGGCTGATCAAGAAAAAATGGGTGTTGCGCTTGGTAAGCTTGCTCAAGAGGACCCGTCTTTCCGCGTTAAAACCGATGAAGAAACTGGCCAGACCATTATTGGTGGTATGGGCGAGTTGCACCTCGACATTATTGTCGACCGTATGAAGCGCGAGTTTGGTGTTGAGGCGAATATCGGTAAGCCGCAAGTGGCTTATCGGGAGGCGATTCGAAATAAGTGCGAAATTGAAGGTAAGTTTGTTCGTCAATCCGGTGGTCGTGGTCAATACGGTCACTGCTGGATTCGCTTCGAGCCAGGTGTTGATGAAAATGCCGAAGGTTTGGAGTTTGTAAATGAATTGGTTGGTGGTGTGGTTCCAAAGGAATACGTGCCCGCTATCCAAAAAGGTATTGCGGAACAAATGCAGAACGGTGTTTTGGCTGGCTACCCATTGCTAGGCTTGAAAGCAACTGTGTTTGATGGTTCGTATCACGATGTTGACTCGAACGAAATGGCATTTAAAATCGCCGCGTCCATGGCAACCCGAAAACTTGCCTCTAAAGGTGGGGCGGTATTGCTTGAGCCGATTATGAAGGTTGAGGTCGTAACTCCTGAGGCCAATATGGGCGACGTAGTGGGTGACTTGAATCGTCGTCGTGGCTTAATCCTGGGGATGGATGAGGGCCCGATGGGCAAAGTAATTGACGCTGAAGTTCCTTTGGCGGAAATGTTTGGTTATGCAACTTCTCTGCGTTCAGCAACGCAAGGTCGCGCAACCTACACAATGGAGTTTTTGAGGTACTCAGAAGCTCCGCGCAATGTTGCTGAAGAAGTGATTGCAAAAAACGGATCGCGTCACGACGCCGATTAATTCATGTTTTATCTTGTTGGAGGATAGAAAAGTGGCTAAAGAAAAGTTTGAACGTAACAAGCCCCACGTCAATGTGGGCACCATCGGTCACGTTGACCACGGTAAAACCACCTTGACTGCAGCGTTGACGCGCGTATGTGCAGAAACCT
>CAZOPE010000094.1:0-2893 GCA_964581625.1 uncultured Cellvibrionaceae bacterium
CAAGTCATTTGGCCTATGTGATTTACACGTCGGGTTCAACGGGCAATCCAAAAGGATCCCTGCTGTCACACACCAGTTTGTGCAATTTGGCGTTAGCGCAAATAGAAGGATTCCGAGTTACGCCCGAAAGCCGTGTTTTGCAATTTGCATCTATTGCGTTTGATGCTGCCACGTCTGAATTGTGTATGGCTTTATTGCAAGGCGCTGCGGTTGTATTAATCACTGCTCAAGCCACGCAATCACCAGACGAATTATCTGTTGTAGTTAAACAACAATGCATTACTCACGCAACATTGCCTCCTGTCTTATTGCCTTTATTAAATAGTGCGCAATGGCGTTCTGTTACTACGTTGGTTGTTGCGGGTGATGCCTGTTCAGAACATATGGCAAAAGCATGGTCGAAAGATCGTTTATTTATTAACGCTTATGGGCCTTCAGAAACCACAGTTTGCGCCACTATGGGTTCTTACACAGAAGGACAATCTGTTCTCCACATCGGCAAGCCTATAAGGAATGTTCAAGCCTATGTATTGAACGAACAACAAATTCTTTCTCCGCAAGGTGTTGCAGGTGAACTCCACGTTGGTGGAGTTGGTTTGGCCCGTGGTTACTTGAATCTGCCAGAACTAACCGCTGGGAAATTTATCGCCAATCCGTTTTACGACAAAAAGAATCCAGTAAGCAGTCAACGCTTGTATAAAACAGGTGATCTTGTGCGTTGGTTGCCGGATGGTAATTTGGAATTTTTGGGGCGTATTGACCAGCAAGTTAAAATTCGTGGGTTTAGAATCGAGTTGGGTGAAATTGAAAACACACTCAGCACTTATTATGCGGTAAAAGATGCCATTGTTCTCGCCAGGGGATCCACAACAGGTGATAAGCGTTTAGTCGCTTATGTGGTGACGGATGCTATTGATGTGCAGGATAAAAGTGAATTATCTACCCCAGCCCGTCAAGAGTTGATTGAGCATTTGCGTCATCATGTAAATCAAACCTTACCGGATTACATGGTGCCGGCGGTGTTTGTGTTACTGGCAGAGCTCCCACTAACACCCAATGGCAAAGTGGATCGCAAAGCATTACCGGAATCGGATTTATCCGCACAACAAAACACTTACGTTGAACCGCGCACTGAAACTGAAAAAATCTTGTGTGAAATTTGGCAAGAGGTGTTGGGTGTTGAGCGTGTTGGTATTATGGATAATTTCTTCAGCTTGGGTGGGCATTCGTTATTGGCTATGCAAGCGCTGACAAAACTGAATTTAGTATCTGATGTAAAACTTCCGCTTAAATCGCTTTTTTCTGAGGCTACAGTGCTAGGTGTTGCGAGCATAATTGAGTCGGTAAGATCTAATAATAAGCTGGCTGAGTTAGAGGATGATTTATCTGTAAAAGAAGGATTTATTTAATAAATATCTTTAAATAAATGTAATGGAATTATGTTTAAAAGTCTCATATTTAAATTATGTAGATGAGAAGGTACTTAACTGAATATTTACAATAAAATGGGTGATGGTATATGAAACAATATTTAGAATTGGCAAAACAGCAGGGTTTTTGTATCGTTGAAAACGTGTTCTCGAAGTTTGATATTGAACGCATTAATAATAATGTAGATAGTTACTTACAAGCCTCACATGATGGCATTGTGTACGAAAAAGACTCTTCAGTTGTAAGGGCTATCCATGGATTGCATTTATTCGATCCATTTTTTATGAATCTAGCCAAAAATCAATTTTTTATCGAATTCACGCAAGAGTATTTGTCCGATAGTATTTACATTCACCAGTATAAAATTAATATGAAAGCGGCAATGGAAGGCCAGAGTTGGCCTTGGCATCAAGATTTCGTATATTGGAAGGAGGGTGATTTTATTGAGGCTCCACGCTTATTAAATATTGCTATCGCTCTTGATGATACTCCTATGTTGAGCGGGCCTTTATGCGTTATTCCTGGCAGCCATCGCTTTGGCGATTTAACAAAATATAATGGTGTCTCCTCAGGCGATTGGTCGAAAGATGTTTCAGCTGATCTCACTTATAAGATAGATAAGAAAGTGCTTGCGCCCCTTATTATAGATAATGGTTATGAGTTCTTGGTCTGTAAGGCTGGCGATGTAATAATTTTCGATCCGCAGCTTGCGCACGCCTCATCTAACAATCTTTCTCCGATGGAGCGCCGTTTGTTGTTGGTTACGTACAACGCTGTATCGAATGCACCTACTCAAAAATCGAAGCGGCCAGCTTTTATTAGCGCTGTAGACTTTACACCTATCACACACAACACGAAAATTGATGAGCCTGTTTTGGAAACCACCGATAATGATTAGTAAAATATTTTCTGAAGCTGCTCAAAAAGGAATCTACTTATATTTAAAAGACGGGCGCCTTGCCTACAAGGCCTCTGAAGATGATATATCTGAAGATTTTAAAAAATTAATCGTAGAGCACAAGGCAGCAATAGTTGAATTTTTAGAATTACAAAACATTGATAATGTAAACGATGAACATCAACTTAAACCATTTGATCGCACTTCGATTCAGATACCACTTTCTTATGCGCAACAGCGTCTATGGTTGTTGGATAAAATTGATGGTGGCGGTGCGCACTATAATATGTCGGGCGCATTAAAGTTGAGTGGTGCACTAAATGCAGATGTTTTAAGGCAAGTGTTTAGTAGTATTCTAGAACGCCACGAAAGTTTACGCACTAACATCGTAGCTAATCAAGATGCTCATCCATCACAAGTTATTCAGACCGCAACATCTTTTACTGTGCCGTTTACTGATGTATCGGACTTAGAAGAAGGTGTACGTCAATTACAACTGGCTGAGCGTATTGCTGAAGAATTCGGCCGTCCGTTTGATTTGAGCCGCGACCTGATGTTGCGCGC
>CAZOPE010000095.1:0-2794 GCA_964581625.1 uncultured Cellvibrionaceae bacterium
CCTGAGACATAAAGTCCATAACCACAACCACTACGATAAGCAGTGAAGTACCACCTAAATAAAATGGTACTTTTGCGGCTACTTGTAAAAACTGAGGTAACAAGCAAACTGCTGACATATAGATAGCACCAACCACCGTTAAGCGAGTCAAAACACTATCGATATATTTTGCCGAATGCTCTCCAGGACGAATCCCTGGAATGTAAGCACCGGATTTCTTCAGGTTATCCGCAACTTCTTTCGGGTTAAACATCAACGCCGTGTAAAAGAAACAGAAGAACGAAATAAACCCAATAAACATCAAAATGTAGAGCGGTTGACCGGGGCTAATCGCTAAGGCGAAATCTTGTAAAAAAGCTTTAACAGGACCTTCACCTTGACCGAACCATTGAGCTATTGACGCAGGAAATAACAAAATACTGCTTGCAAAAATAGCTGGAATTACACCGGACATATTGATCTTCAATGGAAGGTGACTTGATTGCGCACCGAAGCCTTGACGACCAGGCTGTCTCTTCGCGTAGTTAACAGTGATTCTACGTTGGCCGCGCTCAATACGAACAACCAACCAAACTACAGCAACCGCAATAACTGCCACAAATAACAAAGCGAGATAATTAACATCGCCTTGGCGAGCACTTTCTAGCGAATGAACAACTGCACTTGGTAAACCTGCAACAATACCCGCGAAAATCAGCATGGAAATACCGTTGCCGATACCACGCTCAGTTACCTGTTCGCCCAACCACATCATAAATACGGCGCCTGTTACCAGAGAGACAACCGTAGTGAAGTAGTAAGAGAATGTAGGCTCTCCACCGTACGCATAATTAGAAAAACTAGCTGCCATTGCAAAGGCTTGAACAGCCGCCAACACCACCGTGAAATAACGGGTATATTGGTTAATTTTTCTGCGTCCAGCATCACCCTCTTTCTTCAATTGCTCAAGAGATGGCGTAACCGAACTCAGCAACTGCATGATGATAGATGCCGAAATGTAAGGCATGATGCCCAAGGCTAAAATACTCATCCGCTCAAGCGCACCGCCCGAGAACATGTTAAACATGCCAAGGATTGTGTCTTTGTTTTGATTAAACAGATTCGCGATTCGTTCTGGATCTAAACTTGGAATGGGTACATGAGTACCAATTCGGTAGACCAAAATAGCCAAAAAGAGAAAACGAAGGCGAGCCCAGAGCTCGCCTAAACCTTTTTGATTCGCTAACGGCATATTGTTAGTGATAGCCATGCGCCTCTTACTCTTCTACAGTACCGCCAGCAGCTTCAATAGCAGCCTTAGCACCTTTGGTTACGGCCAAACCTTTAACAGTTACAGCCTTTTTCAACTCACCAGAAGCGAAAATCTTAGCGCGCTTGATTACAGAGCTAATCAAGTCTGCTTGCTTCAGAGTTTCCAAATCTACTACGGAGCCTTCTACCAAATTCAGTTCAGATAAACGGATTTCAGCAGTTACGCGACCAATGCGAGAAGAGAAACCATATTTTGGCAAACGGATTTGCAAAGGCATTTGACCGCCTTCGAAACCTGGACGTACAGAGCCGCCTGAACGTGATTTCAGACCTTTGTGACCACGGCCAGCGGTTTTACCTAAACCACTACCGATACCACGGCCAACACGTTTAGCAGCTTTAATTCTGCCCGGTGCGGGGCTAAGTGTATTAAGACGCATCTTATTCTCCCACTACCTTGACCAAATAGTTCACTTTATTAATCATACCGCGAACAGAAGGAGTATCTTCCACTTCCACGGTATGGCCAATGCGACGCAAGCCTAAGCCCGCTACGCATGCCTTGTGAGCTTTCAGGCGGTGAGCAATGCTTTTCACCTGAGTCACTTGAATTATTTTCTTAGACATGGTTTATCCACCGTCGTAAATCGAAAACTCGATTAGTTCAGAATTTGTTCAACACTTTTACCGCGCTTGGCTGCAACAGCTTCCGGAGAAGTCATTGCCTTAAGAGCGTTAAAGGTTGCACGAACAACGTTTACCGGATTGGTAGAACCGTAGCACTTGGCCAATACGTTCTGAACGCCAGCAATCTCAAGTACAGAACGCATTGCACCACCGGCAATTACACCAGTACCTTGCGAAGCAGGTTGCATGTACACTTTAGATGCACCATGTACACCTTTAATTGCGTATTGCAAGGTGTCACCGTTCAGATCAACGTTAATCATGTTACGACGTGCTGCTTCCATAGCTTTTTGGATTGCAATGGGCACTTCACGCGCTTTACCACGGCCGAAACCTACCTTGCCATTACCGTCGCCAACAACTGTCAACGCGGTAAATTGGAAGATACGACCACCTTTTACAGTTTTAGCAACGCGATTGACTTGAACTAACTTCTCTTGCAAGCCTTCGTTGTTGCTATCATCTTCTTTCTTAGAGTAAGCCATATCTTAACCTTTAGAATTCCAAACCACCTTCACGGGCAGCATCAGCCAAGGCTTTTACACGACCGTGGTATTTAAAACCGCTACGATCGAAAGCAACTTGTGTGATACCCGCAGCCTTTGCACGCTCAGCAACCAGTAAACCAACTGCTTTTGCGGCATCAGCGTTGCCAGTTTTACCACTGCGAAGATCTTTATCAAGAGTAGAGGCGCTGGCCAATACTTTTGAGCCGTCACCGGCGATAACTTGCGCATAAATGTGGCGTGGGGTGCGATGGATAGTCAAACGAGTGGTACCCAATTCGCGAATCTTTGCTCGGGCACGGCGCGCACGGCGAAGAGGTACTTCACCAGCGCGTCTTCCTTGTTGCCCT
>CAZOPE010000096.1:0-2351 GCA_964581625.1 uncultured Cellvibrionaceae bacterium
TTTGGTCAGGTTGCCGGTTGTATGGTTATCGAAGGCACTGTGTACCGCAGCAAACCAATCCGTGTATTGCGTGACAACGTAGTAATTTTCCAAGGCGAACTGGAATCTCTGCGTCGCTTTAAAGACGACGTGAACGAAGTTCGCAACGGTATGGAATGTGGTATCGGCGTGAAGAACTACGACGTTAAAGTCGGCGATCAGATCGAAGTGTATGAAGTGAAAGAGGTAGCGCGTAAGCTCTAATCGCTTGCGCAATACCGCGTGCCCCGGCGTTTAGTCGCGTTCGGGGCTTTGTTGTTTTTAATCACTCTGCCTTTTTTGGGTGGAGAATAAATCCCTCCCTAACCCTCCCTTTTTCAAAGGGAGGGAACCGGATCGTCCCTTGGCAAATAGGTGAGCGCTTAGCTCCTCCCCTTTGCAAAAGGGGAGGTCGGGAGGGGATTTTATTTTTAGAGGTTTACGGCTAATGCCAAGAGAATTTACCCGTTCAGACCGCGTATCCGACGCTATCCAGCGTATTTTGGGTCAGGTAATTACCCAAGAAATCCGTGATCCTCGCATAGGTTTGGTCAATATCAATGCGGTGACAGTGACCCGCGATATGGCTTATGCCAAAGTCTATGTGACCTTCGTAGGCTCGGACGAGGCAGAAAGTTTGACGGCCGCGTCGGTGTTAAATAAAGCCAGCGGCTTTTTACGCGGTTTCATCGCCAAAGAACTGATTATGCGCAGTGTTCCAAAGCTGCAGTTTATCTATGACAAAACTGCCATTCGCGGCCAGGAAATATCGTTCTTGATTGATCGCGCCATGAAGGAAGATAGCCAGCACGTTCATGATGACGAGCCGGGTAATGATGGGTCAGATCCAGAAAGTGATGCTGGTGATGTAACTTCAGGTGGCGAGAAGGTTTAATGGCTCGTAGAAAAGGCCGCCCGGTTGACGGCGTCTTGTTGTTAATGAAGCCTGCAGGCATGACATCAAACCATGCCTTGCAGCGCGCGAAACGTTTATTTTTTGTAGAGAAAGCGGGGCACACGGGCGCGCTAGATCCTTTGGCAACAGGCGTTTTGCCTCTTTGCTTTGGTGAAGCGACCAAGTTTTCCCAGTTTTTGTTAGATGCTGATAAACGTTATCGCAGCACTTTCTTGCTCGGCCAGCGCACAAACACAAGTGATGCTGATGGCGAGGTAGTTGCTGAGGCTTCGGCTGCTGGCGTAACGCTTGATGCGATCAAAAGCGCATTAATCCCGCTGACGGGCGATATTTTACAAGTGCCTTCTATGTTCTCGGCGTTAAAACATCAAGGCCAACCGCTTTATAAGCTGGCACGTGATGGTATTGAGATTGAGCGCCAACCGCGCCCTGTCACCGTTTATGCGATAGAAATCCTAGGCTTTCGCCCTGGCGAGCGTGCTGAAGTGGATGTTGATGTACGCTGTAGCAAAGGTACTTACATTCGCTCAATCGCAGAAGATTTAGGTTTTGCATTGGGGTGCGGTGCGCATGTAAAAACCTTACATCGTTCAGCGGCTGGCCCGTTTGTAGAAGAGCAATGCATTAGGCTAGAAGATCTGGAAAAAGACTTCGAGCAAGGTAGTTATGAGGCGCTGGATAAACACCTGCTGAGTGCGGATGCGCCAGTGGCGAGTTTGCCCGCGATTATTCTGCCGGAGAATAGCGCACATTACTTTCGCTTGGGGAACCCAGTGATGGACTCTCAGGTCTATCGCGTTGGTGAACAAGGTGATATGGTGCGCGTCTTTTGCGCAGAAACCGGCAGTTCACTCCAGCAATTTTTGGGCTTGGGTGAGCTGACTGATGACGGTCGCGTAGCGCCAAAACGTATTATTGCTAACCGCTCGGCTAACGAGCAGTAGCTAACAAATTTATCGACACGGCTTAGCCCATCGATAAAAAGCCTGCGAGGACATCCTTTTTATCTCTTATATAAGAGTGAAAGAAGGATAATCCCCGCGACAACCCACCTGTAAATATGCACGGGCGGGCTGTAATTTAATCGCATATTAACTGAGGAAAAAATCATGGCACTGAGTGCTTCTGAAAAAGCTGCAATTGTATCTGAGTACCAACAAGCTGCTGGCGACACTGGCTCACCTGAAGTTCAAGTTGCTTTGTTGACCGTAAACATCAACAAATTGCAAGGCCACTTCGCTGACCACAAAGCTGACCACCACTCACGTCGTGGTTTGATTCGCATGGTAAATGCGCGTCGTAAGCTGTTGGATTACCTGAAGGGTAAAGATGCATCTCGTTACACTGCACTGATTCAAAAATTGGGTCTGCGCCGTTAATTTGATCCATGCCCGCTTCGGCGGGCATTCTTGTTTTT
>CAZOPE010000097.1:0-2217 GCA_964581625.1 uncultured Cellvibrionaceae bacterium
GATGCTAAACGTAATTGCGTGTTGGAAGCCAAGGCATAGGCTTGCAATAAATTATCGCCTTTTGAACCAAAGCGACGATTAAATTCAGATTGGAATACGTGGTCTGGTGTGTTGGCGTCATACAGTAAACGACCCCACAATTTGTAAAACAGCCACTGACGCTGAAACGCCCACTTCCAATCCACAGGGTCTTTAACCGCCGTGAAATAATCTAGCGCGGGAATATAAGTTTCAGAGCCAATAAAATATCCACCCACATAATTTTCATGCCCATTCATTTTAATGTGGCTACGAATAAATTCAGGTACGCCCCAACGCAATGCAAAGAAATCTTCGTTTCTAACTTGCCACACAACTTTGTAATTTTTAGGTTGCGGAACAAAATAAGTATCGCCCAGTTTGCCACCGTGCACTTTTTCTAATTTTGGTGTGGAATGGCCGTGCGACCAATTGAATTTCATTTCCACCCAAATAGGCCCTGCAAAACGATCTTCCAATTTTTCCATTGCAGCGCGCGTAACTTGTTCAACGTTTTTACTCACACCGGGGTCTGACGATAAGCCCGATGAAAAAGGAACGCGATGTATAAGTTTCACCGGCCGTTTGGCTTCCAGCATGCCCGCAATTAACACATCATCCATCCATTGCTGACGTTGCAGCGGTGTCATTTCGGCCATACCTTCGCCGTGCGAAATACCTACGCCATCCAGATCAGGATATTCTTCCAAGACTTGCTTAACGCTTTCACGCAAATAGCGACGCACAATTTCAGAGGTATCGCCCGCAACATAGTAATGTGGATAGAAATTTTTCTTGGCTACCCCGTGCGCTTCGGAAAATTCTTTACTCACAAATATGCTCCAATGAACAATGTAAGTATCCAGCCCACGCTCTTTCGCCATTTTAAAAATACCGCGATAAAGCTTTTGCCATTCGGCGAATTCTTTTTCTGACCATGGGCTTGCTTCAGGAAAATTCTTTGGCATCACCATATAGGTGTAGGGATTCAAATTCCATAAGCTCACAACATTGAAACGGTTTTCCACCATCATGTCTAAAAACGCTTCCCAATATTTTAGGTCGCGAACGGTTGGCGTATGTTGTGTGAGCGCGGTACTGGCTCTGTAAGTTTCCCACGGCAAATTGTGTTTGATGCCGCGAAATTCAAGCTGTGGCGTTTGGTTCTCGGCGGTCACTTTCCCTAAAGCAATATGATTGCGTAATTGCTCTGCCAGCGCCAAAGCGCCGTAAATCATGCCGCGATTATCGCCACCGAGAACGGTAATGATTTTGCCCTGCGGAATAATAGAAAAAGCTTCGGGTTTTAATCGTTCGGGATGGGTAGCAAGACTGATTAAATAATCATAGCCCACCTGTTTTTTTTGTAATTCGTGACCTTCGCTTTTAAGCACCTCGCTCAACTTGCGCGCCGCGTAGCTCGCCTGAGGTGAAGATTCGTCATAGACAATGGCTACTTTTTCAGCCCAAGCCGTATTGATCACACTACTGGCAACAAGGATGAACAAAAATAATTTTATCTTCATGTTATTTCTCTACCTCAGTAAACGTCTCTCAAGAACAAATTTTATCAAGAATAAACTTGTATCAATCTTATAGGGCTTTAACACATCGCAGAATGTGCGTTGGGTCACCAAGCAGGTGGCAGTCTATAACTGCAGCGCCCCATTCAGCAGTCTACTTTACAAAAGAAAACAGGGCGCCAAAAATCCCACTTAAGGATATTTCGACACCACTTGCATGAATTGAGCGAACGCGCCCATAATTTCGTGCCGACCTCCACTCAAAAGGAAACCTCTTATGAAAACCTCAATTGAACCCTATTTGTTTTTCAGCGGACGCTGCGAAGAAGCACTGGCGTTTTACAGCACAGTATTAGGCGCAGAAGTGAGCTATATGATGCGCTACAGCGACAGCCCAGAAGCTATACCACCGGGCATGCTAGCACCGGGCTTTGAAGATAAAATAATGCACGCCACTTTCACTATCGCTGGCAACACACTTATGGCATCCGATAGCAGCGAAGAGAACACAAGCTTCAACGGCTTTAAGCTTTCGCTCTCACTGCCAACCCAAGCAGAAACCGAACGCGTATTTAATTTATTAGCCGAAGGCGGCTGCATAGAAATGCCACTCGCAAAAACCTTTTGGTCGCCCAGCTTCGGCATGCTTACAGATCGTTTTGGGCTGGGGTGGATG
>CAZOPE010000098.1:0-2208 GCA_964581625.1 uncultured Cellvibrionaceae bacterium
GCCCAAGCTTGCGCAGCGCTTTTTGCGGTGCGGAGAGCGGTTTGGTGGTGGCTTTTTCTGCGGGCGGCATGGGCATCGATTGTGCCCGCCGCAGAGCCGCTTTTAAAACTGGTAGCCGAGGCGCAAACCCAATCCATGTGCATGAGACGAACGATCTACGGTTGGGGTAGTTACAACACTCTTCAAATCTAATGTGTTGAAACTCCACTGAACCGTAGTGAAAAACCCATCACGCCAATCGTGACGCCAACTTGCGGCAATATTCCTATTCTTATAGACGTAACCACCTGGAATCGTTGTGTACCCCGGCATCGGGTAGTTGGTGTAGATGTCGGTGTAATCGTATAAATATTTCGATACAGCGAGGGCGGCGATATCTTTTGATGAGGCATGGTAATTGACCTCCACCACATCTGATTTGCGGGCCAGCTCGACACCACCCCGATATCGTGGACTGGGCGAACCAGGCACGGACCAATTACTAGCAGCCATGTCGTGACGCAACGTTTGAACCCTCATCGATACATTTGGCAAGACATAAAACGCAGCCCCCAAAAAGACCATGTTGTATGTTTGCCGCGTGTAGAAAGGCTCATAACGCCAATCATTAAATACGTACGCTGATTGCGTCGTGCTTAGCAGCCCCAACCGAAGCTCAGTTGCCGTATCTAAATTCACAACATGAATTGACAACCCTTTTTTATTGTTGGTATCAATATGTGAATTTGGGTATTTAGCGTTCGAAAATTCAGTTGTGTTGTATTTGAACAATAAAGGGCGATATATGCCACCTACGCCTTGGACCTGATAGCGTCCCAAAGTACCCCGTATATACATTTGAGCACCTGGCGCTCCACCACTCGCATCGCTGGTTGACTGCACATTGCAGAATGGATCGGCCTCTCGAACCCATGGCGTGTCGACATCGTAGGTTCTGCACCAGCTTGTCTTGTAGCTCACCACCCCCGCATTGAATCCAAGGCTTGGCGAATACGCCCAAGCGACATTCAGCTCATCCACATGCGTGCCCATAGATTGATCCGCCTTCATTTTTAAATTTAACGAAGCGTTTTGGCTGAAATCAACTTGGCCGTCGAACGTCAGCCATGGAGAGGTACTGCGGTATTTCCATGCTGAATTTGTCGCAGTCATCAAAAGTTTTTCAGGCTCGCTTGGCGTGAATCGCCATGCATCAACGCCGACACGAGCTGAATGGCGGAAAAGAGGATAGTCACCATCCTTAAAAATTTGACACTGAGCTTGGCCACAGATGAGAAATAGCGGCAAGCAGAACAGCACCCATTTTTTTAAGTTTATTTGCATAAAGTCAAAACGATTTTATAACCTATAAGTAAATTAAAAAGAAGTTTCTGTAGGAAAAAA
Organism: uncultured Cellvibrionaceae bacterium; assembly: GCA_964581625.1. Taxonomy (GTDB): domain Bacteria; phylum Pseudomonadota; class Gammaproteobacteria; order Pseudomonadales; family Cellvibrionaceae; genus Cellvibrio. The sequence continues at coordinate 1,384 of CAZOPE010000098.1, forward strand.
TTAACCCCAAAGAACTCAAATATTCTCAATACATTCCTCCTTGCGAGAACAAGAGAAACAACATGAAAATGAAAGTTTTGGTTATTTTTTTACTCACATTCCTATTGAGCAGCTGTGGCAATGGCGGGGAAAATTGGGCGAGTAAAGACCCCAGTGCAATCGCTGTATCACCAAACAGTTTCGATGTGGCCGCCGCTTGGACAAAACTGATTCAAACAGGCTATACAAAATCTTTTTCCTTGAACCCCACTCAAGGAACCTGCGCGGGAACAATGCGACACCTGCAAAGTGCGGCCGAGGCTACAAACATCAGCTCACAATACTTTTACAGAAACACGTTGGTGATCGCTTTGAATTTCACCAACTGCAGCGATGGCGCCACACACGGTCCTGTATTTGAAACGCAAGACAACTACTACTCAGACAGCTACCAAAACACTTATTACGGCAACTCAACCACTGCCGGGTACTGGGCGGTACCTGCCGTGTTCCCCAATGCGGCTAAAGTTGGAGACACGGGACAAATCGGCGCTCTTAACCTTTATAGCGATGACGGTACCGTATGGGTCGGCTATGAAAACTGGAGTTACACAATCGAACAGGACACCGCAAGCACCGCCGTCCTTCGCATCACCATGACAGCGCGCGATGTCAATGGTGATGTACTCGTGACTGAATATGATCGGTACGTGATTTACCCAGACAACACACTGAGCCTTCGTACCATTGACATGCACTACCCCAGCGGATTCAAGGTTTACGCGTATTAGCACGTTGACTCCTCCGCGTTCATGCAAACACCCCAACAGCCGTGCGAAAATCACG
>CAZOPE010000099.1:0-2116 GCA_964581625.1 uncultured Cellvibrionaceae bacterium
GGGTTTTATGCAGGCGTTGTTGTAGGGTTTCTAGGTCTTTGTCCATATCGGAAAGCACGTTGGCGATAGCGGTTTGTTCTTCAGGGCTTGAAGGTACTGGCACTAAGAAATTAAGCAAATCACCAACATTTATATGCTTCATGGTAGTGCCAACTTCTAAATCTTTGAGTTTGTTACGACCGTCAGCAGAATTTAAGAAATACGAAAAGTATAATGAATTAAATAGTTGAGCTTTGAAGCGAGAAATAATAAGCGCGTGACAGTTTGATCCTGCCAACTCGATAGGAACAACTGTTGTTAGCCCTACATCGCCTGTTTGCACCATCAATACATCACCTTCCCGCAAACAAGATTTAGATTGACGCTGATGGAACTCCTGCGTAACCCTCTTTATGCCGTGAAAGTTAAAACCATTTTCTTCAACGTTGTAGCCTTGTATATATAAAACGCCATCGTTGCTATCGGTGTAATGCGTCTTTGCAGTTCCGACAAAACCATTTGTCATTAATGTCGTTAGCTCTGAAAGTGGCTGAGCACCCCAATCCCCCGGAATCTCCCCCAGCTCAGTATGTTTGTAACCTGTATTGAGTTGATCGAAAGGTGGCAAGCGCTTTTTGCCGGTAAGGAGTTGTTGCATGGCGGCGGTTTTGATGGCGCTTTTTTTATTGATGAGTTTTTCTAAGGCGGCGATTAGGGCATCGACATCGGATAGAGCGTTGGCGATGGCGGTTTGTTCTTGGGGTGGCGGCACAAGAACGGGACAGCTGAGAACATCCTGACGCCTTAAATTTGTTTGTTTGGCACCATCGTCAAACTGTAAATAATATTTATTTCTGTTTAAAATGTAGAATAAAAATTTCGATTCGATTGTTTTCGGTTCAATTGAACAGATTCGCTGATTAACAGTGTACTTATCATCATTGTCCACTGAAAAACATTTTGCGATGGCCTTTCCATTTGGCACATCACTCATAACCATTAAAATATTCCCAGTTTTAGTTGCGCTTAAACATTTATCCGAATATTTAGCAACGCGTCCCTCTGTCGAAATGAATTTTGAATTCACAACCACATATTTACCGAATTCATTAATGTCATTTTCATGCGCAGCTCCATTGTTAAATGCAACCAAAGATTCAAGTTGTTCAACATCCCAATCCTCAGGAATAACCCCAACCTCAGTCTGTTTATATCCCGCTGGTATCAATTGCTTTTCCATCATACTCACCACGCCAACCCCATTTTTCTCAGGTGTTCATCTACCTTACTGCTTAGGGTTGCAACTTCATCCACCAGAATAGGCATTGGTGTGCTGTAACGCTCTTCTAAGGTTTTAACGCGGTTGGCGAGTTGTTGGGTAATGCGTTCAACTTCTGCCACTATGCTGGCTTGCAAACTGGCGAGCCATTTGTCATCCACAATTAAGGTTTTAATATCTTCAACACTAAGCTGCGGGTATTTGGCAAACACAAGCGCATCTAGTTTTTCTTGCGCTTCTTTCACGGCTTTTTTGTGATCTGCTTCCAGCTCTATTAAATCTTTTACTTTTTTAAGCGCGGCAGTTTCGTCTTTTTCGGTAGCGATTTTTAATCGCGCAGCTACGCTGGCTTTACTTACTTTGCCTGTGTCGGTCAGTGCATCGGCCAATAGGCCATCTTCTACGGCGTGTTCTTCTACATAGGCTTCTAGAGTTTGGCTACTGGCATCGCATTCGCTTTGCAGTGCATCCAGTGCGGTTTGTTCAGCATTAAAAAAACGCGTAACCATTAACGCGGGCGGGATTAGTTCGGCTTTGTATTTTGTTTTGCCGATAATTAAATCCGGCGTTTCTTTTTGTTTGGCATCGCCCTTGGTATTCACCAATTCACGCAGTGTATTACCTGCTTGCCAGCCGTCTTGAGTGATGACATACACATCGTCCTGCAGGGTTTCTGCCCAGTAATCCATAATGATTTGGTAGATGTCGTATTTATCTAACAAGGGTGATTGCGCGTAGGCGCTGAGCAGGCTTTCTGAAATGCGGTGAATAATTTCTTTTGGGCTTTCGTGTGCGCCATCCGATGCTGTTTTTAATGCGGTTAAATTGGCTTGTGCTTTCCAGCCGTGAAATAAATCA
>CAZOPE010000100.1:0-1916 GCA_964581625.1 uncultured Cellvibrionaceae bacterium
CCGCTTTACTGGCGCTGTAGGGGCTATTGGGTTCGTATTGGTTGGTTTCCGAGAAAGGTGGATCTTCTTTAGAGAGTGATCCGTAAACTTCATCGGTAGACACATGCAGGAAACGGAAGGCAGCCTTCTCGGCTTCTGGCAGATCGTTCCAGTAACCACGCACTGATTCAAGCAGATTGAAGGTGCCAACGATGTTGGTCTGAATAAATTCACCCGGGCCATGGATCGAACGATCCACATGGCTTTCGGCTGCAAAGTTGATGACGGCGCGTGGTTTGCAGTCGGCCAGCAGGTTGGCCACGAGGTTACGATCGCCGATGTTGCCGCGGACGAACTGGTGACGTGGGTCACCTTCAAGTTCTTTGAGGTTTTCGAGGTTGCCGGCGTAAGTGAGCAGGTCGAGGTTAACGACCGGCTCGTTACATTGCTCGAGCCAATCGAGCACAAAGTTTGAGCCGATAAAACCGGCGGCGCCGGTAACGAATATAGTCATAATTATGCAGGGGTAAGACCGATGGTTTTTAAAATATCAGTACAGCGCCACGCAGATTGCACATCGATTAATTAATTCAGACGTGAATAGCACAAGGGCTAGCGATGCACAAATCACATTTTTTTCGGCATACAAAGCCTGCCGCATAATGCGGCAGGTGGTAATCAGTGAATATTGATTGCCAATTTTCATTACAAATGCAGAGCCTGTTTATTTCCGCTGCCCAATAAAAATAATCGCACAACAGCGATTCTTTGCAATACCAACGTCAACAACAAGCTTGAAATCAAAGGGAAAGCCACAGGAATTAACTTTCCAATGAAATAATAATGCATTGCGTAAATACCAAGTGATGCTTGCCCTAAAAATGCAAGAAACCGCGAAACACGCCCAAAATTATTAAAAATATAATTTGCGAAAATTACAAAACAAATAGCACCCGTCAATCCAACAACAAAGGGAAAATACCCTGCAATAGGATAAAAGTATGGATTGACGGAAAAATCAATGTTAAAGTCTCCAACTCTTGTCCAAAATTGGACTCCACTTAAAAATATTACAAACACAAAAAACCGCAGAATCAAGCTTGTCTTGCATATATATTGATAACAAAAAAAACCAATTGCAAAGTATATATAGTTTATCTTAAAAAGAGCAAATCCATATAAATCACCCGGTAAACTTTTTAGCAACCACGCGGCAGCAATACAAAAAAATCCTTGCATCCAACGCTTAAATGGGTACTGAACTACATTCGTAATTGACTGGTATACCAACAAACAAAAAGACAGTACACAAACACAGTAAAAAACACAAACTAAAAACCACAAGCCTTTATCTGTATGCTTTGTTATATCTTCTACCCATAGCAAAAACGTCTGTTCATGCGCGCCCACAACCCACGAAACACCCCCCCAAGCAAAAAATGGCAAAATTAACCTAACAACTGCCTTAAAGCTACGTTGCAATGCTAATAACACATCATTACCGACGCCCTTGCTCTCTAAATTTCCAATTGCAAACGAATATGCCGCTCCTGATAGAAGGATGAAAAATGGCATATGAAACGCATATATAAATCTAAACAATCTTAGCTGATCAAAATTTGAAGCACTATATTGCACCTCATGACCAATAACGACCAAAATAATGGCCACACCTTTTGCTATGTCTAATAGCCTATTTCTGTTCGTCAAAGTTGAGGCCACTCACCGCACCACACTCAGGGAAATGTACGCCCACAGGGATACCATCATCGCCCATCTGCATGAGCAACACAGGTTTCATCCCTGAGCTGCCGCAAAAGCAAAACCGTGCATTTTCAGATTTATTGCCATTAATTACCCTAGTTTTCAAGAACGAAAAGCCTGCTAATGCCGTTTATCGGACTTATCGTCCGGCACAAAGCCCAGCGGGTTCATCG
>CAZOPE010000101.1:0-1915 GCA_964581625.1 uncultured Cellvibrionaceae bacterium
TGGGTCTGCGCCGTTAATTTGATCCATGCCCGCTTCGGCGGGCATTCTTGTTTTTGATGAGCTGAAAATGTATGGAGTTGTGCGCCACGAGAGTAGATGAGGCGCGTTGGCAGGATGCAAATTGTTTTAAAACTTGAACGAAAAATTTATAGGCGCGTGAAAACTATCTAAAGAGTTTTTTGCACGAAAAGTTAGCCAAACTTGAATCTGGTACAGCGACGGCAGTGCAAGGCAAAATTTTTTTCAGAAAGCGGAGTTTACTGAGGTAAATGAGCATTTCTGAAAAAATTTTAACGCCGCAATGCCTAGCACCCATTCGTGCGAATATCTCTAACGCAACCAAAGGATAAAAGAGTGAATCCGATTATTAAAAAGTTCCAATACGGCAACCAAACCGTAACCTTAGAAACTGGCCGTATTGCTCGTCAAGCAACCGGTGCAGTATTAGCAACCATGGGCGAAGTATCGGTACTGTGTACCGTTGTAGGCTCAAAAGAAGCCAAAGCAGGCCAAGACTTCTTCCCGTTGTCTGTGCATTATCAAGAGAAAAGCTACGCTGCCGGCCGTATTCCCGGTGGCTATTTGAAGCGTGAAGGCCGTCCGTCAGAGAAAGAAACCCTAACTTCACGTTTGATCGACCGCCCAATTCGCCCTCTGTTTCCAGAAGGCTTCCTGAACGAAGTACAAGTGGTTTGTACTGTTGTTTCAACTGATAAGAAATATGATCCCGATATAGTTGCAATGATCGGTACTTCTGCGGCATTGGCAATTTCCGGTATTCCATTCAATGGCCCAGTAGGCGGCGCGCGCGTTGCTTACACCCAAGCTGATGGTTACATTCTCAACCCAAGCTACGAACAACTCGCTACTTCAGAGTTGGACATGGTAGTTGCGGGTACTAAAGACGCAGTATTGATGGTTGAATCTGAAGCGAAAGAATTGCCGGAAGATACCATGTTGGGCGCGGTGCTTTACGCTCATCAAGAGATGCAAGCTGTTGTGCAAGCCTGCGCTGAGTTAGCGCGTGACGCTGGCAAGCCGCGTTGGGATTGGACTGCTCCTGCTGAAAATATGGCATTGAAAGATGCTTTGGTAAAAGGTTTTGCTGATTCAATCAGCATGGCTTACCGCATCACCGACAAAGCTAAGCGTTATGATCGTTTAGGTGAATTACGCAATCAGGCGGTTACTGAATTGGCAACGGAAACTTCAGGTTTCTCTGCAGACGACGTAAAAGCCGCTTTTGGTACTTTGGAATACCGTTTAGTGCGTGCAAACATCGTTGCCGGTCAACCACGTATCGATGGCCGTGACAACAAAACCGTACGTCCCATCCAAGTTGAAGTTGGCGTATTGGGTAAGGCGCACGGTTCTGCGTTGTTTACTCGTGGCGAAACTCAAGCATTGGTTGTTGCAACCTTGGGCAACGCGCGCGATGCACAAATCATCGACTTCCTCGAAGGCTCCAAAAAAGATGCATTCATGTTGCACTACAACTTCCCTCCGTTCTCGGTAGGTGAGTGTGGTCGTATGGGGGCAACGGGTCGTCGCGAAATCGGTCACGGCCGTTTGGCTCGTCGCGGCGTCGCTGCGGTTCTTCCTGCTGAATCAGATTTCCCCTACACCTTGCGTGTAGTGAGCGAAATTACTGAATCTAACGGTTCAAGCTCAATGGCCTCTGTGTGCGGTTCTTCATTGGCATTGATGGATGCAGGCGTTCCTTTGAAAGCTCCGGTTGCGGGTATCGCAATGGGCTTGGTGAAAGAACCAGAAGGCTTTGCGGTTCTGACTGATATCCTCGGCGATGAAGATCACCTTGGCGATATGGACTTTAAAGTAGCCGGTACCACCAGCGGTGTTACTGCACTGCAAATGGATATCAAAATTGAAGGCATCACCGAAGAGATTATGGAAA
>CAZOPE010000102.1:0-1852 GCA_964581625.1 uncultured Cellvibrionaceae bacterium
ATTCATGTATGCATTTATCGTTCGGATAATCTGTTTGCGTGTTGTTCCAGTCAATCAATAGTTTCTGACGCTCATGTGAGCCTAACAATTCAACGTTAAACACGTTTTTGTCCGGTTGAGTCAACAACGCATTAAGAAGTAAACCAAAATGGTTTGCCATACGTGCAATGGTTTTCTGCTCGAATAAATCCGTGTTGTATTTCCAATCCAACTTCAAGCCATGATCATTCTCACTCACATCCAGAGTAAGGTCGAACTCTGTAATATCTGCATTAGAAAATCCAAAAGAATCCAGAGTTAACTCCGGCAATGTCAAAACACCCTGTTCATTATTTTGCAGGATTAACATGATTTGAAATAACGCGCTATGACGCAAGCTACGTTCTGGCTGCAAGCGCTCGACGACTTGCTCAAATGGCACCTGTTGATGGGCGTATGCATCCAACAATATGTTTTTGCTTTGTGCTAACAATTGGGCGAAGCTGGGGTTTTCTGACAGATCACTACGCAACACTAGCGTGTTTACAAAGAAACCAATCACACCGGCCACTTCAGCTTGTTCACGATTCGCAATCGGGCTACCCACAACAATGTCAGTTTCGTTGCTGTAGCGTGATAACAACACTGAGAAGGCTGCGTGCAAGCCCATAAACAAGGTTGCACCGTGTGCTTGGCATAAAGCTATTAAATTACGGTTTGTTTGAGCATCAATGCGAGAAGTAATAATGTTACCCACAAAGGTCTGTAATTGCGGACGCGGATGATCTAAAGGCAAGCTGTGCGCCAGAGGTATATTGGCCAGTTTTTTTGTCCAATAACCTAACTGTTGATCAAGCACTTCACCTTGTAACCAGCTACGTTGCCAATGGGCGTAATCGGCGTATTGGATTTGCAATGGCGCTAGAGGATTTTCCTGACCTTGAACATACGCACTGTATAGCACGCTAAACTCATTGATCAAAATCCCTGTAGACCACCCATCAGACGCGATATGATGCATTGTCACTAGTACAATATGTTCATCGTCAGCAAGTTTAATTAGTTGTGCACGCATCATCAGATCGCAGCTTAAATCAAATAAGCGCGAGCGCTCTTCTCTCACCATTTCAGCTAGTTTTAATTGGCGTTCGTTTTCGTCCAAGCCAGATAAATCATTTAACTGAAAATGAAACGGAACAGCTGCTTGAATAATCTGGAAGGGTTCGCCATCTTCACCCACACCAAAGCAAGTGCGTAAACTTTCATGACGTTCAAGAATACTGCTAAACGCCTTTGTTAAAGCTTCAACATTAAGTGAGCCCGTCAACCTTAACGCATTCGCAACATTGTACAGGGCGCTACCACTGTCAATTTGATCCAACAACCACATACGTTGTTGGGCGTAGGAAAGGCGTAGAGCCTTGTCAGACACTGATCTAGGCAAAATACGTTTTGCTATTTTTTCTTTTAACCAATTAATAATTTCTAATTTTCTTTCTTTTAATTGGTCAATGATGTCTGGCGTTAAAATTCCTGATACAGCATTAACTTTTAATTGATCATTTTCCTCAAGAGAAAAGCTAATAGCTTTTTCAATACATAGAGTAATAAATGCATTTATATTCAAAGTATTATTTCCTCAACTTGATCCGCAGACCGAGTGGTTACCTGCTCAAAAGCAGCATCGGTTTCGAACGCAGATACGCCTTGTTTATTTATTCTTTCTGCCAATAACTGAATTGTTTCATACCCAAAGAAATCTCGTATCATTAATTCTTGATTCAATGATTTCTTTAACTGTGCCGACACTTTTACAAGCAACAACGAATGCCCTCCGAGCTGGAAGAAGTTATCCGTAATCCCTACTCGCTCT
>CAZOPE010000103.1:0-1628 GCA_964581625.1 uncultured Cellvibrionaceae bacterium
CCATTGCTGAGGGCATCTTACGCCGCCATCGGCCCATAATTCATCCATTTTTCTATATTGTGTACCAAGCTGTATAGCTGCCATTGCGCTTGCACCTTGGTTTTGCCTCGCAATGAGAAGCGGTTCAAACCTTTGTTGGCTCCTATATTAGCAAAAACTGGCTCCACCACAGCCATCCGCTTAGCGTAAATATCCTTGCCATCCGGGGCGTCAATTCGCGCCTTCATCCAGTCGGTATAACTCTTCTTGTTCTTAACCTGGCCGATAATAAAAGACACCTGCCGGCCTGAGCCCTGACGGTGGTCCGCTGAAGCAGGATTTTTCATGCACTGATTTTTTAAAGGGCAGTTTCGGCATTGCAATAGCCTACCCTCAAAATAGGCGGTCTCTTTGCCGTAGCCGTTATCGGCAACTCGGGTCAGCGTCAGCTTTTCCCCAGCCGGGCAGGTACAGGTAATCCCGCGTTTATTAAACGTGAAGTCATCCTGAGTAAAGTAGCTAGCAGACTGTTTTGGCTTCCCATTTTGTTTGCGTTTGCCGTACTTCTGCTTTTGCGCATCAAACTGGCTATCGCGGCTGCGAAAGCGGTTGTCAGGTATAAAAGCGTTAATACCGTTTTTATAAAGGAACTCATTATTGTGCTCATTTGAGAAGCCAGTATCCGCCGTAAGCTTGGTGCCTTTTTGCGTGAAGATGTTATTTTTAATTCCTAGCCGTCTGAACCGTTCTTTTACGGTAGTCACTACGGGCTCTAATGTGTGATGCTCTTGGCCGTGGCCAAAGGCTTGCGCATCAACGATGATTTGGTGTTTGCTATCGACGGTTGCTACGCCGTTATAACCTTGAATCGTGCCTTTACTCGTTGTCATCTTGGCGGATTCGTTGTCGGTGATATTGCTCTTAATTTCCTTTTTGGTTTTGCCTTGGCCGATCTTGGGTTGCTCGCTTGCGAGAAATTCATCAATGCGATCCGCAGCTTTATTCAATGTTTCCGCTTTTTGCAGAAGCCTGCGTGCTCGTTCCTTACCATCGCTAGTGCGGGTGTCCGCCTTTTTGTGCTCTTGAATGCAGTGTTTAATTTGCCTTCTAATTTTATTGCGCTTTTCGCGCAGTTCTTTAAAGGTACCTGACCATTCCTTGGCTGCGTTTGAAGACATTTTGCATCCATCAATGGCGAACAGCTCTTTCCCCAGCAAACCGTCCGAATCACAAATCAGCAGCACCTGTTCAAATATTGCTTCCACCTGTTCGGCATGACCACTAATAAATGCCGCGATGGTAGTGAAGTGAGGCACCTTGCCACAGGCCAGAGCCATAAATGTAATGTTGTTTTGGCAATTCCATTGAATCTCCCGGCTGCTGGTAATTCCTTTGGAGTAAGCGAATAGAACGATCTTCAACAAAATAGCGGGGTTGTATGCGTAACGCCCAGTTGCATCATTCTGATAGGAGGGAAAAAAGACGGTAAGATCTAATCGGTATTCAATCAGATGGTGAATCGCGTGCTCCAATGTACCCGGTTGCAGCTGATCCTGGTAATTAATCACCACCATTTCGGACTGATTGAGATCGTAGGGAATAAAATTTGGCATATTGGCTAACGCCCCTGCTTTGACCTGCCGATTTTA
>CAZOPE010000104.1:0-1581 GCA_964581625.1 uncultured Cellvibrionaceae bacterium
GCAGCTTCTTTGTAGTAACCACGGAATTGCTTTTCAAGAATGCCGTAAATACGACGTACTTTTTGCTTTTCGCGCAACTGTACACCGTAGTCAGACAAACGACCGCGACGTTGACCATGTTGGCCAGGTGCAGTTTCTAATTTACATTTTGAATCTAACGCGCGCGCACCACTTTTCAAGAAAAGATCAGTGCCTTCGCGGCGAGAGAGTTTACAGGTAGGTCCAATATAACGAGCCATTATCTATTCTCCCCTTACACACGACGTTTTTTCGGCGGACGGCAGCCGTTGTGAGGAATCGGCGTAACGTCAGTGATGTTGGTAATTTTGTAGCCAACATTGTTCAAAGCACGAACCGCAGATTCACGACCTGGGCCTGGGCCTTTAACTTCGACGTCAAGATTTTTCAAACCATATTCTTTTGCAGCTTCACCAGCACGCTCAGCAGCAACCTGCGCAGCGAATGGTGTAGATTTACGTGAACCACGGAAACCAGAACCACCTGAAGTAGCCCAGCTAAGAGCATTACCTTGACGATCAGTGATAGTCACGATGGTATTGTTAAAAGAAGCGTGGATATGGGCAACGCCGTCCACCACTGTCTTTTTAACTTTTTTCTTGGCCGCAGTTTTATTACTTGGCTTAGCCATAGCAATTTCTTCCTACTAATTTGTTACCGTAAGTGAATGAAGTTAAGCCTAAGAATTACTTCTTAATTGGCTTACGTGGGCCTTTACGAGTGCGAGCGTTCGTTTTAGTACGCTGACCACGCAATGGCAAGCTACGACGGTGACGCAAGCCACGGTAGCAACCCAAATCCATCAAACGCTTGATATTCATTGATACAACACGGCGCAAGTCACCTTCTACGGTGCGCTTGGCAACCTCAGCGCGGATAGACTCCAATTGATCTTCTGACAATGAGCCAATTTTGGCTTCCTCAGAAATACCAGTGGCAGCACAAATCTGCTTAGCTGTGGTGCGACCAATCCCATAAACGTAAGTCAATGAGATAACGGCGTGTTTGTTATCTGGTATGTTTACACCAGCAATACGAGCCATTCAAATTACTCCAATAACACATAAATGTAGCGTTGACAGTATTAACCGCCATCATCGCCGCTCAAAAAGGCGCGCAGGATAGCGAGAAACACAGCGCAAAGCAATAGCCAGACAATTTCTTATCTAACGACAGTCAACGCCCCCAATTGGTAACGCTTTAATTTTTCACTTAGAAAACAAGAGGCAGGCGTTCACGCTGTGAGCACCTGCCTCATACTGAAGCGACAAATTAATTAAGCATTAACCCTGACGCTGCTTATGGCGTGGCTCAACAGCGCAAATTACGCGAAGAACACCGTTGCGACGAACCATTTTGCAATTGCGACAAATCTTTTTAACAGAAGCACGAACTTTCATTATTCAACCTCAAAATCCAGGATTAACGAGCGTTTCCGCTACCGTAACCTTTTAAGTTTGACTTCTTCATCAATGATTCATATTGATGAGACATCAAGTGAGCCTGTACCTGAGACATAAAGTCCATAACCACAACCACTACGATAAGCAGTGAAGTACCACC